>NZ_CP154825.1:7275529-7881823 GCF_041897805.1 Actinokineospora auranticolor
CGGTCACCACCGCGACGGACGGCACCGGCAGACCGGCCATGAGCCGCAGGTTCTCCGCGATGGCGACCGCCTGCCCGTCGGTTTCCGCGTCGACACCCGGGTACGCGCCCGCCGTGTCGATGAACGTCACCAGCGGCAGCCCGAGCTTGGCCGCGATCCGCATGAGCCGCGCGGCCTTCCGGTACCCGGCGGGGCTGGGCATGCCGTAGTTGCGCTCGGCCAGTTCGGCGGCGGTGCGGCCCTTCTGCGTGCCGACCACGACGACGGGGATGTCGTCGAGGTAGGCGAGTCCGCCGACGATCGCCTTGCAGTCGGCCGCGCGCCGGTCGCCGTGGAGTTCGACGAAGCCGTGCGTGACCAGGTTGATGTAGTCCACAGTGGTCGGTCGTCCGAGGGTCCTGGCCAGCCGCACGACCTCCCACGGGTGCCGCTCCGGCAGGTGGGCCGGATCGGTGATCAGCTCGGGACCGGCCTCGCCCGGACTCGCCTCACCGCGCCGAGACGCGACCGCGAGGATCCGGGCGATGGTTGGGCGGAGCTGGTCGCGGGTCCGGATGACGTCGACGATGCCGTGCTCCAACAGGAACTCCGCAGTCTGCAGGCCCTCGGGCAACTTCTGCCGGATCGTCTGCTCGATGACCCGAGGGCCCGCGAAGCCGAGGCGCGCACCGGGTTCGGCGATGATGACGTCGCTGAGCGTGGCGAAGGACGCGGCGACACCGCCGAAGGTCGGGTCGGTGACCAGGGTCAGCGTGAGGATGCCCGCCTCGTCGAGCTGGCCGAGCGCCTGGCTGGTCTTGGCCATCTGCATGAGGGAGATGACGCCCTCCTGCATCCGCGCCCCGCCGGACGCGGTGACCAGCAGCAGCGGTGTGCGCTCGCGCAGCGCGGTCTCGGCGGCCTGGGTGATCGCCTCGCCGACGGCCGCGCCCAGGCTGCCGCCCAGGAAGCGGAAGTCCATGACGGCGGCGATGACCGCGTGCCCGCCGATCGTGCCGCGCGCGCAGACCACGGCCTCGTCGAGACCGGTGGCGGAGCGGGCCGTGCGCAGCCGCTCGGGGTAGGCGACGGAGTCGACGAACCGCAGCGGGTCGTGGTCACCGACCGCGAGGTCGAGCAGCCGCAGCGAGCCCTCGTCGAGCAGGTGCGAGAGCCGTTCGGGGGCGTTGAGCACGGCGTGGTGGCCGCAGTGCGGGCAGACCTTGGCCGCGCGGGCGAAGCGCCTGCCGTAGACCATCTCGCGGCAGCCCGGGCAGAGCAGCCACACCGATCCTCGGGGTTCGGTCACCGTGTCCTCCTCAGGGAGCCGGGCGGTAGGTCGTGCACGCGGCGGGCAGCCGGACGCCCGCGCCGGTCAGCGCCGAGACCCGGGCGGCGAACGCGGCGCCGCGCATGAGCTGCGCGGCCACGTCGGCGACCGCGCGGTTCTCGACCGGCGCCAGGAACGTCCCGGCGGCCCAGGAGTTGAACGCGCCCATGGCGGGCCCGCACCAGACCTGGTAGTCGGCGGCGCGCTCGGGGTCGCCGGACATGCTCCACCGGGAGGAGAGGCCCAGGTACCAGCGGAAGATGAGCGCCATGCGGCGCTTCTCGTTGCCCTCGGCGCGCGCGACCTGCTCGGGGTCACGGGCGCTGAAGTACTCGACCGTGTCGGCCCAGACGTCCTCCAGCGGGCGGCGGAAGACCTTCTGCTCCAGCTCGGCCCGGTCCCGGGGCGGGATCGAGTCGATGCCGTCGTGGCGGCGGTAGAGGTCGAACAGCTTCTTGGCGCGCCCGACGAACATCGTGCCGCGCTTGAGGACCTGCACGTCGACGCCGAGCTCGAACATGTCCGACGACGGCGCCATCTCGCAGTCGGTGACGTCCGCGGTGGCCAGCAGGCGCTTGACCGCGGGCGACTGGCCGGACTCCACGGTGGACTGGTTGACCGAGCCGGTGACCACGTAGGCGGCGCCCATCGCGAACGCGGCGAAGGCGGCGGACGGGGTGCCGATGCCGCCCGCGGCGCCGACGCGGACCTGCTTGGCGTAGCCGAGCGCGGACTGGAGGGAGTCGCGCAGGCGCAGGAGTTCGGGCAGCAGGACCGGGAGCGGGCGGCGGTCGGTGTGACCACCGGAGTCCGCCTCGGCCGTGATGTCGTCGGCGACCGGCACGGACCGGGCCAGCTCGGCCTGCTCGTGCGTGATGTCACCCGCCTCGACCAGGCCGCGCAGGATGGAGTCGGGGGCGGGGCGGATGAAGCGCTCGGCGACCTCGGCGCGGGAAACCTTGGCGATGACCCGGTTCTCGACGCCGCGCTCGCGGGACAGGCCGCTGGCCCGGTACCGGACGATCTGCGGTGTCAGGTCGAGGAACGCCGACGCCTCGACGCAGCGGACCTTGTGCTCGAGGCACAGGTCCACCGTGGAGCGCTCCATGGCGAGTTCGCTGGGGCTGTGGATGAGGTTGCAGGAGAAGGGCGCGCCCGGGGCTTCCCGGGCGATCTCCTGGAGGGCCTCGGCGACGCGTCCGGGGACCGTGGAGGCGGCGCCGTAGGAGGCGAGGTAGCCCGCGCGGGCCATGGCGGCGACGAGCCGGGGGGACGCGATGCCGTTGGCCATGGCGCCCGCCATGTAGGCCAGGCGGACGCCGTGGTCGCGGGTGAAGTCCGGCGCGCCCAGGCGTTCCGGGGTCATCGGGGGGACCGCGGCCAGGACCGTGCCGGACGAGCGGGCGACGCGCTCGTCGTTGGTCGCGCCCACCCCGCCCTGCGCCACGACGAAGCAGGGCCGTTCCAGGTCGGCGAGCACCGAGTAGACCTCGGCGGCGGTGCGGGCCAGGGGTTGGGTCAGCGCGGTCATTTCGCCCCCACGCCGCGGCACTCCACGGCGACGTCGTCGAGTTGGTAGATGCGCATGCCGGGCTTCCACACGCTCGCGTCGGCGACGACGCGGACCCGCTGGTCGCCGCGCTCGACCCGCTTGAGGTGCACCTCGAGGGTCATCTCCCCGTCGGTGGCCAGGATCTGGCCGCGGTAGCGCCAGGACAGCGGCAGACCGGCCGGGAGGACGAACTCCGGCGCGACGAGCCCGTCGGCCAGGCCCGCGTCGACCAGCCACTCCTGCATGGCCTGGATGACCGCCTCGACGCCGAGCGAGCCGGGCATCACGGGGTCGAGGTGGAAGTGGCGGCGGAAGAACCAGTCGGTCTCGCGGATCGGCTTGACCGCGCGCAGGTAGCCGAGGCCGTGGTCGCCGCCGCCGTCGACGACCTGGACCTCGTCGATCAGGTGCAGGTGCGCGGTGGAGCGGGCGGGACCGTCGGTCCCGCGCCGCCCCACCGCGATGGTGCGCACCCGGGGAGCGGAGGCCTGGCGCTCCAACCAGGTGGGCACGTACGCGCCGCCGTCGAGGCCGGTCTGGTTGGCCAGCGCCCGCTCGTTGAAGAACCCGAACAGGGACTCGCCGCGGTAGAACGGCTCGCCGTCGACGGACAGCTCGTAGGTGAAGCTCTGCAGCACCGCTCCACTGAGGACGCTGGTGTTGGTCAGCTCGGAGTGCTGCTGGATGGTCTTGTCCCGCAGGTCGACCTCGCGCAGGACGGTGGCGGAGCCGTCGAGGTTGCGGAGGCTGAAGTCGTCGTTGGGGTCGGTGAGGGTGGCACCGAGGTAGTAGCCGAGCAGCAGCGCGGACTGCAGCGAGGTCTCCATGTAGATGACGTTGGGCATGGAGGCGTTCGCGGTCTCGGCGTAGTACCACGAGTCGGCGGGCGAGTCGTACTCGGTGTCACCCGCGGCCCGGGCGAGCTTGTGGCGCTCGCCGTCGACGTGCATGACCCGGTCGCAGAGCCGGAGCCCGCCGCTGGGCATGCGGGTGGCGCGGCGGCCCGCGGTGCGCGCGAACTCGGGGCCGAGGGTGATGGCCAGGTCGCCGCGCGAGCTGTGGATCATGTGGAACTCGTTGAGCAGCGCGGGTTTCCCGTCGGCGTTGCGCCTGCCGAAGTCGCGCGGGATGGCGCCGCCCTGCTCGGGCCCGATGGGCACGCCGGGGCGTTCGCGGACCTCGAGCTTGAGGCCGTGCACCTTGGCGACGGTGATCCCGTTGGCGTGCAGGGTGACCTCGGCGGTGAGGCGGGGGCGCGGGATCATGTCCAGATCGGACAGTGCGAGGGCGACGTCGACGTCGCCGGTGACCGGGGCGGCCAGTTCGACCTCGGCGCCCTGGGCGGTGAACTCGGCGTCGGGCAGGCACAGGTGCAGGCCCAGGTTGAGCGCGATGACCTGCGCGGCTTGCAGCGCGACCTCGGTGACGGCGGTGACGGTGAAGTCGGTGAGGTGCGCGGTGGCGTGCAGCGTCCCGTGGTTCCACTCGCCCGCGCGGCGGGTGGTGTGGGTGACCTGGGTCAGGGCGCCGTGGGTGGGGGTGTGCAGGCGGATCTCGGGGTTGAGGCCCTGCTGGTCGTAGGGGCGGCCGAAGACGGTGGCGATGGCACCCGCGCGGAGGTGGTCGAGGTCCTGGCGGGTGAGGGCGGAGGCGGTGGTGCGGGCCAGGGCCTTGAACGCGCCTTCGGTGGTGGCCGGTTCGGGGTAGCGGCGCTCGCCGGGGGCGGTGATCTCGGTGGCGACGACGGCGTCGGGCTGGATCGTGACGACGAAGTGCCGTGCGGGGCCCTGGATCGGGGTGGGCACGACCGCGGCCGGGAGCGCGGTCTGCTGGTCCGCGGCGGGCGGGGAAGCGATCCGAGCCGTGCCGTGCTGGGCGTGCGGGCCCGACCCGTTGGACCGCGAGTCGATCTGGGGCGCGGCGTACCGGGCGGGGAGCCCGGCGGACCGGGTCACCTCGGCCAGTCGCGCGTACTGCATGGCCTCCTGCGCGGCCAGCGCGGAGGCGTGCGCGGCCACCAGGCTTTCCCGCAGCCGTGCCACGACCTGGGCGGCGTGGTCCCCGGGCGCGGGCCGGAGTTGTCCACAGGCCTCGTCGTCGAACCCCGGGTTCTGTCGGTCCCCCGGAGTAGCGTTGATTTCGGGGGTCCCCCAGGCCCGGGGGGTGATTTCGTGGGAAATCGCTGGTGCGGGGGCCGGGGTGTGGGGCCGCGAGGCGGGCGACGGCGTCACCGGATCGGGGGATTTCCCGGCGGGGGCGGCCGTGGGCTGGGGATAGCCGGTGGTCCACGCGGTCGCCGGGGCGGAGCCGGTCGGCGACGCGGCGGTCGGGGTGGCCGCGGCGGAGACCGTCGTGGCGGAACCAGTCGGGCCGGCCGGGGCGGAGGCCATCGCGGCTGAGCCGGTCGGGGTGGCCGAGGCGGGGATCGTCACGGCGGAGCCGGTCGGCGTGGTGTCGGTCGGGGAACTGGTGGTCGGGGAAGTGGTGGTCGGGGAAGTGGTGGCGGCGCCGGGGAGGAAGTCGAAGGGGGTGCCGTCGAAGGTCAAGGTGGTCATCGGGGCTCCGGGGTGGTGCGGCGGGTGACGGCCTCGGTGAACTTGTCGCGCATGTCGGGGGTCGTCACGACGGACACGTCGGTCACGCGCTGGAGGAGTTGGCCGTCCGGGCTCTGGATGGACACGTCGACGGTCACGGTCATCTGGGTGTCGCGGAGGTTGTCGACCACCGCGATGAACGGGGTGGTGTCGGGCAGCGGGGCGAAGAACTCCCAGCGGCCCAGCGACAGCGGCAGGCAGCCCGCGTCCAGGAACCAGACGCCCAGCACGGCGGCGGCCTGGAGCACCACGTCACCGAGCACCGGGCTGTGCAGCGCCGACCGGTACGCGCCGAAGCCGACCGGTTCGTCCGCCAAGGCGCACTCGGCGACCAAGCGGCGCGGGTCGTGCTCCAGCACGCGCCGCACGCCTTGCAGCAGCGGGCCGTGGAAGAGGTCCGCGTCCTCGTAGGCCGTCGTCGGGGTGCCGCCGCCGACCTCGTAGGCCCGGCCGCGCGGCGCCGTGGCCACCGTGGCGGACAGGACGAACGTGCCGCGGTAGTGCGACCGCTGGCCGCTCACCACCGACGCGTTGACCAGCAGCCGGTCGCCGTCCACGACGCCCGCCGTGGCCTCCAGCCAGTACTCGGGGGCCAGCGAACCGTCGAACACCAGGCCGCGCTGCACCTCGAAGCCGCGCACCTCGACGACCCGCAGGCCCGGGTTGGCCCGCTCCAGCGCCCCGGCGATCCAGCCGAGCGCGGCGGACGCGGGCAGCACCGGGTGCGTGCCGATCCGGTGCGCGTCGATCACCGGGTCGCCGCCCACGGCCCGCACGTCGCGGCGGGCGCGCAGCGGCGCGGTCGGGCGCGGCGCGGCGGTCTCGGCCAGCGGCGCGGCCGGGCCGACGAGCACCTCGATGTCGCCCAGGTGCGAGTCGGCGAACTGCTCGGCGAACATGGCCGACCCGGTCGCGACCGGCAGCAGCGGGATGCCGCGCGCCTTGAACAGCTCGGACAGCTCCGGCGTCACCATGCCGCCGTCCCAGGCGCCCCAGTTGATCGCGGTGACCCTGCGGTGCGGGGCCGACCGCTTCCAGGTGGCGGCGAGCCTGCCGAGCGCCTCGTTGGCGACGGCGTAGTCGGCCTGGCCGGTGTTGCCGTAGACGCCCGCGACGGAGGCGAACAGGACGATGTGCCGCAGCCGGGACTCGTCGACGGCGTCGAGGACCGCGCGCAGGCCGGTGAGCTTGGGGCCCAGGACCTTGGCCAGGTGCTCGGGGGTCTTGTCGGTGATCACCGCGTCGGCGAGCGCGCCCGCGCCGTGCACCAGCCCGGTGGGCCGGATGCCGTCGAGGGCTTCGCGGACCGCGTCGGCGTCGGTGATGTCGACGGCGAGGTAGCGGACCTGGACACCGTGCTCCGCGACCGCGGCCAGCGTCTGGTGGATCTCGCGCTGGGCCAGGAGTTCGTGGTAGCGGCGGTCGACGTCCTTGGGGGTCACCGGGCCCGCGGCGCGCATCTGCTCGATGAGCCGGGGCTTGAGGTCGTCGGCGTGCGCCCAGTCGGGGAGCTCGGTCAGCGCGGTGCGGCCGAGGAGGACGAACTCGCCGCGCCCCCGGGTGGCCAGGGCCTGGACGCACGCGGCCGTGACGCCCCGGGCGCCACCGGTGACGACGATGACGTCGTCGTCCGCGAGGGTCGGTTCGGCGGGCCCCTCCGGCCGCTCGCTGAACACCGCGGTCCAGCGGTTGCCGAGGCTGTCGATGCCGACCTCGACGGGTTCGGCCGCGGCGTCGTTGATCTCCCGCCAGACCAGTTCGGGGTCGTCGAGCTTGGTGTCGACGGCCCGGCAGAACAGCCCGGGCACCTCGTGCCGCAGGGTCTTGACCAACCCGGCGATCCCACCGGCGAGCGCGTCGGCCGGGGCGGCGGCGCCCTCGTGGCCGAGCGCACCGTCGAGGGCGGTCACGGAGACGAAGGCGGCGCGGGTGCCGCGGTCGATCGTCCGCCGGAGCGCGGGGACGACGTCCTTGGCGAGCAGGAGGTGGCTGGTGAGCAGCTCGACGTTGCCCGCCCAGGTGGCGTCGGTGGGCAGGCCGACCAGGCAGAGGTCGATCTGGTCCACTGTGGACGCTTCCTCGGGTCCGACGACCGTCCACCCGCGTTCCCGCAACGCCTCCGCGTGCCGCGGGGCCGCGCTGACGACGGCGACGGGGTTCTCGGCGTAGCCGCCCGCGGCCTCGTCGACCGGGGGGATGCGGACGAGTTCGAGGTGCGCCCGGCGCGCGGTGGGGTCGTCCTCGGGGTCGTCCTCGGCGCCGAAGTAGCCGATGACGTCGGCGAGGGTGCGGAGCTCGGCGACCTGCTCGGGGCCGACGGCGGGCAGCGACGGGAAGCGCTCGCCGAGGGTGCCGAGGATCTGGACCCGCTTGATGGAGTCGACGCCGAGGTCGGCTTCGAGGTCCATGGTGAGGTCGATCATCTCGACGGGGTAGCCGGTCTTCTCCGCGACGATGTCGAGCAGGGCCGACTTGATGTCCGGGGCCGGTGCGGCCACGGGCGCCGCCGAGGTGTGGTGCGCCTGCTTGACGTCCGATGCCTGCCCGGCGCCGAGGTGCGCGATGACATCGGCGAGGGTGCGCAGTTCGGCGACCTGCTCCGGGCCGACCGCCGGGAGTTCGGGGAAACGCTCGCCCAAGGCGCCGAGGATCTGCACGCGCTTGATCGAGTCGACACCGAGATCGGCTTCCAGGTCCATGGTCAGATCGACCATCTCCACCGGATAACCGGTCTTCTCCGACACGATGTCCACCAGGGCCGACTTGACGTCCGGAGCCGATGTGGCGGCGGGCGCTCCAGCGGTGAGGTGCGCGATGACGTCGGCCAGGGTGCGGAGTTCCGCCACCTGCTCCGGGCCCACCGCGGGCAGCGACGGGAAGCGCTCGCCGAGAGTGCCGAGGATCTGCACCCGCTTGATCGAGTCGACACCCAGGTCGGCTTCCAGGTCCATGGTCAGATCGACCATCTCCACCGGATAACCGGTCTTGTCGGCCACGATGCCGACCAGGGCCGCGCTGATGTCCGGAGCCGGGGCGCCGGTGGGTGCGCCTGCGGAGAGGTAGGTGATGACGTCGGCGAGGGTGCGGAGTTCCGCGACCTGCTCCGGGCCGACCGCCGGGAGCTCGGGGAAACGCTCGCCCAAGGCGCCGAGGATCTGCACGCGCTTGATCGAGTCGACACCCAGGTCCGCTTCCAGGTCCATGGTCAGGTCGACCATGTCCGGGGGGTAGCCGGTCTTGTCGGCGACGATCTCCACAAGGGCGCCGCTGATGTCCGGGGCCTGGGTGGCGGTGGACGGGGCGGCGGTGAGGTGGGCGACCACGTCGGCCAGGGTCCGCAGTTCCGCGACCTGCTCCGGGCCGACCGCCGGGAGTTCGGGGAAACGCTCGCCCAGGGCACCGAGGATCTGGACGCGCTTGATGGAGTCGACGCCGAGGTCGGCCTCCAGGTCCATGGTCAGGTCAACCATGTCCGACGGGTAGCCGGTCTTGTCGGCCACGATGGCGAGGAGGGCCGACTGGAGTTCGGGTGCTTGCGCCCGGGAGGTGGCTGGTTGGGGGGCAGCCGGGGCGGGCGGGGGTGGGGGCTGCTCGAACGCGGGAGGAGTCGAGGCGGCCGGTTCTGCATGGCGGGGTTCCGGGGCGGGTGAGGGGAGTTCCGGGGCCGGGACGGCCGGGGAAGCGGACGCGGCCGGGGCGGGGACAGCCGGGGCAGCGGGGGGCGTGGGGGTGGTGAGGGCGACCGGGGGGAACTGGGCGAGCGACGGGTCCGGCTGGGCGACGCGGCTCGGGGAGAACTCCAGTTCGGTCAAGGCGGCCAGGATCTCGTTGACCCGGATGTGCGCGGCGCCGATCGCGACGCTCTGGTCGGTGATCGCGTCCACGGCGGAGTGCAGGCCGGGGCTCGGGTCCGGGGTGGTGCGCAGCGCGGAGACCAGGCCGTCGGCGACCCGGAGCTGGCCCTCGACGTAGCGGGTGTGCAGGTCCAGGTGGCGGGCCGCGACCTCACCGAAGCCGGTCACGACCGGGTGGTAGGCGTTCGCGGCGGGGAGCGGGTCGGGCACCGGGACGACGGCCGTCTCGGTGGCCACGGCGACCGCCGAGGCCGGGGCGGCGACCGGTGCCGCGGCGGCGCCGTTCGACGAAGCGGGCACCGGCGTGAACGGCGCGGTGGCCGCGGGGGACGTGGGAGCGGCGGCAGCAGCGGACGCGGCGTAGGCGGGAACCGAAGCCGTCGCAGCGGCGGGGAGCGACGCGGAGAGAGCGGACGCGGAGTGGGCGGGAACCGAAGCGGAGGCAGCGGGAAGCGGCTCGGCGGCGGATCGGGACGCGTGCGCGGGAGCCGAAGGGGCGGCGGGGAGCGGCGCGGTGAAGGTGGGGGCGGCGCCGTTCGAGGTGGGCTCCGCGTGGGTCACGACCTGGTACGAGCCGTCGAGGGCGGTGGCGTAGGCGGTGTGGCGGCTGTCGGGGACGTAGTCGCGGCCGGTGAGGGTGACCGTCATCCCCTTGGGCGCCACCACCTCCAGCGGCGCCGCGTCGTGGCGGTTGATGTCGGTGACGGGCGCGCCCACCACCGCCAGCTGGACCGCCGCGCGCTTGAGCGACAGGTCGCTGTCGACCTTCCTGCCCTGGTCGACGGCGATGGTCACCACGTCCGACCCCAGGGTCCGGGTCGCCAGGTCGGTCAGCACCCGCCGGGGGCCGAACTCGACCAGGACGGTGCAGCCGTCGGCCTCCAGGGCCCGCAGGCCTGCCACGAACTCGACCGGGTTGCGCAGCTGCTCCGCGAGGACCGCCCGGTTCTGCTCCACCGACTCGCCGTAGGAGGCGCCCGCGGTGTTGGCGTAGACCGGGCCGGACGGGACCGTCAAGTCCACATCGGACAGATCGGCCCGGAACACCTCCACGGCGTGGCCGACGTGCGAGGTGTGGAACGCCGCCGCGACCGGCAGGACCTTCGCCGTCACACCGCGGGTCTTGCACGCGGCGACGAAGTCGGCCACGGCGATCGTCGCGCCGCCCACAACGACCTGGTCCGGCGCGTTGTGGTTGCACACCGACACCTCGGGGTGGTCGGCGAGGATCTCCTCGACCGCCTCCCGGGTCGCGTCGACGGCGACCATCGCGCCCGCGTCGAAGTCGGCCGACGGCGGCGCCATCGCCAGGCCGCGGGCCCGGGCGAGGCGGAAGAAGTCGGCGTCGGCCAGCGAGCCCGCCGCCCACAGCGCGGTCAGCTCGCCGAAGCTGTGCCCGAGGAAGCCCGCGCACTCCAGCCCCAACTCGGCCAGGAACCGGAACTGCCCCGCGGACAGCGCGCCGATGGCGGGCTGCGCGTACTCGGTGCGGCGCAGCGCCAACTCGCGGTCGGCGTCGGTGGTGCCGTCGAAGGAGGCCGCCGGGTAGACGACCTCGGACAGCAGCTGGCCGGACTCGAAGACCGCGTTGGCCTCGTCGAAAGCACCGCCCAGCAAGGGGTTGTTCAGCACCGCCGACAGTCCCATGTCGACGTACTGGCTGCCCTGGCCCGCGAACAGCGCGCCCACCTTGACCACCGGCAGCGCCCGCCGCCGGTAGTACACACCGGACGGGTGCGTCCACTGCTCGGCGGCCGAGGACGACAGCTGCGCCACGGCGACCGGGAGCAGCTCCTCCAGCGACCCCGCGAACCCGATCCGCGCGTGGTCGGCCGGGATCGGGCCGGATGCCGCAGCGGCGCCGGACTTCAGCAGCGCCAGCAGTTCCTCGCGCGTCGGCGCGTGCCACAGCCAGGCCCGGGCGGTCTCGTGCAGGGTCCGGGTCACCGAGCGGTCACCGGTGGCCTCTTCCAGCACCACGTGGAAGTTGGTGCCGCCGAAGCCCATCGCCGACGCCGCCGCGCGGCGGACCGGGCGGCGCGGGTCGGTGATCCACGGGCGGGTGCGGGTGTTGAGGTAGAAGGCCGCGCTGTCGAAGTCGATCGTGGTGTTCGGCTTGCTGACGTTGATCGTCGGCGGCAGCGTCTTGTGGTAGAGGCCCATGGCCAGCTTGATCAGGCTCGCCGCGCCCGCCGCGCCCTTGGTGTGGCCGATCTGCGACTTCACGCTGCCGATCGCGGCGAAGTGCCGCTCGTCGGTCACCGACCGCAGCAGGTCGTTGAGCGCGGTCAGCTCGGTCTTGTCGCCGACGCGGGTGCCGGTGGCGTGCGCCTCGAACAGGCCGATGGAGTCCGGGGCGCAGTCCGCGTCGGCGTACGCGCGGCGCAGCGCCACGACCTGGCCCTCCGCGCGCGGCGCGTAGATGCTCTTGAACCGACCGTCGCTCGAGGACCCGACGCCGCGGATCACCGCGTACACCCGGTCGCCGTCGCGCTCGGCGTCGGCGAGGCGCTTGAGCGCCAGCATGCCGATGCCCTCGCCGACCAGCGTGCCGTCGGCGGAGTCGTCGAACGGCTTGATCCGGCCGGACTTGGACAGCGCCTGGGTCTTGGAGAAGCACATGAAGCCGAACACGGAGTTCTCCGTGTCGGCGCCGCCGGTGATCATCATGTCCGCGCGGCCGGAGACCAGCTCGCCGATCGCGATGTGCACCGCGGAAAGCGACGACGCGCAGGCCGCGTCGACCGTGCAGTTCATCCCGCCCAGGTCGAGCCGGTTCGCCACCCGCCCCGCGATCACGTTGCCCAGCAGGCCGGGGAAGGAGTTCTCCTCCCACGGCGGGAACGCCTCGGCGTAGCGCGCGGCGATCTGCTCAGCGTCCTGTTCGGACAGACCGCACGCGCGCACGACCTCGCGCAGCACCGGGGTGGACAGCCGCGCCGCCAGCGGGTGCGACAGCGTGGTCGGACCCGCGACGCCGAGCACCACGCCGGTGCGGGACGGGTCGTACCAGTCCGAGCCGACCGCGCCCGCGTCGCGCAGCAGGTCCCGCGCCACGCCGAGGCTCAGCATCTGCACGACGGTGGTGACTTCCAGCTGGTTGGGCGGCAGGCCCCACTCCAGCGGGCTGAACGCCACGTCCGGCACGAACCCGCCGCGGGTGCAGTAGGTCTTGTCCGGCACGGTGGGGTCGGGGTCGTAGTAGTCCTCGACCCGCCACCGCGAGGCGGGCACGTCCTCGGTGCAGTCGGCGGCGTCCACGACGTTCTGCCAGAAGACCCGGTGGTCGCTGGCCATCGGGAACAGACCGGACACGCCGACGATGGCGATGGGCGTGTCGGCCGTGCGGTGCTGCTGGTCGGAAGTCACTAGCGTCCCTTCGGCTGGGCACTGGCCGGGAAGTCCTGAGTGGACTGGTGGCCGGTCAGGAGAGCAGTTCGGCGAATCCCGCCGCGATGGCCCGGTGTCCCGCCGGGCTCGGGTGCATGCCGTCCGGTCCCCACATCGCGGGGTCGCGGGTCAGCGGTGTGTCGACCATGTCGTAGCGCACGACACCCAGCTCGGCGGTGAGCTTGTCCATGAAGTCGTTGGCCGCGGCGAACCGGGCGCGCAGCGCCTGCCGCTGCGCGGGCGCCAGTCCCGGGAGCTTGCCCGGGATGTCGGGCCAGTTGATGGTGAACACCCGGGCGCCGCGCAGGCCGAGGCCGCCCAGGATGTGGCGCAGGTTCCGGCGGAACGCCACCTCGTCGAACGAGCTGCGCACCAGGTCGTTGCCGCCCACCGTGACCCCGTAGAGCGGCGCGTCCGCGCTGAGCGCCCGGGCCAGCTGGTGGTCGATGACGTCCTGGGTGGTGGCCATGTAGGCGCCGGTGTTGACCACCTCGTGCGGGGCGATGCCCAGCGACTCGGCCAGCGGCGGCACCCAGCCGCCGAAGGTGCCGTCCGGCCTGGGGTCGCCCCGACCCTCGGCGAAGCTGTCGCCGAGGGTCAGCAGGCGGACCGGCATCAGGCGCGGCCGAGCATCGTGGCGACGTGGTCGGGGTGGAAGAACTGCTCCCCGGTGGTCGCGCCCGCGATGAGGTTGAAGAACGCCTTGGCGTTGTCCGGGTGCGCGGCCAGCGCGCCGAAGATGACCTCCAGCTGCGCGGGCAGCGCCAGCTCGCCGACGGTGGCGGCGAACTGGAAGGCCGACGCGGTGCGCTCGTCGCGGGCCGCGACGTAGTCGGCGACCGCCTCGTCCAGCGGCCGCTGCCCGGACAGGCCCAGCTCGACCTGGTCGGCCAGCAGCTCGGCGTGCACGAAGGCGTCGCTGATGCCCTGCCCGGTGATCGGGTCCTTGTGGTAGCCGGCGTCGCCGACCAGCGCCCAGCCGGGGCCGTGCGAGCGGCGGTAGAAGTTGTCCGGGTAGCGCATGCCGGTGAAGCGCTCCTCGCGCTGCCCGGCGTCGGCGACCTGCTCGGCGATGTCCGGCACGATGTCCTTGACGACCTGGAGGAAGTTCGCCTCGACGTCGGTGCGGAACTCGTCCCAGCGGTCCAGCGGCTTCATGATCGCCAGCAGCGTGCGGCCACCGCTGGTCGGCCAGACGCCGACCTGCTGGTCCACGCCGATGCGGCTGTGGAAGTCGGTCTTGAGACCGGACCAGTAGGAGTAGTAGACGAACGACGCGGCCGGGATGGTGCGGTAGATCTCCGCGCCGACGGCCTTGCCGACGAACGACTGGCTGCCGTCGGCGCCGATCACGATGCGGGCGCGCTCCTCGGTCGGCTCGCCGCCGCCGGTCGAGCCCTTGACGCCGACCACGCGGTCGCCCTCGAAGAGCAGTTCGCGCACGGTGTAGCCCTCGCGGACCTCGACGCCCGCGGCGCGGGCGCCGTCGAGCAGGATCGGGTCGAGCAAGGTGCGGCGCGGGGCGTAGGTGGCCTCGATGCCCTCGTACGGGTCGGCGAAGCCCGCGATGACGTTCTCGCGGTAGGAGATGACCATCCGGGTGATCGGGGTGACATCGGCGGCCACCAGGGTGTCCAGCAGCCCCCACTGCTTGAGCTTGGCCAGGCCGTACTGCTGGAGGTAGTGGGTGGACACGGTGTCCGCGGGCTGGGTGGCGCGGTCCACCAGCAGCACCCGGTAGCCGCGCCGGGCGAGCAGCATGGCCACCGGCGAGCCCGCGCAGCGGGCGCCGACCACGATCGCGTCATACATGGGTTTGACTCCCGAGCTGGGCTTCGATTGCATTCACCGACATTTCTACGCAAGCCGTCCGAGGCCGGTCAACGCTCATCGGGCATCGCTATCACGCCATCTATCGCGACGATCGAGCCCATTTTCGACCGGCGTTATTTACCGCCCCGCACGGCATCGGTTAACCCGGTGTCCAGAATCGCGTAGTCTACTTCCACGACATGCCTCCCAAGAGCAAGTTCTCCGCCGAAGTGAACGCCGCGCAGTCCGCGCTGGCCGCCGCCGTCGTGGACGGCCGACCCGACTACGAGCGGATCCGCCAGATGGTGGACGCCGTGGTGCCGTTCAACAACCACGTGGGCGTGCGGGTCACCGAGTTGGGCCCGACCGAGGCCGTCGCCGAGGTCGCCGACCTGCCCACCATGCGCAACCACCTGGGCACCGTGCACGCCGGTGCGATGTGGCTGGCCGCCGAGGTGGCCTGCGCCGCCGCCTTCTCCGGGGCCGTCGCGACGCGCATCGCGGCCGTGCAGAGCTTCGTGCTGCGCGAGAGCAAGGTCAGCTTCCTGCGGCCCGCGACCGGTCGGGTGCGGGCCACCGGGACCGTCGAGGCCGCGGTCTGCTCCCGAATCGTGGCGGAGACCACCGCCGAGCGGTACGAAATGACCGGAAAAGCTCTCCTGCACGACGGTAGTGGCACTTTGGTCGGCAAGGTCGATTTCGACTACGTGTGCTGGATGAAAGCCAACTGATAGCACGATCGGCCGACCGCGAATACGCGGTCGGCCGATCGTCATTCACAGCGGTCGAACAAATATGGGAATGATCACGCGGGGCGTTCGGCCGCGTAGAGCGACGCGATCTCGGCGGCGAAATCGGCCTCCACGGCCGCTCGGCGCAGCCGCAGCGACGGGGTCAGGTGGCCGCGGGCGATGGTGAAGTCCCCGGTGATGACGTGGAAGCGGCGGATGGACTCCGCGCGCGACACCAGCTCGTTGGCCGCGTCCACCGCCTCCTGGAGCGCGGCCTCGACATCACCGGTCCACTTCTCGGCGACCGCGGGGTCCACGCTGATCAGCGCGGTGACGTACGACCGGCCCTCGCCGACGACCATGCAGTTGGACACCAGCGGGTGCAGCCGCAGCCGGTCCTCCAGCGGCGCCGGGGCCACGTTCTTGCCGCCGCTGGTGACGATGATCTCCTTGCGGCGCCCGGTGATCCGCAGGTACCCGTCGGCGTCGAGCGCACCGAGGTCACCGGTGTGCACCCAGTCCGGCGCGCCCGTGGCGTCGGGCCAGTAGCCGGGCGAGACGTGCGGGCCGCGCACGAGGATCTCGCCGTCCTCGGCCACCGCGACCGTCGTCCCCGGCACGGGGCGGCCGACCGCGCCGAGCCGGTTCGCGGTGGGGGCGCTCATGGTCACGGTCGAGGTGGTCTCGGTGAGGCCGTAGGCGCCGATCACCTCGAGGCCGACCCCGGTGAAGAAGTCCAAAGTGGACGTGTCGAGCGAGGCGCCGCCGCAGATCATGTGCCGCAGCCGGCCACCGAGCAGCGCGGTCAACCCGTCGACCGCCGGACCGGTCGGCGCGGGCAGGTCGACCCCCGCGCGGACCGCGGCGCCGTACGCGACCAGCTCGGCCTCGACGTCGGCGAACCCGGGGCGCTGCCGGACCGCCTTGCGGATCTTCTCCAGCACGTACGGCACGCCGACCAGGAAGCTGGGCCGGAACACCGGGAGCTGCCCGACCAGTTCGGCCGCGTCGCCGACCAGGCCGGTGCGGGTGCCCGCCCAGGCGCAGCCGAACTGCACCACCCGACCGTAGACGTGGGCCAGTGGGAGGAACAGCAGCGTCGAGGCGCCCTCGGCGAGGAACAGCTCGGGCAGCAGCCGCACGACGTTCACGGCCGCGTGCAGGATGTTGCGGTGCGTGAGCACGCAGCCCTTGGGCGTGCCGGTGGTGCCGCTGGTGTAGACGATCGTGGCCACGTCGTCGGCGCGCACGGCCGCGCGGCGCTGCTCGAACAGGGCCGGGTCGGCGGTGCCCTCGGGGCGCTCCCCCAGTGTCCACACGCGCTTCAGGTCGTCGACGAGGTCGAGCACCACGTCCCGCGCGCGCTCGACGACGAAGACGACCGACGGGGTGGCGTCGGCCAGCACGTGCCGGACCTGCTCGGCGGACGCGGTCGGGTAGATCGGCACGACGACCGCGCCGATCGCCAGCGCGGCGAAGTCGGCGACCGCCCAGTCCACGCCGGTCGGTCCGAGGATCGCGACCCGGTCACCCGCCGCGACACCGGCGGCCAGCAGCGCGCCCGCCACCTCGCGCACCCGGTCGACGAACTCGCCGTGGCCGACGTCGACCCAGTCACCCGCGACCCGGGTGCTGAACACCGGGCGCG
This sequence comes from Actinokineospora auranticolor, assembly GCF_041897805.1. GTDB lineage: Bacteria > Actinomycetota > Actinomycetes > Mycobacteriales > Pseudonocardiaceae > Actinokineospora > Actinokineospora auranticolor. The sequence goes on from NZ_CP154825.1 coordinate 7,292,420, forward strand.
CGGGGTCGTCGACCGCGCGGTGGAACACCGCGGCGGTGAGGGTGTCGTGGTCGGCGATCTCGACCAGGGCCGGGACCGACCACTCCGCTGCGACTGTGGGGGCGGTTGTCTCGCGCACGGTCACTCCATTCTGCGGCCGGGGCGGGCCCCGGCCATGGCACGGGCTCGCGTCGTCCGACGCGGCTCCGATCCTCGAGCCCCGGCGGCCCGCTGGGCAACGACCAAGGGGCGAACGGTCGATAGGTCAGCGTGATCACCCGCCGCCAGGCAGCGCAGCAGCGCCCGCACCGGCAGCGTCTCGGCGTCGCGCCGCCACACCGCGTGGATGGCCAGGCTCGGCACGGGGTCCACGATGGGCACGGTCACCAGGCCCGCGAGCCCGTTCTGGTCCCAGCGCGGGGCCGAGGCGAAGCCGACGACCCGGCGGGCGCGCACGGTGGCGGCGGTGGCCAGCGGGTCGTCGATCTCGGCGACCACGGCCAGTTCGGTGCCGGTGCGCCCGGCGATGGCCCGCAGCTCGTCGTACATCGCCGGGCACTGCTCGCGTCCGAAGAGGACGCACGGCTGCCCGGCCAGCTCCCGGAACCGGACCCGGTCGCGGCGGGCCCACGGGTGCGACTCGGTGACCAGGGCCACGAGGTCCACGCGGGACACCTGCGCGGACACCAGGCCGGGGGCGGTCGGCGCGCCGAAGACCAGCGCGACGTCGAGCTCGCCGTCGGCCAGCGCGCGCAGCTGCGGTCCGCTGCGCTTCTCGGTGAGGTCGACGCGCAGGTCCGGGTGCTCGGCGTGCATCCGGACCAGCGCGGGCGGCAGCACCAGCCTGCCCGCGGCGAAGTTGAACCCGACGCGCAGCGTGCCCGCGCGTCCGGAGGCGACCGCGCGGGCCGCCGCCACGGCGCTGTCGGCCAGGTCGAGCACCTGCCGCACCTCGTCGAGGAACACCTCGCCCGCGGGCGTGAGGCTGACCCGGTGCGAGGACCGCGCGACCAGCTCGACGCCGACCTCGCGCTCCAGCCGCTTGAGGTGCAGGCTGATCGAGGACTGGGCCAGGTGCAGCCTGCGCGCCGCCCGACCGAAGTTGTGCTCCTCGGCGATGGCCAGGAACGACACCAGTTGCTGGAACTGCATGGCAGGGGCTCCTCGGGGGACAAGCCTTCCTAACAGGACAGTTCGACGCCGTTGTCGTGGAACTCGATTCCCGCACTATCGTTGAGGACGCAGCCGAGGAAGGCCCGGACGGCCCTGGACTGGTCGCCCGCGCGCCACACCGCGTGCAGGTCGACCTTCGGAGTGGGATCGGTCAGCGGCACCGGCACCGAGCCCAGCCCGCTGGCGCGGGCGTGGTCGCCGCGGTGCGCGGAGACGAACCCGACGACCGGTTGGGTCGCCACCACGATAGCGGTGGCGGCGAGGTCATCAACGTGATCCTCGACCCGTAGCCGGGTGCCGGTGCGCTCCGCGGCGGCCTGGATCGCGTCGTGCATGGCCGGGCTCTGGTCGCGGCCGAACAGGATGCAGCGCTGCCCGGCGAGTTCGGCGAAGCGCACCGACGCGCGGGCGGCCCAGGGGTGCGCGGTGCCGACGAGCGCGACGATCGGGACCGACATCAGGAACCGGTGCGCGAGGTCGGCGGTGTTCGGGGATCCGTGCAGGAACGCCACATCCAGCTCGCCACCGGCCACCGCGGCCTGCTGCGGGCCGGAGCGCTGCTCGCGCAGTTCCACCGCGACGTCCGGGAACCGCTGGTGCATCCGGGCCAGCGCGGCGGGCAGCAGTTCCTGCCAGCCGGTGAAGTTGTAGCCGACCCGGACCTGGCCCACCCGCCCCTGGGCGGCCTCGCGCGCGGCCCGGCCCGCGCGGTCGAGCAGGCGCACGATCACGTCGGCGTGTTCGCGCAGCGCCTCCCCCGCCGGGGTCAGGCGGACCTCGTGCGAGCTGCGCACCACGAGCGTGACGCCGAGGGTGCGCTCCAGGCGCTGGAGTTGTTGGCTCAGCGAGGGTTGCGTGAGGTGCACGCGGGCCGCGGCCCGGCCGAAGTGCAGCTCGTCGGCGATGGCGAGGAAGGACACCAGGTACCTGAACTCCATCGGGCGCTCCCTCCTCCCGTCCCACAGTGAACGAGGTTCGGTAACGCCGGGACGGTCTTCGGCGAACGGTCGGTGAATCCCGACCCACCGATTCGGGGCGGGCGATCACGGCGGCCGATCACGCGATCGGACTCCGCGACCGGCCACGCGCCGTTCACGCGGGCGACACCCGGCGCTGGTCGACTCGGCGGGTCCACAACCTGCGGAGAGGCTTGGGTTCGAATGAGCGCGTCCACCCGGATCGAGGAACTGCGGACCGTCCTGGCGCACGGCGTCACCAGCGGCCAGGGCGTGGGGGTGTCGCTGGGCGTCACCGTGCAGGAGCTGGAGGAGGGCCGGGCGGTCTACTTCCTGGACCCGAACCCGGCGACGATCAACGCGATGTACGTCGTGCACGGCGGTGTGATCACGACCCTGATGGACACCGCGATGGGCAGCGCGGTGTTCACCCGCCTTCCCGACGGGGTGCTCTACACGACGCTGGAGCTGAAGGTGAACTTCATCCGGACGGTCCGAATGGACGGTTCCCGGCTCACCTGCACGGCCACCACCATCCACGTCGGCAGGAGCACCGCGACGGCCGAGGCGCGGGTGCACGACGGCGACGGGAAGCTGGTCGCCCACGGCTCCTGCACGTGCATGCTCTTCCAGCCCAAGGCTTAACCCACACGGCCGCACAGCGTGACCCGCTCCGTATCGGACGGGTGGATCTTAGTCCACAGACGAGGGTTCGTCATTATTTGACAAACCGCAGGTGGGTGTAGTTACCCCTGATCAGGTCATGATCGCGTTTCGTTAGTCCACCCTATCGGGTGACACTCCAGAGTGGGTATTTCCTCGCGGACAAGTCGGTCCAAACCGTACAAACAATGGTGTCGGGGTGGCATCTCCGACGAGGGAAAACCGGGAAGGAGTTCACATCATGGGTGATCTGCTCGGTATCGTCACGGGTCTGCTGAACACGGTGCTCGGCCTGGTCACGAGCCTGCTCGGCGGTTTGACCGGCGGCCTCGGCTGACGGAGCGAAAATGGTCCGGGGCCCCGCGGGGTCAACCACGGGCGGGGTCCCGGACCATTTTCGACATTTCCTCGACAATTGCGTGAACTCCCGGTTATCACGCCGGGAGGGATGTGCAACTGGCGATGAACCGCGTCAGCTCGGCCTGGCGGTCGGACTTGGTGTCCACCGCCCGGTCGATCACCTTGATGAGGTGCTCGTAGGCCTCCGTGTGGTCGTACTTCGCCACGTCGGCGATCTTCAGCGCCCACCGCCAGTAGCCCCGCAGGGTGTCGGCCAGCGGCATCCGGAAACCCGCGATCACGTCCCGGATCGGGTCGACCACGTCGTCGCCGTAGGCCCTGAGGTAGCGGGTGACCACATCGGCCATGAACGTGAAGTGCCGGGCCTCGTCGCGGGACAGCCTGGTCAGCACCGCCTTGAGCACCGGGTCGGCGACCACGTCGCGCAGGTGCTGGTAGTACATCTGCGTGGCCTTCTCCTGCACCAGCGCGTAGGCGAAGAACTGGACCGGGTGCGCCAGGGGCAGCGCGAACTCCTTGCGCCCCTCCTCGGCCAGCTCCGCCCACAGCGCCTCGCGCTCCGCGATCCCCGACGCCACCTGGTACCTGGTCAGCGCGCGGGCGTGGGTGTCCTCTTCGAACGCCCACCGGATGGTGAAGTGGTACAGCTCGCGGTTGTGCACGAACACCGACGGGTCCACTTCGCCGTCGACCGGGAAGTGCTTGTGGTAGATGTCGAAGTAGCCCGGCAGGTGGTCCTCGATCAGCGTGATGAACCGGACCGCGGACACCTCCCCCTCGGACAGCCGGTTGGCGTCGGCGGCGGACCAGTCGAACGCGGTCTCCACGTCCCAGCCCCGGGCCGCAGGGGAGGCGGCCATGAAGCTGTCGACCGCGTCGGCGACCTCGCGCGCGGGCAGCAGGCTCATCGGTGGTTCCCGCAGACGAGCGCGTAGTGCTTGGTCGTGTAGCCCCACCCGGCGTTGGCGACCTCCAGGTAGTGGCTCAGCTTGGCGGCCAGGCCCGGCTCGTGCGCGTCGAGCTTGTCGGCTGCGGCGGCCACGTTGGCGATCCACGCCTCGATGGTGCGGTAGTAGTGCGCGGTCAGGTCGTCCACCGCGACGATGGAGAACCCGGCGCGCTCGGCGCCCGCGACGAGTTCCGACAGCGGGCGCATGTCGCCCCAGCCGAAGATGTCCTCGCGGACGAAGTCCGTGCCCGCCTTGCGGTCGAACGCGGCGTGCACGGCGTCGCTGCGGAAGCAGCTCTCGGACACGTACAGCCGTCCGCCCTTGCGCAGCAGCCCCTTGGCCTTGGCGAACACGGCGTCGAGGTCGGGCATGTGCACGATCGAGCCGAGCATGCTGATCGCGTCGAAGGAGCGCGCGGGCAGGTCCATGACCTCGAAGTGGCCCACCTGGGTGCTGATCAGGTCGGTCACGCCCAGTTCGGCGGCGCGGCGCGCGATGTACTCGTGCTGGCGCGGTGCCGGGCTGACGCCGAGCGCGCGGGTGCCGAACTCCTTGGCCATGAACAGGATCAGCGAGCCCCAGCCGCACCCGATGTCCAGGATCCGTTCACCGCCGCGCAATCCGAGGTGGTTGGCGACGTAGCGCAGCTTGCTCTCCTGCGCCTCGGCGAGCGGCTGCTCCGGGGACGCGTAGAGCGCGGAGCTGTACTTGCGCAGCGGGTCCAGGAACTGGCCGAAAACCTCCGGGTCGAGGTCGTAGTGCTGGTTGGTCTCGGCGTGGGCGGGCGCGGCGGTCACTTGGCGCCCAGCGCCTTCTCCACGACCGCGGCGACCTCCGCGACGGTGGACACGCCGAAGACGTCCTCGTCCTCCAGCTCGATGTCGAACTCGCGCTCGATCTTGGCGATCATCCGCAGCACCTTGACCGAGTCGACGCCCTCCACCCCGCGCAGGTCGGTCTCGGGGGCCAGCTCGGCGGCCGGGACACCGATCTCGGCGGCGGCGATGCCGGTCACGGTGGCGGTGATCTCGGTGAGGCTGGTGGTCATCTCGGTGCTCCTACCGGGGGTTGATGGCGGTGGGGTTGATGGCGCGGGAAAGCAGGTCGACCTCGGCGTCGTCCAGCGTCAGCTGGTGGCGCACCTGGTCGAGGGCGAAGGGCTGGTAGACGGCGGACGCGGTCGCGCACACGCCGCCGTCGGCGTCGAGCACCTCGGCGGAGCCGTGGAACAGCTCCTCCCCGTCCGCGCGCAGCGTCGCGACGCAGCGGTACTCGCGGCCGACGAGCAGCGGGGTGACGAACCGGGTCCGCATCGACACCGTGAACGCGGGCTTGTGCCGCTCCAGCACGATGAGGTTGCCGATCGTCTCGTCGCAGATGACGCCGACCAGGCCGCCGTGCACGACACCGGGGTAGGACTCGAAGCCCCGGTCGAGGGTGAAGCGGGCCAGCAGGCCGTCGGGGCGCGGGTGGAAGGCCAGCCGCAGGCCGTGCGGGTTGTGCGGGGAGCAGCCGAAGCAGCGGTAGTCCGGCAGCACCGACCACGGCACCTGCACGCTCACGCCAGCGCCTCGGCCAGCGCCCGGCGCACCTTGGCGTTGCTGCTCAGGTCGAGGCCGGTCATGCTGCCGAAGGTGCGGCGGATCTTGTCCTGGAGCACGTCCAGCTCGCCGTCGGCGGCGACCTTCTCCAGGAACAGCTCGAAGCCGGTGTCGATGGTCTCGTGCTCTTCCAGGCCCTCGCCGATGCCGGACTTGAAGGTGCTCACCGGGTGCTTGATCTTCGCTTCGGAGCTGTACACGTACAGCGTCTCCAGCACCGAGGGCAGCTCCTCGGGCTTGCGCTCCAGCCGCTTCGTGGTGTAGTGGATGAACTCGCGGGCGTGCCCGGCCTCGTCCCGGCTGGCGCTGAGCAGCAGGCCCTTGAGCACCGGCTCCTCGACCCACGCGGCGACCGCGCGGTAGACGTGGTTCACGGTCAGCTCGGAGATGATGTTGGTGGCCAGCGTCGCGGACGGGCTGGTGCCCGGCGCGTACGGCGCGCGCATGGCGTCGACGGCCCGGTCGTCCACGGACTCGCCGACGCCCGCCAGCCACGAGCGGAACGCGTAGTGGTGCTGGACCTCCTGGTAGCCCCACACCACGGCGAAGGTGGAGAAGTCGTAGTCGTCGACGAACTCGTTGAGGAAGCCGTGCACGGCGGCGATCACGTTGGACTCACCCATGGTCGCGCTCTTGGCCAGGGTGATGTACGCCGGCTTGACCAGGTCGCGGTCGATCGAGTCGACCTGGAGGTCGCTGAGCTTCCAGTGCAGGCGCTCGTAGTGGCGGAAGACGTCGTAGCTGTGCACGGGCACTCCAAGGGGGTTAAGCGGTTTCGGTCACGGAGGTCACGGAGGTCACGAGATCGCGGGCGGCGAGCCGCTGGAACTTGCCGCTGCTGGTGCGCGGGAGCGCTCGGGGCGCGACGAGGTGCACCTCGACGGCAGCCAGGCCCAGTTCGGTGGACACGGCGGTGCGCAGCGCGGTGGCCACGGCGGCGGCCTCGTCGCCCTTGCGGCCGCACTCGGCGATGAGCCACATGACCTCGGCGCCACCGGGGGCGGCGACGGCGACGCAGCGGCCCTTGAAGATCCCGGGCACGGCGCGGGCGACGGCCTCGACGTCCTGCGGGTAGAAGTTGGCGCCGCGCACGGTGATCATCTCCTTGCGCCTGCCGGTGACGAACACCTCAGCGCCGCGCCGGTAGCCGAGGTCGCCGGTCGGCAGCCAGCCGTCCACAAGGGACTGCTCGAGGCCGAGGTAGCCGGGGGTGACCGGATCGCCCTGGATCAGGATCTCGCCGACCTGGCCCTCGGGCAGTTCGGCACCCGCCTCGGGGTCGACGATCCGCAGCCGCACACCGCGCACCGGCTCGCCCACACCCGCGACGGCGCGGGCACCGGGGGCGTCGTGCTCGACCTGGACCGCCCGTCCGCCGTCGGCGAGCTTGTCGCGGTCGACGTGCTCGAACAGCGGCGCGCGGCCCAGCGGCGGGAAGGTGACGGCCAGGGTCGCCTCCGCCATGCCGTAGACGCCGAACATGGTGGACGGGCGGAACCCGGCGGGGGCGAACCGCTCGACGAACGCGCGCACGGTGGCCTCGGAGATCGGCTCGGCGCCGTTGAACGCGACGCGCCAGTGGTCCATGCGCAGGCCCGCCAGGTCGTCGTCGGAGATGGCGGCGAGCTGGTCGTAGCCGAAGTTGGGCATCGCGGTGATCGTGGCGCCGCTGTCGAGGAACTCGCGCAGCCAGCGGGCCGGGTCCTTGATGAACGACAGCGGGGACCAGACGTGGGCCGGGATGCCGATGAGGACGGCGGAGAGGGTGCCGAACAGGCCCATGTCGTGGAAGAGCGGCAGCCAGAAGCCGCCGCCGTCGCCCTGCCCCAGTTGGATTCCCTCGCGGATGGCGAGCAGCCCGGCGACCACGTTGGCGTGGGTGAGGCGCACGCCCTTGGGCAGCGACGTGCTGCCGGAGGTGAACTGGACGATGGCCAGGTCGTCGGGGCCGACCTCGGGCAGCTCGCCCGGACCCGCGGCGTCGGCGGTGCTGATGATCTCCAGGCCCGGCACGGCTTCCCGGAGTCCGTCGGCGAGCGCGCCGAACCGGTGCGACACCAGGATTCGGCGCATCCCCGCGACCTCGGCGATGGCGGCGAGCCGGGCCGGGTAGGCGCCCGCGTGCCGCATACCGAGCGGGAGGGGCAACGGGGTCGCGGCGCCACCCGCCGCGCTCACGGCGAAGAGGGACTGGAGGAACTCGGGGGCGTTGGGGCAGAGGATGCCGACGGGTTCGTTCCGCTCGACACCGCGCGCTACGAGCCCGGCCGCCATGGCGCGGGCGGACGCGGCGAGGTCGGTGTAGGTGATCGACTCGCGCTCGGCCGGGAAGGTGGCCCGCACGTGCGGGTGGTCGGCGGCGACGCCGTCGAGGATCGCGTGCAGCGTGGTGGTCACGGCGGGACTCCTTCGCGGGTCGGGATCAGCGGGTGCCCCGATCGGGCGGGATCGGCGGGTGCCCCAGGTCGGGCGGGAACGGCGGGCGCCCGGGTCTGGCGGACTTCTCGGTGGACTCGCCCGGTCAGCGGAAGCGGACCGGGAGGGATTCGGGGCCGCGCATGGACACGCTGGACCGGTAGCGGGGCGCGGTGTCGAGCAGCTCGTAGTCGGGGGCGCGGCGCAGGAGGCGGTCGAACAGCACGGTGGCCTCCAGCCGGGCCAGCGGGGCGCCGAGGCAGAAGTGCGGGCCGTGGCTGAACGCCAGGTGCTTGCGGGTGCCGCGCGCGGGGTCGAAGCGCAGCACGTCGAGGCGGTCCGGGTCGGTGAACACCTCGGGGTCGCGGTTGGCCGACGCGGCCAGCAGGATCACCCCGGTGCCGCGCGGCAACGACCGGCCGGCGAACTCCAGGTCCCGCATGGCGACCCGGGTCGGGAACGGGACCGGGGTGTCGAACCGCAGGAACTCCTCGACCGCGATCGGCACCAGGTCCGGGTTGTCGGCCAAGACCTCGCGCTGCCGGGGTTCCCGCGCCAGGGCGAGCACGCCGTTGGCGATGAGGTTCATGGTCGTCTCGTGGCCCGCGATGAGCAGCAGCGCGCCGATGTCGCCGATTTCCTTGGTGCTGAGCCGGTCCTCGCCCTCGGCGACCGCGACCAGCCCGCTGAGCAGGTCCGGCCCCGGGGTGCGGGCGCGTTCGGCGATCAGCTCGGTGAAGTACCCGTGGAACGCGGCGACGGCGGCGGCTCGGGCGGACTTCTCCTCGTCGGTGAGCATCGCGTCCGGGTCGAGGCCGCGGCTGATCGCGGAGGCCCACTGGCCGAACACGGCGTGGTCGGCGGCCGGGACGCCCAGCAGCTCGCAGATGGTGGTCAGCGGCAGCCGGTAGGCGATGTCGGTGACGAAATCCGCCTCGCCCCACCCGATCGCGTGGTCGAGCAGGTCGTCGGCGATCTCGGTGATCCGGGTGCGCAGGCCCGCGATGGCCCGTGGCGTGAACGCCTTGGTGACCAGTGACCGCAGGCGGGTGTGGTCCGGCGGGTCCATCAACAAGAAGGAGCCGGGCAGCGTCTTCGGGTCGATCCCGGGGCGGAACGGGTTGATGCCGGAGAAGTAACCGTGACCCCAGTCCGGGTCGCCGAAGATGACGTCGCAATCGGCGTAGTGGGGCACGAGGTGGATGCCGGGCACGTAGTCGTGCAGCCGACCGGCTTCGCGCAGGGCGCGGTAGGCCGCGGCGGGGTCGGCGCGCACCTCGGGGTCGAACGGCGAGACCATGGCCCCTCCTCTAGGCGGTGAAGCGGGTCGGCAGCGCGGCGAGGCCGCGCACGACCAGGTTCGGCTTGTACGGCGGGGTGTCGGTGAGCGGCTCCAGATCGGACACCTTGCGCAACAGCACTTCCAGCAGGACCCGCATCTCCAGCTGGGCCAGCGGGGCGCCGAGGCAGTAGTGGATGCCGAGGCTGAACGCGAGGTGCCGGGCGGGTGCCGGGGTCCGGTCGTGGTAGCGGGTGACGTCGAGGCGGTCCGGGTCGTCGAACACCGCCTCGTCGCGGTTGCCCGAGTTGATGAGCACGACCACGCCGTCGCCGGGGGCGAACTCGTCGCCCGCCAAGGTCATCGGGCGCGTGGCCGCGCGGGTGGTCAGCTGGACGGGCGGTTCGTAGCGGAGCAGTTCGTCCACCGCGGACGGTATCAGCTCGGGGCGGGCGCGCAGCAGTGCCAGCTGGTCGGGGTTGCGCATCAGGGCGAGCAGTCCGCTGCCGACCAGGTTGACCGTGGTCTCGTGGCCCGCGACGACCGTGGTCAGGCAGGTGCTGAGCAGTTCCAGCTCGGTGAGGACGTCGCCGCGGTCCTCCACCTGGGACAGCGCGGTGAGCAGGTCGTCGCGCGGGTCGGACTTGCGCTCGTCGACGAGCCCGCGCAGGTAGGCCATGAAGTCCCGGGCGGCGGCGCTGCGCGCGGCGTGCGCCTCGGGGGTCATCAGCGGGTCGGGGTCGAAACCGCGGGCCAAGTCCTGGGCCCACCGCTGGACGTCGGGGTGCGCCTGGGCGGGGATGCCCATCAGCTCGCAGACGACGGTCAGCGGGAGCGGGTAGGCGATCTCCTGGACCAGGTCGAAGTCCCCCGCTGCCAGCGCGTTGTCCACAAGGGACTCGGCAAGAGCCTCGATCCGCGGGCGCAGCCTGGTCACCATGCGCGGCACGAAAGCCTTGGACACCAAGGTGCGCAGCCGCGTGTGGTCCGGCGGATCCATCCACAGGAAGGACGTGGGCATCTCGCGCGTGGCGTCCTCGTCGGGCACGCTCGGGTGCAGCTGCGCGGCCTCGGCGGCGTGGCTCCACGCGGAGTTCTGCAGCACGGCGGCGCAATCCGCGTGCCGGGTCAGCAACCGCAGGCCCAGCGGGGTCCGGTGCACGGGACCGAGCGCGCGCAGTTCGGCGGCGGGCGCGTAGGGATCGGCGCGGTTGGCCGGGTCGAGCAGTCTGCCGAAGGCTTCCGCCTGGGACGTCGAGGCCGGTGGGATCACGCCGTGAGCGAATCAGCGGTCTGTGGCATCGGCGTGAATCGCACGTGAATGGGCGCCGTCCACACCCGCTCGATAAGGCCTGCCAATAGCGTCATCGCCCCGGGCGATCACGAATCGGCTATCGCGCGATTGGCGCTGGTCGGGGACCGTTGACCCGGTCGGCCGGGGGCACCGAGCATTCCGCCAGGGACGTCGACGAACTGGAGCCGTTCGGTGCAGGAAGACCACGCAGCAGATCCCTCCGCCCTCACCCCCGTGCAACTGGCCGTCTTGCAGTCCGTCGCCCCGGACTGGCGGCACGACCCGTACCGCAGCTACGCGGTGCTGCGCGAGGCGGGCCCGTTCATCCCCGGGCCGCTGGGCACGCGGTTGGTGCCCGGGTACCACGAGGCCAACCTGATCATGCAGAACCCGGATTGGAGCCACGCGGAAGAGTCCGAGTTGCTGCACCCCGACAGCGATGTGGAGCTGCCCGGGTCGTTCCTGTGGATGGAGCCGCCGGACCACACCCGGTTGCGCGGGCTGGTCAGCAAGGCGTTCACCATGCGCACCATCGAGGGGCTGCGCGGCCGGACCGAGCAGGTCGTCGCGGACCTGTTCGACAAGCTGCTGGCCGAGGGCGGCGACCACCCGGTGGACATCCTGGAGGCGCTGGCCTACCCGCTGCCGCTGACCATGGTGTGCGAACTGCTCGGTGTGCCCGCCGAGGCGCACGACGAGGTCCGGCAGATGTCGGCGGGGATCGCCCGCGGTCTGGACCCGGACGTGCTGCTGTCGCCCGCGGAACTCGCGGCGCGAACCGCCGCGGTGCACCGGTTCCGTGACTTCTTCGGCGACCTGATCGCCCAGCGGCGCAAGGCCCCGCAGGACGACCTGATCACGCGGCTGGTGCGGGCGGAGGCCGACGGGGCCACGATGAGCCCGACGGAGTTGCTCGGCACGCTGCTGATCCTGGTGGTGGCCGGGCACGAGACGACGGTCAACCTGATCGGCAACGGCGTGCTGGCGCTGATCCGCGACCCCGACCAGTTCGCGCTGCTGAAGTCCAACCCGGACCTGGCGGTCGCGGCGGCGGACGAGGTCCTGCGCTACGACGCGCCCGTGCACCTGACGACCCGCACGGCGCGCACGGAGATCACGGTCTCCGACCAGGTGTTCGCGCCCGGCGAGGCGGTCATCGTCCTCTTCGGATCCGCCAACCGCGACCCGAGGGCCTTCCCGGAGCCGGACCGCTTCGACATCACCCGCTACGCGGCGGGCAACCGCGCCAACCGGCACCTGTCGTTCGGCCTGGGGCTGCACTACTGCATCGGCGCCCCGCTGGCCCGACTGGAGATGGAGATGGCGTTGCGCGCCATCGCGACCCGGGTCGCCGCCTTCGACCTGCCCCACGACCCGCCGCCGTACCGGCCGAACCTGGTGGTGCGCGGTATGTCGGAACTGCTCGTCCGCGTCACCCCCGAGGAGCCCACGCGATGACCGCGCTCTCCGTCCCCGCCTTCTGGGTCGAGGACAACAGCGACCCGTACCCGAGCTACGACCGCCTGCGCGCCGAGGGCGCCCTGCTCCCGCACCTGCTCGACGACGTGCCGGTCACCCTGGTCACCCGGTACGACGAGTGCGCGGCCGTGCTGACCGGTGCCGACTGGGGCCACGGCTACTCGGCGGGGATCAGCCCCTTCCGCGACACCGTGGCGGCCATCCCCGGCTCGTTCGTGCGCATGGACCCGCCGGAGCACGGGCGGCTGCGCGGGTTGGTGAACAAGGCTTTCACGCCCCGCACCGTGTCGGAGATGGTACCCCTGGCGCAGAGCGTCGTCGACGAGCTGGTCGACGCGGCCATGGAGACCGGCGAGCTCGACGTCCTCAATGGACTCGCCGTCCCCCTCGCCGTGGCGATGATCCCGGGCCGACTGCTCGGCGCGCCCGTGTCGGACGGTCCCCTGTTCCGGTCCTGGCAGCTGGCCATCGCCCGGGGCAGCGACCCGGACCACCTGCTGTCCGCATCGGACATCGAGACCCGGGGGCTCGCGGCCCGGGAGGCGCTGGGGTACTTCCACCAGCTCATCGAGCAGAAGCGCGCCAACCCGACCGACGACCTGCTGAGCGAGCTGATCGCGGTGGAGGAGTCGGGGGACCAGCTCAGCTCGCAGGAGATCCTCGGTCTCTGCGTGCTGCTCCTCGTGGCGGGCATGGAGACGTCGATCAACCTGATCGGCAACGGCATGCTGGCGCTGCTGCGCAACCCCGCCCAGCTCGCGCTGCTGCGTGCGCGCCCGGAGCTGATGGCGTCGGCGATCGACGAGATGCTCCGCTACGACGCGCCGACGCAGTTCACCATCCGGGTCGCGCTCACCGACACGGTCGTCGGCGACCGCCAGTTCCGGCGGGGGGACGGCGTGGTCGTCCTGACGGCCTCCGCCAGCCGCGACGACCTGGTCTTCGACAACGCCGCCGAACTGGACATCACCCGCTACTACGGCAAGCACCCGGCCCGCCGCCACCTGGGCTTCAGCCTGGGCCTGCACTACTGCGTCGGCGCGCCGCTGGCGCGGATCGAGGCGGAGGCCGCGTTCCGCACGCTGCTGGACCGGGCCCCCGACCTCACCCTGGCCACGGAAACCGTGGAGTACCAGCCGAGCCTGATCCACCGGGGCATCCTGTCCCTGCCCGTCCGCCTGTCCTGACCCTCCCCCTGTCCCAGAGGCGACCCGGCGCCTCTGGGACCCCTTGGGGGCAACGGATTCACGCGGCGCCCGGCGCCTCAAGCTACGCGGTCACCCAGGTTTTCCGGGCGCTCACCGCGTGGCAGGCGCCGGGGCCTTCTGCTTTGGCGGTGATTCGGCCGTTTTCCACGCGGACCGCCAGTTCCGTGGCGTCGCTGGTGGCGGTGAGGCCTACGGCCGGGGCGATCGTCGGGTCGCAGGTGACCTTGAGGGTGGGCCACGACTCCCGGGGGAATGCCTGGCGCACGCACGTCGTGGTCTCCGCGATCACCATGTGGGCCAAGGGAAGTAGCTCATCCGGCTGGTTGGTGACCAGTACGGCGGTCACCGGCAGCCCGGCCCGGGCGGACTCCTCGATCACCGGCGCCCGGTGCAACCCCAGCACCGCGACAACCCCGTCCTCCACCACCACCGAGGACCCACTCACCAGATCCGCCACCGCACGCGGTGCCCACGGCAGGTCCACCTCATCGACCCGCGCCGGTTCTTGCGGCGGGGCCCACCAGTCGTCGAGACTCAGGGTTGCCAGGTTTTCGCAGGCGCCTATTGCGTCGAATGGTTCGACGAAGCCCGGGGCCGTGGTGGCCAGTCGGGTGGCGCCGTGCAAGGTGGTCAGCACTGCCTCCGCCTGGCGGACTCGTCGCGGGTCGGGGGCGCCCGGGGGTTTTTCCGGTGGGGCCAGGCGTTCCATGGCCAGGCCGAGGAGTAGGGCGTTCAGGCCCAGCAGCGCGCGGTACGCCAGGCGCAGGGCGGGGTCGGCGGTGATCTCCGCGTCGAGGTGGGCCGCGATCCCCGTCTCGTCCAGCCGCCCGAGTCGGCCCGCGGCGAAGGCGCCTAGGGCGGTTGCGAGGTCGGTGCCCGGTTGGGCGAAGGGGCGGGTCGTTTCCGCCATGCCCGCGAGGACGGCGAAGTACAGGGCGCGCTTGCCCGGGAAGTTCGAGTACACCCCGCCCCTGGTCAGGCCGGCGCGCTCGGCGATCGCGTCGATCTTCGCGTCGCGGAAGCCGCGTTCGGCGAACTCGGCGTGGGCGGCCTCGATGACCCGGGCGCGGTTGCGCTCCTGGGTCTGCGCCCTGGTCAGGCGGGTCATGGCACCTCCGGTCTTGACGGACAGGATACTGTCGGTATCCAGATGATATGAACATCTGAATTGAACATCTGGAGCCCGAGCATGCTGCCCGAGATCGACCTGTCCGACCCCGCCGTCCTGCACGACCCGTTCACCGTCTACGGCCGGGCCCGCGAGCAGTCCCCCGTCGTCCGCCTGGCGATCCCCGGGATGTCCGACCTGCTGGCGGTGACCAGGCACGCCCCGGCCCGCGCGGTCCTCGCCGACCCGCGGTTCGAGCTGAACGAACGGAGCTTCCTGCGCCCGCCCGGCATCCCCGACTCGTGCCTGCGGTACCTGCGGACCATGGGCGAGATGAACGGAGCCGAGCACACCCGCCAGCGCCGGGTGACCGCCCCCGGCTTCTCCGTGCGCCAAGCCGACGCCCTGCGCGACCGCGTGCAGCGGATCGTCGACGGTTTCTTGGCCGACCTGTCCGACCCGGTCGACCTCGTCACCGATTTCGCCGCCCGTCTCCCGATGGAGGTCATCTGCGAACTCATGGGGGTCGACGAGGAAAGCCGCCCACGGTGGCGAGAATACGGGGCCGCGATTTCCGCAGGATACGGCCCCGCTTTCATCAACGCCATCCCGGAAATCATCGAGAGCGCCCGAGAACTCATTTCCCACAAGAAGGCCAACCCGGCCGACGACGTCCTCTCGTCGCTGATCGCGGGCGAATTGACCGACGACGAGCTCATCACCCTCGCCTGGCACCTCATCCTGGCCGGTCAGACCCCCGGCAACCTGATCTCCAACGCGATCGAGGTGCTGGCCGCGCACCCCGACCGGATCGGCCCCGGAATGGTCGAGGAGGTGCTGCGCTTCTGCGGCCCGCAACTGCTGACCGTCCCCCGGTTCGCCGTCGGGGACGTCGAGGTCGATGGCGTGGTGATCCCCGACGGCGCCGCCGTCACGATCGCGATCGGCGCGGCCAGCCGCGACCCGCGCTTCTTCGCCCGACCCGACGAGTTCGACCCCGCCCGGGGCGGCATCGGGCACCTCTCCTTCGCGCACGGACCCCACTTCTGCCTGGGCGCGTCCCTGGCGCGCGTGCAGACCGAAATCGCCCTGCTTTCCCTGTTCCGCGAATTCCCCGGCCTGAAAGTCGGCACCGGCGTCCGGGCGCCGGATGGCGGAACCTGGCGCTTGAGTTCGTTGCCCGCGGTAATCGGCGACCGATAGCGGGAAACAGCCGTTATCCCGGCCGTTCGAGCGAAGCGGCGGGGGTTGGGCGATAACGTCACCGGCGTCTCCGGCGAAACACCGGCGGACGGGCCGGAGGGGCAATGCCACTAACTTAAGCTAGGTGCGAGGATTCTGATGGTGGCCGGACCCTGATGTCGAACGCCTTGATGTTTGCCCTTTTTGGTGGGGTAGCGTTTATGGCGTCCACGTTTGGCCACACGGGGGCACGTTCGGTGCCTTCGGGCCGCGAGGTGTCTCTCGTTGATTTCCGCGCGGGTCTCCGATAACGCTCTCGCTTGGCGTTCAGGGGGAAAAATCCGCCTCGGCGGGGACCTGGCGTCGGATGACTCGAAGAGACCGCATGAAGGACAGTCGATCAGGGTCGACGTCGGCCTCGTCGGCCGCCGAGCACATCACACGCCGAATGCCATAGTGTGCGAGCAGGAACGCCCACAGTTCCTGACGCACCATGTCGGGCGATCTCGACCGCAGCGTCTTACCCGATCCTTGTTGATGGGTCTTCATCTCATCGATCAAACCCTCGCATTCCCAGCGTTCATGGTAGGCGAGAGCCAATTCCATGGCGGTCGCCTCGGTCGGGTCGAGAATCGACGTCACCACGCACACGACCTCGGCTGCCCCGTCACCCGCCCGGTCGGGAACCTGATATTCGACCACCCGAACAGGTTGCGCATCCTCGGAACGACAATCCTCGCCGCGGCGGGCCTTCTCGATCAGCCGATCCCGGCGCCCTCGGCGCACGGCCGAACTGACCAGGATCGAGCGATACGAACCGTCGGGCAACCACTCCAACACCGGCAACGTGACAGCCGAACTCACCCTCCACAGCAGGTCAGCGCCAGTACGACGGAACTCGTTCCACAGATCGAAACCGTAGAAGCCCCGATCGGCGATCACCAGCATGTCCGGCTCGACAGACCCGATGATGTCTCTCGCGAGAGTTTTCTCGCTGGTCAGGCACCCGGCGATCGCGGCCCCCACGATCGCGCGGGAACCACACTCGCCCAACACGATCATCAACGCCCGCGGAAACGCTGACTCGACCGACTGATTACGCTGTCGACCGAACTCCGCCGCGTTCTCGGGCGTATCCGGAACATCCACGGAGAACCCATCCATCGCCATCAACCGACGCGACGCCAACCACGCCCCTGTGGTACCCCGCCCCGCCACCGGAACAGCGACCCGCTCAAACAACAGACTCAACGGCTCGACCCCCAACCGCTTCCGAGCCTTGGAAATAGCCGCCGTCGAGGGAACATTCCACTCACCACGCCACGAACCCACAGACCGCAACGACCCAACAAGCTTCCGCATCACCTCCTCGTAATCATCATCGAAAAACAGGCACATCCCCAAACAAAACCGCACCACCACATGCGCGGGAAGCAACCGAGAACGCAACTCGCGACGGCCCGTCTCGTTCAACACATCCTCGATCACATCTCGAGGAAAAACCTCCGCCAACACACCCAACGAGATCCGATCGGTCAACCGAACAGCCGACGAATCAACGACACCACCACGAACCTGCACCACGCGAGCCACCCGAAAATAATAGCAGCTCCTTGCTTAAGTTAGTGGCATTGGGCCGGAGGGGCGAGTGGGACCTATCGCGGACGAGATCACCGCCGTCGTGCGGGCCCGGCGGGAACACCTGTGCGGCGTGCGCGCCGAGATCGAGTCCTGGCACCGCGCGGACGCGGCCCTCGACGCCGGCCTCGGCCATCACGCACCTGGCCGAGGCCCCACACCCGCCGGGCGGGTCGTCCGACGCGGCGGACCGGCTCACCGCGCTCCCCGTCGCCAACGCCCGCGCCGGTGTCACCGACGTCCTCGGCCAGCCAGGCCGGGTCGCCACGGGGGTCGGCCGCACGACGGTCACCATCGGGGTCAGCGGCAGCGCCCGCGTCGGGAAGAGCTCGCTGCTCCAGTCGACCTCCGGCCTGGCCGACGCCCAACTCCCCACCGGCTCGGGCATCCCCGTCACGGCCGTGCGCAGCCGGATCCACCACGTGGTCGGCAGGCGCCGGGCGGTCCTCGAACCGCACACCTGCACCGGCTTCCGCGCCGCCCACCCGCGACCCCGGCACGCCGCGCTCGGCCTGCCCGACGCGCCGACCGGCGTCGCGGAGTTCCGCGCCTGGCGCTACCCCGCCCCGGGCGAGCGCGCGCACGCCGCAGCGGCGCACCCGACGCTGCTCAACGACCTGCGCGAGATCCAGGCCACCCTACCGTCCTATGTGGACTTCCTGGACCGGGGCGGCGGGCCGTTCGAGCTCGACGGCGACGAGTTCGACCGGCTGCGCGAGTACGTCACCTACCCGGTCGTCGCGGCCAAGCGGGCCGGTGACCCACCGTGCAAGCACCTCGCGGTGCGCGACAACCGGATCGAGTGCGCGTTCCCGCACCCGGACCTGGCCGCGATCGGCGGGTGCGACCTGCCCGGCATCGGCGAGATCACCCTCGACGCCGACCGCCACCACGTCACGGGGTTGCGGCACGAGGTGGACGTGGTGCTGCTGGTCAAGCGCGCCGTCGAGGGCATGGCCTACCGGGGCGACGCCGACGCCCGCGCGGTCACCCTGCTCAACACCGGCGACGGCACCCCGACCCTGGTCGCGAACCCGCGCGACGACGTCACCCGCAAGCTCAACGAGGGCAGCGCGGACCTGCACTTGCAGGTCCTGGAGGCGGACGCCGCGAACCGGCAGGCCGACGGCGAGGACCCCGCGTACGCCGGGGCGGTCGACGCCGTCCACGAAGACGTTCTCGCCTGGGTGCGCAACGGGCTCGGCGTCGGCCGCGAGCAGTGGTGCCGCGACGCGCTGCGCAGCGCGATCCGCGACGACGGCGGCGCCGCGTTCACCGGCCGGGAGCTGAACCGGGTCCGGGTGGAGCTGAGCACCCGGTTCGCCGCGCTCGACCGGTTCTTCCACGACCGGGTCGAGCTGGTCTGGCAGCAGGCCGTCACCGGTCTGGCCACCGAGGGCGAGCTGCGCGACCTGCTCGACGACCGCACCGGCGCGGCGGCGCTGCGCCACCTGGCCGACCTCGCGGGCGACGCCGCCGAGCCGTGCGCCGTCACCCGCGCCGCGCTCGACGACCTGCTCGGCCCGCGGCTGGACTACCGCACCCAGCTCCACCCCCGGGTCCGCCCCGAGTTGGACGGCCTGCACCTTCAGGTCGCCGACGACCGGGGCGGGGCCACCGTCCAGATCGCCGTGCCGAGCACCCCTGACGGCGTGGCCGAGCTGTTCCGCATCGTGTCGGAACTGGCCGAGCAGGCCACCTTCCGCATCCGCGGCGCGCTGCTGCGCGAGGCCGCGCTGCCCGGGCAGGTGCTCTTCGCCGCCGTCGAGCAGTTCGACGACACCCTGATCCGCTCCGGTGACGCGCACCGGGAGATCCGCCAGCTCGCCCGGTCCTACCGCGACCGCCTGTGGCCCGCGGAGTTCGACGAGCTGGACGGCGCGAATGCCCGGGTGGCCGGGGCGGCGGCAGCCGCCGACCTACGGGGGTACGACCGATGACCGCCGCCATCCGCGACCTCTCGCTGCGCGTCGGGCTGGTCGGCCCCAGCCGCATCGGCAAGAGCACCATCGTCAACTGCCTGCTGCGCAGCGGCGAGAGCCTGCTGGCCCGCACGTCGGTGCGGATGCGGTGGGCCGACGCGCCGACCGAGAACAAGATCCAGGACCTGCGCGACGAACTGGAGGGCAGGCGGGTCAGCGGCCAGTTCGAGCCGGGCGCGATGTGCGGCACCGAGGAGCCGTTCCGGTTCCGGCTCAAGTTCGACCCCGGCCTGCCGGACGCCGAACTGCACCTCGACCTGCTCGACCACCCCGGCGGCTGGCTGGACCCGCGGCGGCGGGTCGACGAAGAGCGCCGGCTGCGGTGCCGGGAGTTCATCGCCACCGCGACGGTGCTGCTGATCCCGGTGGACGCGGTGGTGCTGATGGAGACGGTGAACAACCCGAACCAGCGGCACGTGCCGCGCACCCTGACGCTCTCCGCGGTCGAGGACGTGGTCACCGACTGGGCCCGGCACCGCCACCGGCAGCCGGGCGAACCGGCGCCGGCAATCTTCTGCCCGGTCCGCACGGAGTCCTGCTTCGCGGACAACGGCGGTCGGCGGGACCGGTCGGCGCAGTTGCTCGCGCGGGTGCGCGAGGTGTACGGGCCGGTGCTCTCGGCGATCCGGACCGAGGCGCCCAGGACCCGGGTCCAGCACTGTCCTATTGACACGATGGGCTGCGTCGAGTTCCGCTCCGGGGCCTGGCGGGTGCCGGAGGGCACGCGGGGCGCGCCGCAGTTCCTGGCCAGGTACCGGATCCGCCGCGGACCGGACGGCAGGCCGCCGGAGCTCAGCGCGGTCGGCGCGGACGACGTGCTGGCGCTGGTCGTGCGGCACCTGTTCGACCTGGGCGAGCGGGCGCTGCGCGACGACGCGCTGGACCGTCACCAGGTGGCGCCGCAGCTGGCCGAGCAGGCCGACCTGGACGCGGGTCTGCTGCTCAACCTCTGCTACCGGACGTCGGGCAGGCGCGCGCAGTGGCGCGCCGCGGCCCGCACCGGGTTGGCGGCGGCGCGGTCGGCGGACGAACTGGTCCTCAACCTCAGCAGGCAGCTCAAGCACCTGGCCGAGGCCGATCTCGGCTCGCGCGTGCGCGACCTGTGCGGAGAAGCGTGCGAACCCACGTCAGGACCCGAGGACTGGCCACGGACTACGCGTTCCTCGGCACCGCGCCGCGGGCCTGGTGGGAGCGCCCGTTCGGCCGGTTGACGTCGCTGGAGCACCCGTCGCTGCTGGTCGGCGCCGACGAGGACGGCTGGCGGCTCTGCGCGAGCGCGATCCCGACCGGCCGCCGGGACGCGACGGCGACCGAGATCCGGATGACGCTGGTGCTGTCGGGCGACGAGACCGACGACGTCGGCGCGGTGCTCGCCCTGGTGCGGGACTGGCTGTCGCGACCGCGGCCCGGCCCCGGCGACGCTCTGCGCGACCTGGTCGTGGCGGAGTTCCCGGAAGCGGAAGTCGAGCGCCTGCTGGAGTCCCCCGACGACGACGAAGGCGGGCGAACTGCTGCGGGGCGAGACCACGGGGTGGGCCGCCCAGCTGACACTGACCGGGCCGGACGAGGTGTCCGGCCTGTTCGGACCCGACGAGCAGGCGGTGGCCCTGGTCCGCGCGGAGATCCCGGAGGGACTGCGCGCGCTGGCGCCCCGGCGCCCGGAGGCGGGGACCGGGGGAAAAGCCCGACGGGTCGACGGTGGTGGCACTGGTTCCGGCCGCCCCGCTGGTGGCGCTGACCCGGCGCCGACCCGGGCGTCGTTCGAGGTGAGCGGCGAGGCGCGGGGACTGTCCGGCCGCGTGTCGGTCGACCTGCGGGGGACGACCCTGCGCGTGGCGGTGGACCTCACCGTCGACTCGCGCCGGTTGCACGAGGTGATCGAGGTGCCGCTCTTCGGCAAGCCGGACTGACCCGCGCGCGCCTCTACACTGGTCGGCGCCGAGCAGAGGGAGGCCCCGTGGAGATCCGCCCGGTGCGCAGCGCCGACGCACCCGCCGTGACCGCGCTGCTCGTCGAACTCGGCTATCCGGACAACACCGAGGCCGGGGTGCGCCGCAGGCTCGCGCGGTGGTCGGGTACCGAGCACGGCGCCGCGTTCGTCGCCGAGTCCGGGGGTCGTGTGGTCGGTGTCGTCGCGGTGGCCGCGATCCCGTTACTGGAGCGGGAAGGCGCTCTGGGGCGGATCGTGGCGTTGGTGGTGGACGAGACCCGGCGCGGGAGCGGGGTCGGACGTGGACTGGTCGCCGCGGCCGAGGCGGCCGCGCGGGAGCTGGGGTGCGTCGTCATGGAGGTCACCAGTTCCCGGCACCGGACCGGCGCGCACGCCTTCTACCGCGCACTGGGCTACGAGGACTGGTGCGACCAGAAAGCCCGGTTCGTCCGCGAACTCGGCGACCGACCCGCGGCGTCGCCGGTACCGGACCCGACCCCCTGACCTGCCGGGCCAACTGGGCGTTCGCAAGTGGACGCCCGGCGTTCACCGGCTGATCCCCGCCCGCGGTTAACCTGACGGCGGCTGCGGGAGGGGCGGGGTATGGAGTTGCGGCATCTGGTCTCGTTCCTGGCCATCGCCGAGGAGTTGCACTTCGGGCGCGCCGCCGCGCGGCTGCACCTGGCCCAGCCCTCGCTGAGCCAGCACCTGCAGCGGCTCGAGCGCTCCGTGGGGGTGGAGCTGGTCAGCCGCAACTCCCACGAGGTCCGGCTGACCCCGGCGGGCGAGGCGTTCCGCGAGCTGGCCAGGGACGTGGTCGCCCGGGTCGACAAGGCGGCGCACGCGGCGCGGGCAGCGGCAGCCGGGCGGGCCGGGACGATCCGGGTCGGGTACAACTTCCCGGCCGGGCAGCGGGTGCTGCCCGGGGCCTTGGCCACCCTCGCCGCCCGCTACCCGCTCATCGACGTCGACATGCAGGAGATGCGGACGGGGCCGCAGCTCGCGGCGCTCGACGACGGCCGGATCGACGTCGCGATGGTCTACGGGAAACCCACGTCGGCCCGGCTGCGGCACCGGCACCTGCTGAAGGTACCGCTGGTGGCCGTGGTCGGGGTCCGGCACCGGTGGGCGGGCCGGGAGAAGGTGCCGTTCGGCGAACTGGCCGGGGAGTCGTGCATCCTGTTCGCCCGGGCCCAGTCCGCGGCCATGTACGACGCGATCTTCTCCGCCGCCGAGCGGTGCGGCATCCGGCTGACCGTGGCCGAGGAGGTCGACGACCCGGGCGCGACCGGCATCCTGGCCTCCGTCAAACCCGTGGTCGGGTTCGCCTCGGCCGCGCGCGCCGCGAACGTCGGCACGTCCGCGCAGACGGTGGTGGTCAAGCTCTACGACCCCGTGCCCACCCTCGACCTGTACGCGGTCTGGGTGGCCAACGACCACGCGCCCCTGGTGGCCGCGTTCGTGGACTGCCTGCCACCCGCCGACTGAGGTCACTTCAACCCCGACCGCACGAACGCGTTGACGATGTGCCGCTGCAACACCAGGTACAGCAGGAAGACCGGCAGGCAGGTCAACCCGGCGGTGGCCATCAGCGGACCCCAGTCGTTGCCCTCGGTGCCCATGAAGCTGCGCAGCCCCAACTGGACCACGTCGTTGCCGCGCCGCAGGACCAGCGCGGGCCAGAAGTACTCGTTCCACGCCGTGATCGCCAGCAGGATGCCCAGCGCCGCAAGCACCGGCCGCAGCGTCGGCACCACGACCGTCCACAGGATCCCCCACGACGACCGGCCGTCCATCCGGGCCGCGTCCAGCAGTTCCTTGGGGAAGCCCATCAGGTGCTGGCGCAGCAGCAGCACGCCCATCGCCGAGCACAGCGTCGGGATGATGACGCCCGCCAACGTGTCCAGCAGGTCCAAACGGGACAGCAGCACGTAGTTCGGCAGCATGGTGACCTGGAACGGCACCAGCCAGGTGCCGACGAACATCAGGTACAGCAGCTTCTGGAACCGGAACCGCCACGCCGCGAACGCGTAGGCCGCCAGCAGCGCCACCAGCAGCTGGCCCAGTGCCGTGAGCACCGCCATGACCGTGGTGTTGACGAGCATGCCGACCATGTCCGTCTTGGCGAACGCGTCGGCGTAGTTCTCCAGCGACAGCGGCCACGGCAGCACCGAGAGCGAGTACACGTCCTCCGGTGCCCGCAGGGACGTCGCGTAGAGCCAGTAGATGGGGAACACGCAGGCCACGCTCAGCAGCGTGAGCACCACGTGCCCGGCGATCGACCGCGCCCGACCGCTCTCCCCCACCGCCTCGTCGTCCACAGGGGACACAACAGCCGCCGCAGTCATCGCCATACCTCTAGTCGTCGTGGTGGCTGAGTCGGTCGGACAGCAGGACCAGCCCGGAGGCGAGCACCACGAAGCCGACGAAGAACAGGACACCGGCCGCGGCGCCCAGGCCCGCGTCGTAGCTGTGGAAGCCGTAGTCCCACAACAGGTAGTAGATGTTGGTCGTCGAGCCGGACGGGCCGCCCTGGGTCAGGGTGTCGATCAGCGGGAAGGTCCACTGCGCCGACAGCAGCACCGTCATCAGCACCAGGAACGCCATCGTCGGCGACAGCAGCGGCAGCGTGATCCACCGCGTGACCTGCGCCCGCGACGCCCCGTCCACCCCGGCCGCGGCGGCGTAGTCCGGGTTGATCCCGGTCAGGCCCGCCGAGACCACCAGCACCGCGAACCCGACGATGTGCCAGCCGGTGATCACGATGATCGCGATCTGCGCCGGACCGGCCTCGTGCAGCCAGTTGATCGGCGACCCGACGACCTTGTCCACCACACCGGCGGTCGGGTCGAGCAGCCACTGCCACACCGCCGCGCCCGCGACCGGCGCCACCAGCATCGGCGCGAACACCATGGCCCGGTACACCGCGCCTGCCCGGCCGCGCACCCGGCGCGAGAGCAGGCCGACCAGCACCGGGATGACCAGGGTGAACGGCAGCATGCCGAGGATGACCACCAGCGTCCGCCACAGCGCGGCGCCCAGGTCCGGGGTGTCGAGCAGCCGGGTGTAGTTGTCGAACCCCACCTCGGTGATCGGCGAGGTGGGCAGCAGGTTCCAGGAGTGGAACGACAGCTGGAAGGTCTGCGCCAGCGGCCGGTAGGTCCAGACGACCAGCAGCACCAGTGCGGGGGTCAGGTACAGGTACGGCGGCAGCGCCCGGAGCAGGCGCCGCCACCACACCGGTCGGGCGGCGGGCCCGGCCGCGACAACCCGCGGCCGGACCAGCTCGACCTCGACGAAAGCACCGGCGGTCGTCATCACCAGATCCCGATGACGCGCTGGAACATGGCCAGCCGCTCGGTCTCGTCCACGTCGTAGACGGCGGCGGCGGGCGTGACCGGGACCGCGGTCGCCACGATCTGGTCACCGAAGACATCGATCCGGGTGAACGCGGCGTGCGCGTTGCCGCGCAGCCGCCCGGCGGGCGGCACCGGGACCACGCCGTAGGCGAGCGCGGGCCCGATCCACACCGGCACCCCGGCCACCGAGCCCGCCCCCGCGAGGTGGGCGTGCCCGGTGACCACGAGCCGGGTGTCGGTGCCCGCGATCACCTCGGCGAACCGGTCGGCGTCGCGCAGGCGCAGCAGGTGCACGGTCGGCACCGGCGACGGCAGCGGCGGGTGGTGGGCCACCACGACCGTGCCCCGCGGGGCGGGCTCGGTGAGCACCTTGCCCAGCCAGTCGAGCTGGGCGGCGGACAGGTGCCCGTCGTGCTTGCCCGGTTCCGAGCTGTCCAGCACCACCACGCGCAGACCGTCCACGTCGAACACCGCGTCGTACTCCGCCGATGACTCGGGGACGCCGAGGAGTTCCGTGCGGAACGCGGTCCGCTCGTCGTGGTTGCCCACCGCGCAGATGACCCGCGCGCCCAGCCGCTCGGCGGCCGGGTCGATGAGGTCACCGAGGCGCCGGTAGGACTCCGGTGAGCCGTTGTCGGTGAGGTCTCCGGTGAGCAGGAAGGCGTCCACGCGCATCCCCGACGCCTCGATCATCGCCAGCGCCGCGGCCAGGTTGGCCGAGGTGTCGACGGTGTCGTGCATCAGCGCCCCGGCGGGCATGATGTGCGTGTCGGTGAGCTGGACCAGGGTGAGCTCGGGACGGATCCCCGCGGCTGGGTCGGTCACCGGCCGCCGCCCGGCACCAGCTTGGCCAGCTCGTCCTGCTTGCCCTTGAGCGTGCTCGGGTCGGCGCCCTGGAACACGACGCTCTCCACCGCGGACATCATGCCGTCGCGGACCTGCACGTAGTCGTCACCGGGGAAGGACACCCACGGCTCCATCTTCGCCAGCTGCTCCAGGTTCGGCTTGATCAGCGGGTTCTTGTCGGCCCACGGCTTGAGCGCGGCCGGGTCGTTGACCAGCTCGGTGCGCAGCGGCAGGTAGCCGATCTTGGTGGAGATCGTGGTGTACGCCTCCTCGCTGGTCAGGAACTTGATCAGCTCCCAGCCCGCGCGCTGCTTGGCCGGGTCCTTGGCGAAGACGAACAGCGAGGCGCCGGAGTTGGTCGGCACGACCGGCTTGCCGGTGAACGCCGGGAGCACGGCCGAGCGCAGGCCGGTCTTGAGGCCCTTGCCGAAGGTGCCCTGCAGCGCGCTGGACTCGACGATCATGCCGATGTCGCCGCGGGCGAAGCCCTCGGTGCCCTGCTGCTGGGTGCGGTTGGGCATGGCGCCGGACTTCACCATGGCCTGCATCGCGGTGACCGCCTCGACCGACGGGGCCTCGGCGAAGCTGAGGGTCTTGCGGTCCTCGGAGACCACGCGGCCGCCGTTGGAGCGCACGATCGACTGGAAGCACCAGTCCTTCGAGGACTTGGTGAGGCAGTCGACGTAGACGCCCTCCTTGCCGGTCTTGCTCTTGAGCGCCAGCGCGGCCTGCTCGACCTCGGCCCACGTCGTCGGCGGCTTGGCCGGGTCGAGACCGGCCTGGGTGAACAGGTCGGCGTTGTAGTAGAGCACCGGGGTGGAGAACACGAACGGCACGCCGTAGGTCTTGCCGTTCCAGTCGCCGAGGGCGCGGGCGGTCTTGGCGTACGGGTACTTGGCGCCGTCGAAGTTCTTCTGCACGGCGTCGCGGCCGACCAGGTCGTCCAGCGGCGCGGCCTTGAGCTGGTTGACCGAGAAGTCCAGCTCGCTGAAGCCGAGCTGCGCGACGTCCGGCGGGTTGCCGGTGGCCAGCTGGCTCTGCAGGCTGGAGACGGTGTCGGTGGCCGGGTTCGCGCTGTTGCCCTGCGGCTTCTGCGGGGTGACCTTGATGTTGGGGTGCGCGGCGGTGAACTTGCCGATCAGCTCGGTGAACGTGTCGGTCCACGCCCCGGCCTGGCCGAAGTTGTAGCTCTCGAACACGATCGAGACCTGCTGGCCCGCGGCCAGCTCGGGGATCACGGTGGCGGGGGCGGAGGACGGCGCGGCGGTCTCGCCGCCGAGCCCGCAGGCCGACAGCGCGGTCGCGCACAGCAGCGCGACACCGGCGCGCGCCAAGGACAGCTTTCTCACGGGGTGCTCCTGGAGGCGGATCAGGTGGGGTGGTGCGGCGAACTCGACAGGTCGAGCGGCGGTGCGAGCTGCAGGGTGACCCGGCGGGCTAGATCGGGGACGGTGCCGGGTGGGGAAGGGGGGGCGGGTGGTGGGAGAAGGACGGCACCGGCTGCCATGCCAGCCTTCGACCACTTCCGGGGTCGAACAGGTGCAGGTTCTCGGGGGCGGCGGTGAGGTGGACGGGGTCGCCCGCGTGCAGGCCGAGCGGGCGGGCACCGCGCAGGCAGAGCCGTTCGTCGCCGACGACGCAGTGCGCGACCTCTTCGCTGCCGAGGTTCTCCACGGTGCGGACCACACCGCGGATGCCCGCGGCGTCGGGGGTGGTGAGCCGCAGGTGTTCGGGCCGCACGCCGAGCGCGACCGGCCGCGGCGGCGTGTCGGCGGTGATGCCCAGCGGCAGGTCGAGATCCGCGGCGCGGACCCGGAGGGCGTCGCCGTCGGGCACGACCTCGGCGGTGAGCAGGTTCATCGGCGGCGAGCCGAGGAACCCGGCGACGAAGGTGGACTCGGGGCGGTCGTAGACCTCTTCCGGGGTGCCGACCTGTTCGAGCCTGCCCTTGTCCAGCAGCACGATCCGGGTGGCCATCGTCATGGCCTCGACCTGGTCGTGGGTCACGTAGACCACGGTGGCGCCCAGCCGCCGGTGCAGCCCGGAGATCTCCGCCCGGGTGCTGGACCGCAGCTTCGCGTCCAAGTTGGACAGTGGCTCGTCCATCAGGAAGGCGCCGGGGTCGCGCACCAGGGCGCGGGCCAGGGCGACGCGCTGGCGCTGGCCGCCGGAGAGCTCCTTGGGCTTGCGCGCCACCAGTTCCGAGAGGTCGAGCACGGCGGCGACCTCGGCCACCTTCGCCTGGATCTCGTCGCGGGACCAGCGGCGGGCGCGCAGCGGGAAGCCGATGTTGCGGGCCACGCTCAGGTGCGGGTAGAGCGCGTAGCTCTGGAACACGATGGCCAGGTCCCGCTCGCGGGCGGGCAGGTGGGTGATGTCCGCCTCGTCGAGCAGGACGCGGCCGTCGGTGGGGGCGAGCAGCCCGGCGATCATCCGCAGCAGCGTGGACTTGCCGCAGCCGCTGGGGCCGAGCAGCACCAGGAACTCCCCGTCGGCGACGTCGAGCCAGATGTCGTCGACCGCGGTCACCCCACCGAACCGCCGGGTCAGTCCCTGAAGGTGAATACGGCTCACGACTGTGCACTCCCGGAGCGAAGATGGGCCATCGAGCCCCCGACGGCCGGAAGTGCAGCAGCCATCCGTGTACGGACGATGAACGCGGGCGTCACCCAAGTGTCCCTTTGGACTTGTCCACCGCCGTTGATCAGCGGAAACACCCTCCGGGCCGCGGCCTGACGATCGTAAAACGCAATCGGGCGAGAGCGGGCGGTAGTTAGCGGGCGTTGTGGAAGATGACGCCCAGCACAGCGCGGCGTCCGGTGTGGACGGCGCTGACGCCGTGCCGCACGGCGACCCGGCGGTACCCGCGGGCGCCGGGGACGGGGCGGTGCCGGACGGGGAAGACGACGCCCTGGCCGGTGCCCGGGCGGGCGACCATGGCCCGGGACTGCTGCCGGGGCCGGTTCTCCACGAATACGCTCTCACCGCCGGTGAAGTCCTCGTCCGGGGTGCTGAGCATGATCGCGACCTGGAGCGGGAAGGTGAGGTCGCCGTAGACGTCCTGGTGCAGGCAGTTGTAGCCGCCGGGGCCGTAGCGCAGCAGCAGCGGCGTCGGCCGGTGCTGGCCGTGGTCGGCGCACTCGGCGAGCAGGGTTTCCAGGTCCTCGGGGTAGGCGCGCTCGTCCAGCCTGCGCGCCCAGAGGTTCGCCAGCCGGGCCAGGGGCGGGTAGAGGTCGCGCCGCAGTTTCGCCACGAGCGGGACGAGCGGGTCGGCGAAGTAGCGGTAGGTGCCGTCACCGAAAGCGTGCCTGGCCATGACCACGGTCGACCGGAAGACACCCTCCCGGTCGAACAACTCGATGATCTCCCGGCACTCCGCCGGTGATAGCAGCGGCGGCGTCACCGCGAACCCGGCTTCATCCACCTCGGCCGTGATCGCCGCCCAGTCCAGCTCACCCATGCCCACTCCGTTCCGTTTCCGGTTCTCCGAGGGCGAACACCGGCGTGGGCGAGCCGGTTGCACCGGGCCGACGAATGCCCGGAAATACGCCTTCCAGCTCGTGACCTGGCCGAAGAACCGGGCGTGTGCGCCGAGGCGAGTCGCGCGGGGAAGTCGAGGCGACCTCAGGCCGATTTCCACCGCGCACGCCGGTATCGCCCGAATGGCGGGCGCGGTCGAGCGGTCGGTGAATGTGGTGCCCACCAGGCCGGAATACGCCGTACCGTGGGCGGAGATCCACGTGGAGTCACAAAGGGCGTCGCAGGACGCCCGAGGAAAGGGGAGCGGCCCATGCCGGAGCCCGTACTGGTCTCGATCGCCGCGGCACTGGCGGCCAAATCGGTGACCTCGCTCTACGACCTGGTCAAGGCCAGGTTCGCCAAGCGCGGGGAGGCGGCGGCCGCGCTGACCGCGGCGGAGGGGGCGGCCCCGGACTCACCGCAGGTGGTGGCCCTGGCCGGGGAGCTGGAACGAGCCGCGCAGGAGGACCCGCACTTCGCCCAGGAGCTGCGCTCGCTGTGGGGCGTCGAGTCCTCGGGGCAGCAGGCCGCGCACGGCGGCGTGGTCAACCAGATCACCGGCAACGTCAGCGGGAAGGTGCTGCAGGCCCGCGACATCGAGGGCGGCGTGAGCTTCTGACGCCGCCTGCGGTTCGCCGGACCCGCCCGGTCCGGCGAACCACTGGTCGTCGACGACCGGGTGCCGTCTCCCGAGCACCCGGCGTCCACCCCGGACGGGGGACCGCGGCGGGCGCGCCCGCCGCGGTCTGTCCCGCTCAGCCGGAGAAAGCGGCCTTCTTGGCCTTGCCGCCACCGTTGGACTTCGCCTTCACGGTGTGCGCCTCTTCGAACGCCTCCACGACGGCCGACGGGATGCGACCCCGCTCGGAGATGTCGTGGCCGTTCTGCCGCGCCCAGTCGCGAATGGCCTTGGTCTGCTCCTTGGAGCGGGCGTCGCCCGCGGGCTTGGCCGCCGGGGCGGTGTGCCGCTTCACCCGCCCGCCGGTGCGACGGGCCGAGGCGACGAACTCGGCGAGCAGGTCGCGCAGCCGCGTCGCGTTCGCCTCATTCAGGTCGATCTCGTAGTTGGCCCCGTCCAGGCTGAATTCAACCGGGCGGATGTCATCGCCCGCCGACCCGTCGAGGTCGTCGTAAAGCTGGACGATGGTCTTCTGAGCCATAGGGCACCTCACTGCACACGGGGTGTCACGGGAATTGAAAACTTCTTCCCCACTTGCCGTGAACAGTACCCGCAACCGATGCCCGAGACAAATAGGCGGGCCCCAGGGGAATGTCTCGCGTGTCGCAGGCCACTGGCGCGAGCGGATTCGCAGGCGCGGCCGAACGGCCGAAAGCGCGGGCCACGCCCGCCATATCCGCCGGTCGCCACCGAGATTTCCAATGCGGACCCCACGCCGACCCCATTGCCCGAGCCCCGGCGCCCGGCGGGCGACCCGGAGTGCGGGGACGACAACCGGACACCATACGGTGAACTTCGGCAATGTCGGACCCCTCGTAGGCAATACGCCCACGACCGCGCTCCCGGCGGTCTCGGCCATAGCCGCGGCGAATGCCCGCGGACACCGGAAACACCGGCACCGCGACCCCCGCGACCGGCGGTGGGCACCGGCCGCGAGCCCCGGAGCAGCGCGGACCCGCCGAACCGGGCGCGGCGCGGTGGTCGCCGCGCAATTCGGCCACGCCCACGCACGCCACGGGTGAAGTTAACGTTTCACCTCGACGACCGTGGTGAAAGACGAACATCACAACACAACCATCACCGTACCGGGGATATCGCGGCGCGCCAGGCGCGAAAGCGGTCCCCGGTCGCGCTCCGCGCGCGGCGGGCGGGCGGGCACACCGCCCCCGGGTACCGGGGGGTCGATATGCGAACTGGATTGCCCCGGGCGGACAAACCCGGCTACGCTACAAGCGTGATCCGCGGGCGGCGATGATCCGCGTCGATCCACGTGCGAACGAGGGGAGGTGGAAGCCGTGATTACTCCGGTCCCGCGCTCCCACCGACCCCGCGCGCTCGCCTGATCCTGTCGGATCCGGGCGGCGAGATGGGGCGGGAGCACCCCACTTCTCGCAAAGGATCCCACCGTGACCGATCCGGTCATCCGCCCGCTGTCCGCGGGCGAGGAATATCTGTTCGAGTCCCTCTCCGTTCCGCCTCTGGTCGGCCGCCCGATGATGTGCACCGACTACCGCGCGCTGCTGGCGCGCGGTGAGTACCGTCCGGAATGGACCTACGTGGCGCTGCGCGGTGACACCGTCGTCGCCAAGGCCGCCTGGTGGGCCACCGCGGGCGACGCGGACCCCATCGCCCTCGACTGGCTCGACTTCACCGACCACGACGCGGCCGTCGCGCTGCTGCGCGCCGCCCCCTTCCGCGCCGAGTACGCCCTGCTCCTGCCCGTCGGCTGGGACACCGACCCGGAGGTCCGAGCCGCGGGCGAGGCCCGCCTGTCGGCCACCGAGGCGGCGGGCATGACGCGGCTGGTGGAGCGCTACCGGTACCGCTGGACCCCGGACCGCGGCCTGCCACCCCGCACCGGCAGGCTGACCTACCACCCGGAACCGGACGACGAGGTCTTCTTCGCCCTTTTCCGCGAGATCCACCAGGGCAGCCTCGACGCCCACTCCCGCCGCACCGTCGCGGAAGCGGGCCTGGACGCGGCGGCCAGGGAGGACCTGGACATCCTGCGGTGGATGCGCGGCCCCCGCGCCGGCTGGCGCGTGGCGCGGGACGAGAGCGGGGAAACGGTCGGGCTGACCATCCCGACGGCCAACCCGAACGACCCGGTGATCGGGTACATCGGGGTGCTGCCCGCGCACCGGGGGCGGGGGTACGCGTACGCCCTGCTGGTCGAGGCCACGCACCTGCTGGTGGCGGCGGGCGCGGACCGGGTCGCGGCCGCCACGGACGTCACCAACCTGCCGATGGCGGCGGCGTTCGCCAAGGCGGGCTACCCGGTCGTCCAACACCGGATCGACATGATCTACCCGAGCTAGCCCGCTGAACGGCGCCCTCGGTGGACCAACCCCACCAAGGGCGCTTTCCTCGCGCTGCCGGTGGTTCCCGAGTCTTCCGACGCCTGCCCGGACGGCACTCGAAGATCCATCCGGAATGGCAGGCCGGGAAAGGGCTCGTGAAATCCGGTAATGGCGTGGTCAAGAACGAGCACGCCGGAGAACCGGCGGTCGGGCAGGCGGCCCGAGCCGCTTCCGGCTACCAGGGGACGGCATTCGGTGCTGATCGCACCGGGGTAGCACGCCGGATCGCGATCCGGCGTGCGCGACGCACCGGGTCGGTGGCGGGACCGCCAGTCCCGCCACCGACCCGACTGCTAGTTCTTCTTCTCGAGGCTGGTGCCCAGGCCCTGCCAGTCGAGGACCGGGGCGGCCCAGTCGCGGATCGCGGCGAGGAGGCCGAGGCGGGCGGTGCGGACGGTCGGGTCCTCGGCCATGACGAGGATCTCGTCGAAGAACGTGTTGACGGGATCCGCCAAGACCTCCGCCGCCGGGACGAAGCCCGCCAGGCCCGGGGTGGTGGCGGCGCGGGCCTTGTCGAAGGCCTGGTGCAGCGCGGCCTCGGCGGGTTCGACCAGCGCGGCCGGGTCGTAGGTCGGCGCGGTGTCCGCGGGCACGATGCGGCGGACCCGCTGGAGGGCGGCGACCAGGGTGGCGAAGCCGGGGTCCGTGACCCGGTTCGCCAGCTCCGCCAGGGTTTCGTCGGCGAGCGCGGGCGCGTCGGCCAGCACGAGGACGGCGGCGACCTGTTCGTGCGGGTGCCCCGCGTCGAGCAGCAGCTGCTCGTAGCGCCGACGGACGAACTCGGCGACCTCGTCGAGCACCTCCTGGCGGACCTCGATGCCCTGCGCCCGCACGTGTTCGGCCGCTGTGGACAGTCCACGGGAGACGGTCAGGGCGCGCAGTTCGGGGAAGGCGCGGAGGATCGCGACGACACCGGCGCCCGCGCGGCGCAGGCCGAACGGGTCCGAGCTGCCGGTGGGCTTCGCGCCGACGGCGAACAGGCCCGCCAGCAGGTCGAAGCGGTCGGCCAGGGCCAGCAGCGCACCCGGCACCGTGGACGGCACCGCGCCGCCACCGGAGCGCGGCAGCTCCATGTCGTAGAGGGCCTGGGCGACCTCCTCCGGCTCCCCCGCGCGACGCGCGTACTCGCGGGCCATGGTGCCCGCCAGGCTGGTCAGCTCGATGACCATCTGCGACCCCAGGTCGAACTTGGCCAGCTCCGCCGCCCGCCGCAGCACGGGAGTGTCCGAATCGGACAAACCGCCGAACTCGACGGCGGCCGCGCCGATGCGCGCGGCGCGCTGGGCGACCGACCCGAGCCGCTCCTCGAAGGCGAGCTTGGCGATGCCCTCCTTCATCGTGGCCGGCGGGGTGGCCAGGTCGGCGCGCCAGAAGAAGCCCGCGTCCTCGTAGCGGGCGCGCAGCACGGCCTCGTTGCCCGCGCGCACGGTGTCGTGGTCGCAGTCGCCGTTGGCCACGGCGACGAAGTGCGGCAGCAGGCGGCCGTCGGCGTCGCGCACCGGCAGGTAGCGCTGGTGCTTGCGCATCACCGTGGTCAGGATCTCGGCGGGCAGGTCGAGGTAGGCCGGGTCGAACGAGCCGAGCAGGGCGTTGGGCTGCTCGACCAGGTTGGTGATCTCGTCGACCAGCGCGGACTCGTCGGCGGACACCGCGCCCCCCACCGTCGCGGCCAGCTCCCCCGCCGACGCGAGCACGAGCGCGCGCCGGGCGTCCTGGTCGACGGTGATGCCGTGGCCCGCGAGGAAACCGGGGTAGTCCGCCGCCGACGCGACCTCGACGACCGGCTCGGCCGCCGTCCGGTGCACGCGGGTCGTCCGGCCGGAGACCAGCGCGCCCGCCGCGACCGGCACCGGGGTGTCGCCGAGCAGCGCCAGCAGCCACCGCACGGGCCGGGTGAACGACAGCTTCGGGTCGTTCCAGCGCATGTTCTTGTCCGCGCGCAGCTCCGCGACCACCTCGCCGAGCACGCCGCTGAGCACCTCGACCGCGCCGCGGCCCAGGTCGGTGCGGGTGATGCCGACGTACTCGACGCCGTCGACGTCGACGCGGCGCAGGTCGGCCGGGTCGACGCCCTGGCCGCGGGCGAACCCGGCGGCGGCCTTGGTCGGGTTGCCGTCGGCGTCGAAGGCGGCCGAGGCGCGCGGGCCGCGCACGGTGCGCTCGGCGTCGGGCTCGACCGGCTCGACGCCGTCGACGAGCACCACGACGCGGCGGGGCGTGGCGCGCACGCGGACCGCGCCGTGGCCGAGGCGGGTGGCGGCCAGCTTCTCGGTGACGGCGCGCTCGACGGCCGACGCGGTCCGGGTCACCTCGTGCGGGGGCAACTCCTCGGTGCCGATCTCGAACAGCAGCGGGTGCGCGCCCTCGACGGCCGGGAACTCGGCGGGTGCCGCCGCGACCGCGGGCAGCTCGGCGGTGCCCAGCGGGTGCCCCAGCTCGGCGCGCCGCTCGGACCACAGCCCGGCGACCTCGCGGGCCAGGCCGCGCATGCGGGCGAACGCCTTGGCGCGCTCGGTGGTGCTGACCGCGCCGCGCGCGTCGAGCACGTTGAAGGTGTGCGAGCACTTGAGCACGTGCGCGTGGGCCGGGACCGGCAGCCGGGCGTCGAGCAGCCTGCGCGCCTCGGCGGCGTAGTCCTCGAACAGCCGCCGCTGGGTCTCCACGTCGGCGTCGTCGAGGTAGAAGCGGCTCATCTCGTACTCGGACTGGCCGAACGCCTCGCCGTAGGAGATGCCGGGGGCGTAGGCGATGTCCTTGAAGTGCGCCACGCCCTGCCGGGCCATCATGATCCGCTCGATGCCGTAGGTGATCTCCACCGACACCGGGTCCAGGGTCTGCCCGCCCGCCTGCTGGAAGTAGGTGAACTGGGTGATCTCCAGGCCGTCGAGCCACACCTCCCAGCCCAGGCCCCAGGCGCCGAGCGCGGGCGAGGCCCAGTTGTCCTCGACGAAGCGCACGTCGTGGGCGTGGATGTCGATGCCGAGCGCGGCCAGGCTGCCCAGGTAGAGCTCCTGCGGGTTGCCCGGGTCCGGCTTGAGCACGACCTGGAACTGGGTGTGGGTCTGCAGCCGGTTGGGGTTCTCGCCGTAGCGGGCGTCGTCCGGGCGGACGCTGGGCTCGACGTAGGCGACCCGCCACGGCTCGGGGCCCAGCACGCGCAGCACGGTGGCCGGGTTGAGGGTGCCCGCGCCGACCTCGGTGTTGAACGGCTGCACCACCATCGCGCCGCGCTCGGTCCAGTACCTGGTCAGGGCCAACAACGCGTCCTGCATGGTCAGCACGGCGGAAACCTCACAACTCGGGGGCTGGGCTGGCGGGGTGCCCGCAGTCTAGGAGGTGACCACCCGGTGGCTCCCGGTCGCGTGCGCGGCGGGCGCGCGCACCCGCACGGACGCGCTGGTTCACCCACACGTGACGAGCCGAAATACCGCAGGTGCTCAATCGTGCGGTACCTCCATCACCTTTTCGAGTGAGCGAATTCCGACGTTTCTCACCGCGATCGGTCACGCTCAGTGAGACTTGTCGCCCGACAAAGGGAGATATCCGCGGATGCCCGCAAATTGGCAAAAACCACCCAAGTGATCGTTTAGACTGGTCGCACGGCAGGCGGCGATGTCGCGTCGCCGGTTTCACCACCGTCGACCACGGCCCCGCGCTTTCCGCACAAAGCCCCAGCCAGTCACCCGATATCCCTGGGAGAAACACTTCCGATGACCCCTGTCGACACCCCAACGCGGTCGCCGCTGGCAGCCGAGGAGCCCCTGGCGACCGGGAGGACGATGGGCTACTCGCGCTGCGAGCTGTCCCGCGTCATCTGGCGGTCCAACGAGAACATGTTCGGCTCCGGCAAGGGCACGCTGATCCTCGAACTGGTCGATGACGTCGCCTGGGCCAGCGCGGCCCGGCACTGCGACGGGCACGCGGTCACCGTC
This sequence comes from Actinokineospora auranticolor, assembly GCF_041897805.1. Taxonomy (GTDB): domain Bacteria; phylum Actinomycetota; class Actinomycetes; order Mycobacteriales; family Pseudonocardiaceae; genus Actinokineospora; species Actinokineospora auranticolor. The sequence continues at coordinate 7,328,312 of NZ_CP154825.1, forward strand.
GCGGTGCAGGACATGACCTTCTTCGCCCCGGTCTGGGCGGGCGACATCGTCACCGCGTCCGCGCAGGTCGAGGGCACCGGCCGGACCTCGATGGACATCGGCGTGCACGTCAGCGCCCGGCGCGGCTTCGGCGGCGGCGAGCCGGTCCAGGTGGCCGAGGCGCACCTGGTCTTCGTCGCCGTCGACGACGACGGCGCCCCCCGCGCGGTGCGCCCGGTGCACCCCGAGACCGACGCCGAGTACGCCCGGCACCGCGCCGTGGCCATCCGCCGGGAGCACGGCAGAGCACTGCGCGCCGCCCTCGCCGAGGTCGCCCTCCCCACGCCGCGATGACCGACGTGCTCCTCCGCGCGCCCGAGGTGGCCACCAGCGCGGACGACCAGGTGGAAATCGCGATCGCGTTCGTTCGCGAAACGCTCAACGAGGGCGATTACGCCGTTCTCGACTCCTTCGCCCATCCCGATATCCGGGATCTGTCCGACGTCCGAGTATTTGACGACGGAATAGCCGGTCTGCGCTTTTCGGTCGCCGCCGCGCGGCGCGCGATGCCCGATATCTACGCGCGCATTGTCAGCGCGCGGCGCACCGGTCCCGACACCGTGGAGACCCGGCTGGAAGTGTCCGGCACGTACGTCGGGTCGAACCTGGCGCCCAGCCAGCGGCAGGGCCGCCGGGCGACGTGGCGCCAGCACCACCTGTGGTCCTTCCGGGGCGCGCGGGCCTGCGCGCACCTGGGTTGGGTCGACAGCGCGGCCCTGCGCGCCGCCCTCGGCGACCCGTACTAGAACTGCCGTCCCTCCGGTCGGCGCCCACCGACCGGAGGGACGAGCCCGGCCCGGGGTACGGGCGGCGGCGCCCACCGCGCCCGGTTCCCCGCTCCGCGTCGACCCGGCACCCCGGTGCCGCAACCCGGGTCCGGGTCGACTGGTCACAACCGCACTTCCCACTCGAGCCCGACCGGTGTCGTCCGGTCGGGCTCGTCCGCGTCCGCCCGGGCCCCGCCGGGTGGCCGCGGGGCTCAGCCCGCGAGGCGGTGGTCGTGGGTGCCCGCGCGGCGGCGGGACAGCGCGTGCCGCGGCGGGTGCGGCCACTGGGTGACCTGAGCGGTCGCCTGCGCGGGGACGGCGGGGGTCGCGGTGTCCCGCTCCGCCTCGCGGCGCGCGTCGCGCTCGGCGCCCGCGCGCTCCTCGACGAGGATGCGGTCGACCAGACCGGAGGCGGTGCGCAGCCGCCACACCACGATGGCGAGCACGGCGACCGAGCCGATGATCCACAGCAAAGTCATGGCGATGTCGATTCTTCCGCAGTGGAGCCCAGGTGGGGGGCGAGCGCGTGCGGTCCGGACGCTCGCTGGTCCCACGGTGGGCACTGTTGCCTCGTCCATCGCACCGACCCATAACATCAGTTACCGGTCGTAGCCAAAGACAACTGACTCACAACCAAGATTCACCCGTACGTCGTACACATTGAATGATCAAGTAACACGATCTTGGCCAAGGTCGTTGCTCGTCACCGCTTCGCGCCCGAGTGAGGATGCACCGAACGCCACACCGGGTGTCACACACGGTGATGTGACTACGGCATAGCGGAGAGTGACCGCCTGCGTCTGCCCCGGGGTCCACCGGCCGAATGACGTCCGCGGCGGGCGACTGCACAGCCGGACCGCCCGGTCCCGATCCCGGGTGAACCGACCCCGCGCACGGCTCGTGTCACTGCTGAATCCGCCCCGGCCGGGAGCCCGGGGCCAGCCGCCAGATCGGGGAGTCAGATGAACCGCGAGCACGTCCTGTCCGCCGCCGCCCTCGTCGCCGCCGGGGCCTTCGCCCTGTCCGCCTGCGGCGGGCCCGCCGCTTCGTCCACTGTGGACAACCAGCCCGCGCCCGCCGCCGCGGCGCCGCGGGCCGACGCGGAGCTGCCGGACGACGTGTCGTTCGTCGCGGGCACGGCCCGCGCGAACGGCGCCGCCCAGGGCACCGGCGACTGGGCCACCGGCGCGGACGGCAGCGCCAACTCCGCCCCGGCGGAGACTTCGCGCAAGTGGGTGCAGCTGCGCGCGAGCCGGGCGGGCGAACTGGACCCGGTGGTGGTCAACGGCGCGGGCCTGACGCTGTACCGGTTCGACAAGGACACCGCGAGCCCGTCGAAGTCGAACTGCGCCGGCGACTGCGCGAAGACCTGGCCGCCGGTCACCGTGGCCAAGGGCGCCAAGGTGTTCGTCGCGGGCGTGCCGAAGTCGGCCGTCGGCTTCGTGACCCGCGACGACGGCAGCCGCCAGGTCACCATCAAGGGCTGGCCGGTCTACCGGTTCGCCAAGGACACCAAGGCGGGCGACACCCTCGGGCAGGGCGTCGGCGGCACCTGGTTCGGCGTCACGCCCGACGGCGAGAAGGCGGGCGGCCCCGCGCAGGAGCCCGCGCCCGCCCCGGACAGCGGCCGGAAGGCGACCAGTGTGGTGCTGTTCGACGAGCCCCGGTTCAGCGAGAACGGCGCCGCCGAGGGCACGGCGGGCCCGGGCTGCAAGAACCTGGCCCGCCCGCGCACGGCGTCGTCCCTCTCGGCGCTGGGGTCGCTGAAGCTGTGGTCGGAGAAGGACTGCAAGGGCAAGTCGGTCGTGGTCGACGGAGACGTGCCGGACCTGGCGAAGGTGCAGTTCGACAACCTGGCGACCTCGGTCTTCTTCGGCTGACACCGCCGGTAACCTCGCCGCATGGCGGCGGCGGAACCTCCGAAACGCATCTACATCAGCCACGGTCTCAGCGGCGCCGGCGTCCTGGCGCCGCTGAGGTCTGCTCTGCTCGGCGCCGGGTACGAGGTGCTGGAGGACAGCGCGACCCCGAGCGGGAACCTCGAAGCGGCGCTGCGAGCCATGATGGCGAACGCCGACGGCGCCGTCGTGATCGTGACCCCCGGCTCACTCCGCTCGCTTGCGACCGCCCGCGAACTCTCGGAACTGCGCGGACGCGCACTGCCCGGCTTCCCGGTCGTGGCCTTGCTCGGCGAGGACATCGAGCTCGCGGACGTGCGATCGGCCTCGCATTCCTGGCTGACCCAGGTGGTCGTGCTACCCGCCAACGAAGTGGGCGCGGCGATCGCGGCCCTGGATGTCGCCTTCGAACCCGCGAAGGCGCCCCGGGTCCTGGCCGAGTCGTCCTACAGCGCCACCCGGGCGCACCTGGTGGGCGCCCCGGTGACGTCGGTGGCCATCGGGGCACTGGAGGGGCAGGTCGCGGTCTTCGCGGGAGCCGAGGACGGCGAGATCCACGGTTGGCAGGTCGAGGGACCGCTGCACCACCGGACTACCGGCTCGGTCGGGGCGGTGTGGTCGATCGCCGTCGATCCGGACCGCCCCGAGGTGCTGTACAGCGGTGGTCAGGACGGTTCCGTGCGGCAGTGCGTGCTGCCGGATGCGCCCAAGGCCCTGTACCAGCACGACGGCATCGTGAACGCGGTGGCGGTCAAGTCCGGCGGTCAAGTCGCCAGCGGTGGTGATGACAACCAGGTAGTGCTCTGGTCACCGGGCGACTCGAAGCCCGTCCGCGCGCTGAGCGACGACTTCGTCACGGCGATCGCCTTCGCGGGCAAGCATGATGTGCTCTTCTTGTCCGACCGGACTTTGCGCGCGTGGCGGCCCAATGAGGTGCTGGCGCTCGCCACTCCAGCCACGCCGACCGCGATCGCGCGCTCCGGAACCACCGTCGTCGTCGGCCACGACGACGGCACCGTCGAGACTCGTGATCAGCGAACCTGGCACGCGTTGACCTCCTGGCGGTTCGAGGCGCCGGTCGAGTCGGTCGCGATCGCTGGCCGGAGCGTGGCCGTGGGGGACGAGCGGGGAACGGTGTGGCTCTGGGAGACCGACACCAACCACATCCACCGGCTGACCGGGCACACCGGCGCCGTGCGCGGGGTGGCGCTCGGCGAGCTGTACGGGGACCTGTTCGTCGCCAGTGGCAGCGAGGACGGGGAGGTGCGGATCTGGTCGCGTCCGCAGACCGACCACGTCGAGTGGGTCGGGGACGCGCCCGCCGACGAGGACTGGTTGCAGCGCAAGCCGTTGGCTCGCGTGGTGGCGCAGCGGTTGCGGCGGGTTGACGAGCGGGAGCCGGGGAGTTCGTTCCTCGTGCACATCGATGCCCCTTGGGGCGCCGGGAAGAGCACGCTGCTCGGGTTCCTCCGGAAAGACCTCGATCAGGACTTCACCACCGTGCCGTTCGACGCCTGGCGGGAAGCCGGAGTCGGGCCCGCCTGGTGGGCACTGCTGACCTCGTTGCGAACAGCGGTGCGCAAGCAGCGCAAATGGCCGGGACGGGTATGGCTGCGGATCACCGAATCCCTCGCGCGGCTGCGGCGAGTCGGGGCCCCGGTCGTCCTGGCCTTCACCGTGCTGCTGGCTGTGGCAGGTGGTGTGCTGTGGTGGTTCACCGACTTCAAGGGCGCCACCGAGATCGTCAAGACCATCACCGGCGGCCTCGTCGGGCTCAGCACCCTCTGGGCCGGAGCCCTTGTCGCCAGCCGGTTCCTGCTGTGGGACTCGGCGCGCGGGGCGCGGTTGTTCGAGCAGTCCAACACGAACCCGATGCTGGAGGTCGACCGGCACTTCGGCTGGTTGATGGCCCGCTCCAAGCGGCCGGTGGTGTTCCTCATCGACGACCTCGACCGCTGCAAGGAGAACTACGTCGTCGAACTGCTCGACAGCGTCCAGACCCTGATCCGCGACACCGGCCCGCCGAACATCCACTTCATCGTGTCGGCCGACGGCGCCTGGCTGCGCGTCGCCTACGAACAGGCCTACGAGCGGTTCAGCACCCAGGTCGCCGAACCCGGCCGCCCGCTGGGCTACCTCTTCCTGGACAAGTTCTTCCAGCTCCGAGTACCACTCCCCGCGGCGGACCGGCCGCAACGCGAAGGATTCCTGCGCCGCCTGCTGCGCGGCGCCTCGGGCGTGGACGCCGCCGTGCGCGCCGAGGAACAGCGGGTCCGGGCGTCGCTGAACCAGACCGTGACCGAGGACGACGTGGTCTCCGCGCTGTCGTCCGCGAGCCCGGAAGTCCGGGGCCTCGTGGCGGAGGACGCGCTGCGGCGGCTCTCCTCCCCCGAGGCCGTCGCCGCGACCGAGCACAGCCTCCAGCGGTTCGCCGGGCTGCTCCCCGCCAACCCACGCGCGATGAAGCGGTTCGTGAACACCTACAGCGCGCTCCGCGCGGTCCGCACCCTGGAAGGCAGTGCGGTCCCCGTGGAAACCCTGGCCCTGTGGACGATCCTCGAAACCCGCTGGCCGGGCCTGGCCGAGCACCTGCGGCGGTGCCCGGACGCGGTGGAGAAGGTCGGCGCGAACCCCGAGGACGTCCCCGAGGAGTTGCGCGCCGTCTTCAGCGAGCCGGGCGTGGTGGCGTTGGTGGGATCGCAGCGGTGGGGTGCGCTGGGCGCGGCCGAGATCCGCGCCTGCGTGGGGAACCCGTAGTCACCTCGTGTTGCACAGGGCCACCGGGGCACCTTCCGGTGTGGTGCACGGGATGAAGCCCGCGTCCTTGAGCCGCAGCCGCGCGGTGGAGTTGTCGTGCAGGTACTCCGCGAAGGCGCCGAGCGCGGTGTCCTTGGCCGGTTCACCCTTGGTGTAGAGGTACTCGACCGTCCAGAACGGGTAGCCGGTGTCCGAGACGCCGACCGAGTCGAAGACCTTGCCGTTGAGGGTCAGCGCCTTGAGCGAGCCCCGCTTGCGGACCTCGGCCACCGTCGGCGCGTCCGCGTAGCCGATGGCGCCGGGGGTGTCCATGACGGTGTTGGCGATGTCCTTGTTCGACCGGAGTTCGCACCGGACGACCTTCGCGGACGGGTCGCGGTCCTTGGTCTGGCAGTCGTTGGAGGACAGGGCCGGTTCGGCGCGGCCCAGGACGCTGCCCTCGAACAGCTGGCGGGTGCCCGAGTCCGAGCCGCGCCCCACGATGCGGATGGGCCGGGAGGGTCCGTCCGGGTCGAGCTGCTGCCAGTCGGTGATGGTGCCGTCGAAGATCTGCTTGAGGGTGCTGGTGGGCAGGTTGTCCACGGGGACGTCCTTGTTGACCACGACGTGGTACAGCACGATGGCCAGCTGCTGGGACCGCAGTTGCGGGTGCGTGCCGGAGTAGCGGCCGTCCGAGAGGGCGCCGTGCGTGCGCGCCTGGTCCGGTTCGAGCGCGGCCAGGTCCCGGGCGCCGCCGATGCTGCCGCTGGACGTCGTCGTGATCTTGGTGTCGCCGCAGCGCGCCGTGTAGTCCCCGGCGATCAGGCCCATGGTCGGGATGAACACGCTCGACCCCTCGACGGACACCTCGCCGGACACGCAGTCGTCGCCGACCGGCGGTGAGGCCAGCAGCAGGCTGGCCATCAAGAACACGGTCAGCACCAGGGCGCCGATGCCGGTCAGCCGCGCCAGGGTGATCCGGCGGGGGCTCTTCTCGTCCTTGATGATGCCGTTGTCGGCCAGCTTGCCCGAGGCGGCGATCTCCTTGCTGGTGTCGCCGGTCGGGTTGTCCTCGGGCTCCTCCAGCACCACCACCAGCTTGAACTTCTGCTTGCGGTGCAGCGAGAGGCGTTCCAGCCGCACGCCGTGCCACCGCGGTTCGGCCTCGGGCTCGCGCGGCGCGGGGGCCTGGCCGCCGATCCAGCGGACCATCCGCTGGGTCATCTTGTCCCGCACGGTGCCGAGGTTGTTGTCCCGCTCCTCGCGCGCGGCGCCCGCGGTGCCGCTGTCGTGGCGGAAGAACCGCAGGCCCTCGCGCAGTTGCTCGCGGACCTCGTCGGACCCGGCCTCGGAGATCCGCGCGTTCCAGACCACCCGCTTGCCGAAGGTGAAGGTGAGCGGCTTCTCGAAGTCGTCGGCGCTGATGTCGTAGCCACCGGTGTTGCGGATCCGGATGACCACGATGCTCAACCGGTCCATCAACCGCGCGAGGGTGCCGAACTGGCCCGGTTGACCGGACTGGGCGCCCTGCTCGTCGGCCAACCGCTCCGGCCCGAGGCCGATCTTGGAGTTGTAGTGCACGCGGTAGCTGACCCGCTTGCGGCGGATCAGGAACCGGTCGACGAACGGGGTCGCGATCAGCAGCACGATCCCCAGCACCAGGTTCCCGGCCCCGAGGAAGTCGAGCACCGCCCGCAGCGCGTCCCGGATCTCGGTCACGACACCCTCCCCTGCGCGCCCGATCAGGCCGCCAGCGTAGTGACGGCGCGGGACCGGGACAGGGGTAAGCGCCAGCCGTTCATGGCCGGTTCAGCTCAACGTTTCTTTGCCGGTGCCCGAACGGGGCCGGGTCCCCGGGATCGGTCAGTCGGTGTTGTTCGACTTGCGCAGGCCGAAGAACACCAGCGCGATGACCACCGCGAAGGCGACGAGCCCCAGGACGAACCACACCCACTTGGGCATGCCGGTCTCCGCGGCCTGCGCGGCGGGCGCCGAGGACGGGGCGGGCGCGGTCGCCGCCTGCTCGGCCGCGGGCGCGGTCACCTCCGGGGCCGCGGGCGGGCTGGTCGGCTCCGGCGGGGCACCCGCGACGGACATGGTGAACTCGACCGCGCCGCCGACCGCGTGGCCGTCGTCCGAGGTGACCCGGTACTCGATCTTGTACGCGCCCGCCGGACCCACCGGCGTGACCGGGACCGTGACCACGCGACCCGCCGCGACCGGCTTCCCGACCGTCCAGCGGACCGCCTCCGGCCCGGTGACCGCGACGGAGTCGGCCTTGGGGTCGATGGTGACCGCCTCGGTGAAGGTGAGCTCCACGGTCGCGGGCAGCGCGGACACCGTGGCCCCCTTGGCGGGGTTGCTGGACTCCAGCTCGGTGTGCGCGGACGCGGGCAGGGCGGTGCCCACCAGGGTGGCGCCCGCGACGAGCAGGGCGGCTAGGACACGGCGCAGGGACATCAGGGGGACCTCTCTCGGCTTGTCCACCGGAACCGGGACGGGGACCGGTGCACACGGGGGACCGGAGCGTAGCCGACCGAATGTGAGACCGGCTTGTAGTCGGGCGCTGGTGTGGTGACACCGGGCCGGTGGGTGGGCGCGCACGGACCGGCTCGGTGTGACCTGTGCAGAGGGTCGGCCGCGGGGGCGGCGGAGTTCCCGGCCCCGCCCGATCGGGTCGGACGCGCGCTCAGCCGGTGGTGACCGGGATGGCCTCGACGCCGTAGACGATCGAGGTCTTGCGGAAGTCCAGCGCGGACTCCGCGGTCGCCAACCGCAGGTCCGGGAAGCGCCGGACCAGCGCCGGGTAGGCCGCGCGCAGCTCCATGCGGGCCAGTTCCGCGCCGATGCAGCGGTGCGCGCCGTAGCCGAAGGCCATGTGCTGGGTCGGCGCGCGGCGCGGGTCGAAGTCGGTGATGTCGTCGCCGAGCACCGGGTCGCGGTTGGCCGCGCTCAGCGAGCAGACGACCAGGTCGCCCTTGCTGATCCGGGTGTCGGCGACGTCGAGGTCGTGCCGGGCGAAGCGCGGGAACGCGACCTGCACGACGGTGAGGTAGCGCAGCAGCTCCTCGACGAACGGGCCGGTGGCCGCGTCGTCGTCGCGGACCAGGGTGCTGGTGTCGGGGTCGCGCAGCAGGATCAGCGCGCCGAGCGCGAGCATGCTGGCGGTGGTCTCGAACCCGCCGGTCAGGATGCCGTCGGCGAGCCCGGCCAGCTCCAGGTCGTCGACCTCGTCGCCGTGCTCGCGGATGATCATGCCGAGCAGCCCGTCGCCCGGCTCCGCGCGCTGGGCCTTGACCACGCCCTTGAGGTACTCCAGCGACTCGGAGATGGCGCCGAGCGGGGCGCCCGCGCCGCCGAAGAGGTCGAAGCGGGCCACCGCGAGGCGCTGGAAGTCCTCGCGGTCGGTGTAGGGGACGCCGAGCAGCTCGCAGATGGTCAGCGACGGGATCGGCAGCGCGAAGTGCTCGACCAGGTCGACCGGGCCGGGCTCGGCGGCCATCCGGTCCAGGCAGCCCGCGACGATGGCGTCGATGCGCGGGGCCAGCCGGGAGATCCGGCGCACGGTGAACTCGGGCGTCAGCAGCTTGCGCAGCCGGGTGTGGTCGGGCGGGTCGGCGAAGCCCAGCCCGCCGGGGGTGGTGTCCCGGCTGCCGACCAGCTCGCCGAGGTGGGTGTAGTCGTTGCTGAACGCCCCGGTGTCGGCGAGCACCTGCTTGCACTCCGCGTGACCGGTCACCAACCAGATGTTGACCTCGAACGGGATGGGCAGCCGGGTCACCGGCCGCTCCTCGCGGATCCGGTCGAGCTCGGCGGTGGGCACCAGGCCGTCGCGGCGCAGCGGGACCAGCGCCGCCTCCGGCAGCAGCGAGAGCACCCGGTTGCCGTACCGGCGCAGCAGGAAGCGGGCCAACGACGTGCGCGTCAACCACGACGCGACGTTCCCGCCGACCGTCCGAATGAGACCCATGGCGACCTCCCCCGAGACGCTTGTCGCGGCCGACCCTACCGAAGCCCCCTGGCCGCTCTCAGCGCCCTCTCAGCGCGCGGACCACCGGCATGACCGAACTCACACAGCCCTCACACCGTGCCCGCACGGGTCTTCACCCGCCGTGGTCGACAACGCACTCCGGTCCGGTTTGGAGGATGACCGGTCCGGTGCGGACCGGACCGGGCCACTGGCTCGATGGCGGAAATACCTGCCTGCATTCGGTTGACCACCGTTGTCGACCACCGCACCGCCGGGCAACCATGCGCACGACCAGTACCCGAGCGAAGGAAACACCATGCGAAGAAAGGGAGTGACCGCGGCGGGCATAGCCGTGCTCACCGCCACCACCGCGCTCGCCGTCCCCCTCCTCACCGCGGTCCCGGCGGTCGCGGAGCCGATGTCGGTCGCCACCACCAACGGCTGCCTGTCCCCGTACGTCGGGTCGGTGCGCCTGGACCTCACCGCCAACGTGGAGAACCCCACGTACCAGCGGCCCCTGCCCGAGGCCCGGCTGATCACCGGCACGGTCACCATCCCCAGCGCGGGCCTGACCGCGGTGGGGGCCGCGAGCGTCGAGGGCGACATCGACGTGGACACGATCGTCACCGGTCCGGCCTCGGGGCGTCCCACCCTCCGGCTGGAACTCCGGCGCACGCCGGTCACCCCCGGTCGGGACGTGGTGGCCACCGTGCGCGGGTACACCGACGACCACTACCCGACCGCGCAGGTGGGCACGACCACCGTCGCCGTCGACAGCATCGGGGTCTCCCTGCGCCCGCGACGCGCCGACGGCAGCCCCACCCGCCCCGGCGAGCTGACCTCCCGGTGCCTGCGCGGCGACCAGTCGCCGGTCACGTGGATGCGGATCCAGACGCTGCCGGTGGTCTCGGAGGTGCTGCCCGCGCCGACCGGGGTCCGAGTCACCTCGCTCACCCCGGACAGCGTCGGACTGGCGTGGAACCCGGCGGTGGGCTCGGGCATGCCGCCCAGCGAGTACGAGATACAGGTCGATGAGGCACCGGTGCAACGCGTGGACGCGGCCAACCTCAGCACCACCATCACCGGTCTGTCCCCGGACACGACCTACTACGTCCGCGTCCGCGGCATTCTCCGCGGCACCGGACAACGCAGCACCCCACTGCGGATCCACACACCGCCCACTCACGTCACCTACTACTACGACGTCACCGGGTCCGCACGGGTCCGCGGCTCCGAGATACCGCTCAACGGCGAGCAGCGCACCCTGCTTGACGTGACCGCCGGAACGCACCAGTCCACGGTCAACCTCTCGCCGGTGGAGGTACCGCTCGGCAACGGCGGCTCGGCGCGCGTCGAGTTCACCCCCGACGGCACCGCGACCGGCACCCTCACCGCGGGCGTGTTCACCCTGAGCACCCGGCAGCGGGTCACGATCCCCAGCGTGACCGTGCGCGGCCGGACCATCCCGACACCGGGCTGCGAGACGGCGGTGGAGGTACCGCTCACCTCCGGACCCGGGTTCACCCCGGCCACCGGCGGCACGCTGACCGGCGCGTTCACCGTCCCGCGCGCCAGCGGCTGCGGTCCCCACACCGCGGCGGTGAACGCGGCACTGGCCGGTAGCGGCAACCGCGCCGCGCTCACCCTCCGCCCCTGGGCCTGAACCGGCACTGGGGAAACCCCTAGGTGAGGCTGATCACGCCGTGCCGTGCGGGGCGAGGAAACCCCGCACGGCCGGCACCATCGGGGGTGATCACCGCGTCCCGATCGGGGAAGGACCGAGATGAGCACCGAGAGCGACCGCTGGCTGCGCCGCTTCCACCCGGCGCCGGGGGCACCGGCGCGGCTGCTGTGCCTGCCGCACGCGGGTGGCTCCGCCAGCTACTTCTTCCCGGTGTCCAAGGCCACGCACCCGCGCGTCGACGTGCTCGTGGCCCAGTACCCCGGCCGCCAGGACCGCAGGCAGGAGCCGCTGCTGGAGTCGGTCGCCGACCTCGCCGACGGGGTGGCCGCCGCGCTCGGCGCCTACCAGGACAAGCCGCTCACGCTGTTCGGCCACAGCATGGGCGCGTCGGTGGCGTTCGAGGTGGCGCTGCGGCTGCAGGCGCTGGGCACGCCGGTGCGCGGGGTCGTGGTGTCCGGCCGCCGCGCGCCGTCCGCGCTGCGCGACGAGTCGTCGCACCTGCTGCCCGACGACGAGCTGCTCGAGGACGTCAAGGCGCTGGGCGGCACCGAGGCCGCGCTGCTCGACGACCCGGACATCCGGCAGATGGTGTTCCCCGCCATCCGCGCCGACTACAAGGCCGCCGAGACCTACCGGCGCACGGACGGGCCGCGGATCGCCGCGCCGATCACGGCGCTGATCGGCGACAGCGACGCCAAGGTCACCGAGCCGGAGGCCCGCAGGTGGGCCGACCACACCGACGGTGACTTCGAGCTGGAGGTCTTCACCGGCGGGCACTTCTACATCACCGCGCACGCGGCCGCGGTCACCGCCCGGATCGAGAAGCAGATCGGGGCCACCCTCGACTGAGCGGGCCCGACCGGTCCGACCGGCCGGTGCGCGCGGGCGCGCGGCGGCGTGCGAGGCTCACCGGGCCAGCAGAGCCACACCGCCGGGGGGCGCCATGATCGACGCGTTGTCCACCACCCTCACCTGGGTATCCGTGGCGGCGGCGGTGTGGGCGCTGGTGCTGGTGGTCGCGCACCGGCCGCCGCTGCCCGGCCGCGCCGACGGCAACGCCTTCCTCGGGCTGCTGGGGGTCATCGAGGTGGCGCTGCTGGTGCAGGCGGTGCTGGGGTTCATCCGGCTGGTGACCGCCGACCACGAGGTGGACGGCCTGCAGTTCGGCGGCTACCTGCTCGGCGCGCTGCTGATCCTGCCGCTGGCGGTGTTCTGGTCCTTCGCCGAGCGGACCCGCTGGGGCACGGCCGTGCTGGTGGTCGGCGCGCTGGTCGTGCCGGTCATGATCGTGCGGCTCAACCAGATCTGGGACGCCCGTGCCTGAGACCGATCAGCGCACCGCGACCCGCTCCGGCCCCGGGCGGCTGCTGATCGCCGTGTACGCGATCTTCGCCTTGGCCGCGTGCGCGCGCTCCGGCGTGCAGATCGCGGCGCACTTCGGCCGCGCGCCGCTGGCGTACGCGCTCTCCGCCGTCGCCGCGGTGGTCTACGTCGTGGCGACGGTGTGCCTGGCCCGGGGCAGCCGCACCTCGCGCCGGGTCGCGGTGGTGTCGTGCGCGGTCGAACTGGTCGGCGTGCTCGCCGTGGGGACCGCGAGCGTGCTGGCGCCCTCGGCGTTCCCGGACGCGACGGTGTGGTCGGTGTTCGGCAAGGGCTACGGGTTCGTCCCGCTGGTGCTGCCGGTGCTCGGCCTGCTGTGGATCCGCCGCACCGCCATGTCCACTGTGGACCATTCAGCGGGGTAGGCGGCGCCAGAGCGCGCGGGGCAGCAGGCGCATCCCGAAGAACACCGGCCGCAGCACACCGGGCACCCACACCTCGCCGCGGCCCTTGCGCAGTGCGCGCACGGTCGCCTCGGCCACCTGCGCGGGGGTGCTGGAGAACGGCGCGGGGGACATGCCGGTCGTCATCCGGCCGACCACGAACCCGGGGCGCACCAGCAGCAGCCGCACACCGCTGCCCGCGAGCGCGTCGGACAGCCCGCTCGCGAAACCGTCCAGCCCGGCCTTGGCCGACCCGTAGACGTAGTTCGCCCGCCGCACGCGCACGCCTGCGACCGACGAGAACACGACGAGTTCACCGCTCCCCTGGCGCCGCAACAGGTTCGCCGCGTGGGTGAGCACGCTGACGTGGGCGACGTAGTCGGTGTGGACGATCGCCACCGCGTGGTCCACCTCGGCCTCGGCGCGCGACTGGTCGCCAAGGATGCCGAAGGCGACCACGATCGTGCCGATGGGCCCGTGCGCGCGGGCGATACCGGCCAGCGCCTCCTCGTGCGCACCGAGGTCGTCGGCGTCGAACTCGACCGGCACCACCTCGGTGGCACCCGCCGCCCGCAGCGCCGCCGCCTCCTCGACGAGTTCGCCCGACCGGCGCGCGGCCAGGACCACCACGCGACCGCTCGCCAGCCTGGCCGCGACCTCCGACCCGATCTCGCTGCGCCCGCCGAGCACGACCACCGATCCACTCATGCGGACCATTGTCGCCGCTCACGCAGCGCGCACGTCCGGTGCCCCTGTGTTAGCCATCCGGCCCGATGACCACATGATCGAGTGAAAGATCAGCGGGGCGATCACTGAACGTCTGCTTCGGCCGGGCCAATGCCGAGAACTCGCGCGCCTTTTACACCAAAACGTGCGACTTACGGGTGGCCAAGATCCCGGATAGCTTCGACGCCGTCGGCAACCGAAGGGACGCAGGCGGTCTCGACCGTACACGGACTCGACCAAAGGTGAACACGAGGCGCTTTCTCCGGTGGCGACTGGGTTCTCGGCCGCCTTCCCGGCCCGCCGTTGTCGCATTTTCCAGTCGCAACCCGATTCGAAGCACGCCAACAACCCGATAGGCGGTAGACCGTGACCGAGACCCTGCGCCCCGTCGACGGCGAGACCTCGCCCCAGCAGAGCCTCACGACCGCGGCGGCGCGGAACCTCGCCACCACCACCAAGTCCGTGCCGCAGATGCAGGAGATCACCTCCCGCTGGCTGCTGCGGGTCCTGCCGTGGACCCACGTCGGCGGTGGTACCTACCGGGTCAACCAGCGGCGCAGCTACGTCGTCGGCGACGGGCGCATCGCCATCGACTACGTGGTCGGCGACGGGCGGATCACGGTCAACCGCGGCGCGGCCCAGGCCCGGGTGGTCGCGGGCGACCTGCGCGAACTGTCCTTCCTGCGCGACTTCGACGACGACGAGGCGCTGAGCGCGCTGGCCGAGCTGTTCCAGCAGGAGACCTACGGCGCGGGCGACACCCTCGTGCAGTGGGGGCACGCCGAGGACCGGTTCCTGGTCATCGCGCACGGCCGCGTCGAGCAGCGCGCCGAGGGCCAGTACGGCGACGAGACCGTGGTCGGCGTGGTCACCGACGGCGAGTACTTCGACCAGTGGGGCCTGCTGGAGGAGCGCATCTGGGACTTCACCGCGCGCGCCACCACCGAGGTCACGGCGCTGTCGTTGCGCCGCACAGACTTCCAGAACCTGCTCGAGCGGATCCCGTCGCTGCGCGCGCACGTCGAGGCGTACGTGGCCAGCGGCGCGCACACCCGCGACGGCGAGGTGCCGATCAACCTGGCCGCGGGCCACACCGGTGAGGTGGAGCTGCCCGAGACCTTCGTCGACTACGAGGTCTCCCCCCGCGAGTACGAGCTCAGCGTCGCGCAGACCGTGCTGAAGGTGCACACCCGCGTCGCCGACCTCTACAACCAGCCGATGGACCAGGTCGAGCAGCAGCTGCGGCTGACCATCGAGGCGCTGCGCGAGCGCCAGGAGCACGAGCTGATCAACAACCGGGACTTCGGCCTGCTGCACAACGCCGACCCGCGCCAGCGCGTGCACGCCCGCCAGGGCGCGCCCACCCCGGACGACCTCGACGAGCTGCTCTCCAAGGTGTGGAAGGACCCGTCGGTCATCCTGGCCCACCCCAAGGCCATCGCCGCCTTCGGCCGCGAGTGCAGCAAGCGCGGCATCTACCCGGCCAACGTGGACATCGCGGGCCACCAGGTGCCGTCCTGGCGCGGCATCCCGGTGCTGCCGTGCAACAAGATCCCGATCTCCGACACCCGCACCACCTCGATGATCCTGATGCGCACCGGTGAGGCCAACCAGGGCGTGATCGGCCTGCACCAGACCGGCATCCCGGACGAGTACGAGCCGGGCCTGTCCGTGCGGTTCATGAACATCAACGACACCGCCGTGCTGTCCTACCTGGTCAGCGCCTACTACTCCGCCGCCGTGCTGGTCCCGGACGCGCTCGCCGTGCTCGACGACGTGCAGATCGGCCTGTAGCGCACCCCTCCACGACCACTGATTGGCGGTACCACGCGTGACCGAGCTTCTCGATTCGGACACCGAGCAGAGCCAGCAGAGCCTGGGCACCCGGGCCGCGCGGAACCTGGCCACCACGACCAAGTCCGTGCCGCAGATGCAGGAGATCAGCCCGCGCTGGCTGCTGCGCCTGCTGCCGTGGGTCGAGGCCCAGGGCGCGGTGTACCGGGTCAACCGCAGGCTCAGCTACACCCTCGGCGACGGCCGGGTCACCTTCACCAACACCGGCGCGGACATCGACATCGTGCCGACCGAGCTGCGCGAACTGGCCGTGCTGCGCGACCTCACCGACGACGCGGCGCTGTCCGCGCTGGCGGGCCGGTTCACCCAGCGCGAGTACGCGGCGGGCGACACCATCGTCGAGGAGGGCACCCCGGCCGACGCCGTGCACCTCATCGCGCACGGCAAGGTCACCACCCGCGCCCGCGGGCACTTCGGCGACGAGGCGACGCTGAACGTGCTGGCCGACGGGCAGTACTTCGGGGACCGGGCGCTCGTCGAGTCCGGCACCGCGTGGGAGTTCACCGCGCGCGCCGAGACGGCCTGCATCGTGATGTCGCTGTCGCGCTCGGAGTTCCTGTCGCTGCAGGAGCGGTCGGACGCGCTGCGGGCGCACGTCGAGGCGTTCCGGGCCAGCCCGGCGCAGCGGACGAACAAGCACGGCGAGGCGGAGATCGCGCTGGCGTCCGGCCACGACGGCGAAACGGAGCTGCCCGGCACGTTCGTCGACTACGACCTGGCCCCGCGCGAGTACGAGCTGAGCGTCGCGCAGACCCTGCTCAAGATCCACACCCGGGTCGCGGACCTGTACAACGACCCGATGGACCAGGTCGCCCAGCAGATGCGGCTCACCATCCAGGCGCTGCGGGAGCGCCAGGAGCACGAGCTGATCAACAACCGGGACTTCGGCTTCCTGCACAACGCGGACCTGCGCCAGCGCATCCACACCCGCACCGGCGCACCGACCCCGGACGACCTCGACGAGCTGCTGTCGCGGCGGCGCCGGTCGAACTTCTTCCTCGCGCACCCGAGGGCCATCGCCGCCTTCGGCCGCGAGTGCAACCGGCGCGGCCTCTACCCGCCCACCGTCGAGGTGCAGGGCAGGCAGCTGCAGTCCTGGCGCGGGGTGCCGATCCTGCCCTGCGACAAGATCCCGATCTCCGAGACCAACACCACGTCGATCCTGGTGCTGCGCACCGGCGAATCCGACCAGGGTGTGATCGGCCTGCACCAGACCGGGCTGCCGGACGAGTACGAGCCGGGCCTGTCCGTGCGGTTCACCGGGATCAACGACAAGGCGGTCATGTCGTACCTGGTCAGCACCTACTACAGCGCGGCCGTGCTGGTGCCCGACGCGCTCGGCGTGTTGGAAAGCGTCCAGATCGGGCTGTGAGGCCCCCGCTCGCCACCACCCCCGGCCCGCCTCCGGTGGTGGTGGCGAGCGCGTTCCGCGATTCCGCTCGAACGCGTTCCGCGTTCCACCCAGGCGCGTTCCACGCCCCGCTCGACCGGTTTCCACACCCGGCTCGAGCGCTCCACCCCCACGCTCCACTTCGGAAGGACCCTCTTGTGACGCCAACCGTCGCCCCAGCCCACCACTGCGCCCGCGAAGTGCTCGCGCGCAACCGCGACCGCTTCGACCCGGCCCTGCGCGCGGCGGTCGAGACCCTGCCCGACTCGATGCGCCACATCACGGGCTACCACTTCGGCTGGTGGGACGAGCACGGTGAGGCCACCACGGCCGACGCGGGCAAGGCCATCCGGCCCGCGCTGGTCGTCACCGCGGCCGAGGCGGTCGGCGGGGACGCGGAGCGGGCCCTCCCGGCGGCCGTCGCGGTGGAGCTCGTGCACAACTTCACGCTGCTGCACGACGACGTGATGGACCGCGACCGCACCCGCAGGCACCGGCCGACGGCGTGGAGCGTGTTCGGCCTCGGGCCCGCGATCCTGGCCGGGGACGCGCTGCTCACGCTGGCCTTCGACGTGCTGGCGAGCAGCGGTCACCCGTCGGCGCAGGAGGGCGCGCGCATCCTGTCGGCCGCGGTGCTGGCCGTGCAGGACGGGCAGGCCGCCGACTTGGCGTTCGAGAAGCGCGCCGACGTCGGGCTCGCCGAGTGCGTGCGGATGGCGGAGGGCAAGACCGGCGCGCTGCTGGGCTGCTCGACGGCGCTCGGCGCGCTGTTCGGCGGCGCGGCACCGACCCGGGTGACGCACCTGCGCACCTTCGGGGAGCACCTGGGCCTGGCGTTCCAGCTGGTCGACGACCTGCTGGGGATCTGGGGCGACCCGACCGCGACCGGCAAGCCGGTGTACGCCGACCTGGAGCGGCGGAAGAAGTCGCTGCCGGTGGTGGCGGCGCTGGCCGCGAACAGCAAGGCGTCGCAGGCACTGCACACCCTGTACCACCAGACCACCGCGCTCACGGCGGCGGACCTGATCCGGGCCGCCGACCTGATCGAGACCGCGGGCGGCCGCACCTGGGCCCGCACCCAGGCCACGACCCGCCTGGCGGACGCGCTCGACAGCCTGGAGGCGGCCAACCCCGCGTCCGGGCCCGCGATGGAACTGACCGCACTGGCCAACCTCATCATCCGCCGAGACCACTGAGTCTGGGCGGGCTCAAGCCCCAGAAGGACATATGTCCCCGCTGCATCCCGGCACCGGCCCCGTCGCACTCGTCGCCAGCGAACTGCACGGCCTGGCGCCCACCCCGGTCCCCTGTCCCGCCGCCGTGCTGCTCGACGGCGAACTCCGCCGCCACCAGGTGCCGACCGCGCTGGCCCCCCTCGACGTCCGCGACGCGACCGACAGCACCTGGGTCACCCTCGCCGACGGGACGACCGGTCTCGGGGTGGTGGCCCAGGACCGGCGGACGGCGCTGGTGGCCAGGGCCGCCATGAGTTCGCTGCTGGCGGCGAGCACCCCGCGCACCGTGCTGCTGGCGTCGCCGCGGTCGTTCTGCGCGGGGGTGGAGCGGGCCGTGCAGGTGGTGGAACGGGCGCTGGAGCGGTCTTCCGGGCCGGTCTACGTGCGCAAGCAGATCGTGCACAACGTGCACGTCGTGGCGGACCTGGAGTCCCGGGGCGCGGTGTTCGTGGACGAACTGGACGCGGTGCCGGAGGAGTCGACCGTGGTGTTCTCCGCCCACGGCGTTTCCCCCGCCGTGCGCGGTGCCGCGTCGTCGCGCCAACTCCAGGTCATCGACGCCACGTGCCCGCTGGTCACCAAGGTCCACGTCGAGGCCCGCCGCTTCGCCGCGCGGGGCGACACGGTGATCCTCATCGGACACGCGGGCCACGAAGAGGTCGAGGGGACCCTCGGCGAGGTCGACGAGATGCGGTTGGTGCAGTCGGTGGAGGACGTCGAGACCGTGGACGTCCCGGACCCCTCACGCGTCTCCTACCTGACCCAGACCACGCTTTCCGTGGACGAGACAACGGAAATCGTCACCGCCCTGCGCCGCCGCTTCCCCGCCCTCCGCAACCCGCCTTCGGACGACATCTGCTACGCCACAACGAACCGCCAGCAAGCCCTCCGCTCCGTGGCCGCCGCCGCGGACCTGGTTCTCGTCGTAGGCAGCACAAACTCCTCAAACTCCCTGCGGTTGGTGGAGTTGGCGGAGCGGCAGGGCACCCCGGCCCACCTGGTGGACGACGTCCGCGACATCAACCCGCGCTGGCTGGTCAACGCCACCACCATCGGCCTCACGGCGGGGGCGTCCGCCCCACCCCACCTGATCACCGCCATCATCGACGCCCTGGCAGGCCTGGGCCCCATCACCACCGAAGAACACGAGACGGCCCGGGAGACCATCCAGTTCACTCTCCCGTCCCCCCTCCGCCGAACCTGAGCGCTCCCTTTCCCGCTACTCACACCACGCCAAGAACCCTTACACCCCCAAGCCGAACCCGCCGCCCCAGCGCCCGCCTACCCACCCAGCAGCGAATTTCCTTGATCGCGAGTTATCCCCATCCGCCGCGACGATCCACAGGATTTCGCGGCCTCTTCCCCGGCGCCCTGGTGCCGATAGACTGGAGCAGGGTTGTCCCCCCAGAGGAGGGCGGGGGCTGTGCTTGGGGCCCTCGGGGTGGTCAAAACAAAAAGTGACCCAGCCCCAGCCAAGCCGCACACGCCCACCCCACCCAGGCCACCTCGCAACTGTCCCCGCCCCGCCAGGTCGAACCCGCTGCCCGCCGACGTGTGCCAGCCCGGTTCCACCCGCCCAAGCCGCACACGCCCTCCCCGCCCAGGCCATCTCGCAACCTCTTTGCCGCCCCGCCAGGCCGAACCCGCTACCGATCGACCCGTGCCAGCCCGGCCTCCACCCGCGCGAGCCGCACACGCCCTCTCCACCCAGGTCGCTTCGCCAGCCCGAACCCGCTACCCATCGACGTGTGCTGGCCCGGCCCCCACCCGCCCGAGCCGCACTCGCCCACCCAGGCCAGACCGCCTCGCAACCCGTCACCGCCCCGCCAGGCCGAACCCGCTGCCCGCCGACGTGTGCCAGCCCGACCCACCACCTGACTCTTCGCGCCCCCGCTGTCTGCTCGATGGGGTGGAACGTCTTTGTGTGGGGGGACGGACCTGCCAAGCTTCCCCTGCGGGTGGGTTGGCTTGCCCCTCCCACCGCTTTGCCCCACCGCAGGTTCGTAGGGGCCCCGCACAAAGACGTTTCACCCCATCGAGCAACGCTCGATGTCGCGTTCAGACCACGGGAGAACAGGTCCCCGCTGGGTAGATCGATACCCACCTCACCACCCAGGCCAGACCAGCGCCGGGCCGGGTTCATCAGTCCAGCCCCACGCGAAAAACAAGGGCGGCCTCGATTGAGTGAACTTGCTTTGCGCGGGGCCCCTACGAACCTGCGGCGGGGCAAAAGCGGTGGGGATGGCAAGCCACCCCACCCGCCGGGAAGCTTGGCAGGTCCGTCCCCCCACACAAAGCAAGTCCACCCAATCAAGGCGAATGGTGGGGCGCGTTGCGCTCGGTGGGGGGGGTGGGGATCCTGCGGCGGTTGCGGGGGTGGCTAGGGAGAAATGTGTGGGGTGGAGGCTTGGATCCTGCGGTGGTGGTGGGAGGTGGCTAGGAGGGAGAAGAGTGTTGGGTGGGGTGGGATCCAGCGGCGTTCGTGGGGGTGGCTGGGGAGAAAAGCGTTAGGCAGGAACGGGACCCAGCGGCGGTGGTGTGGATGGCTGGGGCGAGAAAAGGGAAGCGGTGGGTGGAGTGTGGTGGTGGGCTAGCTGACCGGGGGTGGGGCGTTGCGGCTGGTGACCGACAGGCGGTTGAAGGCGTTGATCACGGTGATCACCCAGACCAGGTGCGGGAGCTGTTCCGCGCCGAAGTGGTGCAGCGCCTCGTCGTAGACCTCGTCCGGGACGTGGTCTACCGAGAGTTCCGTGATGGACTCCGCCAGTTCCAGTGCCGCGCTCTCCTTCTCGTCGAAGAAGCCGCTTTCGCGCCAGACCGCCAGGGCGTGTACGCGGCGGACCGGTTCACCTAGTTTGGCCAGGGCCGTGGTGTGCATGTCCACGCAGAAGGCGCAGCCGTTGAGTTGGGAGGCGCGGGTTCGGACCAGTTCCAGCAGCCGCTGGTCCAGGCCCGCGGCGACGGCTTCCTGGTCGGTCGCGGTGTGGAGTTCGATCAACCTCCGGTACAGGTCCGGGGTGGCGGGTCCGACGGCGATGCGGTCGGTCACGGTGTGGCTCCTTAGGTCCAGCGTCCGGTTCCGAAGGTATCCTGCCCGGTTCTGATGACCGCGCGTAGCTCCATCCGGCGGACCTTCCCCGTGCCGGTGCGCGGGATCTGGTCCCACTGGAGGACCAACGGGTCGGCCATCGCGGGCAAGTCGCCGAGCGCCTTGCGCCAGGACGTGGGGTCGAGGCGGCCGTTCTCGGTCACCACGACGGGAAGCGGCAGCCGACCCGGGGTGCCCAGCACGACGCACTCCACGAGCCCGGGCACCCGGTCCTCCAGCACGTCCTCCAGTTCGACGCAGCTCTCCCCCGGTAGGAAGTCGACCTCGCGGTCCAGCATCAGGTACGAGCCGAACCTGGTCCGCACCCCGATGTCCCCGGTGTTCCACCACTCCCCGTCGGCCTTCGCTTCCCAACGGGCGCGCTCCCCCACGTAATCCACGCCCCGGGTCCCCGTCCGGACCAGGACGAGACCCGGGGTGCCGCGCGGGACCGGCTTGAACGTCCGGGGGTCGACGATCCGCAACCGCACGCGGCCGGGTACCGGGCGGCCGAGGTTGCGGGTGGTCGGGTGCCGCGCCGCCGTGGCGCGCAGCGACCGCCGGGTCATGAACCGGAACGTCAGCGGACCCGTCTCCGTCTGCCCCCACACCTGCACCCACAGCGGCCGCCGCCGCGTCGCCCCCAGGAACGCGCGCAGGGTCGGCGGGTGCATCGCGTCGAAGGTGCTGACGAACAACCGGACCCCGGCGAACGGGTTGCCGTCCCCCGCCGCGAGGGGCCGCCACCGGACGAAGGTCGACGGCAGCGCCTCCAGCGTCGTCGGCGGGAACGCGCGCAGCACGGGCTCCGCGCGGGCCGGGTCGTCGGCGTCGATGATCACGACTTCCTTCGGTGCCAACCACAGCACCGACGCCGTCCACGGGATCGCCCGCCCGTGCGCGAAGGCGATGGCCGAGCAGACCGTGTCCTTCCTGCGGCACGACACCACCGGCAGCCGCGTCGACTCCGCGCCCGCCAGGCCGAGCACCAGGCTCCGGTTGGTGTGCACGACCAGCTTCGGCACCCCGGTGGTCCCCGAGGTGTGGTGGATGACGAGCGGCTCGTCGTCGTCGCGGAACACCGGCGGTGGCGGCTCGTGCCCGCGCAACCGGTCCAGGGGCAGCGTGTCCGGGTAGCGGCCCTCCAGCGTCACCGCCCGCCGCGCCACGCCGAGCAGCGCCACCCCGTGCTCGGCGGCCCGCTCCAGCACCGCCCGCGTGGTCACCAGCAGCGCGGGCGAGAGCCGGGACAGCAGTACCCGCAACGTCTCCGGCGCGAGCTGGTCCGACAGCAGCGCGGGCACCGCGCCGACGCGCGCCGCCGCGCAGGCCAGCAGCACGTAGTCCCAGTGGTTCGCCTTGACGACCGCGACCCGGTCCCCCGGCCGCACCCCGGCCGCCGCCAGCCAGCCCGCGATGTTGCGCACCAGCGACGCCAGCGCGGGCACGTCGTACTCGGTGCCGAAGTCCGGTGCCACGTCGAGCGGGCGGGACAGGCGCACGACCGTCCCGGTCCGGCGTTCGACGAGGTCGTCGAAGAGCGTGCCCAGGTCGCCTGGCTTGCCCATCAAGCGACCTTCCGCCCGGTGACGGTGACCATCACCTGCGACAGCCAGCGGTGCCCCGGGGTCGCCAGGTCGGCGACGGCCGCGTCGATCTCGGCGGCGTCGACCCGACCGCGGGCGATCATGGCGGGCCGCAGGTGCTCGAGCCACAGCGCGAACCAGCGGGCGTTCAGGCCGCCGCCCTCGACGACCTCGGCTCGGCCCTCGGCGCGCACGTCGACCAGGCCGACCGCGGTCATCAGGTCGATGTCGAGCAGGCCGCAGCGCGGGTGGTAGCCGGCGTAGGTCATCTCCGCGTACGCGGCGCGCTTGACCCGCTCGTGCATGATGCCGTCCGCGGTGTCGAACAGCGGCGTGGAGTCGGTGTCCTCCAGCACGAGGTGCCCGCCGGGGCGCAGCGCGGCGGCCATCCAGCGCACGGCGGACGCGCGGTCGGCCACGTGCTGCACCACCAGCCGGGCGTGCACCAGGTCGTAGTCGCGGCCGATGTCGTCGGTGGTGACGTCCGCCTGCCGGACCCGCACGCCGTGCAGGCCGGTGAGCCGCGAGGTGTCGATGTCCACCGCGGTGACCTCGGCGCCGCGGCCCGCCATCCACGCGGCGATGGACCCGCGGCCCGCACCCACCTCAAGGCAGCGCGTGCCGGGCCCGACGCCGACCTCCGCGAGTCGCGCCTGGGTGCCCGGGTCCCACAGCCGCTCGCCGAGGGCCAGGCGTTCCTCTTCGCGCTCGAAGTCGGTGGCGAACACGTAGTGGGGAGCGGTCTCAGCCACGGGCCACCGCCGGGACGCCCGCGTCGGCCAGCCGCTCGGCGACCACTTCCGCCGACCGCACGGCCGATTCGCTGCACGGCCGCAGCGCGTACCAGTCGCCCGCGTACTCCACGGCCGCCGGTGGTCGGTCGACGAAGTCCTTGCGCACGGCCAAAGCTTCCGCCGTCGGCATCGGCAGCCCGTGCCGGTGCCGGGCCACGACGGTGCCGCGCAGCGCGTGCGCGAGCCCCGGCAGGTACGGCTCGGCCTGGGCGACGAGGGTGCGGGCGATCTCGTCGTCGGACTCGCCCACCAGGTCGGTGACGACCTCCTGCCCCGCGACCAGGGTCGCCATGCCGCGCCCGTCCGGCACCCGGGACGGGTGCTTGCGCTCGTCGAGCACCACACCGGCCAGGATCGGGTTCTCCACGGCCGGGATGGCCAGCCCGAACGCCGCGCCGATGGCGTCGAGCGGGCGGTCGAGCAGGCAGCAGACCTTGATCATCGACCGGAACTCGACCCGGCGGACGTACTCCGGCGCGTCGGCGTGCAGCTCGGCGGCGACCGGCGCGGGCACCGCGAGGACGACCGTGCGCGCGGTCAGCGGTGTGCTGTCCGCGACCAGCCGGGCGCCGGAGCCGGTGGTGACGACCTCGCGGACGGTGACCCCGGTGCTCACGTCGGTGTGCTCGGCGAGTGCGCGGGCCACGGTGTCCATGCCGTCGCGGTACGTGCGGAAGGTCTTGGTGGCGCCGACGGCGAGCATGTGCGCGAGCAGCGGACCGGCCGCGGCTCGGGTGGTGTCCCAGCCGTAGAAGCCGCCGCTGAGCGGCTGGAACAGGTAGTCGTGCAGGTCGCCCCCGATGACGTCGGCGACCGCGCGGTCGCCCAGCGGGGTGGCCTCCGGGTGGTCGGTGGAGTAGTCGCGCCTGCCCGCGTTGGCCAGCAGCCGGACCAGGCGCCAGCGGGCGGACGGGCGCAGCCCGGCGCCGGTGAGGAACCCGCGCGGGTCGCCGACGTGCGGGTGCGCGCGGCCGTCGCGCCACATGGCCAGCGGCGCATCGATCAGCGGGACGTCCGCGCGGGCGATGCCGAGTTCCTCGACGAGCCGCCAGGTGGCCGGGTAGCCGGTGGTGCCGATCATCTCCGCGCCGGTGTCGGCCACGTACCCGTCCTGGCGGACGCTGGCCATCCGGCCGCCGACGTGGTCGGCCGCCTCGAACACGTGCACGTTGCGCCCCTGCGCGCGCAACCGCTTGGCCACGGCGAGGCCGGCGATCCCGGCTCCCACCACGGCCACGTCAAGATCAGCACTCACGAGCCCGCTCCCAGGACGAGGACGAGGTCCACCGCGAACAGGCTCGCGGTGGTGACGCGGTGGGCGCGCAGCCCGAGCAGCCGGGCGGCGAGCGCGTCGCCGAGGCCGACGCCCCGGCGCAGCTGCGCGACCCGCACGCCCATGGCGGGCAGCATGGCCAGGGCGAACCACCACGGCGCGGGGCCCAGACCGGCCGCGGTGACGATGAGCGCGATCTCGGCGACGGTGAGGCAGGCGATGAACGCCCGGTTCTGCCCCTCGGTGAGCAGGACCGCGGCCGTCGGCCTGCCGACCGCGGCGTCGCCCTCGGCGTCGCGGGTGTTGGAGTAGACCCCGAACAGCAGCGGCCCGAGTCCGAAGAGGACGGATTGGACGGCGGCGAACCCGCCGACCGACCCGGTGCACAGGCCGAGCCCGACGAGCACCAGGCCGGTGCCGAAGCCCGCGAGGAACACCTCCTGCCAGCCCCGGTAGCTGATCTTGAGGCCCCAGGAGTACTGCACCGAGGAGCACAGGCACAGCGCGCCGAGCAGAACTGTCCACAGTGGAGCGTACGGGGCCACCAGCGCGGCCAGCGCCCACAGCAGCGCGCCCGCGCCGCAGGCGGCCCAGCCGAAGCGCACCGCCTCGGCCTCGGTCAGCTCGCCGGTCAGCAGCGGCTTGCGGGCCAACCGGCGGGCGGAGGCGTTCGGGCCGTAGTTGGCCGCGTCGCTGCCGTCGCGGAAGCCGGTGACGTCGTCGAAGGCGACCGAGCCCGCGACCACGCACACCGTGCCGATGCCGAAGACCAGCAGCACGCCGAACGCGGCCGGGGTGAACCCGGCCAGCGCCCAGGCCAGCGGCAGGGCCAGGTAGTAGTCCCAGACGTCGAGCTTGGCCAGCCGGGCGTACGCGCCGAGCCGGGCGGGCACGACCGGTGACAGCGGCGTGGTCATCGCGGTCCCCCGGAGAAGTCGCAGACGGCGTCGGCGATGTGCTCCACCTCGGCGTCGGTCAGGTGCGGGTAGCAGGGCAGGGCCAGGGTGCGCGCGCAGGCCAGTTCCGCGTGCGGCCAGAACTGGCCGGGCCGGGCGAAGCGGGCGAACGCGGGCTGGGCGGGCAGCGGCGACGGGTAGTAGACGTGGCTGCCCACGCCCCGGTCCGCGAGGTGGTGGCGCAGCGCGTCGCGGTGGTCGACCAGCAGCGAGTAGACGTAGAAGCAGCGGCCGTTCCGACCGGCGGGCGGCGCTTGGACGCCGTAGTCCACCAGCGGGGCGAACCGCGCGGTGTAGTAGTCGGCGATCTCCGCGCGCCGCCGCAGCCTGCCCGCGAGCCCGGGCAGCCGGTGCAGCTGGAAGTCGGCCATGACCTCGTCGAAGCGGCTGTTGTAGCCGACCACGTGGTGCAGGAACCGGGTTCGGCCGTCCTGGCCGTGGTTGCGCAGCAGGCGCACGCGGTGCGCGAGTTCCTCGTCGTCGGTGACCACGGCGCCGCCCTCGCCGATCGTGCCGAAGGTCTTGACCTGCACGAAGGAGTACACCCCCGCCTCGCCCCAGCGCCCGGCCGGGACGCCGTCGAGCACCCCGCCCTGGGCCACCGCCGAGTCCTCGACCAGCCGCACGCCGTGGTGCTCGGCCAGTTCGCGCAGCGTGGGCATGTCCGCCATGACGGAGAACATGTGCGCGGGCATGATCGCCGCGGTGCGGCCGGTGACCGCGGACTCCACCTCGTACGGCTCGACCACCATGGTCCACGGGTGCACGTCGGCGAAGACCGGGGTGGCGCCGACGGAGACCACCGAGGAGGCCAGCGGCGCGCAGCCGAAGGCGGGCACCACGACCTCGTCGCCCGGTCCGATGTCCATGGCCCGCAGCACGAGCGTCAGCGCGGTGGTGCCGCTGCCGCAGGCGATCACGTCCGCGGCCCCGGTCTCCGCGCGCAGCGCCCGCTCCAGGGCCGCGGTGCGCTCGCCGAGGATGAACTTCTGCTCGGTCGCGGTGGCGATCCGCTGCACGGCTTCGAGCAGCACCGCGCGGTCGTCGTCGAACAGGTCCGGCGGGAAGAACGGCAGCGCGTGGGTCACGACCCGCCACCGCCGAAGAAGGCGCGGATGAGCGCGCACACCCGGTCGACCTGGAAGTCGGTGAGGTCCGGGTAGAGCGGCAGCGCGAGGGTGCGCGCGCACGCGGCCTCGGCGACCGGGAAGTCGCCGCGCCGGTGGCCCAGCTCGGCGAAGCACGGCTGCAGGTGCAGCGGGACCGGGTAGTACGTCTCGGTGCCGACGCCGTGCGCGGCGAGGTACGCGGCGAGGGTGTCGCGGTGGTCGACCTCGACGAGGTAGACGTAGAACACCGGGGTGGTGTCGACGTCGCGCTCGACCACCGTGGGCAGCCGCCGCACCCCGGGGCAGCCGCGCAGCCGCTCGGTGTAGGCGGCGGCCAGTTCGCCGCGGCGGGCGATGTCCGCGTCGAGGCGCTCCAGCTTGGCCAGCAGCACCGCGGCCTGGATGTCGTCCATCTTGGAGTTGAACCCCGGCACCGCGGTCTCGGTGTTGATCCCGGGGAAGTGGTCCAGGGTGTGCCCGTAGCGGCCGTGGTGGCGCAGCGCGGCGACGGAGTCGGCGACGGTCGCGTCGTCGGTGATGACCGCGCCCGCGTCGCCGATCGCGCCGAGGGTCTTGGTGGGGAAGAACGACAGCACCCCGCCCGCGCCGCGCAGGCCCGCGTGCGCACCGTCCCAGCGCATGCCGATCGCCTCGGCGCTGTCCTCGACCACGGTGAGCGCGTGCCGCTGGGCGAACCGCTCGACGGCGGTGAGGTCGGCGAGCTGGCAGAACAGGTGCACCGGCATGACCATCCGGGTGCGCTTGCCGACCTCCACCGCGGCCAGGTCGAGCGTGTAGGTGTCCGGATCGATGTCGGCGAAGGCCGGTCGTCCGCCCGCGAGCACCACCGCGGAGGCGGAGGCGATGAAGCTGAACGCGGGCACCACCACCTCGTCGCCGGGTTCGAGACCGGCCGCGCGCATCAGCAGCACCAGCGCGTCGGTGCCGGAGTTGACCCCGATGGCGAAC
Source organism: Actinokineospora auranticolor (assembly GCF_041897805.1). Classification (GTDB taxonomy): domain Bacteria; phylum Actinomycetota; class Actinomycetes; order Mycobacteriales; family Pseudonocardiaceae; genus Actinokineospora; species Actinokineospora auranticolor. The sequence goes on from NZ_CP154825.1 coordinate 7,356,149, forward strand.
CGGGCGCCGGTGTAGCGGGCCAGCGCCTGCTCGAACCGGCCGACCAGCGGGCCGTGGGAGTACTTGCCGCGGTCGACGACGGTCTCGATGTTGGCCGCGATGCTCGGCCAGAGCGCGGTGAAGGCCGCGGCCTGGGTGAAGAACGGCACCGCCGGTCCAGGTGGGGCCGCGGCGTCCGGGTCCGCGAGTGCCGCGGCGTGCTCCATGTCGGTCCTTAGAACTCAGTGGTCCGGATAGCGCTGGTCGGGTCGCCCCTGCGGCGGTCGGGCTCCCGGCGCGGGCGCGGTCCAAACTAGGCGGTCGCCATCCGTTGCGCGGCAACGCAAACGAAAGATCACACGGTCGGGTGGCCGTCGGGGGTCCGCGTTGACACCCGGCACGGCGCACACCAGGGTTGGCCCGTCCCGCCCCCCGAACGCACCAGTCGCGGCACCCGAACAGCCGCACACCCCGATTCCAGCCGATTCCAGGAGGCACGCACCCCATGCTGGGCACGCTCGTCGTGGGCCTGGGCCGCGCGGGCTCCGGGCTGCACCTGCCGGTGCTGCGCGGGCTCGGGCACGGCGGCGGACGCTCGCTGGGCAGGCCGCCGATCACCGTGCACGACCCGCGCCACCGCCCGGCGGAGGCGCCCGACCTCGCGGTGGCGCACTCGCTGGCGCACGCGGCGGCGATCACCGACCCGGAGCGGACCGTGGTGCACCTGTGCACCGGCCCGTCCGCGCGGCTGCGCCCGCTGACCGAGCTGGTCGACCTGGGGTTCCGCCGGTTCCTGGTGGAGAAGCCGCTGGCCGCCGACGAGGTCGAGCTGCGCGAGGTGCTGCGGCTGCGCGAGCGCGCCGGGCTGGACGTGGTGCCGGTGGCGCAGTGGCGGTGCAGCGAGCTGACCAACCGGGTGCTCGCCGTGCTGCGCGGCGGCAGGCTGGGCGCGCTGAAGTCCGTGGAGTTCAGCCAGCGCAAGCCGCGCTTCGCCCGCACGCTCGCCGGTGACGACCACCCGAGCGCCTTCGACGTCGAGATGCCGCACTCGCTGGCCGTCGCGCTGCACGTGGCGGGCGCGGCCGAGGTGGTCGGCGCGGGATGCGCGGACATGCTGCTCGGCGACGCGGTCTTCCCGTCGATGGGCCGGGCGTGGGTGCGGCTGCGGCACGCGGACGGGGTGTTCACCGACATCCGCACCGACCTCACCGCGCCGGTCCGCGAGCGCCGGATCACCGTGGAGCTGGAGGGCGGCACGCTGATCGGGCACTACCCGATCAGCGGGGCGGACGAGTACGCGCAGCTGTCCGTGCGCACCCGCGGCGGCAAGGTCGACTCGGTGTTCCGCGACGACTCGCTCTCCGCGTTCGTCTCCCGCGCGTACCGGCACTTCACCGGCGAGGAGCCCTTCACGGACGAACCCGCGATCGGCGCCGCGGTGGTGTCGGTCATCGCGGAGGCCAAGCGGCAGGCCGGGTTGCGCGCGCCGGTGGAGGTCGGCCGGTGAGGGTGCTCGCGGGCATCGGCGACGAGGCCGGTCCCGGGTTGGCCGAGCAGGTCGCGGCGGTCACCGGGCTGGGCTGGTCGGCGATCGAGCTGCGCACGGTGGCGGGCACGGCCGTGGCGGACCTGCCGGACCCGCTGTTCGACGAGGTCGCGGGCACGCTGGCGGAGCTGGGGCTGCGCACGGTGTGCGTGGACTCGCGGATCGGCGACTGGTCCACGGTGATCACCGGCGACTTCGGCCGCGACCTGGAGGAGCTGCGGGTGCTGGCGCGCCGCTGCCCGCGGCTGGGCACCCGGTACGTGCGGGTGATGTCGTACCCCAACGACGGCCTGCACGACGACGAGTGGGAGCACCGGGCGCTGCGCCGGATGCGGGAGCTGGCGCTGCGCGCCGAGCAGGCGGACCTGGTGCTGCTGCACGAGAACTGCGCGGGCTGGGCGGGCAGCGACCCGGCGCGGGCGCTGCGCATGCTGGAGGAGGCGGACAGCCCGGCGCTGCGGTTGCTGTTCGACACCGGCAACGGCTTGGCGTACGGCTACTCCGCGACGGAGCAGCTGGCCGAGGTGGTGGAGCACGTGGCGCACGTGCACGTCAAGGACGGCGTGCCGACCCCCATGGGTCCACAGTGGACAATTCCAGGCGAGGGCGACGCGGACGTGCGCGGCTGCCTCGACCTCTTGGCCGCGCACGGCTACCAGGGCGCGCTGTCCATCGAACCGCACCTGAGCCTGCGCCCGCACGAGTCGGGCGGGCGGGGTTCGGTCGAGGGGTTCACCGCGGCCGGGCGCGCGTTGGAAGCCCTGCTCGCCACGGCGGACCGGTGACGTGGCCGCGTTCACCGAGGCCGACGCGGCGCTGCTGCTGCGGCTGATCGACCTGCCCACCGCGGGCCCGCTGGAGACCGGGGAACCGGCCCGGCTGTGGGAGGCGCTGGAGCTGTACGCCGCCGCCGCCGGGGGTTTCACCGTCGCGCACCACGGCCCGGCCACGCGCGCGGACCTCGACCGCCCCGGCGTGCCCGCCGCCGTGCGCGAAGCGGCGCGCGACCCGGCTTTCCTGGCCGCGCAACCGAGTCTGGTGCTGCGCATGGGACCGGTGGACGCGCCGACGGTCATGTTCAACGTGCACCTGGACACCGTCGCGGGCCACGAACCGGGCCGCGTCGACGGCGCGGTGATCCACGGCCGCGGCGCGGTCGACGCGAAGGGGCCGGCGGTGGCGCTGCTGGCGGGCATCCGCGACGCCGTCTCCCGCGAACCCGCCATCGGCGCGGAGACCACCGTGCTCGTGCAGGCCGTGTCCGGTGAAGAGGGCGGCGCCATGGGCACCTTCGGCACCAGACCGTTGGTGGAGCGCGGTTTCCACGGCGCGCTGAACGTCTTCTGCGAGCCGACCGGGCTGCGCTACCTGCCGCGCGCCACCGCGTCGGCCACCGCGCGGATCCGGGTCGCGGGGGCCGGTGCCGTCGACGACCGCCCCGGCGACGGCCACAACGCCACGGTGCTGCTGGGTTTCCTGGCCCAGCACCTGGCGCTGGAACTGGCGGGCGAGCACGCGTGCGTGGCCGGGCTGCACACCGGCACCCGGCACAACCGCGTCTACGGCGACGGCGACCTGCTGGTCAACCTCGCCTACGCCGACGACGGCGAACGCCTCACCGGCGCACTCGACCGCGCGGTGGCCACCGGCCTGGCCCGCTTCCGCGAGACCTTCGCCGCCGTACCGGAACTGGCCCGCACCGCCGCCGACGCGGCCCGGGTGACCACGGTGGACTGGCTCAAGCGCGGCCTGCCCGCGCTGACCGGCGGCGACGGGGCGGGCGCCCTCGACGAGCTGATGGCCGCCGCGGGCATCCCCGCCTGGCCCGCCGCCGACCCGGCGTTCACCTGCGACGCCATCTGGCTGGCCGGGGTGCCGGGCGCGGCGACGGCCGTGCTCGGCCCGGGCGACCTGGCCGCCAACCACGCCCACGCCGACGGCGAGTTCGTCGCCCTGGCCGACCTGGCCGCGTTCGCGGGCCAGGTCTCCCGACTGCTGCGCGCGTTCCACGCCCGCTCCGCTGCTCGATGAACCAGCACCCGACGAGAACGGCTCCGGCATGACCGATCTGGACCAGGCACCGCCCCGCACCCGGGTGCGGGTCCCGCACGACGCCCTGCTCGGCTTCACCGCGGCGGTGTTCGCCGCGCACGGCGTGCCGCGCGACCGGGCCGCCGAGTCGGCCGCGGCGCTGTGCCACGGCGACATCACCGGCACGGCGTCGCACGGGCTGGTCAACCTCACCCGGATCTACCTGCCGCTGCTGACCTCCGGCCGGGGCAGGCCGGACGCGGAGCCGCGGGTGCTGGCCGACCGGGGCGCCACCGTGCTGCTCGACGGGCGCGGCGGGCTGGGCCTGTGGCTGGCGGGCGAGGCGATGGACGTGGCCGTGCGCCGGGCCCGCGACCACGGCGTCGGCCTGGTGTCGGTGCGCGGCGGCACGCACTTCGGCTGCGCAGGCCCGCACGCGCTGCGCGCGGTGCGGCACGGCATGGTCGGCGTGGTCGCGGCCAACTGCGGCCACCAGCGCATCGCCCGGCCGCCGCGCGGGCGGGTGCCGATGCTGGGCACCAACCCGATCAGCGTGGCCGCCCCGGCGGGCGCGCACCCGCCGTTCCTGCTGGACATGAGCACCACCACCGCGCCGACCGGCAAGGTGCGCGCCGCCGCGCGGGCGGGCGCGGACGTCCCGGCGAGCTGGCTGGCCGACCACCACGGCGCGCCGGTCACCGACCCGACCCGCTTCGACGACGGCGAGGCGCACCTGACCTGGCTCGGCGCGCCCGGCGACGGCGAGTACAAGGGATTCGGCCTGGCGCTGATGGTCGAGGTGTTGTCCGCGCTGGTGTCCGGTGCCGGGCTGGGCCCGGCGCCCGCCGCGCTGGTCGCCGACCGCACCCCCGACGACGACATCGGCTACTTCGTCATGGCCGTGGCCCCCGCGACGCTGCGCGACCCGGTGATCTACCAGCGGGACGCGGGCTCGCTGTTCGGCGCGCTGCTGGCCTGCCCGCCGGTGGAGCCGGGCACGGACGTGTCCTACCCCGGGGTCCCCGAGGCGCGGCACGCGGAACTGGCGCGGCGCGAGGGCGTGCCGCTGGGCGCGGAGCTGTACGCGGAACTGGGCGAGGTCGCCGAGCGCCTCGGTCTGGTGCTGCCGGAGGCGTGCTGATGCGCATCGGGGTCATCGGGCTCGGTGTGATCTCCCGCTACTACCTGGCCGCGCTGGGCGAGAGCGGACCGCTGCGGCTGGCCGCGGTGTGCGACGTGCGGCCGGAGGCGCTGGCCCCCTACCGCGACGAGGTCCCGTGCTGGCGCGACCACCGGGACATGATCGCCGCGGGCGGGTTGGACGGTGTGGTCGTCACCGTGCCCAACGACCAGCACGCCCCGGTGTGCCACGACCTGCTCGACGCCGGTCTGCCGGTGTGCGTGGAGAAGCCGCTGGCGACCCGGCTGCGCGACGGCCTGGCCATGGCCGAGCTGGCCGCGGCTCGCGGCGCGGTGCTGTTCACCTCCTTCCACCGCCGCTACAACGCGCGGATCCGCGCGCTGCTGGAGGGGTTGCCGCGCGGGGTGCCGATCGAGTCGGTGACCGTGCGGTACCTGGAGCGGATCGAGGAGCACGTCGGCGCCGACGGCTGGTACCTGGACCCGGCGCGCTGCGGCGGGGGCTGCGTGGCCGACAACGGCCCGAACGCCTTCGACCTGGCCCGGTTGCTGCTCGGCTCGCTCCAAGTGTCCTCTGTGGACATCCGGCGGGACGCGGCGGGCGTGGACCGCGCGGCGCGGGTGCACCTGGCCGCCGAGTCCGGCGCCCGGGCCCGGGTCGAGCTGGACTGGGACCACCCGGGCGAGACCAAGGACGTCGAGGTGCGGCTGGCCGACGGCGCGGTGTGGCGGGCGGACATGCTCGCCGGGTTCACCGGTTTCAAGCAGTCGCTCTGGCACGAGTACGCGGGTGTGCTGCGCGCGTTCACGCTGGCCGTGCACACCGGCGGCGTCGACCGCGACGGCCTGGCCGCGCTGTCGTTGGTGGACGCGGCCTACCGCGCCGAGCAGTGGTCGCGGGCCGCGCTGATCGGGGAGAAGTGATGATCGAGGACGGCAGCAAGCGCACGGTGTCCGGGGTGCTGGTGAAGGTGCTGGTGCACCGCCGCGACGACCGCGGCATGCGGCTGGAGGAGTTCGCCAGCCGCTGCGTGCGCCAGGGCGAGGTGCACGAGCTGGTCACCACCGACCACACCGAGGGCGACCCGAGCATCGACCGGGTCGGGTTCCTCGGGTTCGCCGAGATCCGCGACGGCGGGGTGATCGACCGCGGCGACGAGGTGCGCATCGGCGACCAGGTGGTGGGCACGGTCCTCGGCTTCGACGCGTGCCACTTCCCCAACCACTACAACATCCTCATCCGCCGCGAACGGCCGGTCACCGGCGAGCAGATCGAGCTGTCCCCGGAGTCGACCGTCCGGTTCGTCCAGTCGGGGACCCGGTGAGCACCCGGCTCGACCGGGCGGTCGTGGTGGGCGGCAGCGTCGCCGGGCTGCTGGCCGCGCGGGTGCTGCGCGCGTTCACCGACGACGTCGTGGTGGTCGAGCCGGACGACCTGCCGGAGTCGCCGGTGGGGCGCGGCGCGATCGCGCACGGCGACCAGTTCCACGTGCTGCTGGGGCTGGCCCAGGACATGCTGTCGTACTGGTTCCCGACGCTGCTCGACGACCTGGTCGCCGACGGGGCCGTGCGCTGCACGTCCGAGCGGGACGGCCGGATGTACGTCGACGGGCACCTGCGGCTGCCGGTACCGGGGCACGTCTTCCTGCCGGTGCACCGGCCGCTGCTGGAGCACCACCTGCGGCGCTGGGTGCTGCCGCTGGTCACCGTGGTGCGCGACCGGGTCACCGACCTGGCGGTCTCCGGCGACCGGGTCACCGGCGTGCGGACCGCGCTCGGCGAGACCCTGCCCGCGGACCTGGTGGTGGACGCGACCGGTCGGGCGAGCAGGCTGTGCGAGTGGCTGTCCAGGGTGGACTACCCGGTGCCGCGCAAGCAGCGCCTCGCGCTCGACCTCGGGTACGCCACCACGCTGTACCACCGGTCCCGGGACCAGCGGCTCGACGGTCTGCTCTCGGTGCACTCGCTGCGCTCCAACTCCGCCGCGGAGCCCGGCGTGAGCTGCATCGCGCCGCTCAACGACGACTACTGGATCGCCACGGTGTCCGCCTACGGCAAGAACCGGCCCAGCCGGGACCCGGCCGACTTCGCGGAGCGCTGCCTGCGCGAGCCCGCCGCCGGGTTCGCCACCCTGGTGCGCACCTGCATGCCCGCCGGAGGAGTGTCCACGCACCGGTTCCCGCACAGCGTCCGCCGGGATTTCCACACGGTCGAGCGGTTTCCGGCCGGTCTGGTTCCCCTCGGTGACGCCGTCGCGTCGTTCAACCCGGTGTACGGCCAGGGCATCCCGTCCGCCGCGCTGCACGCCTCGGCGCTGGCCGCGTGGCTGCGCTCCGGCGCGGGCGTCGGCGGCTACTTCGAGCGGCTGCGGGTGCTGGTCGACGCGGCGTGGCAGACCAGCGTCATCGCCGACTTCGGGCTGCCGCACCTGGTGGCCCGCCGCCCGCGCGGGCACCGGCTGCGGCAGGCGGTCAGCGGGGCCATCGACCGGGCCGCGATGCGCGACCCGCTGGTGGCCGCGCGGTTCGCCGACGTGGTCAACATGTACGAGCACCCGAGCGCGCTGCTGCGCCCGGATGTGCTGCGGCGCGCGCTGGTCGCCGCGACGGTGGAGCGCTTCCTCGGCGCGTAACGGCTTCCGGCCGCGGGGGAGCCCGCGGTTTCGTGGGGGGGCGCCACGAAGAGGGGATCAAAGCCGAGGGCCCCGGGGAATCGCTCCCCGGGGCCCTCGGCCGTTCTCCGCTACCGGTGGTGATCAGCCGCCGAGCAGGGGGATGTCGTGCTTGCCCTGGTGGTAGTCGCGGACCGCGTCCACGATCTCGTCGACCGACAGCGCGCCGCTGTGGTTGCTGTCGAGCTGGTTGAACGAGGCCTTGGCGGTGCTCTCGTCCACGCCTGCCGCGCGCATCCAGCGGGTGAACTCGGCGGCGTTGACCTCGCCGTCGCCGTCGGTGTCGGCGATGTCCACGATGGCCTCGATGGCCGGGCGCAGGTTCTGGTTGAACCCGGGGTTGCCCGCGTCCACGATCTCCTGCTCGCTGACCCGGATGAACTCCTGCATCGAGACCGTGCCGGAGTGGTCGGTGTCGGCCTTGGCCTGGAGCTTGTCCCACATCTGCGCGTAGGCCGACAGCAGCGCCCGGCCCTTCGGCGAGCTCTCCTGCTCACCGAAGCCCTGGAGGATGCGGCGGGCCTCTGCCTCGTAGTCGGACTGGTCGATCTGTCCGTCGCCGTTGCTGTCCCAGAGCTCGAAACGACGCTTCAGCCTGCTGTCCTGGATGCTTGCGGTCACGGCCTTGCTCCTTCGTGGTGCCTTGTCGGGATCAGCGCGGGAGCCCGTGCGCTGCGGCTCTTCTCGGCCCCGCGATTTGGACACTAGCAACGAGATCGCATTCGGGCAGGGCGCAGGCGTTCCCTTTTCGGGTGTATTCCCCCACCCCGATCGGGATTCCGGTAGGCGGGACCGCCGGTGCGCCGCGCGCGCCGGTGATCCACCATCCACCTATTCATGAATAGATCCAGGAACTGGGTCCCGACTATTTCCCGACCGCGTCGAGGCACGGCGCGCGCGACTCGGCCACGGCCGCGGCGACGCCGTCCCAGAGCCGGAGGCGGGCGCGCAGCAGCCCGGTCACCGCGGCGGTGCACTCGGCCCACTTGGTCTCGTCCGGGCCGCACAGGTCGGCCACCAGCTGCGTCGCCATCGGGGTGTGCCTGCCGGTGTCGACCTCCAGCTGGCGGCGCAGGTACCCGTGGAAGAGGCCGAGCGGGGCGCGCGCGTCGCCCGCCGGTGGCAGCACCCCGTCGAACAGCGCGGGCGGCGGTTCGGCGCGGCCGTAGGCGAAGGCGGCGGCCCGGCAGTGCACCGGGGCGCGGCCGACCAGCTCCCAGCTGGACCGCAGGAACTCCGCGGCCGGGCCCGGGACGCCCGCGGCGAGCAGCGCGTCGGGGACCGGGGTGCCCGCGCGCAGCAGGTCCAGGAAGGCGTCGACGGGCCAGGTGTCCGCGCCCGCGTCGGCCATCGCGTGCCGGTACAGCTCGAAGTGGCTGACGTAGCCCTCGCCGAACTCGTCGCTCTCCGCCGCGAGCACGATGTCGTTCACCAGTCGGCGGCTGATCGGCGCGCCGGTCGGCACCCACGGCACGCGCACGCACGTCAGCTCGTTCTGCAGGCCCTTGAGCAACGACATGGCGTCCCACACCGCGAACACGTGGTGGGCCATGAACACCGCCACGTCCGCGCGGTTCGCGATCCGGCGGTAGACCCGGTGGCCAGCCACCTCGGCGCGGACGGGCTCGACCCCCGCGCGGATGCGGACGACGCCGGGGTGTGACAGCGCCCAGTCGTAGCGGGTCATCGCCACCTGGCCTTTCGCCGTGGGTAGGGGGACTCGCTGCGGACGCTAGGGATACCGGCGGTCACGCGCCACTTATCGATGAGGTGAAAAGCCTTACCCGACTCAGCGACTGCGGCCCGGTTCGGAAATGACCAGCATGGATCACGGCGCCCGATCCGACGCCAACGCCCCCTGGAGGTAGCACATGCGCTTCACCCGCCCCCTGTTCGCCGTCCTCGGCACCTGCGCGCTCGCCACCGCGGCCCTGCCCGCGGCCGCCGCACCCGCCCCGGCCCCCGCCAAGGGCGACGTGATCGTGTTCCAAATGGAGTACATGCCGGTGACGGTCTACGAGAATCCCTCGGGCTGCAAGCTGCTGCCCGCGGGCTCGCACGTGCTGATCAACCGGACGGACAAGGTGGTCACCATCTACTTCGACCCGGCGTGCAAGTTCCCGATCATCCCGGTCTCCCAGCTGGCCCCGGGCAACGGCACGCACGTCAGCCCGATCGGCAGCTTCAGCATCTGAGCCCGGCCCCACCGGCAGGAAGGAAACAGCGCCCGTGTCTGCGGACCTCGTGGTGGTCGGACTCGGCTACGTCGGCCTGCCGCTGGCCCGGCGGGCCAGCGGCGCCGGGCTGGCGGTGGTCGGCGTGGACACCGATCCGGACGTGGTCGCGGGCCTGCGCGCGGGCCGGTCGCACGTGCAGGACACCGCCCCGGCCGAGATCGGCACCATGCTGGCGCGGGGCTTCACCGCCACCACCTCGTTCGCCGCGGTGTCCACAGCGGACACGGTGGTCATCTGCGTGCCCACCGGCCTGGTGGACGGCGAACCGGACCTGCGCGCGGTGATGGCCGCCGCGCACGCGGTCGCCGAGCGGCTGCGCCCGGGCAGCCTGGTCGTGCTGGAGTCGACCAGCTACCCGGGCACCACCGAGGAGGTGCTGCTGCCGATCTTGGAATCCACCGGCCTGGTCGCGGGTGTGGACTTCAACCTGGGCTACTCACCGGAGCGGATCGACCCGGGCAACGGCGAGTACGTCCTGGAGAACACGCCGAAGGTCGTCAGCGGGCTGACCCCGGTCTGCGCCAAGCGCTGCGCGGCCTTCTACGAGGTGCTGGTCGACTCGGTGGTGGTCGCCGCGGGCCTGCGCGAGGCGGAGACCGCGAAGCTGCTGGAGAACAGCTACCGGCTGGTCAACATCGCCCTGGTCAACGAGCTCGCGGTCTTCTGCAACCGGCTGGGCATCGACGTCTGGGACGTGCTGCGCTGCTCGGCGACCAAGCCGTTCGGCTTCCACCCGTTCACCCCGGGCCCGGGCGTCGGCGGCCACTGCATCCCGGTGGACCCGCGCTACCTGGCCAACCGGGCCCGCGCGGAGGGCCTGCCGTGCTCGATGGTGACCGCGGCTCAGGAGGTCAACGCGGGCATGCCCGGTTACGTCGTGCGGCGGGCGCGGGACATCCTGGCCCGCGAGGCGGGTCGGGTCTTCGGCGCCCGCGTGCTGCTGCTGGGGGTCACGTACAAGCCGAACATCGCCGACCTGCGCCAGTCCCCCGCCACCGGGGTGGTCCGCCAGCTCCGCTCGCTCGGCGTCGAGGTCGCCTACCACGACCCGCACGCGGACCGGTTCACCGTGGACGGCGTCCCGGTCCACCGTGAATCCACTGTGGACTCCTCGGCGGACCTGGTGGTGCTGTTGCAGCCGCACGACCGCGTGGACCTGGCCGCGGTGGCCCGCGGGGCGAAGGCGGTGCTGGACACCAGGGGTGTCATGGAAGGCGACAACGTGGAACGGCTCTGACCGGTCCGGCACCGGTCCACCCGGCACAACGCGAACTCACCTCACGGCCGCGCTTTCGCCGCGAGGGGCCGCGGTTCAGACGACGGCCCAGAGGTACTGCACCGCGTAGGCCCGCCACGGCCGCCACGCCGCCGCGTGCGCGGTCAACGCCGCCGGGGTGAACGGCAACCCCAGCGACCGGGCCGCGGCCCGCACCTGCGGGTCGCCCGGCAGGAACGCGTCCGGGTCGCCCAGGGCCCGCATGGCGATCGTCTCCACCGTCCCGGGGCCGAACCCCGGCAGCGCCGACAGCCGCGCCCGGGCCCGGTCCCGGTCCGCGCCCACTCCCAGGTCGACCGCGCCCGCGGCCAACGCGTTCACCAGCGCCACCACCGTGTCCCGGCGGGCCCTGGGTAAGGCGAACCGGTCGGGGTCCAGCCCGGCCAGCACCGCGGGGGTCGGGAACAGGTGCGTCAGACCGCCGGACGGGTCGTGCACGAGGTCGCCGTGGTCCTGGACCAGTCGCGCCGCGTGCCCGCGGGCCGCGGTCGCCGAGACCTGCTGCCCCAGCACGGCGCGGATCGCCAGCTCCGCGCCGTCGACCGTGCGCGGCACCCGCCGCCCCGGGTCCCGGCGCACGTGCGGTGCCAGCACGGGGTCGGTGGCCAGCAGGTCGTCCACCGCGATCGGGTCGGCGTCGAGGTCCAACAGCCTGCGGCAGCGGCTGATCGCGCGCGCCAGGTCCCGCAGGTCGGTCAGGGCGAGCTGGCAGGCGATGTGGTCCGCGGTCGGGCGCAGCGTCGCGATGCCGGTGCCGTGCGGCAGGCGCAGCGTGCGGCGGTAGGCGCCGTCGCGCCACTCCTCCACGCCGGGGATCGCCGTCGCGGCCAGGTGGCCGAACAGGTTGTCCGGGCACAGCGGTTCGCGGAACGGGAGCCGCAGCGAGAGCACGCCGGGGCTGGCGACCTGGCGGCCCGCGCGCAGCCGCAGTTCGGTCGGCGGTAAGGCGAACACCTCGCGCACGGTGTCGTTGAAGGTCCGGATGCTGCCGAACCCGGCCGCAGCGGCGACCTCGCTCATCGGCAGCGCGGTGGTCTCGATCAGCAGCCGGGCGGTCTGCGCGCGCTGCGCGCGGGCCAGGGCCAGCGGACCGGCGCCGAACTCGGCGAGCAGCTGCCGCTCCACCTGCCGGACGCTGTAGCCGAGCCGCGCGGCCAACCCCGGTACGCCTGCCCGGTCGACCACGCCGTCGGCGATCAGCCGCATGGCGCGCGCGGCCAGGTCCGCGCGCTCGTTCCACTGCGGGGAACCGGGGCTGGCGTCCGGCCTGCACCGCTTGCACGCCCGGAACCCGGCCTGCTGGGCGGCCGCCGCGCTCGGGAAGAACGTCATGTTCTCCGCTTTGGGGGGCATCCCGGGGCAACTCGGCCTGCAGTAGATGCGGGTGGTCCGGACCGCGGTGAAGAACCAGCCATCGAATCGCGCGTCCTTGGACCGGACGGCGCGCACGCAGCGGTCGAAATCCTCATGCACCCGGACAGGATGCGGGTCGGCCGTACAGCGTCATCAGCGGGAAAACGACTTGACAGTCCAGAAAGCCGCGGCGTCGGGTTTTCGCCGGCATTGTCGGTCGGCTCTGCTTGACTGGGTGCCATGACAACTTCCCAACCACAGGCCGCGACTTCCCAACAGGACCGTGCGGCGGCCTTCCACGCGCTGCACACGGGCGGCGGGGTGTTGGCGCTGGCCAACGCCTGGGACGTGGCCAGCGCGGCGGTCGCGGTGGCGGCGGGCAGCCGCGCGGTCGCCACCACGAGCGCGGGCGTGGCGTGGAGCCTCGGCGCCGCCGACGGCGACGCGCTGAGCAAGGCGCTGGCGGTCGACCTGATCGCCCGGGTGGTGTCCGCGGTGGACGTGCCGGTCACCGCCGACATCGAGACCGGCTTCGGCGCCACGGCCGACGACGTCGCCGACACCATCCGCGCCGTGCTGGCCGCCGGTGCGGTCGGGGTGAACATCGAGGACTCGTTCCAGAGCGGCGACGGCCCGCTGCGCGCGGTCGCCGAGCAGTCGGACCGGCTCGCGGCGGCGCGCGCGGCGGCGGCCGAAGCCGGGATCTCCCTGTACGTCAACGCCCGCACGGACACGTACCTGCGCGGCGTGGGCACCGACGAGGACGCCCGGTTCCGGGAGACGGTCGACCGGGCCAACGCCTACCTGACCGCGGGCGCGTCCGGGATCTTCGTGCCGGGTCTGACCGACCTGGACACCCTCGGCAGGCTGGTGCGCGAGATCCCGGCGCCGGTCAACGCGATGGTGCACCCGGGGGCGCCGTCGATCGGCGAGCTGAAGGCGGTCGGCGTGGCCAGGGCCAGCCTGGGCGCGGCGATCGCCCAGTCCGCGTACGCGCTGGCGCGGCGGGCGACGGAGGAGCTGCTGGCGGCGGGCACGTACACGTCGGTCGCGGAATCGCTGAGCTGGGTCGAGCTGAACAAGCTGCTCACCCGCTGACCGCTCACCGTCCGCTTGGGACTTCGGGAGTGGACAGATCGTGGACACCGCCCAGGGCGCGCGGCGGCGCGGCCTGGGCGGCGACGCCGTCCAGGGCGGTGGCGACGGCGTAGGCGTAGAGGTCGGTGTCGGGGTGCGCGCGGTGGTAGCGCCCCAGTTCGACCAAACCGGACAGTTCCGCGCGGTCGGCCAGCTCGGTGCGCAGGGCGGCGGTCCGCGCGCGCAGGGCGGCGTCGCGGTCGTCCTCGGCGGCGAGGAACTGCCACGCCTGGGCGGTGAGGAACGTGTGCGCGGGCACGGCCCGGTCGCCGAAGCCCGCGTGCCGCAGCACGGTGACGGCGCGGTCGATGACCGGGTGCAGAGCGGGTACCAGTTCCCCGTGCACGGCTAGCCTGCGCGCGACGCCGGGGTGGGCCAGCAGCACGGGTCGGGCGTCGGTGAGGAACCGCTCGAACCACGTCCGCCACGGCAGGTCGGCCTCGGGCACGGGCAGCGCGCCGACGACCCGGTCGAGCACCGCGGCCACCACGGCCTCCCGGTCGCCGACGTGGTGGTAGATGACCGCCGGGTAGGCCCCGACCCCGGCGGCGAGCTGGCGCAGCGTCCAGTCCTCCAGCCCGTGCGCCCGGGTGAGGTCGAGCGCGGTCGCCACGATCCGCTCCGGGGTCACCGCGGGCTGGCCGGACCGCTGCCGCCTCCCGGTAACCGATGCATACGTGGCCATACATGCACAGTAACGGGTGAACGACCGCGCTTGGCCAGGAACCAAACGTGGTACCCCAGCCGTTGAGACGATGAGGCACCTCGACCACGACGGGTGGACCTCCCCCGCATGGAAAGGAGCACGGGATGCCCCTGCTGAAGAAGCTGACCGCGCTGGCCGGAGCGGCCGCCGCCGCGACCAAGTACGCCAAGAAAAACCCCGAAAAAGTCAACCGCATGGCGGCGAAGGCAGGCCACTTCGTCGACCAGAAGACCAAAGGCAAATACAGTCGCCAAATCAACAACGCCGTCCGCCGGGTGAACACGGCCACCAGCCCCAAGCCGGGCCACTAGGCCCCCGGGTGGGGCCACCCGGACGTGGCCCCACCCACCCGATCGGCCGACTCAGCCGGCTAACCCCGCCATTCACGGGTTATCCACATCCTCGATACCCATCCACAGGATTACGCCGCGCCTTCTCCGCCGCCCCAATACCGATAGACTGGAGCAGGGCTGTTCCCCCAGAGGAGGGCGGGGGCTGTCCTGGGTCCGGCTGGGGCGGTCATAGAATTGCGCCCGGCGGATATCGGCACTGCCGATAGGGTCCGTCTGCTCGACATCTGACCGGAACGCGGGGAGTCAGCTCTCCGTGACCTTCCCGTCGGCGACCACCAGCGCGCGGGTCGTGGAGACGGCTTCCAGCATCCGGCGGTCGTGGGTGACCAGGAGCAGAGTGCCGGTGTAAGACGCGAGAGCCGACTCAAGCTGCTCAATCGCCGGCAGGTCCAAGTGGTTGGTCGGTTCGTCCAGGACCAGCAGGTTCACCCCACGCGCTTGGAGCAACGACAGAGCAGCACGCGTGCGCTCCCCCGGTGACAACGTCACCGCAGGACGCAACACGTGGTCCGCGCGCAGGCCGAACTTCGCGAGCAGCGTGCGGACGTCCGCGGTCGGCCAATCCGGCACCTGCCGCCCGAAGGCGTCCAGCAACGACTCCGCCCCCAGGAACAAGCCCCGCGCCTGGTCGACCTCACCCACGACCACCCCAGGCCCCAGATAAGCCGCACCCGAGTCCGGTTCGACCCGCCCGAGCAGCGCCGCGAGCAGGGTCGTCTTGCCCGCCCCGTTCGCACCGGTGATCGCGACCCGGTCCGCCCACCCGATCTCCAGCGTGACCGGCCCCAACGCGAACGGGCCGCGGCGCACGACCGCCTCGCGCAGCGCCGCCACGACGCTGCCCGCGCGGGGGGCCACCGCGATCTCCATCCGCAGGTCCCACTCCTTGCGCGGCTCCTCCACCACGTCCAACCGCTCGATCAGGCGCTCGGTTTGGCGGGCCTTGGCGGCCTGCTTCTCCGACGTCTCACCGCGGTGGTGCTTGACGTGCTTGTCCGGGTCGGACGCCTTCCGGCGGGCGTTGCGCACGCCCTTCTCCATCCACGCCCGCTGCGTCCGGGCCCGCAGCTCCAACGACGACTTGGTGTCCGCGTACTCGTCGTACGCCTCGCGGGCGTGCCGACGGGCGACCTCGCGTTCCTCCAGGTAGGCCGCGTAGCCGCCGCCGTAGAGGTTGATCTGCTGCTGGGCCAGGTCCAGTTCCAGGACGCCGGTCACCGTGCGGGTCAGGAACTCGCGGTCGTGGCTGACCAGGACCGCGCCCGCGCGCAGGCCGGTGACGAAGTTCTCCAGCCGGGCCAGGCCGTCGAGGTCGAGGTCGTTGGTGGGCTCGTCGAGCAGGAACACGTCGTAGCGGCTCAGCAGCAGCGACGCCATGCCGACCCGCGCGGCCTGGCCGCCGGAGAGCGTGGGCATCTCCTGCCCCAGCCCCACCCCCAGGCCCAGGTCGGCGATCACGTCGGCCGCCCGTTCGGCCAGGTCGGCGCCGCCGAGGGCGAGCCAGCGCTCCAGGGCGACGGCGTAGGCGTCGTCCGCGCCCGCCACGCCCGCGCCCAGCGCCTCCGCGGCGGCGTCCATCACGGACTGGGCCTCGGTCACGCCGGTGCGCCTGCCGAGGAACGCCTCGACGGTCTCGCCCGCGCGCCGCTCCGGCTCCTGCGGCAGGTACCCGACGGTGGCGGTGGCCGGGCTGAGCCGGACCTCGCCCTCCTCGGCGGGCAGCAGCCCGGCGAGGGTGCGCAGCAGCGTGGACTTGCCCGCGCCGTTCGCGCCGACCAGCCCGATCACGTCACCGGGCGCGACGACGAGGTCGAGCCCGGTGAACAGCGCGCGGTCGCCGTGCCCGGCCGCCAGGGACTTGGCGACCAGGGTGGCGCTCACGCCAGCTCCGCGCGCAGCGTCGCGGCCACCTGCGCGATGGCCTGGCGGGCCGCGTCGAACCGGGCGGGCTTGCGGAAGAAGCTGTGCACCTGGCCGAGGTAGCGCACGCACACCACCGGCACCCCGGCGTCGGCGAGCCGGTCGGCGTAGGCCTCGCCGCTGCCGCGCAGCACGTCGTACTCGGCGGTGATCACCAGCGTGGGCGGCAGGCCGGACAGGTCGCCGGAGCCGGGGGCGAGGTCGGGCTGCGACCGGTCGATGCCGACCGGCGCGTAGGCGTTCCAGCAGAACGCCATCTCGTCCGGCGCGAGCGCCGGACTGTCCACATCGGTCAGTTCGTCGGCGGCGTCGAGCACGGGGTAGACCAGGACCTGGCAGCGCAGCGGGGTGCCGAGGTCGCGCTGGCGGCGGGCGAGGACCGCGGCCAGGTGCCCGCCCGCGGAGTCGCCGACGACACCGATCCGGTTGACGTCGACGACGAGCTTGTCCGCGGTGGCGCGCAACCAGTTCAGCGCGCGGTCGGCGTCGTCGAGCGCGGCCGGGAACGGGTGCTCGGGGGCGAGGCGGTAGTCGACGAGGGCGACCGCGGCGCCGGAGAGCGCGGCGATGAACCGGCAGACCGCGTCGTGGGTCTGGATGCCGCCGGTGGTCCAACCACCGCTGTGCAGGTAGAGCACGACCGGCGGCGTCGGTTCGCCGTCGGGGCGGTAGAAGCGGACCGGCACGCCGTCGGCGTCCACGTCCACCACGTCGGCGACCTGGGTGCCGGGGCCCGCGTCGGTGATCGCGCCGGTCGTCATGTCCACACGGGCCTGCGCGAGCGTGTCCTGGGTCATCGGCGACCCGAAACCGCCCGCCTCGACCAACGTGCGCACCTGGGGGTGCAACGGCACGGCCCACCTCCTCCGCGGTCACCGCCCCGGTGGCGGCACCGCGTCAATGATGTCCGACCAGGCGATCCACTCGGGGACGGGGCTGTGGTGCGGCGCGAGCGTGCGCAGCGGCACGCCCAGCAGGTCGAGGTGGGGGTGCGGGCGCGGCTCTCCCGCGACGACCCCGATGCCGACGAAGCGCGGGCTGCCCGCGGCGAAGTCGACCATGGTGAAGGTGACCACCGAACCCGGCGGCGGCCACTGCTTGTGCGCACCCATCAGCTATCCCCTAGTTCGGACACATCGTCACACAAGGGGTGGCCACTGTCACTCGAATGACGTAACGAATTAGTCCGACGACCGACAAATTCTCGCTCACCGTTGGTAACCGGATTGCGTCTCATTAGGTGAAGAGTTCACTGAACCGACTTTCGTAGGGTGTCCGACCTGCGGGGAGTCGATCTAGCGTCAGCGCATCGCCGGACCAGCACCTCCCCGATCGGCGGTCACCGATCCGGGGTAGGGCCGAGCGTGCCGACAACCCTGCACACCGGGCCGACCACCCGGACCCTGCGAGCAAGGAAGAAGGACCTGTCCCCATGCGCAGCAGCTCCCCCACGAGAGTCGCGACCCTGCTCGGCGCCATCGGGCTCGCCACCGGCGCCGCCGTGGCGCTCACCCCGTCCGCGACGGCCGCCCCCGAGGCGCTCGTCCCGGCCCTCCAGCGCGACCTGGGCCTCACCGCGGCCCAGGTCGACCAGCGCCTGGCCCGGGAGAGCGACGCCCGCGCCCTGCTCCCGTCGGCCGAATCAGCGGCGGGCGCGGCCTTCGGCGGCTCCTGGTTCGACGGCGGCACCCTGGTCGTCGGCGTGACCGACGCGGCCAAGCGCGCCGCGGTCGAGGCCACCGGCGCCCGGACCGCCGTCGTGGCGCACAGCGCGGGCAGACTGGCGGAGACCAAGGCCGCCATCGACCGGCAGGCGGGCGCCAAGGCGCCGAGCGCGGTCACCGGCTGGTACGTCGACGCGCCGTCCAACTCGGTCGTGCTGACCGTCCGGGCGGGCGCGGACGCACAGTCCTTTGTGGATAGGGCGAAGGCCGCTGGCCCGGTCCGGGTCGTCGAGACGACCGAGGCGCCGCGCACCTTCGCGGGCGCGATCGTCGGCGGGAACGCCTACTACATCGACGGTTCCAGCCGCTGCTCCGTCGGGTTCTCGGTGGACGGCGGCTTCGTGAGCGCGGGCCACTGCGGCACCCCCGGCTCCAGCGTGACCGGTGCGGACCGCAGCGCGCTCGGCACCTTCCGCGGCTCTTCGTTCCCCGGCAACGACTACTCGTGGGTGGCCAGCAACTCGTCGTGGACCCCGAGCCCCACGGTGAACGGCTACGGCAACGGTGACGTGACCGTCGCCGGGTCGACCGAAGCGGGCGTCGGCTCCAGCGTGTGCCGCTCGGGCTCGACCACCGGGTGGCACTGCGGCACCGTCCAGGCCACCAACGCGACCGTGAACTACGCCGAGGGCACGGTGACCGGCCTGACCCGCACCAACGCCTGCGCCGAACCCGGCGACTCCGGCGGCTCCTGGGTCAGCGGCAACCAGGCCCAGGGCGTCACCTCCGGCGGCTCGGGCAACTGCTCGTCGGGCGGCACCACGTACTTCCAGCCGGTGAACGAGATCCTCTCGGCCTACGGCCTCAGCCTGGTAACCGGCTGACCCCACCCGCGGGGGCGAGCAACCGAGGCCCCGTCCACCCTGCTCGGGGGGTGGACGGGGCCTCGGCCCCTCTTCGGGGTTCGATCAAGCGGCGTCGGTCGAGCGGTCGCGGTCACGAAGTGTTGATCAAGACATGCAGCCGGCCCCCGGTGTCCATTCACCGGCGGGGACCGACAGTTCTCGGCGGAGATGATCAAGCCGGTGGACAACCGGGCGAGAGTTGTGGGTGGGTTGGGACGGGTGGCGCAACAGGGGGTCGTGTGGCGCTGCGGAGGGTTGGAGGCGGATAGCACCGCCGGGCCTACAGCTCGGAGGTCGAGCGGTGTCGAGGTCGGAGACCCTGAGGTCGGGAAACCAGGTCCACCAAGGCGGTCAGCAGGCGGTCTACGTCGGATTCGTTGGTGTACGGCGCGATCCCGGCCCGCACCCCTCCAGCGTCGCCCAGGCCGAGCCACCGCGAGCACTCGATGGCGTAGAAGTGGCTCGCCGGGGCGTTGATCCCCGACAGGGCCAACCGCTCGTAGACGGTCCTCGGGGCGATGCCGTCGACGGTGAACAGGACCGTTGGGGTGCGGTGCTTCGGGGAGCCGTGCACGGTGATCCCCGGTAGCGCGGTCAGGCCGGTGATCAGGCGATTGACCAGGGTTGACTCGTGAGTGGTCAGGGCGGCGAAGGAACGGGCCAGACGCTCCCGCCGGGTTCCCCCGGAGGCGACCAGCCCAGCCAGGAAGTCGATAGCGGCCGTCACGCCCGCCAACGACTCGTACGGCAACGTCCCCCACTCGAACCGCTCCGGGACCGCGTCCGACGACGGCAGCAGCTTGTCCGGGCGCAGCCGGTCCAGCAAGGCCGGGTCGGCCGCCACCGCGCCCAGGTGCGGTCCCAGGAACTTGTACGGCGAGCACGCGTAGAAGTCCGCGCCGAACTCCCGCACGTCAACCAGGTCGTGGGCGGTCAGGTGCACGCCGTCCACATACGTCAGCGCCCCGGCGTCGTGGGCCGCCGCGCTGATGGCGAGGACGTCCGGGCGGGTGCCGAGCAGGTTCGACGCCGCCGTGAAGGCGACCAGTCTGGTTCGCGGGCCGAGCGCGTCCGCCACCGCGGACACCGGCAGCTCGCCCGTCGAGCGGTCGAAGTCCACCCACCGCACGGAAGCACCGGCGGCGGTCGCCGCCTGGACCCACGGGCGGATGTTCGCGTCGTGGTCGAGGCGGGTGACGACGACCTCGTCGCCCGGGCCCCACTCCTTGGCCAGCGCGCGGGACAGGTCGTAGGTCACCTGGGTCATGCTCCGGCCGAACACCACCCCCGCCGGGTCGGCGCCGAGCAGGTCGGCGACCGCCTGCCGGGCGTCGGCGACCACCTGGTCCGCGCGCCGTTCGGCGGCGGTCACCTGACCGCGGTTGGACAGGGCGCTGAGCATGGTCGCGGCGATCGCCTCGGCCACCTGGACCGGCACCTGGGATCCGCCGGGGCCGTCGAAGTGGGCCGCGCCCTCGGTCAGGGCGGGGAAGTGGGTACGGACGGTGTCCACGTCATAGGTCACGCCGTCGAGGGTATGTCGCGGCGTCCCGGAGTCCGGGACGGGCGAGGTGATCTTTGACTGCACCCCCGCGCGGTGCCACCGTTCGGGTGGTAGGCCACCGGCTCACCCCCTACGAGGAGTAATCGCCTTGACCAGCACGATCACCGGCTACATCGCGGGCACCTGGGACATCGACCCGATCCACTCCGACGTCTCGTTCGTGGTCCGGCACCTGGGGTTGACCCGCTACCGGCGCAGCTTCGAGCGGTTCTCCGGCGAGATCGTCACCGCCGCCGACCCGCTGGGCTCGACCTTCCACGCCGAGATCGACACCGCGTCCTTCGACACCGGCCTCGAGAGCTTCAACCGGCACCTGCTCGGCGGCGAGTTCTTCGACGTCGAGAACCACCCGACCGCCACGCTGCGGTCCACCGGCCTGCGGGAGCACGGCGAGCACTACCTGCTCGACGCCGACCTCACCCTGCGCGGCGTCACCAAGGCCATCACCCTCGACCTGGAGCTGCTCGGCTTCGGCGTCGGCCTCGACGGCACGCCGAAGGCCGCGTTCTCGGCGAGCACCACGATCAGCCGGGCGGACTTCGGGATCGTCTTCCAGAGCAAACTGGCCAACGGCAACCTCGCCGTGGGCGACGAGGTACGCGTACTGGTGGAAATCGAGGCCGTGCACCGCGAAGCCGCCTAGGTTCCGCGTAAACTGGCGGCCATGGGGAGCGAGGCGGAGATCCGGGTCGGGACGTCCGACCGCGAGCGGGCCGTCGAGGCGCTGGCCGAGCACCTGGCGGGCGGCCGGTTGGAGATCTCCGAGTACGAGCAGCGCTGCGCCGCCGCCACGGCCGCCCGCGTCCGGGCCGACCTGCGCGCCCTCTTCGTCGACCTGCCCCGACCACACCCGACGTTCGACCCGGCCCCCACCCCGGCGCCCGCGCCCGTACCGGTGCCGCGCGGGGTGGCGCAGCCGCAGCCGGAGCAGGCGAACGGGCTGTGGGAACCGCACCGGACGCACCGCAACAACCGGGGGCTGTTCGCCTTCCTCGGTGTCGCGGGCGTCAGCACGGTGGCCGTGGTGGCGTTCACCGGCACGTGGTGGGCGCTGGCCCCGCTGGGCATCCTCGCCCTGATCCTGGTCTTCACCTCGTAGCCGATCCGTCCACTGTGGACGGAGATCAGCCCGCGATGCGCTCGCCGAGCAGGGTGCGCAGCTGGGCCAGCAGGTCGCCTCGGCTGGTGGCGCCCAGGCGCGACCGCATCCTGGCCATGTGGTGCTCCACGGTTTTCGCGGAGATGAACAGCCGGTCGCCGACCTGCTTGTACGTCAACCCCACCAGCACCAACTCCGCGACCTGCAGCTCGCGGTCGCTCAACCGCGCCATGCCGGACGGGTCGGGCGCCGCCCCCTCCGACCGCGTGGCCGCGCTGCCGCGCAACGCGCGGGCGCAGTCCAGCAGGCCGAGCATGCGCTTGCGGTCGGTCGTCCGGATGGCCGCCTGACCGGCCAGCCGCGCGCCGTCCCAGCGCAGTCCCGCGGTGTGCAGCCCCCGGGCCGCCTTCTCCACTCGTTCAGCGTCCACTTCGGACCCTCCGGCGATGTCGAGCCAGCAACGGGCCGCGTCGGCCAGCGCGGCGTGGAACAGTCCGGCCTCGGCGGCCCCCGCCAGCGCCTCGGCGTGCGCGACCGCGGTCGCGTGCCTGCGCGCGGTGACCTCGGGGGCCTCGGCCGTGGTGATCTCCGCGGTGATCTCCGCGTGCAGGCAGTGCCAGTGCAGCACCGACGCCCACGCGGGCGGGTCGCCCAGGTCGCGCAGCAGCGCCCAGGCCCGGTCCAGGTGCGGGGCGAACCGCTCGCGGTCGCCCAGCCGGGCCGCGGCGACCGCGAACTCGCCCAGCGGCAGCAGGGTGAACAGGTCGACCTCGTGGCGGACCACCGCCTCGTAGGCCTGCTCCCAGATCCCGCGCAGCGCGGCCAGGTCGCCCGCCCGCCGGGCGGTGCCAACCGCCAGCCCGACCTCGAACAGCCGGTCCCGGGGCGTGCGCCGCGCGGTCCCGGCGACCGCGGCCGGGTCGTCGCGCGGGGTGTCCCCGCGCACCATCGCGACCCAGGCGGCGAGCAGCGCGTGCCGGGGTCGCAGCAGGTCACCGCCGGTGCCCGCGTCGAGCGCGCGGGCCAGCAGCGGTTCGGCGATACCCAGTTCACCGCTGTGCACGGCCAGGATCGCGCCGAGCGCGGCGGGGCTGTCCGGGATCAGCACGTGCCGCCCGACCGGTGCCAGCACCTCGGCCGCACGCACCACTGTGGACAGTGCGGCGGCGCGACCGGAGACCGAGTCGAGCACGCCCCGAGCGGCCAGCGACATCGCGGTGGCGAACAGCGTCGGCGGCTCGTTGCCCGCCGGGGCGCTCACCGCGGCCCGAGCGTCGTCGAGTCTCCCCGCGGCGGCCAGGCCGATGGCGGCGAACGGACCGGATCCGGCCCACTGGTACAGCTCCGCGCTGCGCGCGGGCTGGCCGCGGTAGGCCAGCGCGGCGGCGGCGACCCGCGCCGCGCGGTGCTCACCGGCCGCCACCAGCGCGTCCGCCCGGCGCAGCGCGGCGTCCAGGTCACCGGAGAGCGCCTCGGCCTCGGCCCGGCCGACCTCGTCGACCGGGTGCCCGGCGTGCTCGGCCGCCGCGTGCAGGCGCACGGCCAGCGCGGGTTCGGCCTCCGCGGCCGCCGCCGCGTACACCGCGCCCGCCGCCGGGCTCGACGCCTCGGCGGCCAGCAGCGCGGTGGCGAACTCGCGGGTCGGCCCGGTGCGGCCCAGCCGCGCGGCGGCCAGCCGGTCGTGCACGTCCGCGCGCCGGTCGGCGGGCACGAGCACCCGCAGCGCCGCGGCGGCCAGCGGCAGCAGGGTGCCGTCCGGCGCCAGCAGCCCGGTGGCGCGGGCCTGGTCGACCAGGGCGGCGGCCTCGGTCGGCGTCCGGTCGAGCAGCCCGGCCAGCGCGGTGGCGTCGGCGTTGACCTCGGCGGCGAGCAGCGCGGTGACCTGGTCGGCGGGCAGCCGCTCGACGTCGAGGCGGAACTCCTCCACGGCGGCGGGCGGCAGGTGGTCGGTGCCGGGCGGGTGCGGCAGGTGCGGGGCGACGCGGTGCACCCAGCCCGGCACGCCCCCGGTCTGCGCCAGCACCAGCGGCGCGGCGGCGGGGTCGCCCGCCAGGGCCCGCAGGCAGGACTGGGTGCGGGTGAGGTCGAAGGGCCGCAGCACGACCTGACCCCGCAGCCGACCCAGCAACGCGGTCAGCGCGGCGGGCCGGGGTCGGGGGCGGGCGGCGACGACCAGGCAGGCGCGCGCGTCGGCGGCGTAGTCGGCCAGTTCGGCGAAGTCGTTGTCGGACAACAGGTGCGCGTCGTCGACCAGCAGCAGCGGCCCCTCGGCCGTGCCGGGCCGGTAGCGCCGGGCGGACCCGGTCGCGGCGAGCAGGTCGAGCAGCGCGGTCTTGCCGTGGCCGCCGGGGGCGATCACGGCCAGCCGCACGGGGGTGAGCGCGCCGCCGGTGATGGCCGCGCAGAGCCGCCGGGTGGGCTCGTCGAGGAGCAGTTCGTCGGGGTGCGCGTGGCCGGGGATCACGGCGTGTCCCGGTCCTCGTCGTGCCGCGGCCTGCGCGGTCTCGGCAGCCAAGCGGGTGGGCCCTGGCGGGCGAACCGGCCGCGGGGTGGGCGCAGCGGGGTGATGCGCACCGGGGGCCGCGGCGGCGGCTCGTCCGACACGTCCATTGTGGACATCGGCGCCGGGGTCGGTCCGGCCTGGTCGACCGGCACCAGGCCGGGCGCGCTCTCCGGGTCGCGCACCAGCGGTCCGGCCGGGCCCAGGCGCGGCGGTTCGGCGGGCTCGCGCGGGCTGACGGCGAGCGCGGCGCCGCGCGCGGGGGCGGTGGCCGGGTCGTCGAGCACGGGGCTGTCGGCGAGCGCGGCGACCAGCGGGATCCGCGCGGTGCCGCCCGCGAGCACGGCCGTGGCCTCGGCGGGCGCGCGGGCCAGCAGGGTGCGGGTGGCGGTGATGGCCGGGACCAGCAGCGGGTGGACCAGTTCGTCGAACCGGGCGCGGGTCACGGTGACGTCGGTGCGCAGGTGCGGCACCGGCACGCGGACCTCGGTCGCGGTGGAGAGCCGCTCTTTGGCTGTGGCGCAAGCGGTGCGCAGCAGCGCGGGCCCGGCCGCGGCGGCCAGGTCGGGCACGGTGTGGTCGTGGCGTTCCGCGTGTTCGGCGGCGGCCAGGACGTGGCGCGCCAGCACATCGTCGACGGCGGCGCCTGCGTCGGGGGTCACGTGGTGGGCAACGAGGTCGAAGGCCGCCGGGGTACGGCGCAGCACCGCGTGTTCCACCAAATGGCCGCCGAACAGGGCGACAACCAACTCCTCGCCCGCGGCGAGCCGAGCGACCGCGTGGTGGGCCTCGGCGGCGGCGACCACGGTCGGGATCAGCACGGCCCCGGGGAAGCCCGCGTCGCGCAGCGCGTCGCGCAGCAGCCCCCGTCGGAGGTTCCCCCACTCAGGTGGGTGGGTGACGGCGAGTCGCTCCGGCGGGCCACCCTCGGCCTCGGCGACCACGTCCACGATCCAGGTGACCAGGGCGGCCAGCAGGGTCTCGGCCGGGTAGAGGTCGCCGCCGAGCAGGATCGCGGTGTCGTCGCCGACCCGGTCGACCACGGCGCGGGCGACGAGGTCCGGCCTGCTCGCGGCCAGCTTGTCCGCCGCGCGGCCGACCAGCACCGCGCCGTCGGGGGCGAGGCCGATGACGGCGGGCACCCAGCGCGCGCCCGCGTCCAGCGCGACCACCTCCGCCGGTCCGCGCCCGCCCGGCGCCCGCCTGCACACCGCCGCCGCGCCGCGGGTGCGGCCGACGTCGACGCCGAGGACGTAGGGCATCGCGGGAGTCCTCCTGGTGGGCCACGGGATGGGTGCGCTCGGACACCGAGGGCAACGTTGGGCTGTTCGTACCACGTACCACGGCGGGTCACACAGCCCCAGGCGGTGATTATGACACCCCCTAATCCCCTAATGAGTTAACGAGCGTCATCCTTTCGGGTAGGGGGCAGGACGGGGAGTCATCCCCGATGCCCGGTTCGGCCGCCGCCCCTAGCGTCGGTAACCGTTCAAGATCAGGTACGCACGCCCCACCGAGGAGACCGAGAGCGTTGAGCGCTTCCGCCCAGAGCACACCGGACCAGCCGCTTGCCCCCGTCCTGGCCGACCAGTCCTTCGCCCCCGACCCGACGCTGCACGACTTCGTGCTGACCCTGCTGACCGACGAGGCCGCGCGGTCCGCGTTCACCGCCGACCCCGCCGCCGCGCTCACGGGCGCGGGCCTCGGCGACATCACCGCGCAGGACGTGCAGGACGTGGTCCCGCTGGTGCTCGACTACGCCGACACCGGCGCGAACCCGGTGGACCTGGGCGCGGTCGACCTCGGCGGCGACCCGATCTCCGGGCTGAGCTCCGTGGCCGCCGCCGCGGGCGCGGGCGACTCGGAGCTGCGCTTCGACGGCACCGACGTCGCCGCGAGCACCGCGGGCGCCAACTCCGCCGTCGGCTACCTGGCCGACGTCGAGACCGACGGCCACTCCCTGAGCGGGGCGGGCGTCCTCGAGACCGACCAGCTCACCGCCGACGGCTACCTCGACGCGTCGCTGAGCCGGGTGACCGCGGCGACTTCCGGTGAGACCCAGTTCGGCGACTACCGCACCGGCCTGGTGGCCTCGACCGACGGCGTCGCCGCCGAGGCGAGCGCGGGCGCGTTCACCGCGGGCACCGAGTTCGACGGCGGCACCGCCACCGGCGGCTTCGCCCTCGGCACCGGCGGCGTCGACGCGGGCGCCGGGTTCGCCGCCTCCACCGCAGGCGTCGCCGGGACGGTCGAGTTCGGCCAGTCCACCTTGGGCGTCGAGGTGTCCGGTTCCGGCGCGAGCGCGGTCACCCCGCTCGGCGACATCGACCTCGACAGCTCCATCGACCCGACCAGCGCGCTCGACTTCGGCTCCGACCTCAACGGGCTCGTCGACCCCACCGCGCTGCTCGACGGGCCGCTGGACGCGGGCGACCTGCTGCGCGGCGGCGACCTGTCGGCGGGCACGGTGGCCGACTACGTCTCCTCCGGCGGCGAACTGCTCGGCTCCGCGCCCGGGAACCTGGGCGGCTTCCTGACCAACGTCCCCGGCGCGGTCACGCTGCCGACCTCCCCGGCCGACGTGCTGGACCAGGCCCAGCTCGCGGACCTGCCCGCCGTCGACCAGCTCCCGGTGGACCTCCCGGCGGACCTGCCGACCGACCTGCCCGGGGCGCTGCCAGTCGACGTGCCCGCGGACCTCCCGGTGGACCTGCCCACCGACCACCTGCCGACCGACCTGCACGGCGCGCTCCCCGAGCTGCCGCACCTGCCGGTCGACCTGCCCACCGAGATCCCGGCGCTGCCGGACCTCCCGGTCGCCAACCCGCTGCCGGACGTGACCAGCGGCGTCACCGAGTCGGTCGGCGGCCTGGTCGGGGGCACCCCGCTGGGTGGCGAGCACGCGGACCTGCCCGACGTCGGCGGGCTGGCGGGCGATCTGGGGCTCGGCCACTGACCAGGGCCGCGACGGGGCCCGGCGCGCTGCCGGGCCCCGTCGGGTCGCCCCGACCGGGTGAACCGGGCACACTCCACCGGGTGATGTCCGCACCGCCCTGGCTGGAGATCCTGGACGACACGATCCGCGCGTGCGCCGCCCGGCAGCGCGGTGACCTGGTCGACCGGCTGCTCGACCGGCGCGCCAAGCTGCTGGAACCGGGCAGGCGCGTGGTGGTCGCGGGCTTCCCCGGGAAGGGCAAGAGCCACCTGGTCAACGCGCTGGTCGGCGCCGAGGTCTGCGCGGTAGGCGACGACCTGACGACGACCGTGCCGACCGTGCTGCGGCACGCGGAGCAGCCGACCGCCGCGCTGGTCACCGCGCGGTCGAGCCCGGCGGACGCCCCGGTCGACGCCGTGACCGCGCGGGCCAACCAGCTCGCGTTCGTGCGCGGCGACGTCGTGCGCGCCGAGGTCGGGCTGCCGCGCGCGCTGCTCGGCGCGGGCCTGGTGCTGGTCGACTCGCCCGGGTTCGGCGCGCCCGGCTGCCCGCGCACCGAGCGGGCGATGACCGCGGTGGCCGACGCGGACGCCGTGCTGGTGGTGACCGACGCGACCACCGAGCTGAGCCCGGTCGAGCTGGAGCTGCTCACCCAGGTCGGCCGGTTGTGCCCGACGGTGCTGGTGGCGCTGACCAAGATCGACCTGGTGCCGGGCTGGCGGCGGGTCGCCGAGGCTGACCGGCGGCACCTGGCCCGGGTCGGGGTCGCCGCGCCGCTGGTGCCGGTGTCGTCGGTGCTGCGGGCGGCGGCGGTGCGGGCCGAGGACCAGGCGCTGAACCGGGAATCCGGGTTCGCCGAGCTGATCGGCTGCCTGCGCCGCGACGTGCTCACCGACCCGGGCCGGGTGGCCGCCCGGGCCGCGGCGGCGACCAGCGGGCTGGCCGTGGAGCAGCTGATCACGCCGCTGCGCGCGGAGTGCGCCGCGAGCCCCGACCCCGGGCAGGCGCGGGCGAGCGCGGAGTGGCGGGCCGCGACCCTGCGCGTGGAGCGGCTGGGCCGGGAGAGCGCGCGGTGGCAGACCCGGCTCACCGACGACGTCGCCGACCTGGTGTCCGATTTGGACTACGACCTGCGGGAGCGCACGCGCCGGATCCTGCGCGAGGTCGACGACTACTTCGACGCGGCCGACCCGGCGAAGGTCTGGCCCGAGTTCGACGACTGGGTGCGCGACAGCCTGACCGAGGTGGCCGAGGTGCACGCGGGCTGGCTGCTCGACCGGTTCGAGTGGATCGCCGCGCGCGTCGCCCGGCAGGTCGTCCCGGATGCGGAGCGGCTGCCCGCGCGGGTGCTGCGGGACCTGGCGGGCGAGCACACCGAGGCGTTGCGCACGCCGCCGATCGAGAAGTTCACGCCGGTGCAGAAGGCGTTCGTCGGTCTGCGCGGCTCGTACAGCGGTCTGCTGATGTCCGGTCTCGCGACCACGCTGGCCGGACTGCCGCTGATCAACCCGATCTCGCTCGGCGCGGGCGTGGCGTTCGGCGCGCGCAGCGTGTTCGAGGAGCGCGGAGCGCGGCTGAAACGCCGCCAGGCGGTGGCCAAGACGACCGCGCAACGGCACGTCGACGACTTCTTCCTGCGCTACAGCAAGGAATCCCGCGACGCCACCCGGTACGCGCACCGCGCGCTGCGCGACCGGTTCACCGAGGTCGCGCAGGAACTGCGGGAAGCGGCGGCGGAGTCGGCCCGGGAGCTCAAGCGCGGCATCGACGCCGAGGCGACCCGCCGCGCTCGGGACCGCGCCGAGCTGGAGCGGCTGCTGGCGCTGCGCGACCGGATCGAGGCGGTGCGGGGGCTGAGCGCGTGAACCCGGTGTGGCCGCTGGTCGACCAGGCCCTGTCCGCGTACCGCGACAGCCCGCGCCTGCCGCACCTGCGCGCCCGCCTGGCCCGGTTGGAGGGGCCGTTGCGGATCGCCGTCACCGGCGCGCCGGAGTCCGGGCGCACGACGTTGCTGGCGGCGGTCGTCGGCGAGCCGGTGCCCGGTGGTCGGATCGCGGTGGAGTGGCCGGGTGGGGCCGAACTGGTCGAGTTCACCGACGGCGATCCGTCCGATGTGGACGCCGTGGTTCACCTCCTGCCACATCCCGGCGCGCTGCCCGACACGGATCCGGTGTCCACCGTGGTCGCTCTGTCCCGCGCGGACGAGCTTGGCGGCGGCCGAACGGATGCCTTGACGTCGGCCCGGCGGGTGGCCCGGCGGCACGCGTCGGCGGAGTTGGGGGAACGCTGCCAGGACGTGGTCGCCGTGGCCGGGCTGGCGGGGTTGGGCGGGGCGTTGTTGACCCGTGCCGAGGTCGCGGAACTGGTCGGTCTGGCGGGTTTGCCGCAGTCGGACCTGGCCTCGATGCTGCTGTCGGCGGACCGGTTCACCGCGCACCCCGGCGCCGACGAGTTGGTGGGCCGGTTGGGGTTGTTCGGGGTACGGCTGGCGGTCGAGTTGGTGCGTCGGGGTTTCGGGGACTCGCTGGGCGCGGAACTCGTGCACGCCAGCGGGATCGCGGACCTGCGGGAGGCGATCACCCGGAACCTGGTCGAGCGAGCGCAGGTCCTGCGGGTCCGGTCGGCCCTGCTGGCGATCGGGTCGGCGCTGCGCGAGGATCCCCGGCCCGCACTGGCCGCCGAGGTGGAGCGCGCCCTGGTCAGCACCCACGAGACCCGCGAACTGCGCCTGCTGTCGGCCCTCCGGCTGGGTCGCGTGAGCCTGGGCGAGGCGGACCGCGAGGCGCGCCAACTGCTGGGCGAGCGGGGGACCGCGCCGAACACGCGCCTGGCGCTGTCTGGCGAGCCCTACGAGACGTTCCTGCGCTGGCGCGCCCACGCCGAGGACGGCGCTTTCGACCACCGGCAGCGCCAAGCCGCCGCGGTGGTCGTGCGCACCTGCGAGGCCCTGGTGAGCGCGGGCCACGTGCGCTGAAGTGGTGACCGGGTGGCCGCCGGGCTACCGTCGTGGCGGGTTCGTCGACCGGTGGGGGGTTGGGTCATGATCGCGGTCGCGGGGGCGAGCGGCTACGTCGGCCGCAAGGTGGTCGCGGCCTTGGACCAGCCGGTAGTGGCCCTGGGCCGCCACCCGGAGGCGTTGCCCCACGGCGAGAACGTCCACCGTCGCGCGGTGGACGTCGCGGACACCGCGGCGCTGGCGTCCGCGCTGGAGGGCGTGGTGACGGCGTACTACCTGGTGCACGCCATGGCCGCGGGCGGCGACTTCGCCGAACGGGACCGCGCGGCGGCCCGGTCGTTCGCCGAGGCCGCAGCCCGCGCAGGCGTGCGGCGGATCATCTACCTGGGCGGCCTGGGCTCCGGCGCGCTGTCGCCCCACCTGGCCAGCAGGCAGGAAGTCGGCCGAGTGCTGGCGGAGGGCCCGGTGCCGGTGGTGGAACTCCGCGCGGCGGTGATCGTCGGCGCGGGCAGCATTTCGTTCGAGATGCTGCGCTACCTGACCGAACGCCTACCCGCCATGGTGTGCCCGCGGTGGGTGGGGAGCCGGGTGCAGCCGATCGCGGAGGCGGACCTGCTGGCGTGCCTGCTGCGGGCGGCGGACGAGTCGGTGCCCGCGGGGGTGCACGAGATCGGCGGACCGGACGTGGTGACGTACGAGGAGCTGATGCAGCTCTACGCCACCGTGCGCGGCCTGCCCCGACGGCGGATCGCCCGCGTTCCCCTGCTGACGCCGGGTTTGTCGGCGCACTGGGTGAACGTGGTGACCCCGGTCGACCGCGCGGTGAGCCGTTCCCTGATCGACAGCCTGACGACGGATGTCGTAGTGGAGCGGCCCAGCCCGGCCTTCGGCCTGGCCCCGACAGCGATGACCGAAGCCATACAGTCCACATTGGACTCCCAACGCGACGCGATCGCGACCGACGTGTTCACCTTCACCAACGGCCTCCAGAACGGCGTCTACACGCTGGCCACCCAGGTCCCCGTCCCCCACTCGGACGCCCCAGCCGCCCGCCTGGACCTCCGCCGCTGCGGCGGCACCCTGCGCTGGTACGGCTGGGCCTGGGCGTGGTGGCTGCGGATGCTGCTGGGCCGGGCCTTCGGCGAAAAGCTCCGCCTCCAGCGCCCGCCGAAGGTGGAGAAGGGCGCGGAGGTGGATTGGTGGACGGTGGAGGAATACGGGGACAGTTACATCGTCCTGCGCACGGAGAAGTGGTTCTGCGGCGAGGCCTGGCTCGGCTACCGGATTGGCGGGAGCAGACTGGAACAGGTCGGCGCCCTCCGCGCGAAGGGCCTGCTCGGCTGGGCCTATTGGCGGGCCGTGTACCCGATCCACCTGGTCGTCTTCCGGGTGATGGCGAAGAAGCAGGTGACCCGAGCCCACCGCCTCGCCCAGGAAAAGCCCACCTCTGTTTGACGGACCTCCACCTCGGCCCCACGGCATCATTCGCGCTGATCCACGGCGCACCCGAACGAACCGGGCCGGTAGGCCAACACCCCACGCATTCACCAAGCGGCATCGGCGGAGGTCGGCTGGAACAGGCAGGCGCTCGCCACTCGACGCACTTCTGGACCTGCCAGCAGCCCGTCCACCTGCCCTCCGCCTCGCCCAAGCAAAGCCCACCGCTGTTGAAGATCAGCCACCCCGGCCCCCAAGAGCACAGCCCCCGCCCTTCCTGTGAGGGGGGACAGCCCTGCTCCAGTCTGTTTGGGGTTGAGCTACGGGGAAGGGGGCGCGGATTGCCGTGGATGAACTCGGGCGATGTGGACAACTCTTGCAATCACGAACCGGCGCGGGTGAAGCCGCGGAAGGTGCCTGGGCCTGGGGCTTTGCAGGTCAGGCCGGAGTCGCTGCGGTGTTGGGTGGTTGCGACGCGCAGGGTGGGTGCGTCTTCTAGTTGCACATCCCAGACGCCTTCGGCAACGCGTTCGACTGAGAGCGGGGGGTGGGAGTCCACGGACAGGTTGCCTGTCCGCTGTCGGGTGAAGTGCTGGGCCGCCTGCACGGGTGCCGTGTACGCGGAGCGGCCTCGGTGGCGCTCCAGCAGGAGCTGGCCGGACTCGTGGGCCGCGACGAGACGCGGGGCTTCCGACGGCAACACCTGTCCGTAGTACAACCCGTGCGGCAGGACCAGAACATTGGCGGCGAAGCGGTCCCCGCCGATATGCGTGCACTCCCAGGTGTTCTCCGGGCGCTCCGCCGCCAAAGCCGCCGCCACCGGC
Organism: Actinokineospora auranticolor; assembly: GCF_041897805.1. Classification (GTDB taxonomy): domain Bacteria; phylum Actinomycetota; class Actinomycetes; order Mycobacteriales; family Pseudonocardiaceae; genus Actinokineospora; species Actinokineospora auranticolor. The sequence goes on from NZ_CP154825.1 coordinate 7,388,382, forward strand.
CGGCCCATGAGCGCGCAACAAGTGTCGTGACGGCCATGAGCGCAAACGAGGTACAACGGCTCTGCGGACTCCACCCCCGACCCCGGGGAGATCTCCAGCAATTCCGCAGGGTCGGAGAACTCGTTCCACCACAGCCGCTCCGCCCCCGGACGCGAGTCCACGAAAGCCCACCGGCGCCGCGAAGAACCAGTGCGCCCCGGCCGACGAATCAACAACACCCGCGCACCAAGCGAACCAGCCCGACGCGCAAGGGAATCCACCACCCGCGAAGGCAGATCCGAGTCCTGCCAAGCACGAGGTCCCCACGCCCCCGGCTGCTCCACCAACAACCAAGAACGCACCGGAGGCGCAGTCGCCACGAGCGAGTCCCCACGCCGGAGTGCGGCCGAAGCGCAACGCTCGGTCACGCCCCCGCCCCGACGGGAACCAGGATCCCCTCCCGCAACAACCGCCGAACCAGAACGGTCTGATCCGCAACCGTCAACCCCGGCAACATCCCAATGGTCTGCACATCCCCGCTCAACAACGCCTCCACCGCCGGAGCAGTGTCTCCCGGCAACGAGATCTGATCACCAGGCACATCCAGCAAAACCCGATCCCCGCGAACCGAGACTCGATACCGCTGCCCACCCCGCAACCGCACCAGGTCCCCACCCGACACCGACGCCGCCGCGGAAGCCTGCGCCAGCGGCCCCAAGGGCTCCGGACGCGCCCCCGCCCACACCCGGTTCCGCACCCGCCCCGCCACATCCTCCGCCGACACCGACCCCAAGACGCGCCCCAACGCCTCGACCGTGGCCGTCAGGTGCGAAGCGATCTGGTCCGGGTCCGAGACGTCAATACCCAGCGGCAGCGTCGACCGCAGGGACGGGTCGTCCCCCGCCAGCGCCAGCAGCGCCTCCACCAACGCGTACCTGGTCAGCACGTGCACGCCCACCGTCAGGTGCGCGGACACCTCGCCCAGGGCCTTCGCCGAGTGGAGGTATCCGCGCGGTAGGTACAGCGCGTCCCCCGGGGACAGGACCGCTTCAAGGGTCGGTTCCTCCTCCGCTCGTTCCTCCACCGCCCGCCGGTGCCGGTCCCACGGTTGGGACCGCAGCGGGTCGGCGTGCACGGGCTCGTGCACCATCCACCGCTTCTGCCCGGCGATTTGCAGCACGAACACGTCGTGCACGTCGTAGTGCGCCGCGAAGCCCTGTGACGACGGTGGGGTGACGTAGGCGTTCACCTGCACCGGGTGCCCCAGGTCGACCCCCAGCGCACCCGCGAAGTCGATCAGCGGGGGCCACAGCCGGTGCAGACCCTGCAGGACCAGCGTGCTGCCCTGGTCGAACAGCCGCGCCACCTTGTCGTCGGCGACCTGGTCGGCGATCTCCGCGCCGACTCCCCCGCCGCGGGTGAACTGCTCCGACGACAGCACCGCGCCGTCGCGGGCCACGCGCAGGAACGGGGTGCGCAGGCCGCGGCGGGACAGCAGCTCGTCCACGTCGGCCAGGGTGAGCAGGTCGGCGAAGCCACCTGGGACGGCCCGGCGCAGCAGCGGGGCGCGGCCCCAGTGCCGCTCGGCGAACTCGTCCGGGTCGGTGCCCAGGCAGCGGCGCAGGGCCGGGCGGTCCGGTGCGGACCACCCGGCCCCGGGCGTCGGTCGGTCGGCCAGGGCGGTCATCTCACCAGCCCGCCGAGCCGTCGGCGCCACCGTCCGCCCCGCCGTCGCCGCCGCCGTCGGCCGCGCCGTGGTCGGCACCGGCACCGCTGTCCGCTCCGCCGTCGGCGCCACCGTCGTGACCACCGGGGGTACCGGAGGCGCCGTGGTCGGCCACGCCCGCGGCGCTGCCGTCGGCGCCACCGTCTGCCCCGCCGTCGCCACCGCCGTCAGCGGCGCCGTGGTCGGCGGCTGCGCCCCCGTCGGCACCGATGTGGCCGCTGCGGATGTCGTCGTCCTCGAGTGACATGGCTCCTCCAAACGTGGTGGTGTGCGGTCAGCTGCTTGATACCCCCGAACGGGTAAAGCCACTCCTCCGACCAGCGAACTCCCACCGGTCGGGTTTCACGTTTGTGCCGAAAGGGGCTCGGGTACCTCCCGTCGGGGCGTGACGCGCGGGAGGTGGCATGTGGAGACCGGGACGCTGCTCGACGATCGGTACCGACTCGAGGAGCTGATCGGTTCGGGCGGCATGGCCGACGTGCACAGCGCGGTCGACACCCGGCTGGGCAGGCGCGTCGCGATCAAGCAGTTCCACCCGCGCGCCGACGGCGCCACGGTGGCCAGGCTGGAGAGCGAGGCGCGCTTATTGGCGGGTCTGTCCCACCCCGGCCTGGTGCGGGTCTACGACGTCGCCGTGGACAACGACCACCCGTACCTGGTCATGCAGCTGGTCGAGGGCGGCACGCTGCGCCATCGCCTGAACGACGGCGTGCTCCCGGCGGGTGAGACGGCCCGCATCGGTGTCCGGCTGGCGGCGATCCTCGGGTACGTGCACTCCCGGGGCATCGTGCACCGCGACGTGAAGCCGTCCAACGTGCTCATGGACAGCTCGACGGACGGCCAGCCCGCTGACTGCTACCTCGCCGACTTCGGCATCGCCCGCGCCTTGGACGGCGCGCGCTTGACCTCCACCGGCCACTGCGTCGGCACCGCCGCCTACCTCAGCCCCGAGCAGGTCAAGGGCGACCCGACCGGGCCGCCCGCCGACATCTACTCCCTCGGCTTGGTCCTGCTGGAGTGCCTGACCGGCACCGCCGCCTTCGAGGGCGCCGCCATCGAGACGGCCCTGGCCCGGCTCTCCCGCGACCCCGAGGTGCCGTCCTGGCTGCCCGCGGTGTGGGCGAACACGCTGACCGCCATGACCGCGCGGAACCCCGATGAGCGCCCCGACGCCACCGAGTGCGGTCACCTGCTGGCCACCGCCGCGCTGCTGGGCCCGCTGGCCTCGCCGGAGCCGAAACCGAAACCCGACGAGGCCGACGACCCGCGGCCCGGCACCGCCGAACTGCCGGTGCGCGGCCGGTCGCCCGGCCTGGTGCACGCGAGCCTGATGGCGGGCGCGCTGCTGGTCGGCGGGACGGCCGCGCTGCTGTCCACCGGCGCGTCGGCCGCGGAGCAGCCGGCGACGGAGCCCGCTGCGCACGTCGTCGTGTCAACCCCGCAGACCACGTCCCCGCCGCTGACCGCCGCGCCGCTGCCGGTGCGCGCGGCGACCGGCGTCATCGAGGTGCCGACCGTGCAGACCAAGGTCATCACGGTCACCCGGCAGGCCCCCGTGACCCGTGAGCGCCCGCGGTGGGGTGGTGGCGGCTGGGGTGGCTGGGGTGGCGGGTGGGGGAACGACTGGGGACCCGGCGATGACGGCGGCTGAAATCCGGCACCCGAGTCGGTGACGACGCGCACAGCCCCCGCGCGTCGCCATAGGCTTGACGCAGGCGCTGCACCCGGCAGGCCCCACACTCGAAGCGCACCCCGACCGAACTGATCAAGATCGCCCCGAGCCGCAGGCGACCAGCCGTGCCGGCCGGGGGTGACCGAGGAGAACCGCGTGCGGCCCTGGCCAGGAACCCCCTACCCGCTCGGCGCGACCTACGACGGCGCGGGCACCAACTTCGCGGTCTTCTCCGAGGTCGCGAGCCGGGTGGACCTCTGCCTGTTCGAGCCGGACGGCACCGAGCGCCGGGTCCGGATGCCGGAGGTCGACGGCTTCGTCTGGCACTGCTACCTGCCCGGCGTGCTGCCCGGCCAGCTCTACGGCTACCGGATCACCGGCCAGTACGACCCGGCGGCGGGCCAGCGGGCCAACGACGCGAAGCTGCTGCTCGACCCGTACGCGAAGGCCGTGCACGGCGAGGTCGACTGGGACCAGTCGGTGTTCGGCTACCCCTTCGGCTCCCCGGACGAGCGCAACGACGACGACTCGGCGGCGCACACGGTCAAGGGCGTGGTGGTCAACCCGTTCTTCGACTGGGCAAACGACCGGCCGCCGAAGATCCCCTACAACGAGAGCGTGATCTACGAGGCGCACGTGCGCGGCCTCACCATGCGGCACCCGGGGATCCCGGAGGAGATGCGCGGCACGTACGCGGGCCTGGCGCACCCGGTGGTGATCGACTACCTGAAGCGGCTCGGGGTCACCGCGATCGAGCTGATGCCCGTGCACCAGTTCCTGCACGACCACGGCCTGCAGGAGCGCGGCCTGCGCAACTACTGGGGCTACAACACCATCGCGTTCTTCGCCCCGCACGCGGAGTACGCCAGCCAGACCGCGCAGGGCGCGCAGGTCGCCGAGTTCAAGGCGATGGTGCGCACGCTGCACGAGGCCGACATCGAGGTCATCCTCGACGTGGTCTACAACCACACCGCCGAGGGCAACCACCTCGGGCCGACGCTGTCCATGCGCGGGATCGACAACGAGGCGTACTACCGGCTCGTCGAGGACGACCGCCGCTACTACATGGACTACACCGGCACCGGGAACTCGATGAACGTGCGCAACCCGCACACGTTGCAGCTCATCATGGACTCCCTGCGCTACTGGGTCACCGAGATGCGGGTGGACGGCTTCCGCTTCGACCTGGCCGCGACCCTGGCCCGCGAGTTCTACGACGTGGACCGGCTGTCGGCGTTCTTCGACATCGTCCAGCAGGACCCGGTGATCAGCCAGGTGAAGCTGATCGCCGAGCCGTGGGACGTCGGCCCCGGTGGCTACCAGGTCGGCAACTTCCCTCCACTGTGGACGGAGTGGAACGGCAAGTACCGCGACACCGTGCGCGACTTCTGGCGCGGTGAACCGGCCACCCTGGGCGAGTTCGCCTCGCGCATCACCGGCTCGTCGGACCTCTACCAGGAGGACGGCCGCAAGCCGTTCGCCTCGATCAACTTCGTCACCGCGCACGACGGGTTCACCCTCAACGACCTGGTGTCGTACAACGACAAGCACAACGACGCCAACGGCGAGAGCAACCGCGACGGCGCCGACGACAACCGGTCGTGGAACTGCGGCGCGGAAGGCTCGACCGACGACGAGGACGTCAACGAACTGCGCGGCCGCCAGCGCCGCAACATGATCGCCACCCTGCTGCTGTCGCAGGGCGTGCCGATGCTGCTGCACGGCGACGAGCTGGGCCGCACCCAGCACGGCAACAACAACGCCTACTGCCAGGACACCGAACTGTCCTGGGTGGACTGGTCGCTGCTGGAGACCAACGCCGACCTGCTGGAGTTCACCAGCCGCGCGGTCGCGCTGCGCGCCGCGCACCCGGTGTTCCGGCGCAGGCGCTTCTTCGCGGGCCGCCCGATCCGCCGCGGCGACGAGCTGCGCGACATCGCCTGGTTCACCCCCGCCGGGCAGGAGATGTCGCACGAGGACTGGGAGTCCGGGTTCGGCCGGTGCATCGTCACGTTCCTCAACGGCGAGGGCATCCCGGACCTCGACGCGCGCGGCGAGCGGGTCACCGATGACTCGTTCCTGCTGTGCTTCAACGCCCACCACGAGGACATCGAGGCCACCGTGCCCGACGGCGACTACGGCGCCGAGTGGGAGGTGGTGCTCGACACCGCCACCGGCGAGGTGTCCGCGCCCGAACCGGCGACGTACTCGGGCAAGAGCACGCTGGTGCTGCCGTCCCGGTCGTTGATCGTGTTGCGCCGCACCGGCGTCGAGGAGTAAGCGAGAGGGCGAGACGAGAACACCCCGGCCGTCGAACGAGGAGCGATGGAGTCCACCTACCGCCTGCAGCTGCGCCCGGGTTTCGGTTTCGCCGAAGCCGCCGACATCGCCGAGTACCTGGCCGAGCTGGGGGTCGGCGCGGTGTACACCTCGCCGGTCCTGACCCCGACGCCCGGGTCGACGCACGGCTACGACGTCGTCGACCCGACGCGGGCGAACCCGGAGTTGGGTGGTGAGGCGGGCCGGGCGGCGATGGTCGCGCGGTTGCGGGCGCTGGGGCTGGACCTGGTGGTCGACATCGTGCCCAACCACATGGCCGTGGAGGTGCCGTCGGCGAACCAGTGGTGGTGGGACGTGCTCGCGCACGGGCCGTCGTCGCGGTTCGCGGGGCACTTCGACATCGCGTCCTTTCCCGTTCTGGTCCCGGTTCTGGGGTCGGACGACGAGGTCTCGCAGCTGACCGTGGACGGCGACCGCCTGCGCTACCACGACCACGAGTTCCCGATCGCGCCCGGCACAGGGGAAGGCACCGCGCAGGAAGTGCACGAGCGGCAGCACTACCGGCTGGTGGACTGGCGCCGGGCGAGCAAGGAGCTGAACTACCGCCGGTTCTTCGACATCACCACCCTGGCCGGGGTCAGGGTCGAGGTCCCGGAGGTGTTCGAGGACACCCACCGCGAGGTGCTGCGCTGGATCGCCGACGGCGACGTGCAGGGGCTGCGGGTCGACCACCCGGACGGCCTGGCCGACCCCGGTGGCTACGCGGAGCGCCTGGCGGAGCGGGCAGGGTGCTGGATCGTGGTCGAGAAGATCCTCGAACCCGGCGAGTCGCTGCCCGCGTCCTGGCCGGTGGCCGGGACCACCGGGTACGACGCGCTGCGCGAGGTCTGCGGGGTGTTCGTCGACCCCGCGGCGGAGAAGGCGGTCAACGCGATCGCCGCCGACCTGGGCGTGCCGACCGACTACGGCTCGGTCGTCGACGAGTGCAGGCGGCTGATCACCGACACGTCCCTGGCCGCCGAGGTGACCAGGATCGCCCGACTGCTGTCCGATGTGGACATCGAACGAGCCAGCCGCGTGGTGGCCGAGGTCATGGCCGCGTTCCCGGTGTACCGGTCGTACCAGCCCGAGGACGACGAACACTGGCTCGCCGCCGTCGAGGCGGTGCGCGGCACGCACCCGGATCTCGCGGACGCCGTGGACACCCTGGACCGCCAGGTGCGCGCCGACCCGCGCGGCGAGTTGGCGACCCGGTTGCAGCAGACGTCCGGGATGGTCGTGGCCAAGGGCACCGAGGACACCGCCTTCTACCGCTACACCCGGTTCGTCGCGCTGAACGAGGTCGGCGGCGACCCGGGCCGCTTCGGCGTGGGCCTCGACGAGTTCCACGCCGCGCAGGCGTCCCGCGAGGCCACGCACCCCAGGGCGATGACCACGCTGTCGACGCACGACACCAAGCGGTCCGAGGACGTGCGCGCGCGGCTGGCCGTGCTCGCGGAGATCCCCGACGAGTTCGCCGAAGTGGTGCGCCGCTGGACCGAACGGCGCGGTCTGCCGGAGCCGACGCTGAACCTGCTCGCCTGGCAGACCCTGGTCGGCGCCTGGCCGATCACCGCCGACCGGTTGGCGGACTACCTGACCAAGGCGTCCAGGGAGGCCAAGGTCCGCACGTCGTGGACCGACGGCGACGAGGAGTTCGACGCGGCCGTCGCGGCGTGGCCGCACCAGGTGCTCGGCGACCCCGGGCTGCTGGCCGAGGTGCGCGCCTTCGCCGCGCGGATCACCCCACCCGGCTGGTCCAACGCGCTGGGCCAGAAGCTGCTGCAGCTGGCCGGTCCCGGGATCCCGGACGTCTACCAGGGCACCGAGCTGTGGGATCTGTCCCTTGTGGACCCGGACAACCGCAGGCCGGTCGACTTCACCGAGCGCCGCGACCTGCTGGACAAGCTCGCCGCGGGCTGGCCGCCGCCGGTCGACGAGACCGGCGCGGCGAAACTGCACGTGGTCCGCACCGTCTTGCGGCTGCGCCGGGAGCGGCCGGAGCTGTTCACCGGCTACCGGCCCGTCGGCGCGGAAGGACCCGCTGACCAGCACGTCGTGGCGTTCGAACGGTCCGGCTTGATCGCCGTGGCCACCCGCTTCCCGGCCCGGCTGACCGACTGGGGCGGCACCCGGCTGGCGCTGCCCGTGGGAAGCTGGGTGGACCAGCTCACCGGCCGCGCCAGCGATGGCGACCTGGCCGAAACGCTCGCCGACTACCCGGTCGCCCTGCTGCTGCGAGGAGAGTGATGGCCCCCGTCTCGGTCGAGGGTTTCCGCGTCTGGGCTCCCGAGCGGTCCCGCGTGCGCGTGGAAGTGGGTGGCGCGCGGCACGAACTGGCGCGTGACAGCCGCGGTTGGTGGCGAACGGACATCACCGCCGCCCCGGGCGACGACTACGCGTTCCTGGTGGACGAAGACGAGAAACCGCTGCCGGACCCGCGATCGCGGTGGCAGCCGTCCGGGGTGCACGGGCCGTCGCGCCGCTACGACCACGGCGCCTTCCAGTGGACCGACGCGGGGTGGCGCGGCCGGGCGCTGCCGGGCAGCGTGCTCTACGAGCTGCACATCGGCACGTTCACCCCGGAAGGCACGTTCGACTCGGCGATCACCCGGCTGGACCACCTGGTCGCGCTCGGCATCGACCTCGTGGAAGTGTTGCCCATCAACGCTTTCGACGGCGTGGCGGGCTGGGGCTACGACGGTGTGCTGTGGGGCGCGGTGCACGAACCCTATGGCGGACCGGACGGGTTCAAGCGGTTCGTCGACGCCTGCCACGCGCGCGGGCTGGGCGTGGTGCTCGACGTCGTCTACAACCACCTCGGCCCGTCGGGCGCCTACCTGGACCGGTTCGGGCCGTACTTCAAGGGCAGCAACATCTGGGGCCCGTCGCTCAACCTCGACGGGCCGCACTCGGACGAGGTCCGCGGCCTGGTCATCGACAACGCCCTGGGCTGGCTGCGCGACTTCCACGTCGACGGGCTGCGGCTCGACGCGGTGCACGCGCTCGTCGACGCGCGCGCCACGCACCTGCTGGAGGAGCTGAGCGCGGAGGTCGACGCGCTGGCGGCGGGTCTGGGCAGGCCGCTGACGCTGATCGCCGAGTCCGACCTGAACAACGCCCGGCTCGTGACACCACGGGAAGCGGGCGGCACCGGGCTGCACGCGCAGTGGTGCGACGACATCCACCACGCGCTGCACGTGGCGCTGTCCGGCGATGTTTCCGGCTACTACGGCGATTTCGACGGCGCGCTGGCGACGACGCTGCGGTCCGCCTTCTTCCACGCGGGCACGTGGTCGTCGTTCCGCAAGCGCACGCACGGCAGGCCGGTCGACGTCAGAACGACGCCGGGGCACCGGTTCCTGGCCTACCTGCAGAACCACGACCAGATCGGCAACCGCGCCACCGGCGACCGGCTGACCGCGACGGTGTCGCCCGCGCGCGCGCTGTGCGGGGCCGCGATCGTGTTCTGCTCGCCGTACACGCCGATGCTGTTCATGGGCGAGGAGTGGGCCGCGGCCACGCCGTGGCAGTTCTTCGCGTCGTTCCCGGACCCGGAGCTGGCCGAGGCGGTGCGGACGGGTCGCAGGCGCGAGTTCGCCGAGCACGGCTGGGGCGAGTCCGAGGTGCCGGACCCGATGTCCCCGGACACCGTCGCGAACTCCACTTTGGACTGGTCGGAGATGGAGAGGCCCGAGCACGCTTCGGTCTTCGAGACCTACCGGGCGCTGATCGCGTTGCGGCGCGCGCACCCCGAGCTGGCGGACCCGAGGCTGGACCGGTTCGTGGTGGAGTCGGGGCCGGGGTGGCTGCTGCTGCACCGGGGTTCGCTGCGGCTGGCGGTGAACCTGGGCGCCGAGCCCGCGTCCGTCCCGTCGCCCACCCGCGGCGTGTTGTTGGCGTCCACGGGAATCGCGGCCACACCGGACGGGCTCCTGCTGCCGCCGGACACCTTCGCCGTGATCGTCGCGGCCTGAGCACCAGTCTTGGCCGTGTCGTGCGGGACACGGCCAAGACTGCCCACGTGCGCGGGCCTCGAGGGTACCGGGATCTACTCCACCGTGCGGCGGTAGCGGACCTCCCGGTTGGGTCCCGGCAGCGCGAACCTGCGGATGAGATAGGTGAGTGCGGCACCGATCAGCAACCACACGATCGCGGCCAGGCCGTAGTTGAACAGCACGGCGGCCTTCGCCGAGTCCGGTGTGAACAGCCCGTCGAAGCCGAGCGAGACGCCGGAGGAGAAACCGTCCACGAAGGACGCGAACCCGTTCTTCGGGTTGGCCTCGGCGAGGACCAGGATGATCTGCGCGACCAGCACGACCGCGAACAGACCGACGACGAACGTGATGGCCGAGCACACCATGCGCACGGTGCGGACTCGACTGGCGTAGCTGTCCTCGACGCGCTCGCGGACGACCTCTTCCTGGGCGGGCCGCACGTACTGGTCATCGGAGTACGCCGGTTCCTGCCTGGGTAACGCTCGGGTCCGCTGCGGGTCAGGCTCCTGCGGAGGGGTCATGCCACCATGGTCGCACCGCTTGCACGGACCCGCTTGACAGTCAACCCCCGTAGCGCCGCACCAGGCGGTCCAGCGTGGCGCGGATGGCCTTGAGGTTCTTGGCCGGGAAGCCGACGAGGGCCAGCAGGAACCCGATGCGCGCGGTCGACCAGTCGAAGGTCTCGGTCACCTCGGTGCGGCCGTCGCCGAGGTCGGTGAGCTGCCAGCGCCAGCGGTGGCCGTAGAAGTGCCGCCAGGCGATGAGCCGGTTCTCCTCGTACTCCACGACGGTGTTGCGGATCTTGTAGGGCAGCCCCATCCGCATGTCCATGCCGAAGTGGTCGCCGAGCCCGAGCTTGCGCGGACCGGTGCTCCGGGAGGCGAGGACCGACCCCGACCCGTCGAGCTCGGGGTGCTTGGCGGGGTCGGTCAGCAGCGCGAACAGCTCCGCGGCGGGCGCGGCGACGACCCGCGTGTCGGACACCTGGCGAGGGGACATGGCGCGGATGTTACCCGCGAGTCACTTACGTGGGTAGTGCGGGCTGGGCCGGGTCGGTGTCGAGGTGGGCGGTGTCGTTGAAGCCCCGCACGAGCCAGTTCGACCCCTCGACGACCAGGTGCGAGATGCTGCCGTTGTCCGGCCCGAAGAACGCGAACGGCCGCGACCGCGCCGCCTGTGCGAGCAACTCACCGATCACCCCGCCGTGGGTGAACACGGCGAGCCGCTGCCCCGGGTGCGCCTCGGCCAGCCGGGTGACGGCCTGCTTGAGCCGCTTGGCGAAGGCGTCGACGGACTCGGCACCGGGGATGACGTCCCACCGCTCCTCCCGCCGGAACCGCTGGGCGACGGGACCGTCCTCGGCGATCATCCGCCGGAAGACACCGCCTTCCCACTCACCCAGGAACACCTCGCGCAGGTCGGCCTCGACGGTCGAGGTGAGGCCGGTGGCGGCGAGGAAGGGGGCGGCGGTCTCGACCGTGCGCCGCAGCGTGGTGACGTAGACGGCGTCGATGCCCATGGAGACGAGGCGGGCACCGACCCGCTCGGCCTGCTCGCGCCCACCGGGGGCCAACTCGGGATCCCCCTGCCCGTCGACGAGGTCGAAGATCACCCCGTCCTGGGCGGGCGCGGATTCCCCGTGCCGCACCAGGATGAACTCGGTGGCGCCTGCGCTCGGCGCGAAACGGGCCTGGCGGTACTCGGACATGGGCCCAGAAGATCAGCTCCCCCCGGTGCCGTCAATCCCCTGGCGGGCTTGTTCGGCAACCGTCCACCGGACCGATCGCGTGGAGCTACCCTCGACCCACCGACCGCGGCAGGGGCCCCGATGACAAGCCCAACCGACCCGTCGACTCGCTGGTCTCGCACCAGGCCACCACGCGTCGCGCCAAGATCGGGCGCCTGGTCACGGCGCGGCTCGAGTTCCACTCGGCCGTCCTGGACCCCGAGGCGCAGCCGGACCCCGAGGCATTGGCCGGGTTGCACTGGAACCAGCGGTTGGGCCAGGTACTGCGGCTGATCGTGGCGCGGCAGCTGGCCGACCCGGACGCCAAGAGCACCGAGCACGTGCGCGGAGTCGAGGCGGCGGCGGTGTTGGCCAGGGCGCTACGCGGTGGCGGGTGTGCTGGGCGAGGCGGGATCCGAGGTGCCACTGGCCTTCGACCCGGAGCGGGGGTCGTGGTTGCAGAAGATGGTGGCCCGATCCGAGGAACCGGCCACCGAGGAGGCCGTGGCGTCCCGGCTCGCGCAGATCGAGCACGCCGTGGAGACCCACGTGCTCACCGCCAAGCAGGCTGAGATCGACGCCGCGCAGGGCGACACCGTGGCCAAGTTGTTGACCGCGTTGGCGGGCACTCCCGACGCGGATCATCCAGATTGGATCGGTGTTGCTGGTCAAGGTGAATGGCGTGCGTTCAGTGCGAAATTTGACCACCGACGAGATGATCTACCTCAAGAAGCACCCCACCGCCGTCCAGGACCCGACACGGATTCTCCTTCTGCTGCAACAGGCCCCGCCCACCGAGGTCGCGCGGGCGAGCTGGCAGCCGGGTGACGCGAGGTCGCCCTGACAGGGGTACGGGATCGCTCTCGGTGGGTGCGCCGCCCACGGGTTGGCGCAATGTCGCGGGCGTTGGGGTGGCAACGGGACTTCGGCCGTGGTGAGGCGATCATGGGGCGCGCCATGATGTGCCTCGCCAAGATCGTTCAGGCGCTCCCCTTCCCGGCAGATGTGAGGAGAACAGCCAGTGGCCACGTACAAGACCTTCTACCAGGTCGGCGGTACCAACGGGCAGTGGACCCCGGACGCGAAGCTGGACATCGCCATCAGCAGCCGCAGTGAGGTGCTGGGGGCGTCGGCCCCCGCCACCGGTACCACCGTCACCTGGAGCGGGCCCCGGGGCAGCGCCACCGTCACGTTCTTCGACAACGGCGCCACGTTCCAGGGTACGGCCCAGTTCCCGAACGAGGGCCCGATCGGCTACCGCGGGGAACGCGTCTGAGACACCCCGCCTGGGGCCCGCGGGCCCCAGGCGGGGTGTCAGATCAGCAACTGCGCCATCCGTTCGCGCAGTGTCGGATCGGGTTCCTCCGCCACAGCGACCCGCAACACCGCTTGGACAACCGGTTCCCACGACTCCGGTCCCCACCCGGTCAGGGTTCGGACGCCCACCGCGCGGTTGTCCAGCACCGGGGACCGGACGGCGGTCAGCACGAATTCCGTGCCCTGGCCCGGGAAATCGCGGAGACCGGTGACCACGGTGCCCAGCACCACGTGCGCCGACCACCGCCGCGCGACCGCCAGGATGTCCGCCGGGCCGGAGGCCAGCTCGCCCAGGGGCAGGGTCGAGCCCGCCAGCTCCAGGATCGTCGGCAGGCGCTCCGCGGTGGCCTGGGACATCAGGGTGAACCAGTCGTCGTCGGCGAGGGTGGCGCGCAGGCGCCGGACGGTCGCGGGGAAGCGGTCGATGCCCAGCCGGGCGGCGGCGTAGCTGGCGTCCTGGAAGGCGCGGTCGTCCGGCGACTCCAGGTCGCGCAGGGTCAGGCCGTGCCAGCGCGGGTCGGCCATCAGGTCGCGGCAGCGCCGGACCAGGCTGTCGTGCCGGGCCAGGTCCCAGCCGCGCGCGTACCGCTCGTCCCACCCGGGACCGGCGAGGAACTCCTCCACCCTGGCCACCGCGACGAAGTGCCGCAGGTCGGTGCCGTGCCGGGCGAGGTGCCCCACCAGCAGCCACAGCGCCAGCGACGCGTCGTCGTAGTCGTCGACGCCCTCGGCCGGGCCGCCCTCGATCAGTCCACAGAGGATGTCCGAGGCGCCGTCGAGCAGTTCGGGGTCGATCTCCTGGGCCGCCAGGGCGTCGGCCAAGCGGCCCACAGTCGCGGCCCGGAAGGCGAGGTAGTTGTCCACGACGGAGTTGCGGAAACCGCCGCGCAGCAACCAGTCCCGCACCTCGGCACCCGCCGGTTCGGCGAACTGCTCGACCGCGGTGATCCGACCCCACCCGTCGACGCCGCGGGCCAGGGCCAGCAGCACCGGCTCCGGGTCCGGGTGCGTCGCGCGCACGGCCGCGACGGCGAACCGGGTGAACTCCTCGTGCCTGCCGACGAGCAGCAGCAGCTCGGTGTCGGCCGACCCGAGCAGCGCGGTGCCGAACTTCACCGGCGCCCGGTGCCGCGCGCCGGTCACCAACCGGCGGGCCAGCACCCCGGTGTCCAGGTCGAGCCCGCGCACCCGGGCCAGCACGTCGTCGAGCTGGGCCACCACGTCCGGTTCGCACAGCGCGGCGTACAGCGGCTCGTACCCGGACGGGTCCCGCGCCGCGACCGCGACCAGCTCGGGCACCCCGGCGGCGCCCCGGCCCGCGTACTCCACACCGGCCCACCGGGTCCGGCCGCCGCCGTGGGACGCGTCGATCTCGTCGTCGGGCAGGACCTCGCCGCCGGGGAGCAGACCGCGGCCGCCCGGGTTCAGGTGCGCGGCGATGTGGTCGTGGATGCTGGTCGGCACGCTCCCATTGTCGCGCGCGCATCCGACAACCCTGCGCGACCCACCCGTGGCGGTGCGTCAGACGAGCGGTTTGACCAGGAGCTCGAACTCCAGGTCATCGCGCAGCGGCAGCCCGAAGCGCTCGTCGCCGTACGGGAACGGGCTCAGCTCCCCGGTCTGCCGGTAGCCGCGGCGCACGTACCAGGCGGTCAGGTCGGCGCGGGCCGTGATGACCTTCATCCGCATCTCGGTCAGCCCCCACTCGGCCAGGGCGAACCGCTCCGCCTCGGCCAGCACCGCCCGGCCGATGCCGCCGCCCTGCGCCGACGGCGCCACCGCGAACATGCCGAAGTAGCCCGCGCCGTCCTCCTCGGCGACGTGGCAGCAGGACACCAGGGCGCCGTCGTCGGCCACCGCGAGCAGCACGGCGCTCTTCGGCGCGGTGATGACCTCGGCGACCCCCTCGGGGTCGGTGCGCTGGCCCTCCAGCAGGTCGGCTTCGGTGGTCCAGCCCACCCGGCTGGCGTCGCCGCGGTAGGCGGACTCGACCAGCGGTACGAGCGCGGGGACGTCGTCGAGGGTGGCGCGGCGGAACGTGAGCACGGACCGAGCCTAGGCGCTGTCCTGCGGGTCTGGTGCGCGGATAGCGCGTGCTGGACCCGCAGGACGGTGCCTGGCCGCCGGACCGGGTGACTACCCTTGCCCGTTATGGGACTGTTCGGCCGCAGGAGGGCCAGGGCAGCGGTCGCCGCGTTGGCCGAGCACCTGGTCCTGGACCGGGCGTGGGACGACATCGCGCTCGACGTCGGCGTGGACGCGGTCCGCGACGGCCACCGCCGGGCCGGGGTGGCGCTGCTGCGCGAGTGCCGCGAGGACCACGAGGTCCGCGCGCAGCGGGTCCGCGCGCTCGCCGACGCCGCCGTCGGCCAGTCGGTGGAGATCCGCGACCTGCTCGGCGACGGCCTCAGCCAGGCCGAGGCCGCCGACCTGCTGCTCTGGCTGGGCAGCACGCTGATCGCCGAGGCTTGGCGCATCCGCGGCGCGGGCTGGCGGCGGTCGGTGGACGACGAGCGGCACCGGCTGTTCCGGTCCCGGCTGCGCGAGGCCCGCGACCCGCTGATGGCCGCGGCGAAACTGGCCCCGAACGACGCCACCCCGTGGGTGGAGCTGCAGCGCTACGCCCGCGGCTTACGCCTGGACCGCACCCAGCACGACCTGGCCTGGATCGAGGCCACCGACCGCTGCCCCACCTCGTACCCGGCGCACGCCGCCCGTCTCCAGTCCCTCACCGGCAAGTGGGGCGGCTCGCACGAGGCCATGTTCGCCTTCGCCAGGGAGACCGTCGCCAAGTGCGAACCGGGCAGCCCCCTGGTCGCGATGCTCCCCACCGCGCACGCCGAGTACCTGCTCGTGGAGGGCGACCGCCACATCGCCGAGGGCAACGCGTGGGCGTACGTCAAGCTCAACACCCGCCACTTCACCCCGACTGTCCGCGAAGAACTCGTCGCGGCCGACGAGAAGTGGCGCTCCCCGGAGGACGCCTCGGCGGGCGACCTCGAGGCGCACAACCTGCTGGGCTGGGCGATGCTGGAGATCGGCGACCACGACCGGGCCCGGGCCCACCTGTCCAAGGTGGGCAACCGCCCTTCCTACCTACCGTGGTCCTACAACGGCGAACACGCCTACGCCCGCGCCCTGGTGCGCCTCGGGTTGGACTGACAACCCGCGCACTAACCGCCGATCTCACCCGGCCGGTTACCCGAGTTGGAGGTGCTGGTCGGCTTCGATGACGACCTCGCCGGTGAGGCCACCCGCCTGTCGAAGCGCATCCGCGGCCTGCTCACCGGCATCCACCCCGCCCTGGAACGCGCCATCGGCCCCAGGATCAGCCACCCGGCGGTGCTGGAGACCCTCTCGCGCTGCGGCGGCCCCACCGGCATCCACAGGCGGGACGGCGCACGCTGACCACGATCGCCGCCGAACACGCCCCCCGCAGGGCGAGCAGCTGGTCGAGGCGATCCTCACCGCGCTGGACGAGCGGACCGTCACCGTCCCCACCTCGCCGACAGCCTGGAAACTGTTCTGGCGCAACGCGAACAGGTCGCCGCCGAGGTCGAGGGGATACTCGATGCGCACCCTCTCGCCGGGGTCCTGATCTCCATGCCCGGCATCGGGGTCAGGACCGCCGCACAACGCCGCCCTCATCTGCCTGGCCCGCCGCCGCTGCGACGTGCTGTTCGCCATGCTCCGCACCAAGACCCACCACCCCGAGATCGCCTCCGCTCCCGCCGCAGCTTGACAACCCCATAGGGACACCCCCGGGGGAGGGCGGGGGCCTTCCTGGGGCCCGGCGGGGTGATCAAAAAGGTTGCCGACCACGCTGGAGCAGGAACCTAGAGCTCCTCCCACCAAGTCGACGGCGCAGGCGGGTCACCCACGTCGACCCGTTCCCCAGGACGCGGGACCACGACCCGAACACCGTGCGGTTCGGCCGCCGCCAAGACTCGCCGAACCGGGTCGGCCCACGGGTGCGGGGCCAGGGTGAACGTCGCCCAGTGGACCGGGATCAGCAGCCCGCCCCGAACGTCCACATGCGCCCGCACCCCCTCCTCCGGCGTCATGTGGATGTCCGGCCACCCCTCCGCGTACGCCCCGATCTGCACCAGCGTCGCGTCGAACGGCCCGTGCTCCGCCCCGATCTCCGCGTACCCGTCGAAGTACCCCGAGTCCCCCGTGTAGAACACCCGGTGCTCCGCGCCCGCGATCACCCAGGACGCCCACAGCGTCCCGTCCCGGCTGAACCCGCGCCCCGAGAAGTGCTGGGCCGCGGTCGCCGTCAGCCGCGCCCCACCGATCTCCACCGACTCCGACCAGTCCAGCTCGACGATCCGCGAGTCCGGCACCCGCCACCGCTCCAGGTGCGCGCCGATGCCCAGCGGCACCACGAACGGCGCGTCCTGGGTGCGGACCAGTTCCCGCACCGCGGCGAGGTCCAGGTGGTCGTAGTGGTCGTGCGAGATCACGATGGCGTCCACCCGGGGCAGCGCCGCGATGTCGTGCGGTGGCCGGTGCAGCCGCTTCGGCCCGACCAGCCGGGACGGCGACACCCGGTCACCCCACACCGGGTCGACCAGCACGCGCGCCCCGTCGACCTCCACCAGTGCCGTGGCGTGGCCGTGCCAGGTGATGTGCAGCCCCGCCGAGACCGGGGGCGCGGGGTCGACCAGCGGGATCGGGCCCGCGGGCCGCCGCCGCCCGCCGCACTGGTACTCCCGGATCGTGGACCGCAGGTCGGCCGGGCTCACCGACCGCGTCGACGCCCGGTTGTGGAACGTCCCGTCGCGGAACTGCGGCGAACGCGCCATCCGCTCAGCGCGTTCCCCGCTCGCCCGCCGCCCCATCGCGACCGGGATGTCACGCACGACCCAAGCCAAACCCGCCAAGCCCAGGGCGGCCAGTACCTTCTTCATACCCCCATGGTGCTCGCCCGCGGCCGTGCGCGCTCTCAGGCGTCCGCGGACCACCCGGCACAACGTCGCCTGCGGGCACCGCTCGACCACCGGGACCCCACGACGTGATCCGCGTCTCCGGCGGAGGTCAGTCCTCGACGACCGCGCGCAGCCGCATGGCGCGCCGCGCGACCAGACCCGGGCGCGGCGTGCGGACCGAGACCGAGCCGAGGAACGACGGGTCGATCCGCACCCCCGGTGGCGCTGGGTAGTCGTCCTTGGGCGCGTCCGGGTGCTCCGGCGGCAGCAGGTCGAGGATCGCGCGCAGCGCCCAGCGGGCGTGCCCCTGGTAGGACCACACGACCGTGTCGGCGGTGAACACGTCCCAGTCGCGGACCTGGCGCGAGCGGGCTGCGGTGACCTCGTGCGCGTCCTTGATCACCACGAAGTCGACGTGGTGCTCCCACGCGTAGGTCGCCACGATCGCCTCGGGGCGGTCGTGGCCACCGCACAGGTAGACGGTGAACCCGTCCGCGACGACCGCTCTCAGCAGGTCGTCGATCTCGCTCAACTCGGTCGGCTGTGACTGCTCGCAGGGCTGACTCATCGTGATCACCCGATTGGCCGGTGTCATTGTCGAGGCAACTAGCCGCTTGATGACACGGTGTGGTCGTGGTTCCTGTCTACATCACCCGAATGCCCCAAGGGGAGTCATTGCTGCCAATGACACAAAGAGGACGCATATCGATGCCCACCGCCCCGACGGGTTATGGCGGGTCGGCATCTATCGGGTAACAACGCCACGAACAGGTGTCACCCGGTACAAACTGCCCTCAGGTGGGTGACTACCCTCGCCGCCGACTGCGTCGGCGGCTCATGCGAAGTCAGGGCTGCGCGACCCTGCCTTAGGAGGAGTCTGTTGAGCATCTCTCGTTCTCGCGACTGGCTGCGCGCCAGCGGTCGCTTAGCCGCCGCGACGACCATCGCGGCCACCGCCATCCTCAGCCTGATGGTCGGCACCGCGGGCGCCCAGGAAGGGGGCGACGGCACCGGCGGCGGCAGCCAGCCGAGCTCCTCGTCCTCGTCGAGCCCCACGTCCGAGCCGCCGTCGTCGTCCAGCAGCTCGGAACCGCCGTCCTCGACGAGCAAGCCGCCGACCTCGGAGCCGACGTCGAGCAAGCCGACCAGTCAGCCCACCGGCACCACCAAGCCGAACCCGGGCGTGTCGACCACCACGAACCCGTTGGCGCGCGGCCTGAACTCGACCGCCGCCGTGGTCGGCCCGCAGGCCAAGGCCCGCTCGGCCGACGGCTCGGTGACCGGCGCGGGTGCCGCCGACGAGCTGGCCGAGACCGGCGCCAACGTCGGCGTCCCGGTGGCCATCGGCGGCCTGCTGGTCCTCGGCGGCGGTGCCGCCCTGATGCTGTCCCGCCGCCCCCGCCGCGAGGGCTCGGAGTAAGTCGCTCTACCACAAGAGGCCCCGACCACCATTCACGGGTGGTCGGGGCCTCTTCGTATTGCGGACGATATATTGAAGCTTCAACGTATCGGCATCTGCACCGGACTCCCGATTGCCTCGAACACCAAGAGGGTGTTGACCGAGACCACCTCGACCCGGCTCAGCAGGCGCGTTATCAGCATTTGCTGCAGGTGCGTGGTGTCCGGCACGGCGACCTGCACCAAATAGTCGTCGGGGCCCGCGACGTGCAGCAGCGACACCGTTTCCGGCTGCTCCAGCACGAACGCCTTGAACTCCTCGACAATGCGCTGGCGGTGCGGTCGGACCCGGACGGACAGCAGCGCGCTGATGGGCCTGCCGAGCGCGGGCAGGCTCACCGTCGCGTGGAACCCGGTGAGCACGCCCCGGCGCCGCAGCGAGCGGACGCGCTCCAGCGCGGTGGACGGGGCCACGCCGACTATCGAGGCCAACTCCTTGTTCTGCAGGCGGGCGTCGCGCTGCAGCTCACGCAGGATGGCGAGGTCGGTGGCGTCGAGGTCGGCTGGCTGGCCCATGGTCGTCGAGTGTCTCCCCGCCGGGACGTTCCCGCGAACCCTGGTCAGCGGTGGGCGTCCTTGAGCGCGTAGTCGAGGTCCGCCTGGATGTCGTCCGGGTGCTCCAACCCGACCGACATCCGCAGCAACCCCGCGCGCGGCTTGGCGGCGGCCTCGACCGGCCGGTGGGTCAGCGACGCCGGGTGCTGGACCAGCGTGTCCACCCCGCCCAGCGACACCGCGTGGGTGATCAACCGGACGGCGGACGCGACCCGCGCGGCCGTGCCCGCGT
The DNA here is from genome assembly GCF_041897805.1 of Actinokineospora auranticolor. Lineage (GTDB taxonomy): Bacteria > Actinomycetota > Actinomycetes > Mycobacteriales > Pseudonocardiaceae > Actinokineospora > Actinokineospora auranticolor. Next base: position 7,408,295 of record NZ_CP154825.1, read on the forward strand.
CGGCGACCTCGAACGCGACCATCGCGCCCGGACCGGACATCTGCGTGCCGACCAGCGGCCCCGACGGGAAGTGCACCCGGCGCACGTGCTCGTGCCCCGCCAACCACTCGGCCAGCCGCACCGCGCCCGCCTGCTGGGCCTGGACCCGCACCGGCAGCGTCTGGAGCCCGCGGTGCAGCAGGTACGCGGCCAGCGGGTGCAGCAGGCCACCGGTCACCGCCCGGACCCGCCGCAGCCGCGCGGCCCAGTGGGCGCTGGTGGCCACGACCCCGCCGACCACGTCGCCGTGCCCGCCCAGGTACTTCGTCGCCGAGTGCAGCACGAGCGCCGCGCCGTGCTCGATGGGCCGCTGGAGCACGGGGGTCGCGAAGGTGTTGTCCACGACCACCGGCACACCGCCTGCCGCCTTGCACACCGCGCGCAGGTCGAGCAGGTCCAGCGTCGGGTTGGCGGGCGTCTCGACCAGCACGAGCCCGGTGTCCGGGCGCACCGCGGCGGCGACGCGGTCCGGCGCGGCCCAGGTGACGGTGGTCCCGACGAGACCGGTCGCGAGCAGGTGGTCGGCGCCGCCGTAGAGCGGTCGCACGGCGACGACGTGCGGCTTGCCCAGGCTGACCGTGGCGATCAGGCACGCGGTCAGCGCCGCCATCCCCGATCCGAACGCGACGGACTCCTCGGTCGCCTCCAGCGCCGCCATGGCGTCCTCGAAGCGGGCCACGGTCGGGTTCCACAGCCGCTGGTACACGAGTCCGCCCTCGGCGGGCGGCCTGCCGCCACCGGCCAGCGCCTCGTACGCCGCGCCACCGGACCCGATATCGGGCACGGGATTGGTGGTGGACAGGTCGATCGGCGGGACGTGCGTCCCGAGCCCCGCGAGGTCGTCGCGGCCCGCGTGCACGGCGAGCGTGGCCAGGCTGGTCATCTGTGCTCCCTCGTCCCGGGTGGAGATCGTCGGTGCGCACAGCATGGGTGGCGGTTCGCCCGGGCGGTCCGCACGGGAAACCGCGGTGCCCTTTCGGTCACCCTGGCCGACGCGGATTCGGCCGGAACCCCTTGTCCGGGGCCGGATCCGAATACCGTTCGGAACCGCTCAGGCCGGGGCGTGCGGGGCCAGCAGGTCGACGAAGATGCGCCTGCCCTGGTCGATGGTGTCCTGGTGGCCGGTCTCGGCGAGCCGGAAGGCCAAGCGGGTCAACACGTCGGTGACCGTGACGCACTGCAGCAGCGTCGCGCGCAGCGGCGGGGTGTCGGCGAACCCGAAGCGGCGCACCAGCAGGTCGGCGAAGACCTCGGCGAGCGGGTTGTCGAAGGTCTCCGGCTCCAGCTCGCCCGCGGCCAGCCCGGCGCCGCTGACCGCGCGGAAACCCTCGTCCGTGCGGCACATCTCGACGTAGACCGCGTGCGCGTGCGCCACGACCGCCTGCCACGGCGCCGCGTCCGGCGACTCCTCGGCGACCCGTTCGCCGAAGCGGCGCGTGTTGCGGTCGAGCACCGCGCGCATGACCGCGACCTTGTCGGGGAAGTAGCGGTAGACCGATCCGATGGAGACGGTGGCCGCCTTGGCGATGTCGGCGGTGGTCGTGCCAGTGTGCCCCTTCTCCGCCACCACCCGGGCCGCCGCGTCCAGAATGCGTTCGATCTGGCGACTGGCCCGATACTGGGTCGGCGTCCGCCGAACCTGGTACGGCGTGTCTGGAACGGTCACGTGCGCCATTGTGCCCAGATGGCTTCGGCCCACTGGGGGAGCTGGAGGAATCCTTGTCGGAAACATGCGTGTTCTGCCGAATCGTCTCCGGTGAACTCCCGGCCGCGACGGTCCACGAGGACGACGACTCCGTGGCCTTCCTCGACCACCGTCCACTCTTCCGCGGCCATGTCCTACTGGTACCGAGGACACATGTGACCGTCCTGAGCGACCTGCCCGCCGAGCGCGTCGGCCCGTTCTTCACCCTCGCCCAGCGGCTGGAGCGCGCGGTCGAGGACGGCCTCGGCGCGGACGGCTCGCTGATCCTGATCAACAACGTGATCAGCCAGTCGGTGCCCCACCTGCACCTGCACGTCATCCCGCGCAACCGCAAGGACGGGCTGCGGTTCTGGCTGGGCCCCCGGCACCCCTACGACGCCGAGCACCCGGCCGAGTCCTACGCCGCGCGGATCCGGGCGGCGCTGGCGGGCTGACCCGCGCGCCGGGCGCGGGGTGGGACCGGTCACCCGGGGTCAGATGATCGGTGAACGGATCGCATTCGTCGTGGTCGGTCGGATACCGTGCGTGGAGACTCGATGGTCCTCGTCCGACGGGAGGCGGATGTCGCGCGCGGCGGCCACGGGGATGCGGGACGCGCTCACCGCCGAGATCACCAGTCTCCGGCGGACCGGCGCCGCGGCCGCGCCCCGGGCGGAACTGGCCTCCGGGCGGGCGACCGGCGGCGCACGGTACGCGTGCGCGCTGGTGTCGTGGCCCCCCGACCTGAGCGCCGACGGCGCCCTGGTGGCGCGCGCGGGTGGCGGCGGGCCGTGGGTGCCGGTGTCCGAGGTGGTGGTGGACGGCGCCGAGGTGCGGTTGGCCTGCGCGGCCGAACTCGGCGCGGGACCGGTGTTCGTGCGGGCCGACCCGGCCCGGTCCGCGGTGGCGCTGCGCTCGGCGCTCGACGCGGCGGTCGGCAGCGGTCTGGCGCCCGTGCTGCTCGGGGAGCGCCCCGGGGTCACCGGCGAGGCACCCGACGCGGCCGAGGTGACCACCGGCTTCGACAAGCTCAACCTGGCCCAGCGGCGGGCGCTGACCCGCGCGCTCGGCAGCGACCTGGCGTTCGTCTGGGGACCGCCGGGCACCGGCAAGACCGACGTGCTGGCCCGGGTCGTGGAGGGCAGCCTGCGGCGCGGCCAGACGGTGCTGCTGACCGCGCCGACGGCGGTCGCGGTGGACCACGCGCTGGAGCGGATCTGCGACCTGATCGGCACCCTCCCCGGCTTCGACGAGGGCCTGGTCCGCCGGCTCGGCCCGGCCGCGGTCCCCAGCCTCGTCCGCCGCCACGGCGCGGCGGTCGACACCGAGCGGGTGCTGGCCCGGCTCAGCGCCCCGCTGGCGGCGCGCGCGGGCGGGCTGCGGGAGCGCCAGCGGGAGGTGGCCGCCCGGCTGCGCGACCGCGAGGCGGCGGACGCCGCGCACGCCAGGGTCGTCGCGGCGGACGGCGTGCTGGCGCGCCACCACGGCAAGCGCCGCGCCGTGGTCACCTTCCTGACCACAGTGGACAGTGAGCTGGCCGCCGTGGACGCCCGGTTGGCCGAGGCGGACGCGAAGCTCTTCGCCGAGCGCCGGGCCGACCGGTTGCGCGTGGAGCGCGCGGACCTCACCGCCCGGCGGGCCGCCGGGCTGACCGACCTCGCGGCCGTCGACGCCGCGATCGCCCGCGCCCGCGGGGAACTGGCCGAGCTGCGGTCGGTGGCGGCCCAGGCGGTCGCCCGCGCGGGCGGCGCGAGCGTGCGGGCGCTGCGCGCGGCGGCGGACGGCATCGCGGACAAGGTGCGCCGGGTGGACGCCGAGCTGGCCGGGTTGCCCAAGCGCGTGCTGGACAACTGCCGCCTGGTGGCGATGACGACCCAGCGGGGCCACCTCGGCGGGCTGCCGGTGGTGCCGGACGTGGTCGTGGTGGACGAGGCCGGGATGGTCGACCTGCCCACGGCGGTGCGGCTGGCGAGCCAGGCGGAGCAGCGGGTGGTGTTCGCGGGCGACACCCGCCAGCTGCCGCCCGCCCCGGCCTGCCTGGTGGACCGGCACGCGAGCACCCAGGACCGGGCGCTGGTCCGCCGGTGGCTGGCGCGGGACGTGTTCCGGGCGGCGGGGGCGGTCGACGAGGACGGCCAGGCCACCGACGACCCGCGGCTGGCCCGGCTGGGCACCCAGTACCGGATGCGGCCCGCGATCTCGGCGCTGGTGAACGCCGTGGCCTACCCGGACGGCCCGACCCGCACCGGGCGCAGCGACGTCTCGTCAGTGGCCCGCAGCCGGGTCCTGGGGGCGCCCCTGGTGCTGGTCGACACCAGCGGCCACACCCCGGCGTCGACCTACCGCGACCAGCTGCACGCGGCGCTGGTCCGCGAGTGCGTCGGCCGCCTCGAGCACGAGGGCGTGCTCCCCTGGCGCGAGCCCCGGGCGGCGCTGGCGGCCATCACCCCGTACCGGACCCAGGCGCGGGTGCTGGACGCGTACCTGCGCGAGCACCTGGGTCCCCGGTTCGCCGGTGTCGCGGACACGGTCCACCGGTACCAGGGCGACCAGCGGCCGGTGGTCATCCTGGACACGGTCGCGGGCCCGTTCTACTCGGGGACCGGCAAGGACTCCGCGACCTGCCGCCTGGTGAACGTCGCGCTGAGCCGGGCGCAGGACCACCTCGTGGTGGTGGCGAACGTGGACCGGCTGCGGGCCACGCTGCCCGGCGACAGCGAGATGCACGCGCTGCTGGACCACCTGCGGGTCAACGCCGAGCGGCTGCCGGTCGAGGAGCTGGTCCCCGTGCGGACCGCGGACCAGCCGCCGTCGGCGGGCCCGGCCTTCGTCCCGGCGGCGGAGGTGGACGAGGCGGTCGCCCTGGACATCGGCCGGGCGGCGGACCGCGTCGAGATCTACAGCCCGGAACCGGCCGCGGCCCGCGTGGCCGCCTTCGCGCCCGCCCTGCGGGAGGCGGCGTCCCGGGGGGTGCCGGTCCGCCTGTTCACCCCGCGCCCGCCCGCCGCCGAGGACGCGGGCTGGGAGGTCGTCGCGAGCGCGACCGTGCGGGAACCGCTGGTCATCACCGACAACACCCTGTGGCACCCCCCGTTCGACCTGCTGGCCGCCACCGCGGCCGACGCACCCGCGCTCCGCATGGAGAGCGCGGTCGCCTGCACGACGGCCCGCCCGCGCCCGGCGCCCGTGCCCGCCCAGCGGGTCGCCGCGCGGACCCACCGGCCGCCGCCCCGGGAGAACACACCGTCGGCCGCGCGCTCGACTGAGCTGCGGCCATAGGGGTCGCCGATGGCCACCCCGGCCGACCGTCACCCACGCGGGTGGCATCGGCGCGGGCAGTCGGGTGATTCTCGTGGTGCGCGGCCGTCGCGACCGCCCGGTGGCCGGAGCATCCGCTGGGACGCCGCGGCCCGCGGGCGGAAATCTGGTGACGGGTGGGACTTGCTTTCTGCCCGCAGGCCCGACACATTGGTTCAGACCACTTAACTGGTTCAGACCACTCGACGGCGATGGGGGCGGGATGGCGACGATCAAGCCGGGCGAACTCGAAGCCCGCGTCTGCGTCGGACTGCTGGGCAGGCGGGTCGACGGGCTGCGCTGGAACGGCCACGAGCTGTCGTGGGTGGACCGGCGCGGCGGGCGCGTCCAACTGGGGCGGATGACCGACCTCGGCCCCCGGCACACCGCCTCGCTCGGCGTCGACGGGCGCGTGGTCGGCGCGGTGCCCACGGCGGACGGCTGGGTCGTCGGCGGCGAACCGGTCCTGCTCCGCCGGGACGGTCGCACCGCGGCGCTGCGGCTCCCGCCCGCGGACGGCATCTGGTGCGACCCGGCCGGTCGGCTCTGGCTAGGCACATCGGACACCCTGTACCGGGTGGACCTGGGTGGGTCGGTCCACCCCGTCCTCACCGGACCGACCCACGACCTGGCCTGGAGTCCGGACACGACGACGCTCTACCGCGTCGGGGACAACGGTTTGCTGGCGCACGGCTTCGACTTGGCCAACGGCACCACGACGTCCACCCGCATGCTCGCCCCGGCCGCGCGCGGTGTCGCGGTCGACGCCGAGGGGTTCGTCTGGGTCGCGGTGGGCGACACCGTGCGGCGGATCGACCGCACCGGCGCGTCGCACGTGACCGTGCGGCTCGCCGACGCGGGCGCCGTCGGGTGCTGCTTCGCCGACACCACCATGCTGATCACCACCGACGGCGGCGCGGTGCACGCGTGCGACCCCGGGGTGCGCGGTCTGCCCGCGGTGCGCTGGATGGGGCTGCGGACCCGCGGCAGGACGGCCGTACGCCGGTTCCCCTGAGCGGCCCACACCGGTCACCGACCGCACCCGGCGGTTCGTATGTTCGAGCGAATCCGCTTGATCGCTCTACAACTCGCCCGCCGCACCAGGTACCCACCTAGGTGTGGAAACCGCAGCGCGTTGGCGCACGCCCTCGATCATCCTGGGCGTCGCCGTGTTGGCCCCCCTGATCGCCGGTCAGGTGCTCGGCTGGGCGAACTGGGTCACCTTCCCGGCGGTGCTGGCGGCGCTGGCGCTGGGGGCGCTGCTGGTCAAGCAGGTCCTGTTCCGCCAGGAGCAGCGCGAACTGCGGGCCGCGGCGGCCCGGGAGCGGGTGGAGCGCGCGGAGCAGGAGCCCGCGCCGCACGCGGAGCACCACGTGCCCGCGATCCCGGTGGACAGCGCCGAGCCGTACTACCGGTTCATCCTGGCCTGCACGGTCTGCTGGGTGCCGAACGCGGGCGTGCCGCAGCACGGGAACCTGCGCGGGCTGGCGGTCCACTCCATCCTCGAGCGCGCCAGGCAGGTGACGGTCCAGGGTTCCCCGACCGACGCGGCCGTGGTGCAGACCAGGCTGGCGGCCGAGCTGGGCACGATGACCGCGGACCGGTCCGGCCAGATCGTGAGCTGGGCGGAGAACGTGACCCTCACCGTGCCGGAGGAGGACGCGCGCCGCCTCGACCGGCTGACCGAGCTGCGCAAGGAGAAGCAGGTCCGCCACCAGGAGCAGGAACTAGAGCAGCGGACCCGCACCTACCTCGCCGAGGACGTGCTGACCGACCCGGGCACCGCCGTGGTCTGGTGGCTGGCCCGGCACCCCGAGCAGGTGCGGGAGGCCGCGGACCTCATCCCGACCTTCGCGCAGCTCTCCGCGGCCGTCACCAAGACCGAGATCGCCCCGCAGTACGCCGCCGAGCGGCTCGACACCGAGCGGCCCGCGCTGAGCGCGGTCGGGTGGCCCCGGCTGGACGCGCAGTCCGATGAGGACCGGCGGGCGCTGCCGCGGCCGGAATCGGCGGAACCGCTGTGGCCGCGCGGGAGCCGCGACCACGGCGACCTCGACGACATCGAGGATTCCTCGGCCAGGTAACCGCGGCCGGAAACCGGCGGCCGCCGCCCCGGCGTCAATTCACAACGCGAAAAGATCTCCATCTTTCCCACCATTCGACCCGCGGCGAACAACGCCCGACCGCGCACCCGAAGATCCCCCGCGAGTCCTTTCGAGGACCTCCCGAATCCACATTGGCACCCGCGGGCGGCCCGTCGGCGGACAGCACCGGGAGCGCTTCCGCCGAAGGCCACTGTGGACGGGTCGTGGTCCGCAGTGGACTGTTGGACCGCCCAGGTGGACCGTCGATCGGGTAAGACGGTCGCCTCAATCGGGGTTCTCGCCTTCGAGCGGGACGCACCGACCGGGCCCGCTCGCCGCGCCCCACCCCGAGTCGGGCACACGTACCCAACTCGACCGGAAGACCGTCCCGACGCGAGCCGGGCGACCACGAAACCCGTCGACGTGACACCGAGCACAGCGCGCCCGCGAACCCCCGAGCGACGCCCCGCGAGTCCACCGGGCAAGCCCCGGGGCCGCCCAAGCGCCCGCTACGGCCCGCGCACCGGCCCGGTCGCGGGGTTCACCCGAGCTTCACCCGACAAGGGCGTCCTGGGCCATTCTGGGGGCATTTTCGGTGCACTCCGCGCAACGCGGCGACCGGACCACGAGCAGTGGTGGGGGATTTGCGGCGATTCGGCGCGGGAATACCCCCTTGGGGGCGTGACAGGCCCCGGTGTCGGCTCCACCCGACCTCCGGGGCCCGCCGTCCCCATCGCGCGAGGGCGCGGTGCGCGGTGTCCCGGCCGCGGCGACCGCAGAGGCGATGAGAACGGACGATGATCCGCTGCCGACCCTGCACGGCGCGGTCCATCGTTCCGACCGACATAGTCCCCGTTTTTGAGTTCGCTAGCAACGACGTCCATCACTTAGCGGTCGTGAAATTCGTTAACTCACCGCCCGCGACCACTCGACTACACCCTTTCGGCTCAGGCCCGGGTCCTCTTGACCGCGCCGCCGACACCCTCGGGGGGCATGCGCCGCCCGCTCCAGCCCTCAGCCAACCCACCTGGTCGCACCCCGTTCGAGGGTCACCCACCAGCGTTTGTGGCGGTCCATCCGCCCCGCGAACCCGGGTCCGGGGTCATCCATCCCACAAACAACCTTCGTTGCGTTAAGCAGCCGACCGGACACGTGCAGCTACAAGCGACTTTCCGACACGTTCACCCGCCGTTGAAACGAACCCCACTCGGATGGGACCTCGCGGTATGGATACATATGCGCACATGACCAGATGTTGATGCGAACACCACATGTGCGCCTCCCCACAGGGATGTTCACCACACCTGCGTGGAGCAACCGGACCGAGGTCCCCCGGATAGCTTTCCCGCCGGTTTCCCATTCAAATCCGACGGCCCATTTGTTCAACGAAATCGAATGCGCGCGGGAAACGCGCGGACCACCCGCCACGGCCCGCCGGGGAGAACCGGGACTCCGAAGTGGACAATGCGGACCCGGGCCCGCGGTCAGGCCGTCCGACCGTTGTTGGCCCACCACCTGGCATAACTCGGATTCCGGTCGACCAGGCTCGCGTAGGCCGAGATGACCGCGTCCTTGAGCAGCCGCGGTTCGATCGGGGACGGGTCCTTCCAGACCAGTTCCAGCCGGTTGCGGATCGGGTCGCCGCGCAGCGGGCGCACCACCAGGCCCCGGCCCTCGCGGGAGGTCGGCTGCGCCAGGCTCACGCACTGGCCGGTGGTGACGAACTCGCGCGCCGAGCTGGAGTCGCTGATCTCGTGGGTGATCCGCGGCTCGAACCCGGCCGCCCGGCAGGCCGCGCGCAGCGGGCCGAGCCCGCCGTGGTCCTCCTGCGGGTCGATCATCCAGTTCTCCTCGGCCAGGTCGGCCAGGTCGATGACCTCCCGGTCGGCCAGCCGGTGCGCCTCCGACAGCGCCACGAACTCGGGCTCCACCGGGACCAGCACCTCGCGCCGCACGCCCTCGGTGGCGCCGATCTCGAAGCCGATGACGTCGCAGAGCACCGCCGCGTCCAGCCGACCGGCCCGCACCCGGCCCTGCAGGGCCGCCGCGGACGGGTCGGTGTGCACCTGCACCGAGACCGCCGGGCCGTCCTCCTCGCCGCGCAGCGCGGCCAGCCGGGGCACGATGACCGACAGCAGCGGGCTGGGCCGACCGCCGAGCCGCAGCTCGACCTCGGCGTGCGCGGCCACGGTGGCGGCCGCCACACCGCGCAGGTCGGCCATCTCGTTCACCACGGTCCGGGCCCTGGCCAACACCGTGCGGCCGAAGGACGTGGGCACCACCCCGGTCCGCGCGCGCTCGAACAGCGGCGCCCCCATGGCCCGCTCGATGCGCTGAAGTTGAGATGTCAACGACGGCTGGGACAGGCCGAGGGCCGCGGCGGCCTTGGTGATGCTGCCCTCATCGGCGACCGCGATGACGATCCGCAGGTGTCGGAACTCCAGTTCCATGGTCGACATGTTATGGCCAGTGATTATGCGGCCGACAAGCGGAACACGGGCGCGCCGCCGCGAAGGTGAGAGGCAGGCCCCGGCTGGGGGATACCGGGGCCTGCCCAGCCGACCGCTCCGCTCAGGCCCGCGCCAGGGGGGAGGGCACAGGTGGCGATCAGCGGCCGGGGTCCGCGGGGTGGTGGGGACTACCGACTTCCACCCAGGACGTACCCGGTCCGCGCGGGGGCGAAACGGACGTGGATCACCCGGTGAGGACGAGCGTCGCGGCGCCCGCGTCGGTGACGGCGCGCACCTCGACCCGCACGCCGTCGACGAGCGCGGCCTCCCCCGGGGCGAGGGTGACGTCGACGCCGCCACCCACCACGCGGACCAGGCCCCGACCGACCTCGGCCTTGAGCCGGGCGTCGAGGACCTCCAGCGTGGGGGTGCCGGTGACGGTCACCTCGCAGCGGGTCCGGGTGCAGGACCAGTCGTCGCGGCCGCCGTCGCAGCCCGCGGTGGTGCAGGTGAGCAGGACCGGGAGAGCGGCGACCGCCGCGCGCAGCACCGATCTTCGCGCCATGTGCGGGACATCGCCCGTGGGCGGGTGGTCGTAACGCGGGCGGAACCGGTCAAGGGGCCGCGGTGCCGCGGCGGTCCACCGGGCCGCCGTGGGGGCAGGGTGGACCGCCGGGGGGCGGATCAGCCGCTCTTGCGGCGGAACTGGCGCTTGCCGCCCGCCTTGCCGTGGGCGTCGTGGACCTTGGAACCCGACTGCGCGTGGCCCTCGCGGGAGGACGCCTGGGCCTGCTTGCGGGCCAGCGCCTCGCGGAACCGGGCCTTCACGTCGTCTTGGTCGGCCTCGGGCGTCTCGGGCTGTTCGGACTGCTGCTCGGACATGCGGGACCTCCACGAGGGGCGGGCAGAAGGGTGCGCACCAGCCTCGCACGGACGCGGGTGATCAGTCGACTCGGTTTCCGCCGTCGCCCGCCTCGGCCGTGGCCTTGAGCCCCGCGGCCTCCATGGCGAGGTAGCGGTTGGTCAGACCGGTGGTGAGCGTGCCGACGAGCCACCCGAGCGGGCCGCGCACCGCCAGCTCCAGGACCACCCGCGAACCGCCGCTCTCCAACGGCAGCACGGTGTGCGTGGCGGTCGAGCGGGCACCCGGCCCACCCGCGACCCAGGTCCACGAGCGGCCTTCGTCGATGGCCGTGATGGTCCAGACCGTGGTGGGCAGCTTGGGCTGGTTGATCCGCGCGCGGCTGCCCACGCGCAGCGGCCCGGGGTCCAGCGCGGTGACCGAGGTCACCGACGCCGTCCAGCGCGGCCAGCCCTCGATGTCGGAGTAGACCGCCCACACGCGCGCGGCCGGGGCGGCGATGTCGATGTCCCGGTGGAACAGCACCCCGGGAGGGTAGCGCCGATGATCGTCGCGGGGGCCCGGCGACTACGCTTTCCCCCGGAGGAAAGACGGTGAACCTGCTGGACCACATCACGGCCGCGGCGGCGCTGACCGCTCGCACGGGCCACGATCCGGCCGCCCTGGCCGCCGACGCCGCCCTGCGCTTCGAGTGGTACCGGGCGGCCGCACCGGACGACGAACCGGCCTTCCTCGCCCTCATCCTGCGCGACCCCGAACCGGCCGTGGCCACCGCCGCCGCGGCGGCCCGGATCGACGACCGGGCCGCGTACGCGCGCGGGTTCGCCGAGTGGGCCGCGCGCGTGCGGCCCGCCGTCGAGCACGTGGAACCGCTGCGGGCGCGCTTATCCGAGTGGTGCCTGGTGCACGACGCACTGGCGGGCCGTGACGTCCCGATCGGCGCGGTGCTGGCGGCGTCGGACTGGGCGCAGCGGCGGCTGGCGGCCCAGGTGGACGGTGAGTTGCTGGCGCTGCTGGCCGTGCACGGCCGGACGCGGCGGGTCCGGGCCCTGACCCGGGTGCCCCGACCGGTCCGCAGACGGGTGGACTAGATGTATGAGGCCATGACGTTGGTGACGCCGGTGTGGAGCCGTGTGGCTGGTGGTTGGTTTCCGGCGGCGGTGTGGGGTCGATGGTAGTTGTAGTGCACGTTCCAGACCGTCAGTGCGTCGGTGCGGTGTTGCTCGCTGGTCCAGGCGTGGGCGTAGAGGAATTCCTCGGCCAGGATGCGGTGGTAGCGCTCGACTTTGCCGTTGTGGCGTGGGGTGTAGGGGGTGATGCGCTGGTGGCGGGCGCCGCGCAGGACGGTGGCGAAGTCGTGGGCGCGGTAGCAGGCGCCGTTGTCGGTGACGACGCGGTGGATGTGGGTGATGCCGTGGGCGGCGAAGAACGCCCGGGCGCGGTGGGTGAAGCCGATCGCGGTGACCGCTTTCTCGTCGGGCAGGGCTTCGGTGTAGGCCAGGCGGGAGAAGCCGTCGACCGCGGAGTGCAGGTAGGTGTAACTGCGCCGCCCGCCGGGCTTCCCGGCGGTGGTGTTCTTGGCGCGTTCGACCTGTTTGGCCTGCTCGCTGCCCTTGCCGTGGACCCGCCATCCGCCGCCGTCGGGGATGACGCCGACCTTCTTGACGTCCAGGTGGACCATGTGGCCGGGCCAGCGGGCCACGATCCGTCGCGGCACTCGGTTGTTCTCCCCGATGGGGTCGAGGAACCGGCGGCGGTTGAGGCCGAGGTGGGCCAGGTGCCGGCCGACGGTGCGCACCGACACGGTCGTGCCCTCGGCGGCGAGTTCCAGGGCGATGCGGCGGGCCGACCACTTGCGGTCCCGACGCAACCACTCGATCCGGACCACCACCTCGGCCGGGGCGGCGGTGGGCTGCCGACGCGGAGCGCTGGGGCGGTCGGACAGGCCGGCCTCGCCGAAGCGGCGATACCGGTTGACCCACTTCGAGGCGCACTGCCGCGAGATGCCCATCTCGGCCGCGACATGGGCGATCGGGCGCGTCCTGCAGCGTTGGACCAGACGGTGGCGGCCTTCGACCGACAGCGGGGCGTTACGGTGGAGCACGGACGGGTCTTTCTACTCGGCGGACGAGTTGGTCGCACTTCTCATCCTGCCGCCGAAAGACCCGTCCCCCTACTTCAGGCCCTACCAGCCGTCACCAACGTCATGACCCGCAACAACTAGACGACCCGCGACTCCAGCGCGGACAGCTCGGCGTCCAGGTGGGTCAGCAGCCGCTGCAGGTGGGGGACCGAGCGGCGGCAGCCGGTGAGACCGAACTCCACCGAGCCGTCGTAGCTGGTCACGGTGATGTTGAGGGCCTGGCCCTCGTAGGGGATCGACAGCGGGTACACGCCCAGCATCCGGGCGCCGTTCCAGTAGCGCGGCTCGGCGGGCCCCGGCACGTTGCTGATCATCAGGTTGAACGGCGGCGGCGTCAGCCGCACCCCGCCCGGCAGCAGGCCGGCGGCCAGCGGCGCGAACGGGATCGCGCTGAGCGCGGTGATCTGCAGCGGGCTCATGCCCTCGTAGAAGGCCTTCCCCCGGCGCGTGGAGTCGGTGATCGCGGCCAGCCGGTCGGCGGGCGCGGCCAGGTCGGTGGCCAGGTTGGCCAGGATCAGGCCCAGCGCGTTGCCGCCGTCGCGGCCCCCGTCCGCCCGCAGCGACATCGGGACCGCGGCCACCAGCGGCCGGTCCGGCAGGGCGTCGAGCTCCAGCAGGTAGGTCCGCAGCGCGCCCGCGCACATGGCGAGCACGACGTCGTTGACGGTCGCGCCCGCGGCCTCCCCGATGGCGCGCACGCGCTCCAGCGGCCAGCCCTGGGCGGCGAACCGGCGGGCACCGGTGATCGGCACGTTGAAGATCGAGCGCGGGGCGCCGAAGGGCAGGTTCGCGGCCTGCTCGTCGAAGGCCTGGTTGACGTACTTCGCCACCGCGGGCCCCAGTCCGACCAGTTCGCGCACGACCCGGGACAACCCGCCGCCCCGCGACCGGGTGCGCTCCCCCGGCGGCACGGCCCACGGCGCCCCCAGGCCGCGCTCGGCCGGGTCGGTGGAGAGCGACCGCTGGAGCAGCCGCAGCGCGGAGACGCCGTCGAGCAGCGCGTGGTGGACCTTGGTGTAGAGGGCGAACCTGTTGTCCTGCAACCCTTCTACCAGGTGCGCCTCCCACAGCGGCCGGTGCCGGTCCAGCAGCGAGCCGTGCAGCCGCGACACCAGCTCCAGCAGCTCGCGGACCCGGCCGGGGGCGGGCAGAGCGGAGAGCCGCACGTGGTACTCGAGGTCGAGGCGGTCGTCGTCGGTCCAGACCCACTGGCCGACGGTGCTCACCGGCCCGCGCGGCCTGCGCCGCAGCAGCGGGTGCACCTCGGGGTCGGCGAGCAGCGCCCGGTGCAGGTCGCCGACGTAGTCGCGGTCGGCGCCGTCGGGCAGCGCGAACAGCTGCAACCCGCCGACGTGCAGCGGGTGCTCGCGGGACTCGCCCAGCAGGAACATGGACTCCGTCACGGGCATCAGGCCCACGGCGCACCTCCTGGAGTTCGGCGTCCGCCCCGGCTCGCGCGGTGTCCCGGGTGGACGGTCAGCGCGAGTCGGAGTCGATGAGGTACCTACCACCGGAGAGCACGACCCGCACGCTCCGCTTCGACGTCGTCGACGCGCCACCCGCGGGCTTCACCTCGACGTCCACGGGCACGGTGACCGAGCCGTCGGGGTTGGACGAGACCTGGCGGGCGTTGCGGGAGGCGACGTAGGCGTACTGGCCCCAGTACGCCTGGAACGCGGCCAAGTCGCCGAACGCGGCCTTGCCGTTGGGCCCCAACATGTCCCAGCGCTGCTGCGGGGAGCTGTCACTGCCGAAGTAGGCGATCACGGCCAGACCGGCGGCGCTGAAGTCGGTGACCTTGTCGGTGACCGGCAGCGGTGTGGCCGACGTGCTGGTCGTGGTGTTCGGCAGCGGCGACTGGCTGACGGTGACCACGCTGGTGATCGTGTTCGGCGGCAACTGCTGCTGCGCGTTGTCGCGGTTGCCGCTGGTGAGCACGACGGTGACGGCACCGGCCAGCACGACGACGCCGAGCAGCGCCAGGACGAGCACCCCGCGCTTGGGGCCCGGCTGCGCGGGGTGCGCGACGGGCGCCGGGGCGGCGGGCCGCGCGGGCTGGACCGGGCGGGCGGGCGGCGTCTTGGCGGTCGGGGTCGAGCCCAGGCGCATCCGGCCGGGCAGCGCGGGCAGCCTGCGCGCCGGGGTGGTGCGCGGTTCGACCACCGGCACGGGCAGCGGCGCGGTCGGCATCGACAGCAGGTTCGCCGCCTCGTCCATGGTGGGCCGGTCGGTGGGTTCCGCGCGCAGCAGCGACATCAGGGTCGGGGTGAGCGCGCCCGCGCCCTGCGGCGGGGTGACCGCACCGGAGGCGACGGCGTGCAGCAGCGCCAGCGGGTTGGCGTTGGTGCCGAACGGCGGCGCGCCCTCCAGCGCGTGGTAGAGCGTGGCGCCGAGGGAGAACACGTCCGAGGCCTGGCTGGGGTCGTGGCCGCGGGCGATCTCGGGGGCCAGGTAGGCGGGGGTGCCCGCGAGCATGCCGGTCTCGGTGACCGTGCCGTCGTCGATGGCCCGGGAGATGCCGAAGTCGGTGATCTTCACGGTGCCGTTGTCGCCGAGCAGGATGTTGCCGGGTTTGACATCGCGGTGCACGATCCCGGCGGCGTGCGCGGCGGCCAGCGCGGCGGCGACCTGGGAGCCGATGGCGGCGACCTGCTCGGGGGTGAGCGTGCCGTCCTCGGCGAGCACCTTGGACAGGCTGCGCGACGGCAGGAACTCCATCACCAGGCACGGGTCGCCGTCGTGCTCGGCCACGTCGAGCATGGCGATGGCGTTGCGGTGCTGCAGCCGGGCGGCGATCCGCGCCTCCCGCATGGCCCGGCGCCGGGCCTCCTCGGTCTGCGCCGCGGTGAGCCCCGGTCGGATGATCAGCCGCTTGAGCGCGATGACCCGTTCCAGCCGCTCGTCCTTGGCGCGCCAGACGACCCCCATGGCGCCGCTGCCCACGGGGTCCTGCAGCCGATAGCGTCCGGCGACCAACTCACCCTGTTCGATGACCAGGTACTCCTCGCGTGTGTGGACCACGGGGCCCGACTAGGGAGCCGAGACTAGCGAACCACTCCGACGGGTCGATCATTCGTCCGCACGACTGACGGCGTGCCATCCGACGGTCACGGGGAGTTTCCGGTCGCGGCCTCAGCCGAGGTCGAAGCGACCACGGCGCAGGCTGTCCACGAACACCGCGCGGGCGCGCGCACCGCGCACCTCGATCACGTCGCCGAGCACCGTGTCGCGCACCAGCAGGGCGCGGGCGTCGTACCCGAGCTCCACGCACCCCCCGGTGTTGCACCGCGAACTCCGGCGGAATCGAGCCACCATGGCCGCACCCCTCTCTCCGATCGGCGCCACTGCGACTCGAAAAGCCGCAGGTCGTACGTCGTTGAGCGACCTGTGATCCCAGGTTACCGGAGCGCGAACAGGGCAAACCAGTGCCCCGGCGCCGATCGCGGCGCCGGGGCACGTGGTCCACGCTGGGTCGCTACCCGGTCGTCAGCCGCCGTCCCGGGTGAGCGCACCGGCCCTGACCTGGGCGGTGAAGGTCAACCACGCGGTCGGGTCGGCGATCGCGGCGAGGCGCACCGCGCCCTTGGAATCGCGGACGGTGACCGCCCCGGCGCGCGGGAAGTCGACCTGCAGGCAGGCTCCTGTGGTGCAGAAGCTGCTCTGCCGAAAACGCGTTGTCATCTCTTTTTCATTCTTCCTGCGAATACTTTCGAACCATGCTCTCGATGAGCCGCCTGGACTCCTCCACGTCGGGGCACCGGCGCGCCAGTTCGTCGAAGATCTTGGTGTAGCGGGCCACCTCGGCCTCCTGCTCCAGCCAGCGGTCGTCCAGGCTCGCCTCGATGTTGACCGCGTTGCGGTCGTTCTCGCTCTCGAAGGTGAAGACCACGAACGTGCACTGGCCCGCGATGTCGGGACCGAGGCCGAAGGGGAACACGCGCAGGGACAGGTGCGGGGAGTGCGAGGCCGCGACCAGGCTCTCCAGCTGCGCGCGCATGACCGCGGGCGAACCGACCCTGCGGTGCAGGGCGGCCTCGTCCATGACCACGTGCAGGTGCAGCGGTTCCTCGCGGTCGGCCACCGCCCGCTGCCTGCGCATGCGCATCTGCACGCGCTGCTCGTTGAGCTCGCGCGCCCGCGGGTAGATGGCGGTGAACAGGGCTCTGGCGTAGTCCTCGGTCTGCAGCAGGCCCAACACCGAGGAGCCCACCGAGCACCGCATCTTCGACGCCTCGGCTTCCAGCGAGACGTACATGTCGACGTTCTGCGAGACCACCCCGGAGAAGTCCTGCCACCACGCCTGCCGTCGGCCCTCACCGGCGAGCCGGACCAGCCGGTCGCGCAGCTTCTGGTCGTCGACCTTGTAGAGGTCGAGCAGGTCCCGCACGTCGCGGGCCTTCGGCACGCCACGGCCGTTCTCCAGCCGGGAGATCTTGGAGATGGAGCACTCCAGGTGCTCGGCGGCGTCCTCCAGGTGCAGTCCCGCGACATCCCTGAGGGCACGCAGCTCGGTGCCCAGGCGGCGGCGGGGGATCAGCGGTCCCTGTGGGGGCATCGATCCTCCTCGTCATGACCGAGCGCGGCCGTCCGGTCGTGGGGTCGGCTGACACGCTCCGATGACATCATGCAATTGCACACCGAGATTGCCGGGTGACATTGACAATGCAATCTACCATCGGGAACGACCACAACCGGATACCGGGGTGGCCGGGATCGGAACCTGACCGAGTCACGTTTCCGCAGCTCAGCGGGTGGTTTTGAGCCCAAGTGGTCCTCACTGGACGTTGTGCGCCCGTACGCCCCCCAACGGGTCCACCCGATCGTGTTGCAATTGCACGACAAGGTGGGGCGCTACTCACCGCGAGAGTAGAGGAATCGGGTTCCCGATTAGGCCAAGCCGGTAGGGCACTTCGGCATCCCTTGGGTCGGACCCGACAGTCGACCGGTCGGAGGGGTTCCGCCGACCTCTCCATGCAATTGCACCAGACGATTGCGAGGTGAGTTCTCGTCGCACAACCGAAGGCCGAGGCCGCGCGGGCGGCGGTCGCGGGGTCGGCGGTGCCGCTGTTCGCGGTGTCCACTGTGGTCGCGCCGTCGGTCCACCCGCGCGTCCGGATCGGACCGACCCACACCCTGGTCCGATCCGGATCGAAGCCCGCGCGGTCCAAGCCGGACTCCCGCCCCGCGTCACCGACCGGGCGCGGCCCGATCCGGCGCGGCCACCGCGGAAGCGAGGCGCGCGCGGTAGTTCGGGCACGTCGTGATGTCCTCGTGCGCGCAGTTCAACCCGGCTTCCACGAGGTCCAGTGCCGACCGCAGCGCCGCCACCCTGGCCCGCAGCGCGCTGTGGTGGCGGCGGAGCACGTCCTTGTGGGTGGCCGGGTCGGTCGCGGTGAGGAAGTCGCGGATGTCCGGCAGCGACAGACCCGCCTCCTTCGCGCACACGATCGACGCCACCCGGACCAGGTCGTCGGGGGTGTAGCGGCGGCGGTCGCCCGCGACGCGGGTCGGGGACAGCAGGCCCACCGACTCCCAGTGCCGCAGCACGTGGGTCGGCAGGCCGAAGCGCGCGGCCACCTGGCCGATCGTCAGCGGGCTTGACTTCATGTCGACATCAAGTCCGAGCATCGTGGGCATGTCCAGCCTGCTCGCGGTCCTCGACGCCGGAGACGCGCAACCCGCCGCGGTGGCGCTCCGCGCGCGTTCCTACGAACTGCTCGGCGACGTCACCGGCCGAACCGTGGTCGACGTCGGGCGCGGCGGCGGCCGCGCGGTCGCCGAGCTGACCGCGCGCGGCGCCCGCCCGGTCGGCGTCGACCTCGACCCCGGGATGGTCGCCGCGGCCCGCGAACGCCTGCCCACCGGCGACTTCCACGTCGCCGACGCGGGTGCGCTGCCGTTCGCGACCGGGTCGGTCGCCGGGTACCGCGCGGACAAGGTGCTGCACCTGCTCGACGACCCCGCGCGCGCCGTGGCCGAGGCCCGCCGCGTGCTCGCCCCCGGCGGGTGGGCGGTGCTGCTCGGCCCGGACCGGGACGCGATCGCCGTCGACTCGGACGACCCCGCCACCACCCGGCGGCTGGTCCGCGCGAAGGCGGACACCTTCCCGTCGCCGCGCGCGCCCCGGCGGCAGCGCGCACTGCTGCACGACGCCGGGTTCACCGGCCCGGTCGTCGAGGTGCGCGGCCTCGCGCTCACCGACGACGTCGCGCTCGCCATGGCGCACCGGCTCACCGACGACCGGGACTGGCTCGCCGAGCAGACCGCGCGGCGGCGGGCGGACCGGATCTTCGTCGCGATCCCGGTGTTCCTCCTGGTCGCCGCCCGGAGGTAGGACGATTTCCCTTCCGCTCCAACGCCACCGCGCCGCCGCTGCCCGCCGACCCGCCCGCGCGGGCAGTCGGCCGGAGCCGATTGGGCCGAGTGCGCGATCAAGTGGCGGAGTCGCGCTGCGCGGGTCGTCGACCACTGGACCGCCCGCGCGGCCGGCGGCATGCTGTGCGGCGTGGCTACCCAGAACCCCCCGCCCGCGTTCGACCTGATCGGCAGGCGCTACGACGAGTCCTTCGTGGAACGCGACGTGCAGATCGCCGAGGCGGCCTGGCTCGTCGAGCGGCTCCCCGCCGGATCGCGGGTGCTCGACCTCGGCTGCGGCAGCGGCCTGCCCACCGCCAAACAGCTGCTCGACGCGGGGCTGTCCGTCGTCGGCATCGATGAGTCCGAGGTGATGCTGGAGCTGGCCCGCGAGCAGGCCCCCGGCGGCGACTACCGGCACGGCGACCTGCGCGAGCTCACCGGGCTGGGCGAGTTCGACGCGGCCGTCGCGTTCTTCGCCCTGCTCATGCTGTCCAAGGCCGACATCGAGCTGACCCTGCGCGCGATCCGCGCCCAGCTGCGCGGCCCGAAGCTGCTGCTGCTGAGCATGGTGCAGGGCGACTTCGACACGTTCCCGGTCAACTTCCTCGGCGCCCCGACCACCGTCTCGGCCTACCCGCCGGACCAGCTCAAGCAGGTGGTCGCGGACGCGGGCTTCGGCTCCGTCGAACTGCGCGAGTTCGAGGCCGAGGCCGAACCGGGCCGGATCGAGGCGCAGCTCTACCTGCGCGCGGTCGCGGAGTAGGAACGCCAACGACCACGGGGCAGCGCGCAAAAGCCAACGACCACTGGGCCGCCCGCACACAAGGCGACCCAGTGGTCTGGCAGAGGTGGTCTTTAGAGCCAGTCGCTCGCGGACAGGCTGCCGCGCAGCCGGGTCAGCGCCCGGTGCTGGGCGACGCGCACGGCGGTGGCGGTGAGTCCTATCGCGACGGCGGTCTCCTGGGCGGAGAGGCCGACGACCAGGCGCAGGACGAGGATCTCGCGCTGGCGGGGGGCGAGGGTGTCCAGGAGCTTGACCAGCCGGGTGCGCATCTCCGCGCGGAGGGTGATCTGCTCGGGGCCCAGGCCGTGGTCGATGGTGTCGGGCACGTCGGCGACGGGGTCGCTGCGGTCGCGGCCGGAGCGGCGGTAGTAGTCGGCGACCTTGTGCGAGGCGATGCCGTAGACGAACGGGAGGAAGGACTCCTTGTCGTCGGAGTAGCGCGGCAGCGCGCCCAGCACGGCCAGCAGGATCTCCTGGGCCACGTCGTCGGCGGAGGAGAACGCGGAACCCGTGCGGCCGATGCGCGCGCGGCAGTACCGGACGATCGCGGGGTTGATCCAGGTGAACAGGGTGCCGATGGCCTCCTGGTCACCCTCCAGCGACGCGGCCACCAGCTCGTGGAACGCCGAGCTCTTCAGCCGCGCGAACACGGCGTCGGTCCCCTGGCTCCGGCTCGCGGGCTGGGTCTCCTCGCTCGCCTCCGCCGACGGCGAGGAAGTTGTCACACTCACATGAGCCCCCAGATATTGCGGCGCACCGGTAGGGAGAGGTACGCCGTCGAGGTCCGGAACGGCGTGGGTGTCTCGGTTCACCGTCCGATCCGCTCGCGTGACCGTCGGATTCGATGGTGGTCCTGACGGAGAGTGAGGATAGCCGGGCGACGAGCCGTGCACCAGGGGTATCGCTGCTGCATACGAGCGATGTTTTCGTATTCAACCTCACAGCGGTAAGGGTCCAACGGCCCTATGAGCCATGCGGTTCGTTCGAAACCCCCGGGCGAGCTTGAGTCCCCGGCGCCGACGGTGTCGACCCGGCCACTCCGCGCCACCACCCGTTGCGGATGGAAAAACCCCAGGTAGGAACCACTGTAGCGGGCGCGGACCGCCGGGGGAACCGCCCCGGGTGTGACGGGCGTCCGCCCGGCGCCGGAAACCTCCGTCGACCGGCCCGGCGCGTCGCGGGTGATCATTACTCCATTCGTGTATGACTTCTCACGAATGGAGTACAACACACTCTACCCAGACGAGTACACAACCGAGCCATTTCGCCCGATCGTGCATCTGCACGGTCATTGACCTGGGAAAACTTGCTCTCGGTGACCACGGTTTGACACCACTGGAGATCATTCCTAGCGTTGCCGGGACTTGACCGACCAGGCACCTACCGACCGAGGACGCTGGTACAGCGATGGAGTCCAGTCCGCGGTCGACCGTCGTGGTCCTGCACGGCGCCGACCGCCCACCCGCCATGACCGAAGTCGAGGCGCGGGCCACTGTCCGGTACACCACCGCCGACCGCCTGGGCAGCGCCATCGAGGGCGCGGACGTGCTCTTGGTGTGGGAATCACGGTCCACCGCGTTATCCGGGGCCTGGGCCGCCGCGCGGGCGCTGCGGTGGGTCCACGTGGCCGGGCCCGCGGTGCGCCACCTGCTCTTCCCCGGCCTGCGCGAGTCCGGTGTGGTCGTCACCTCCTCGCCCGGGGTGTTCGACGAGCCCATGGCCGAGTACGTGCTCGGCCTGGTCCTGGCCTTCGCCAAGGACCTGCCGGGGACCCTGCGCGACCAGCAGCGCAGGCGCTGGCAGCACCGGGAGACCGAGCGGCTGGCGGGCTCGCGCGCGCTGCTGGTCGGCACCGGGCCGATCGCCCGCGCCATCGCCCGCAAGCTGACCGCCGTGGGCGTCGGGGTCGCCGCGCTCGGCGCGCCCCGCGCGGGCGACCCCGACTTCGGCGACGTGCGCCCGCTGGGCGACCTGCGCGCCGCGGTGGGCGGCTACGACTGGGTGGTGCTGGCCCTCGCGCTGACCGAGCCGACGGCGGGCCTGGTGGACGCGTCCGTGCTGCGCGCCATGCGGCCGACCGCGCGGCTGGTCAACATCGGCCGGTCCGGGCTCGTCGTGCAGCCGGACCTGGTCGACGCGCTGGACCGGGGCGAACTGGCGGGCGCGGCGTTCGACGAGTTCGGCGACGAGCCGCTGGCGCCGTCGTCGCCGCTGTGGGGCATGCCGAACGTGCTGATCTCCCCGCACATGTCCGGTGACGTCGTCGGCTGGCGGGAGGAGCTGGTCCGGCGCTTCGCCGACAACCTCGACCGGTACCTGACCGGCCGCCCGCTGGTGAACGCGGTCGACAAGGAGCGCGCCGCGCGCTGATCCGGGCTCGATCGGCCACCATTCCTACTCTAGAGTAGGTTTGGTTCCGATCGGAGGTGCTTGGCCGTGACCGCTCAACGAAACGCTGGTCGACGCAATGCCATGGGCGCGGCGCTGGCCGTCCTCAACCGACTGGCGGGCGCGTCCGCACTGGACCGGTTCGGGCTGCGCAAGCCGGTCGAGCGCGGGGTCCACGAGGCGACCCGGGTCGGGTTCACCGCCGCCGGGCGGGTGTTCACCGCCGTGCGCGGGCGCGGGGTGAGCCGGTTGCCCGACGCGCCGGAGCGCGGGTTGTTCGACCTGACGCCGACCGACGAACAGCGGATGATCCGCTCCACCGTCGAGAAGTTCGCGGCGGAGCGGGTGCGGCCAGCCGCCGCGGCGGCGGACGCGGCGTGCGCGCCGCCCGTCGAGGTGGTGGCGCGGGCGGCGGAGTTGGGGGTGTCGGCGCTCGGCGTCCCGGAGGCGCTGGGCGGGTTGGGCACGGAACGGTCGGCGGTGACGAACGCGCTGGTCGCGGAGGCGCTGGCGCACGGGGACCTGGGGTTGGCGGTGGCCTGCCTGGCGCCGTCGGCGGTCGGCACGGCGCTGGCGCTGTGGGGCGACGCGGACCAGCAGGCGACGTACCTGCCCGCGTTCACCGGCGAGAACGTGCCCGTCGCGGCGTTGGCGGTCCAGGAGCCGGGGGCGTTGTTCGATCCGTTTTCCTTGCGCACCAGGGCTTACCGCACACCCGGCGGATTCGTGCTGGACGGCGTGAAGTCGCTCGTCCCCCGGGCCCTCGACGCCGAGCTGTTCGTCGTCGCGGCCGATGTGGACGGTCGTGGGCCCGCGTTGTTCTTGGTGGAGGCGGGAACCGCGGGGATCACCGTCGAGCCGGAGCCCGCGATGGGGTTGCGCGCGGCGGGCACCGGGCGGGTCCGGCTGGCGCGGGTGTCGTTGCCCGCCTCCGCCGTGCTGACCGGTGACTACGCGGAATGCGTTCGGCTGTCCCGGATCGCGTGGAGCGCGCTGGCGGTCGGGACGGGTCAGGCGGTGGTGGACTACGTGATCCCGTACGTGAACGACCGGGTGGCGTTCGGCGAGCCGGTGAGCCACCGGCAGGGGGTGGCGTTCAAGGTGGCCGACATGGCGACGGAGCTGGCGGGCATGCGGCTGCTGACCTACCGGGCGGCGGCGTTGGCGGAGCAGGGGAAGCCGTTCGCGCGGGAGGCGGCGCTGGCCAGGCGGCAGTGCGCGGAGCACGGCATGCGGATCGGCGACGACGGCGTCCAGTTGTTGGGCGGCCACGGTTTCGTCAAGGAGCACCCGGTGGA
Source organism: Actinokineospora auranticolor (assembly GCF_041897805.1). Classification (GTDB taxonomy): domain Bacteria; phylum Actinomycetota; class Actinomycetes; order Mycobacteriales; family Pseudonocardiaceae; genus Actinokineospora; species Actinokineospora auranticolor. The sequence goes on from NZ_CP154825.1 coordinate 7,431,681, forward strand.
GCGCTGGTACCGCGATTTGCGGGCGGTCGGCGTGGTCGAGGGGATCGTGCTCGTCTGATGATCAACCTTGAGGTCCCCGCGAAGTTCGCCCAACTCGTCGACCAGGCCCACCAGGCGGCGGCGGAGTTCTTCCGCCCCAACTCGCGCAAGTACGACCGGGAGGAACACACCTACCCGAAGGAACTCGACCTGCTCGCCGCCCTCCTGGACGGCCTCTCCGCGTCCGGCGGCGGCGCGGGCGCGGGTGGCGTACGCCGGGAAACCGTGGCCAAAAGGGGAAACCAGAACGGCGCCAACCTGCGCCTGCTGCTCGGCACGATGGAGATGTGCTGGGGCGACGTAGGTCTGCTCCTGTCGATGCCGCGCCAGGGCCTGGGCAACGCCGCCATCGCCTCGGTCGCGAACGACGAGCAACTGGCCCGCTACGCGGGCAAGTGGGCGGCCATGGCCATCACCGAACCCGACACCGGCTCGGACTCAGCCGCTATCCGCACCACCGCCGTCCTCGACGGCGACCACTACGTCCTCAACGGCGAGAAGATCTTCGTCACCGCGGGCGAACGCGCGGATTGCGTTGTGGTGTGGGCAACCCTGGACCGCTCGAAGGGCAGGGCCGCGATCAAATCCTTCGTCGTCGACCGAACCACCCCCGGCTTCGAACTCGTGCGGTTGGAGAGCAAGCTCGGCATCCGCGCGTCCGACACGGCCCACTTCCGGCTGACGGACGTCCGGGTACACCGGGACAACCTGCTGGGCAGCCCGGACATCGACACGGGTTTCGCGGGCGTCATGCAGACCTTCGACAACACCCGCCCCCTGGTCGCCGCCATGGCCATCGGCGTGGCCCGCGCCGCGCTGGAGGAAACCCGCGCCCTCCTCAACGAGGCGGGCGTCGACATCGACTACGACCGCCCCTGGACAACCCAACCCGCCGCCGCGGCGACGTTCCTGCACCTGGAAGCCGACTGGGAGGCCGCCCGCCTCCTGGCCATGGAAGCGGCGTGGCTGGCCGACAACCGCGAACCCAATTCCCTGCAGGCCAGCATGGCAAAGGCCAAAGCGGGCCGCACCGCCACCGAAATCACCCTCCGCTGCGTGGAACTGGCGGGCGCCTACACGGAGAACTCCCTCCTGGAAAAATGGGCCCGCGACGCCAAAATCCTGGACATCTTCGAGGGCACCCAGCAAATCCAACAACTCATCATCGCCCGCCGAATCCTGGACAAGTCCTCGACAGAGCTGAAGTAGCCCTGGCGCCGCTCCCCGCGCCCGCTACGATCTCCCCGTCGCGGGGAGGTAACCCATGTACGTAGACAAACCCCACGTCGGCGGCCCTGCGGGCGCGGGTATCGCCGACCTGGTAGCCGCCGCCAACAGCGGTGGCTTCACGGTGAGCGAGACCGGCGGGCAGGCGCTGCTGACCGCAATCCGCAACCTCATCGACTGGATCGACGGTCAACAGGACACCTTCGGCAAGCTTTCGCAAACCCCGAAGTTGGGCTTGTCAAACAACGCCGAGATCATGAAACCATTCATGGTCCAGGTCGCGACCGACGATCGGGGGTTCGTCACCCAACTGCTCAAACTCCGGGCTTCGCTCACTGACGCCCAATCCGCGATCACCACGGCGATGGCAAACTATGCAGGCACCGACCAGAAGGCCGCCCACGTGGTCGGACAGAGCGGCCCAGGCGAATAGGACCCACCCGGAACCATGACCACACGTACAACCGCCCTGGGACTCATCCTGCTGTCAGCGGTCGCCGTGACCGTTCCCGCGTGCTCGAGCACCACGCCGGGCACGCCGCTCGCCTCGGCGGCGAGCACGCCCCCGACCACGACCAGTACCGGGCAACCGTCCGAGCAGGGCGGCGGCACGCTGGCCGACCTCGACCCCTGCTCAGACATGCTCACCAGCGCCGCCAAGAGCGACCTGGGCATCACCGACAAGGGGAAACCCGACGACGTCGGCCCCGCCCGCGGTTGCAAGTGGCTGGTCCGCGGCCCGGAGTACACCTTGATCCTCTCCGTCGGGCTGTACGACGCGCTCGGCATAGACGACTTGCCCGACGACATCAACAACAAGCCACTCCCGGACATCAACGGCCGCAAAGCAGTGCAGTCTCACCTGAGCACCTCCGGTGGCGACTGCGCGGTGACCATCGCGGTCACGAAGACCACGCGCGCTTCTGCCAACGCGGTGGCCGGGGTCGACCGCGCGAAGGCCTGCCAGCTGGCAGGCAAGATCGCCGAACTCATCGAGCCCCAGCTCCCCAGGTCCTAGAACCGGGCGTCGCGGATGGCGACCTCCAGTTCCTCGTGGGTCAGTGCCGCCACCGGGAGCGGGGTGGTGCCCGGGGCGCGGAGGCCGTCGAGCAGCAGGGTCAGGTAGCGGCGCCAGTGGTCCGGGTCGGCGGCCCGGGTGGCCTCCGCGGTGGCCGTCACCATGATGACCAGCACGGCGATGTCGGACGGGGCCACGTCCGGCCGCAGCGTGCCCTCGGCCCGCGCCCGGGCGACGAGGGTGTCGACGATCGGGACGTACTGGGCGGTGATCCGCTCCATGCGCCCGAGGCCGACCTTGGTGCAGATCTCGTACAGCCCCCGGTCGGCCGACTGCCTGCGGACCAGTTCCTCGACGAGCCGGGTGATGGCGCGCCAGGGGTCCGGGTCGGCGGCGATGTCCGCCACGGCCGCGAAGAGCTCGTCGAGCGCGTGGTCGAAGACCGCGTCGACCAGGGCGTCCTTGTTGGGGAAGCGGCGGTAGAGCGTGCCGACCCCGACGCCCGCGTGCCTGGCCACGTCGTCCAGGGACACGGCGAGACCGTGCGCGGCGAAGACCTCGCGGGCCGCGGTGAGCAGCCGCACGCGGTTTCGCTCAGCGTCGGCGCGCAGCGGCCGATGCTCCGTCGGGGTGTCTGATGTCACGCTCTCAGCTTAGCGGTTAAGCGGAGAAACTTCCTCCGCTTCTGTGTTAGCGTCGCCACGACACCACAGTGGACATCCATAGCAGGGGGACTGCCTTGACTCTGTCCGACTCACTAGAGACACAAGCCGCCGGGGGGCGCGCGGACGCGACCGATGGCAAGCGCTGGTGGATCCTCGCGATCATCGCCATCGCCCAGGTCATGGTCATCCTGGACGCCACCGTGGTGAACATCGCGCTGCCGTCGGCCCAGAAGGACCTCGGGTTCTCCGACACCCAGCAGCAGTGGCTGATCACCGGCTACGCGTTGAGCTTCGGCAGCCTGCTGCTCATCGGCGGCCGGGTGGCCGACCTGTTCGGCCGCAAGATCACCTTCCTGGTCGGCGTCGCGGGCTTCGCGCTGGCGTCGGCGGTCGGCGGTGCCGCGAACAGCTTCGGCATGCTCGTCGCCGCGCGCGTCGGGCAGGGCGTGTTCGCCGCGCTGCTGGCCCCCGCCGCGCTGTCGCTGCTGACCACCACCTTCACCGACCCGAAGGAGCGCAGCAAGGCGTTCGGCATCTTCGGTGCCATCTCCGGCGCGGGCGGCGCGATCGGCCTGCTGCTCGGCGGCGTGCTCACCGAGTACCTGGACTGGCGCTGGTGCATGTTCGTCAACCTGATCTTCGCCGCGGTCGGCCTGTTCGGCGGCGCGGCGCTGCTCTCGGGCAGCACCGCGGAGAACCGCCCGAAGCTGGACCTGATCGGTGTCGTGGCCGCGACCGGCGGCATGTTCGCCCTGGTCTACGGCCTGGGCAACGTGCCGACCTACGACTGGGGCGCGCCGGAGAGCTGGGGCTTCCTGACCGCGGGCGCCGTGCTGCTGGTCTTCTTCGTCTACTGGCAGCAGCGCGTCGAGCACCCGCTGCTGCCGCTGCGCATCCTGCTGCACCGCAACCGCGGCGGGTCGTTCCTGTCCATCTTCGTGCTGTGCGCGGGGATGTTCGTCATCTTCCTGTTCCTGACCTTCTTCATGCAGCAGAACCTGGCCTTCTCCCCGGTCGCCAGCGGCGTCGGCTTCCTGCCGATGATCGGCACGCTGATGGTCGGCGCCACGGTGGCCACCACGGTCCTGCTGCCCAAGGTCGGCCCGCGCCCGCTGGTGCCGACCGGCATGATCCTGGCCGGTGCGGGCATCGGCCTGCTCGGTCTGCTCGAACCGACCAGCACCTACGCCTCGGGCGTGCTGCCCGGGCTGCTGGTCTCCGGCTTCGGCATCGGCCTGACCATGGCCTCGGCGATGAACGTGGGCATCGCGGGCGTCGAGGAGCACGACGCTGGCGTGGCCTCGGCGGCGATCAACGCGGTCCAGCAGATCGGCGGCTCGATCGGCACCGCGCTGTTCAGCACCATCGCCTCCAGCGCGGCCGTCGCGGCGATGTCCGAGGGCAAGGAACTGGCCGCGGCCAAGGTCGCCAGCTACAGCGCGGCCTTCACCTGGAGCGCGATCCTGTTCGCCGTCGGCGGCGTGCTGTGCGCGTTCATCCTGCGCCCCGGCGTGCCGGAGGAACTGAAGACCGCCGGACCGTCCGTCCACATGTGACAGTCCACAAGGGGCCCCCGAGGTGTGCGCACCCCGGGGGCCCCTTGCTCCAGTCGGGTGATCGACTCCTCCCCGGCGGCAGGAGACTGGCTAGTATTCTGCCCGGTGGCAGGCGCAGCGGGGAGGCAGTGGTGACCGAGATCGATCCGGACCGAGCGCATCCGGCGCGGATCTACGACTACCTGCTCGGCGGCGCGTGCAACTTCGAACCGGACCGCGCGCTGGCTGAGAAGATCCTCCAGGCGATGCCGGGCGCGGCCGAGGCGGCGAAGATCAACCGCGCCTACCTGCGCCGGGCCGTGCGGTACTGCGCGGAGCAGGGCATCACCCAGTTCCTCGACCTCGGCTCCGGCATCCCGACCGTCGGCAACGTGCACGAGACCGCCCCGGGCGCGCGGGTCGTGTACGTGGACAACGACCCGATAGCGGTCGCGCACAGCGAGATCGAACTGGGCGACACCCCGGGCGCGGCGGCGGTCCTGGCCGACTTCAACGACGCCGACGCGGTGCTCGCCGCGGCGGGCGACGGTCACCTCGACCTGGACAAGCCCATCGCGGTGCTGATGGTCGCGGTCCTGCACTTCATCGAGCAGCCGCACGCCGCCGTGAACCGCTACATCGAGTCGATGACACCGGGCAGCCACCTGGCCATCACCCACGGCACGGTCGACTCGACCCCGGAGAACTCCCAGGACGTCATAAACCTGTACCGGAACTCGGGTTCGTCGGCCGTACCCCGCACCCGGGACGAGGTCACGGCCCTGTTCGGCGACCTGGAACTGATCCCCCCGGGCGTGGTCTGGACCCCCTTATGGCGCCCCGAGTCCCCGCAGACCGGCGACCCCGCCAAGGCCATGGCCTACGCGGGCCTGGCCCGCAAGGTTTAGGCCACTACTTCAGGCCCAGTTCCCGGGCGATCAGCATGCGCTGGACCTCGCTGGTGCCCTCGCCGATTTCGAGGATCTTGGCGTCGCGGTAGAAGCGGCCGACCGGGAACTCGTTCATGAAGCCGTAGCCGCCGAAGATCTGGGTGGCGTCGCGGGAGTTGTCCATGGCGGCGTTGGAGGAGACCAGCTTGGCGATGGCCGCTTCCTTCTTGAACGACTGGCCCTTGAGCATCTTCGCGGCGGCCGCGTAGTAGGCCAGGCGAGCCGTGTTGACCCGGGTCTCCATGTCGGCGATCTTGAACTGGATCGCCTGGTACTCACCGATCTTGCGGCCGAACGCCTCGCGCTCGCCGACGTACTTCAGCGACTCGTCCACGCAGCCCTGCGCCAGGCCGACGGAGAGCGCGGCGATGGCCACGCGGCCCTCGTCCAGGGTCGACAGGAACTGCGCGTACCCGCGGCCCTGCGCGCCGAGCAGGTTCTCCGCCGGTACCCGGACGTCGTCGAAGGCCAGTTCGTGGGTGTCCGAGGCGTTCCAGCCGACCTTGGAGTACTTCTTCGCCACCGTGAACCCGGGGGTGCCCGCCGGGACGATGATGGCCGAGATCTCCTTGCGGCCGTCGTCCTTGGTGCCGGTCACCGCAGTCACGGTGACGAGTTCGGTGATGTCCGTGCCCGAGTTGGTGATGAACGCCTTGGACCCGTTGATGACCCACTCGCCGCCGTCGAGCCGGGCGGTGGTCCGGGTGGCGCCCGCGTCCGAGCCGCCGCCGGGCTCGGTCAGGCCGAACGCGCCCAGCTTCTCCCCCGCCGCGAGCGCGGGCAGCCAGCGCTGCTTCTGCTCGTCGGTGCCGAAGCGGTACAGCGGCATCGCGCCGAGTGAGACACCCGCCTCAAGGGTGATCGCGACCGACGAGTCCACCCTGGCCAGTTCCTCCAGGGCCAGGCACAGCGCGAAGTAGTCGCCGCCCATGCCGCCGTACTCCTCGCCGATGGGCAGGCCGAACAGCCCCATGGCGCCCATCTTGGCGATGATCCCGTACGGGAACGCCTCCCGCTCGTAGAAGTCGCCGATGACCGGGGCCACTTCCTCCCTGGCGAACTCCTGCACGGTCTTGCGCAGCGCCTCGTGCTCTTCCGGGAGCGTCAGGTCGATCACGTCAGTCCTCCGATGGGGTTACCACGGCCAGCGTTTGGTTCAGCGCGACCTGTTGGCCCGCGTGCACCGGGAGTTCGGAGACCACACCGTCGACCCGCGCGGTGATGGTGTGCTCCATCTTCATCGCCTCGACCACGAGCAGCGGCGTCCCGGCCGCCACGTGCTCGCCCACCGAGACCTTGACCACCAGCACCGTGCCCGGCATCGGGCTGGTGATGGGACCGCCCGCGCCCGCCGCGGCCGAGGCCCCCTCCAGCACCGAGTGCTCGGCGACCGCCCAGCACCGCCCGTCCGCGGCGAGCCACAGGGTGTCGCCGTCGCGGGCCGTGGCGTAGCGGAGGTTGCGGCCGCCGTGGTTGACGACCAGTTCACCATCCACACGGGACACCGCGGCAGGCACCGGCTCGTGTCCGTCGACCGACACCCGCGCCGCACCCGGCGTCCCCGTCACGCGGACGGTTACTTCCCTTTCACCGCTGGTCATCCGCAGCACCACCGCCGCCCGACGCCCGACGCGCCAACCGTTCGGCACGTCCCACGGGTCGACCACCGCGCCGCTCGGTTGCAGCGCAAGCAGTTCGTCCAGCGCGGCAGCCGCGAAGACCTCGTCCGGCACGTCCTCGGCCTTGGTCAGCTCGGCCAAGCGGCGCTCGACGAGCTGCGTGTCGAGCCTGCCCGCGCGCACGTCCGCGTCGGCCAGCAAAGCGCGCAGGAAGGTGACGTTCGTGCGCACGCCAAGGACCGCGGTCTCACCGAGCGCGGCGGAGAGCCGGTCGATCGCCTCGGCGCGGTCGCGGCCCCAGGTGATGACCTTGGCCAGCATCGGGTCGTAGTCCGAGCCGACCACGGATCCGGGCAGCAGCCCGGAGTCGAGCCGCGCCCAGTCCGCCGTCGAGTGACGGAGGCCGAGGACCCGACCGCCGGTGGGCAGGAAGCCGGTGGTCGGGTCCTCGGCGTAGACGCGGGCCTCGATGGCGTGGCCGGTCAGCGCGACCTCCTCCTGGGTGAGGTCGAGCGGGTGCCCGGCGGCGACCCGGACCTGCTGCTCGACCAGGTCCAGACCGGTGACCTGCTCGGTGACCGGGTGCTCGACCTGGAGCCGGGTGTTCATCTCCATGAAGAAGAACTCGTCGGGCCGGTCGGCGGAGACGATGAACTCCACCGTGCCCGCGCCGCTGTAGTCGACGGCCTTGGCCGCCTCCACCGCCGCCGCGCCCATCCTGGCCCGGGTGGCCGGGTCGAGCAGCGGGGACGGCGCCTCCTCGATGATCTTCTGGTGCCTGCGCTGGAGGCTGCACTCGCGCTCACCGAGGTGCACGGCGTGCCCGTGGGAGTCGGCGAGGACCTGGATCTCGATGTGCCGGGGGCGCAGCACGAACCGCTCGATGAGCAGCGTGTCGTCGCCGAAGGAGCCCCGGGCCTCACGGCGGGCCGACTCGATGGCCGCGCGCAGACCCTCCGACTCCTCCACCAACCGCATGCCCTTACCGCCACCACCGGCGGAGGGCTTCAAGAGCACCGGGTAGCCGATTTCGCCCGCTGCGGCGACCAAGTCGTCGTCCGACATACCCGGCTCGGTGCGGCCGGGGACCACCGGTACGCCCGCCGCGCTCACGGTGAGCTTCGCGCGGATCTTGTCGCCCATGGCGTCGATAGCGCCTACCGGTGGCCCGATGAATACAAGACCGGCCTCCGCGCACGCCCGGGCGAACTCGACGTTTTCCGCCAAGAACCCGTATCCGGGGTGCACCGCTTCCGCGCCGGTCTGCACCGCGGCGGCCACGACCTTGTCTATGGCCAGGTAGCTCTCCCGCGCCGCAGCGGGACCAAGGCGCACCGCGACATCGGCTTCACGCACGTGCCGGGCGCCCGCGTCCGCGTCGCTGTAGACCGCCACCGAGCGGATGCCCATGCGGCGCAGGGTGGTGATGACCCGGACGGCGATCTCGCCCCGGTTGGCGATCAGAACGCTGGAGAACATGCTCACATCCGGAAGACGCCGTAGCGGACAGGTTCCAGTGGCGCGTTGGCCGCCGCGGACAGCGCGAGGCCGAGCACCTGGCGGGTGTCCGCCGGGTCGATCACACCGTCGTCCCACAGCCGCGCGGTGGAGTAGTACGGGTTGCCCTGCTCCTCGTACTGGTCGCGGATCGGGGCCTTGAACGCCTCTTCCTCGTCCGCCGACCAGGCACCGCCGCTACCCTCGATCTGGTCGCGGCGGACCGTGGACAGCACGGACGCGGCCTGCTCACCACCCATGACGCTGATCCGCGCGTTGGGCCACATCCACAGAAAACGCGGCGAATAGGCCCTTCCGCACATGGAGTAGTTGCCGGCGCCGAAGGAGCCTCCGATGACGACGGTGAACTTCGGTACGCGCGCGCACGCCGTCGCGGTGACCATCTTGGCGCCGTGCTTGGCAATGCCGCCCGCCTCGTAGTCGCGGCCGACCATGAAACCGGTGATGTTCTGCAGGTACAACAGCGGGATCGACCGCTGGTCGCACAGTTCGATGAAGTGCGCGCCCTTCATGGCCGACTCGGCGAAGAGCACGCCGTTGTTGGCCACGATGCCGACCGGGTGGCCGTGGATCCGGGCGAAGCCGGTGACCAGGGTCGAGCCGTACTCCTTCTTGAACTCGCGGAACCGGCTGCCGTCGACCACGCGGGCGATGACCTCGCGGACGTCGTAGGGGGTGCGGGAGTCGGTGGGCACGACGCCGTAGAGGGTCGACGGGTCGACCGCGGGCTCCTCCGTCTGCGCGACCTCCCACGGGCGCGCGGCGCGCGGGCCGAGGGTGCTCACGATCGAGCGGACGATCTTCAGGGCGTGCGCGTCGTCGTCGGCCAGGTGGTCGGTGACGCCGGAGACGCGGGAGTGCACGTCGCCGCCGCCGAGGTCCTCGGCGCTGACCACCTCGCCGGTCGCGGCCTTCACCAGCGGCGGGCCGCCGAGGAAGATCGTGCCCTGCTCCCGGACGATGACGGCCTCGTCGCTCATCGCCGGCACGTACGCGCCGCCCGCGGTGCAGGAGCCGAGCACGGCGGCGATCTGCGGGATGCCCTGGGCGGACATGGTGGCCTGGTTGTAGAAGATGCGGCCGAAGTGGTCGCGGTCGGGGAAGACGTCGTCCTGCTTGGGCAGGAACGCGCCGCCGGAGTCGACCAGGTAGACGCACGGCAGGTTGTTCTGAAGAGCGACCTCTTGCGCGCGGAGGTGCTTCTTGACCGTCATGGGGTAGTACGTGCCGCCCTTGACCGTCGCGTCGTTGACGACCACTACGACCTCGCGACCGGACACCCGCCCGATCCCGGTGATGATCCCGGCGGCGGGCGCGTCGTCGTCGTAGAGGCCCGTGGCGGCCAGCGGGGACAGCTCCAGGAACGGCGAGCCGGGGTCGAGCAGCGAGTCGACCCGGTCGCGGGGCAGCAGCTTGCCCCGCGCGACGTGCCGGGCGCGGGCCTTCTCCGGCCCGCCCTCGGCCGCGCGGTCCAGGCGTTCGCGCAGGTCGTCGACCAGCTCGCCGTGGTTCTTGGCGTTGCGCTGGAAGCCGTCGTCGCCGGGGTCGGCCGCACTGCGCAGCACAGGCGCGTCCATCTCGCTCCCTCGAACAGTTAGCCAGCGTTAACCAGCGATCCAATGTTAGCGCTCGCTAACCCCGGGGTCCAGCCGAGGCGGCAAGTCCACCCGATCTACCAACCACCAGCGTGACCAGGTGCGCCCGGGCTGGACGCCAAGACGCCGGACCACGCTGTTCGCGTGATCCGGCGTCTTACGAACTGATTCGGGCGGTCAGCCCGTCACAGCGCGGAGGGCGGCGTAGTAGCCGCCGCTCTGACCGGCGGTGTTCGGGTGGTAGGACTCCTCGATCGGGAAGGTCACGCTGTTGAGCCACCGCGCCCCGGACGCGCAGATCTCGTGACCGGAGAAGGCGGTGCGGCCGTCGACGAAGGTGAAGCCGTGCGCCGCGGCCCGGCCCGAGATCACCGACGCCAGCACACCGGAGGACTGGTTGATGGCGGCCCGCTTGGTCTCGCTCAGCCCGACGATGCAGGATCCGCCGAGCTTGTAGATGAGCGGGTAGCCGAGCACGATCACGCGCGCGTTCGGGGCCTTGGCGCGGATCTGGCCGTAGACCCCGTCGAGCAGGCCCGGCAGGGTGCTGCGGGCGTAGTTCTGCGCGGTCTCGTTGCGGCTGACGCAGGTGGCGTCCGAGCTGAGGTTGCAGTCGGTCATCACGCTGGCGAACCCGGCGTCGTTGCCGCCGATGGAGATGGTGACCAGCGCGGTGTCCGCGGTCACCGCGCCGACCTGGTTGTTGAGCACGTCCTGCGTCCGCGCGCCGGAGCAGGCGACGAACGAGAACGCGGACGGGCCGTGGGCGTTGGCCCACAGCTGCGGGTAGGAGTTGCTGCTGCGCTTGCAGTCGCCGCTACTGCCGTAGCTCCCGGCACCGAGCCCGGAGGAGTAGGAGTCACCGAGAGCGACGTACTTTCCCGGCGCGGCGGCGGCCTGGGTCGTCAGACCGAGCAGGGATAAGGCGGTGAGGACGATGATCGGAAGGGAACGGGGGACACGCATCTTCCTGCCTCCGGTGGTGGAGGGAATCCCGACAGACACATCACTACCAGGCGAAAACCAAGCAAGAAACTAGTTGGTTAACTTTCCCCACTCCCGGGTGCCCGGGATGACGGTTAGTGGTCGCTAACCGCGCTGCCATACGATGGCGGGGTGTCACCAGCAGCGGAGCCCGTCCCGGACAAGCCGACGCGCCGCGAGCAGATCCTCGCCGCGGCCGCCGAACTGTTCGCCCGGCACGGCTTCCACGGGGTGGGGATCGACGACATCGGTTCCGCGGTGGGCATCTCCGGCCCGGCGCTGTACCGGCACTTCCGCTCCAAGGACGCCATGCTCGGCGAGATGCTGACCGCCATCAGCGAGGTCCTCCTCGACGGCGGCCAAACCCGCGTCGACAGCGCCCGCGGCCCCCACGACACCCTCGGCGACCTGGTCCGCTTCCACGTCGACTTCGCCCTGGACAACCCCGCGCTGATCACGGTGCAGGAGCGCAACCTGGGCAACCTGACCGACCCGGACCGGCGCAAGGTCCGGGCCCTGCAGCGGCGCTACGTGGAGATCTGGGTGGAGGTCATCCGAGCGGCCGTGCCGACGACGGAGGAACCCACCGCCCGCGCCGCCGCCCACGCGGTCTTCGGGCTGATCAACTCAACCCCCCACAGCCGCCACCTGGACCGAGCCCAGATGGCCGACCTCCTCACGGGCATGGCCCTCACCGCCCTCACCCACGCCCCCCTCTAGCCCCAACCTCCAGCCGCACAACAAGCGCCGCCCTCACCCACACACCCCCTGACCCCAAACCCCCAGCCGCACAACAAGCCCGGCCAACCACCTTTTTCAAGATCCCCCACCGCCCCCGACACAAAGCCCCGCCCACCCGGGGCAGGCCCCGCCTTGAGCCTATCGCCGCAGTTCAGGCCGCTGGAAGCCGCTTTCCCAAACCTGTGCGCAAGTCCCGAGCATGTGGACAACCCAGGATTTCAAGATCATCCCCGGCCCCGAACCCGCGCACGAAGCCGACAGCATCGCGAGCCGCCACAAGCCGCGCGCAGGCCGAGCCCATCCCGAACGAGCCACCCCCAGCCACCGAACGCCAGGAATTCCCAGCATTGGCGGGCCACCCATCACCCGTCCGGCGGCGCCCCGATCGGGTGCCGAACGTCCCGGTCGCGCCACGACGTTCGACACCTGGCCGGTTACCCTGTCGGGTGAGTAACCTCCCCGTCACACACCGACGTGGAGGGTGGGCGCATGGACGCGGTGGCCGACTGGGTGCCGGAGGGGATCGATCTTGAACGACCGAGCGCCGCGCGGCTCTACGACTACCTGCTCGGTGGCGCGCACAACTTCGCCCACGACCGCGAGCTGGCCGAACGCTTCATCAAGGCGCAGCCGAACGCCCGGGAGATCGCCCGGCACAACCGGTCGTTCCTGCGCCGCTCGGTGCTGTTCATGATCGAGCGCGGGGTGCGCCAGTTCCTCGACCTCGGCTCCGGCATCCCCACCGTCGGCAACGTGCACGAGATCGCCCAGCAGGCCGACCCCACCACGCGAGTGGTGTACGTCGACTACGAGGAGGTCGCGTACGCGCACAGCACGCTCATGCTCGCGGACAACCCACTCGCCACCATCGTGCAGGCCGACCTCACCCGACCGCGCGACATCCTCGACGCCGAGACCACCCGCGAACTCCTCGACTTCACCGAGCCCATCGGCCTCCTGATGGCCGGGGTCTTCCACTTCGTGCCGCCCGCCAAGGACCCGCGCCGGATCGTCGCCGAGTACCGCGACGCCCTGGTCCCCGGCAGCTACCTCTCGTTCTCGCAATTCACCCGCGATCTGATGCCCGCGGAGATGGACCGCGTGGTAGAGGTGATGAAGTCCAGCCGCGATCCCATGTACCCGCGTTCGCACGCCGAGATCACCGAGCTGTTCGACGGCTTCGAGGTCGTCGAGCCGGGCATCGTGCCGACCGCGCTGTGGCAGCCCGACCCGGACCTCGACGACGGCGGCGAACCCAACCGCGCGGGTATCTACGCCGGGGTCGGCCGCAAGATCTGAACGACCGCGAACCACGACGACTGAACAGCGATGCCGAGCGAACCCGACCAACCCGGTGCCCCGGACCCTGACCTGGTCCGGGCTTGGCTGAGCGTGGTCGCCGCGACCGCCTACGTGCCGCGGTCGGCCGCCGAGATCGAGGACCTGCTGCGCAGCCTCCTCGGCAGGCTGACCACCGCGCTGGCCGCCGAGCCGTTCGACGCGGCCGCGGGCAGCCGCGTCGGCGAGCTGATGGTCGAGGGCGCGCTCACCGGCGAGGCGACGCTGGAGCGGTCGCTGCGGGTGCTCGCCGACGGCCTGGCCGACGCGGGGCACGGCGCGCGCTCGGTGGCGCCGCTGCTGGCCGCCGTGGCCGCGGGCTACGCCGCCGCGCTGCGCAGGCGCACGCTGGCCCAGCAGGAGAACATGAAACTCGCGCTGCTGACCGCCAAGCAGCGCGCCGAGCGCGACCGGCGGGCCACCGAGAACCGGTTCCGCGAGGTGTTCACCGCCTCGGCCATCGGCATCGCGATCACCGAGCAGGACGGCACGTTCGTCGAGGTCAACCCGGCGCTGGCGGCGATCCTGGGCTGTCCGGCCGACCAACTGCCCAACCGCGCGCTCGCGGAGTTCATCGCGGTGGAGGACTCCGACGAGCTGCCGGTGTTCGGCGAGGCGGACCGCAGGCGCCTGGTGCGGCCCAACGGCGAGTCGGCGTGGGTGTACCTGACCACATCGCTGTTGCACGACGACAACGGCGCCACCCGCTACCGGGTCACGATGGTGCAGGACCTGAGCGAGCTGATGCTGTTGGGCAACCAGCTCAGCCACCAGAACCTGCACGACGCGCTGACCGGCGCGGCGAACCGGCTGCACTTCCAGTCGCGGCTGGAGGCGATGCACGGCCAGACGTCGCCGCGGCACCTGCTGACGCTGCTGTGCCTGGACCTCGACGCGTTCTCGCTGATCAACACTACGCACGGGCACCAGGCCGGTGACCGGGTGCTGCGGTCGGTCGCCGGTCGGCTGATGAACGCGGTAGACGGCCACGACGCCGTAGTGGCGCGCATCGGCGGTGACGAGTTCGCGGTGCTCATCGCGCACGGTACGGCCGCGCCGCCGGTGTCCAAGCTGGTCGAGGGCATCAACCAGGAGCTGTCCGAACCGGAGTACGACGGTCGGCTCGGGTTGGCGGTGAGCGCCACGATCGGCGTTGTGCGGTGCAAGCCGTCGGAGATGTCGAGCACCGAGATGTTCCGCGCGGCCGACGCGGCGTTGCGGTACGCGCGTTCCACCGGCCGGTACCAATGGGCGGAGTTCGACGCCCATGCGGACCGGGCCGCGCGCAAGGTCGGTGAGTCCGCGACAGCGCTACCCGCGGCGTGGGAGAACGGGGAACTGGACCTCGCCTACCAGCCGGTTGTGCGGCTGTCCGACGGCAAGGTGGTCCGGGTTCGCGCGTTGGCGCGCACAACGGGGCTCGACGGCGTGGACTCCACCACAGAGCTGGCGGAGCTGACCGGTCTGTCGGTGCCGTTGGGACCGTGGCTGCTGGCCAAGTCCACCGAGAGCGTGCCGGTGTGGCAGGCGTTGTTCGCGGGCACGGCGGATCCGGACGAGGCCGTGCACCGGGTGCACCTCTCGGCGTTGCAGTCGGCGGACGCGGACCTGTCCGCGACGGTGAACACCGCGGTATCGCGCGCGGGTGTGGCGCCGGGGTTGCTGGAGATCGCGCTGGACACCACTACGGTGCTCACGGGGCGTGGTGACGCGCAGGACAATCTGCGCACGTTGAGCGACATCGGTGTGGTCACCGCGTTGCACGGCTTCAACGGCGGCCCGCGCGAGATCGCCATGGTGGAGCGGTTCGGGGTGCGCACGGTCGTGCTCGCCGACCCGTTCGAGAACTGGCGCCCGGACTGGCTGCCGCGCGACGCCGTGCCGATGCGGGCCACGCTGCGGCTCATCGAGGCGCTGGAGTCGCTGGGCACGTCCGTTGGCGTGCTGGGCGTCCGGGACCACGCGGAGGCCCGCTGGTGGGCCGACCAGGGCGTGCGCACCGGTGAGGGGCCCGCGTTCGGCGGTCCCGGCGACGTCGAGGACATCCTGGCGCGGCTGCGGCCCACCGCCAACTGAGCGAATCGCCCCTGGGTGATCTCCCCGCGCGGCGGCCCGCTGTTGCAGGATGAGGACGTGGACGCCCACAGCGAGTCCGATCCGAACCGCAGGCGCAGGCTCACCGAGGCCGCCGCCGGAGCCCTGGCCGCCATGCGCGCGGGTGAGGACGACGGTGCCCTCGACCGGGTGGCGGCCGCGGTGCGGTCCGCGCCGGACAGCCACGTCGACGCCCGTGAGCTGATGCTGATGCTCTTCCACGAGTGCAGTGCGATGGTGGCCGCGCTCGGCGCGGGCGGTACCGCGCCGGTCAAGATGCAGGTCTACGACGACGACGGCCACGAGGTGCCGATCGACGAGGCCGACCCTCCCGTGCGGACCGCGGTGCGCACGCTGCTGGCGGAGGTGCACGGCGACACGGACGCGGCCAAGGCGCAGATCGAGATCGCGCTGACCAACGCGGCGCCGGAGGAGATGGCGATGCTGATGGTGCAGGCGCTGCGCTGGACGCTGCGGCTGTCGGACGAGTGCGTCAACCGGGGACTGCCCGTCCCGGGCTGGCTGCGCGACGCGTCCTGAGCAGGCGATCTCCGATCAAGATCGCGAGTTGTCCACAGGCCGGTGGACGGGCTTGGCGAAATCCCCACCGGTTTCCCTAACCTTGTCCCAGTGGGCGGAGAAGCCGTCCCGGACAAGGGAGAAACCATGGGGAACGGCCTCGCGCTACAGGATTTCCTTCAGCAGCGCGGCGAGCTGGGCGGTCTCGGTCAGGAAGCCGTCGTGGCCCGCGGGCGACGTGATGACCCGCAGGCCGTCGGCGGTGGAGATGCCGTCGGCGAGTTCTCGCTGCTGCGCCAAGGGGTAGAGCCGGTCACTGTCCACTCCGGCGACGACGGTGCGCGCGGTGACCCGGGCGAGCGCGGCCGGGATCCCGCCGCGGTCGACACCGACGTCGTGGCCGTTCATGGCCTCGGTGAGCAGCACGTAGCTGGCCGCGTCGAAGCGGTGCGCCAGCTTGGCCGCGTGGTGGTCCAAATAGGACTCGATGGCGAACCGGCCGTCGGGCTGGCGCGCGCGGCCGAAGCGGTGGGCGATCTCGGGTTCGCTGCGGTAGGTCACCTGGGCGATCCGCCGGGCCACGCCGAGGCCGTCCCAGGGGCCCTCGGGGGTGTCGTGGTAGTCGCCGCCGCGCCAGCGCGGGTCGGCGCGGATGGCGTGCAACTGCGGCGCGGCCCAGGCGATCTGCTCGCCGGAGGCGGCGGCCGGGCAGGCGAGCAGCAGCAGCGCGGCCACCCGGTCCGGGGTGGCCACGGCCCACTCCAGGGCCCGCATGCCGCCCATGGAGCCGCCGAGCACCGCGGCCCAGCGGTCGACGCCGAGCGCGTCGGCGAGGACGACCTCCGCGGCCACCTGGTCGCGGATGCCGATCGACGGGAACCGGCTGCCCCAGGCCCAGCCGTCGGCGGCCTGGCTGGCCGGTCCGGTCGTGCCCTGGCAGCCGCCGAGCACGTTGGGGCACACGACGAAGTACCGGTTGGTGTCGACCGCGCGACCGGGGCCGATCAGCCCGTCCCACCAACCCGGGGTGGGGTGGCCGGGTTCGGGTGGGCCCGCGGCGTGGCTGTCGCCGGTCAACGCGTGTTCCACGAGCACCGCGTTGGTGCGGTCGGGGTTGAGCTCGCCCCAGGTCTCGTAGGCGATCCGGGCGCCCGGCACCGGTCCCGGCAGCGGGACCCACCGGCGGCGACCGGGCGGGTCCCCCTCCCGCCACGCGCCGGTGGCGGGAGGGGGAGGGGTGCTCACAGCTCGGCCTTGGCGGCCCGGAAGCCGGCCTCCAGGTCGGCGAGGAGGTCCTCGACGTTCTCGATGCCCACGGAGAGCCGCACCAGGCCGGGGGTCACGCCGCTGGCCAGCTGCTCCTCCTCGGCGAGCTGGCTGTGCGTGGTGCTGGCCGGGTGCACGATGAGGCTGCGCACGTCGCCGATGTTGACGAGCTGGCTGAACAGCTCGGTGCCGTCGACGAACTTGCGCCCGGCCTCGACGCCGCCGCGCAGGTCGAAGGAGACGATGGCGCCCGCGCCGCGCGGCAGGTACTTCTGCGCCGCGGCGTGGAAAGGGCTGGAGGGCAGACCGGCGTAGTAGACCTTCTCCACCTCGTCGCGCTGCTCCAGCCACTCGGCGATGGCCTTGGCGTTGGCCACGTGCCGCTCGATGCGCAGCGACAGCGTCTCGATGCCCTGGATGATCAGGAACGCGTTGAACGGCGAGATCGCCGCGCCGGTGTCGCGCAGGCCCTGGATCCGGGCCTTGGCGGCGTAGGCGCCCGGGCCGAGGGCCTCCCAGTACTTGAGGCCGTGGTAGCTCGGGTCGGGCTGGGTGAAGCCGGGGAAGCGGTCGGGGTGCGCGCCGAAGTCGAAGGTGCCGCCGTCGACCAGGACACCGGCGATGGTGGTGCCGTGGCCGCCCAGGTACTTGGTGGCCGAGTGCACGACGATGTCGGCGCCGTGCTCGATCGGGCGCAGCAGGTACGGGGTGGGGACGGTGTTGTCGATGATGAGCGGCACGCCCACCTCGTGGGCGACGTCGGCGACGGCGCGGATGTCGAAGACGTTGTTGCCGGGGTTGGCCAGGCTCTCGCCGAAGAAGGCCTTGGTGTTGGGCCGGACCGCGGCGCGCCAGGCGTCGAGGTCGTCCTGGTCGTCGACGAAGCTGACCTCGACGCCGAGCTTGGGCAGCGTGTAGTGGAAGAGGTTGTAGGTGCCGCCGTAGAGGGAGGGGCTGGAGACGATGTGGTCGCCGGACTCGGCGAGGTTGAGGATCGCCGCGGTGGTGGCCGCGGACCCGGAGGCGAACGCGAGGGCGGCCACGCCGCCCTCCAGCGCCGCGACGCGCTGTTCGAGCACGTCCTGGGTGGGGTTCATGATCCGGGTGTAGATGTGGCCCGGCTCGGCGAGGCTGAACAGGTCGGCACCGTGCTGGCTGTCGCGGAAGACGTAGGAGGTGGTCTGGTAGATCGGGGTGGCCCGGGCACCGGTGGTCGGATCCGGCGCGGCGCCCGCGTGGATCTGCTTGGTCTCGAACGACCAGGCGGCGGAGTCGGTCATCGGTTCTCCTAGCTCTCGTGCGCGGTACCGGCGGCTCGTTCCAGCTGGACAGCCGTATAGAGCAAGCTAGCTGCGCCGACCGGACGACGGGCAGACCTTCCACGATCTGGAACACGGGGGCGGTTGCCTGTTCCACCCGGACGGGTGACGATCAACGGCATGCGCGCCACCACCCTGGTCCTGGCCCTGCTGACGATCACCACCGCCGCGGCACCCGCGGCGTCCGCGCAGCCCACCACCGCACCGGCCACCACCTCCCAGACAGCGAGCGGTCAGTCCTTTTCGGCCGCCGGAGACGAGAGCAGGCCGCGTACGCGGTACCGCCACTACGTGGCGCTGGGCGACTCGTACGCGTCCGGCCCGGGGATCCCGACGCAGAACGGGACCCCGCTGGGCTGCGGGCGGTCGGACCACAACTACCCGGGCAAGCTGGCCCGGTGGCTGCGCGTGCGCCGGTTCACCGACGTCACCTGCGGCGGCGCGACCACGGCCGAGATGACCAGGCCGCAACAGGTGTACGGCGGGGAGAACCCGCCCCAGTTCGACGCGCTGCGACCCGAGACCGACCTGGTAACGCTGACCATCGGCGGCAACGACATCGGCTTCGGCGAGATCCTGTCCACTTGCGGCAGGCTGGGGGCCACCGACCCCACCGGCGCGCCGTGCAAGGCGCACTACACCGCGAGCGGCACGGACGAGCTGGCGAACCGCGTCCGCGCCGTCGCCAGGACCCGGGTGGCCAAGACCCTCGGCGAGATCCACAAACGCGTCCCCCGCGCGACCATCCTCGTGGTCGGCTACCTCCGCATCCTCCCCGACGGCCCCGGCTGCTGGCCCCTGGTCCCCTTCGCCGCGGGCGACACCGCCTACTTCGACCAAACGGGCCGCGCCCTCAACCAGGCCCTGGCCGAAACCGCCCGCCAGGCAGGCGCCACCTTCATCAACCCCTACCCCTACGCCACCAACCACGACGCCTGCCAATCCGCCGAAGACCGCTGGGTCGAGCCCCTGCGCCCCGACTCCCCCGCCGCCCCCCTGCACCCCAACGACACCGGCATGACGGTCGTCGCCGCCCTCGCCTGGCTGGCGGTCCAGTCCCACTAGGTCCACAAAGGACATACAAGCCGGAAATGCCGCCGAGCGCGGAATTCGCGACACCGGCCAGAACTCCGCGCCGCCGACAATCGCGTGACATCACCGCGCCCCGCCGGTTCCCGCAGCGCGGGCTTCGACACTTCCCGACCCCGGCCATGCCAACCCGTGCGCGCAATGCCGAATCACATCAACCGCCGCGGCTAAACCCGACCACTCGGGCAAAACAGGGAAGCGAGCGCAAGTCACCCGACACAAGGCTGAAAGTCGACCGCCTGCCCGGCAAAAATGATCAACGCACGCCTCCGACCCAATGCCACTAACTTAGGCTAGGTGCGAGGATTCTGATGGTGGCCGGACCCTGATGTCGAACGCCTTGATGTTTGCCTTTTTTGGTGGGGTAGCGTTTATGGCGTCCACGTTTGGCCACACGGGGGTACGTTCGGTGCCTTCGGGCCGCGAGGTGTCTCTCGTTGATTTCCGCGCGGGTCTCCGATAACGCTCTCGCTTGGCGTTCAGGGGGAAAAATCCGCCTCGGCGGGGACCTGGCGTCGGATGACTCGAAGAGACCGCATGAAGGACAGTCGATCAGGGTCGACGTCGGCCTCGTCGGCCGCCGAGCACATCAAACGCCGAATGCCATAGTGTGCGAGCAGGAACGCCCACAGTTCCTGACGCACCATGTCGGGCGATCTCGACCGCAGCGTCTTACCCGATCCTTGTTGATGGGTCTTCATCTCATCGATCAAACCCTCGCATTCCCAGCGTTCATGGTAGGCGAGAGCCAATTCCATGGCGGTCGCCTCGGCCGGGTCGAGAATCGACGTCACCACGCACACGACCTCGGCTGCCCCGTCACCCGCCCGGTCGGGAACCTGATATTCGACCACCCGAACCGGTTGCGCATCCTCGGAACGACAATCCTCGCCGCGGCGGGCCTTCTCGATCAGCCGATCCCGGCGCCCTCGGCGCACGGCCGAACTGACCAGGATCGAGCGATACGAACCGTCGGGCAACCACTCCAACACCGGCAACGTGACAGCCGAACTCACTCTCCACAGCAGGTCAGCGCCAGTACGACGGAACTCGTTCCACAGATCGAAACCGTAGAAGCCCCGATCGGCGATCACCAGCATGTCCGGCTCGACAGACCCGATGATGTCTCTCGCGAGAGTTTTCTCGCTGGTCAGGCACCCGGCGATCGCGGCCCCCACGATCGCGCGGGAACCACACTCGCCCAACACGATCATCAACGCCCGCGGAAACGCGGACTCGACCGACTGATTACGCTGTCGACCGAACTCCGCCGCGTTCTCGGGCGTATCCGGAACATCCACGGAGAACCCATCCATCGCCATCAACCGACGCGACGCCAACCACGCCCCTGTGGTACCCCGCCCCGCCACCGGAACAGCGACCCGCTCAAACAACAGACTCAACGGCTCGACCCCCAACCGCTTCCGAGCCTTGGAAATAGCCGCCGTCGAGGGAACATTCCACTCACCACGCCACGAACCCACAGACCGCAACGACCCAACAAGCTTCCGCATCACCTCCTCGTAATCATCATCGAAAAACAGGCACATCCCCAAACAAAACCGCACCACCACATGCGCGGGAAGCAACCGAGACCGCAACTCGCGACGGCCCGTCTCGTTCAACACATCCTCGATCACATCTCGAGGAAAAACCTCCGCCAACACACCCAACGAGATCCGATCGGTCAACCGAACAGCCGACGAATCAACGACACCACCACGAACCTGCACCACGCGAGCCACCCGAAAATAATAGCAGCTCCTTGCTTAAGTTAGTGGCATTGCGCCTCCGACCCCCGGTATCCATTCTACCGGCGGGCACCGACAATGTCGGCTGAAGACGATCACGCCTGTGGACAACCGGTCGGAAACCGGGGACAAGAAGGGAGATCATCCCCAGGTCGGGCGAGTTGTCCACAGAGGCTTATTCACGCCCCGCAATGATCACCCCGAAGCGCGAGACGGCGGCCCGTTTGCGAGAATCCAGCCACCACGCATCATTCTCGACAACGGGCCGCGTCTGTGTGTCCTGGCGCCGGTCTCGGTCGAGGCCGTGTCGAGGAACTATGTGCCTTGATCGGTGAGGTGACCGAAGATGGTCGCCGGTTCTCGGCGTGTGTCGCTCCGTGGTGGTCGCGGTGGCGTATTCGCGTCGGAATCGGGTTCAGGCGGAGTGGGTGGATGCGTTCGTGGTGTCGTGGTCGACGGTCGGCCGGGTGATCGCGGCGGTGGCCCCACTGTTGCTGGGCGGGTGTGTGAGGTGGGTGTCGGATCCGGTGCCGTGACCTCGGAACGACATCGTCGGCCTGGAGGTCTCGCACGTTCTCGAGGGACGGGATGCCGGCGCCTGGCTCGGCGACGAGGGCTGCGTCGGCGGCGGAGTCCTGACCCCTATCAGAAGACCCGGAGACCGGGAGCGACCCGACCGGGAACGGGAGTTCAACCGACACCACGACTGCACCCGTGTCGTGGTCGAACGCGCCGTCGCCCAACACGAAACCCGGCGCGTTCCCCACACCGACCACCGGCGCCCCATCAACACAATCTCCGCGGTCATCGGCCTCCACTTCTACGCCGCTGAATAACCCTCACAGGCTTGATCGCTACCAACCGGTATCGTCTGTGCCGCCAACTAGAATGGATACCGGGGGCCGGAGGCATACCCCCCGGGATCACCTGCCGCGGGTGGTGGGGGTCCAGTTGGGACGGTTGGGCGCTACCGTGGCGGTGGGGCCGGGTGGGGCGGCCGGTCAAGCGGTGGTGTGGAGGGGGTGGGCGGCGTGATCACCGTGCAGGGCGTGGTGGATCGGATGGGGCCCACGCTGTTACGCACGGTCCACGCCGACGAGCGGGCGCCGCTGGTCGGGGACGTGGTCATCGCCGAGTCCGGCAAGCGGACGCCGGTGTCGTCCGGGGATCTCGTCCTCGGTATCGCCGTGCAGTCCACCGCCGAGGCCGTCGAGCTCGTCCGGCAGTGCGGGGAGCAGGGGGCCGCCGCCGTGCTCCTCAAGCCGCCGCACGCGGGGCGGCACGCGGTGAAGGCGGTGGCCGGGCGGGTGGGGACCGGGCTCGTCGAGGTGCGGGGGGCGACGGCTTGGGCGCAGTTGGTGTGGTTGCTGCGCTCGGTCCTCGACGCGGCCGCGGACGAGGCGGCCAACGAGCTCAACTCGGGGGCCGGGCCGTTCGGCGACCTCTTCCGGTTGGCCGACGCCGCGGCCGCCGTCGTCGACGCGCCCGTCACGATCGAGGACGCCAACTCTCGGGTGCTCGCCTACTCCGCGCGCCAGGACCGCACCGACCCGGCGCGGGTCTCGACCATCATGGGCCGCCGGGTGCCCGACGACGTGCTCGCGCGGTTCCGCTCGCGCGGCGTCTTCCGCGAGCTGAGCCGGGGCCGCACCGCGATCTTCGTGCCCGCGCAGAAGGACGGCACGCTGCCCCGCCTGATCGTCCCCGTGCGGATGGGCGGCGAACTCCTCGGTTCCATGTGGGCCGTCGTCGCCGGTCCGGTCTCCGACGAGCGGGCCGCCGCGTTCGCCGACGCGGCCCCCGTGGTCGCGCTGCACCTGCTGCGCCGCCGGGCGCGCGAGGACTCCGACCGCAGGCGGTCCGCCGAGCTGGTGCGCTCGGTGCTCGACGGCACCGGCAGCGCCCGGCTGGGCGCCGCCGAACTGGACCTCTCCGACGACCACCACCGCGTCGTCGCCATCGACACCCAGGCCGCCGAGAAGCTGGCCGAGGGCGTGCGGCTGGCGCTGCTGGAACGGCTCAGCGCCGGGGTCGGCCGCCGCCCGGCCGTCGCCGACCTGCACGGCCTCCTCTACGCGATCGTGCCCGACACGCCCGGCCCCGGCGGCTGGCCCGAGCTGCGCACCGCGCTGACCGAGCTGGCGGGCCCGCTGGTCGCCGCGGGCACCCCCGTGCGCGTCGGCGAGCTGGCCCGGTCGCGGGCCGAGGCCGACGAGGCGCTGAGCCTGCTGCGCGCCGGGCTGGTCCCGGGGCCGCTCGCGGTGCACGACGAGGTGTGGACCGTGCTCGTGCTGCACCGCACCGCCGTCGCCTCCACCGGCGCGGGCGTCGCGCACGTCGGCCCGCTCACCCACCTCCGCGCCCGCGGCGACGCGTCCTGGTACCTCGACACCCTGTACGAGTGGCTGCGCCACCCGGGTGACCCGCGGGCCGCCGCGGCGGCCCTGAGCATCCACCCCAACACGCTGCGGTACCGGATGTCCCGGGTCACCGCGGCGCTGGAGGTCGATCTGGGCGATCCTGACACTCGGTTGGCACTGCTTACCCAGTTGGTGGCATTGCGCTGGGGCTGACTGTGCTGCGAGCACAACCAGGCACGATTACTCTCGGTCTCACAGAACGATGACAGCCCTCAAGTGCTGCACGACCGTGGTACAGGACACCCCAGATGGCCCACGCAGCCAGTACCCGAGAGGACCGCCCCGGTGCAGATCGCCGTTCCCCGTGAGATCAAGAACCACGAGTACCGGGTGGCCCTGACCCCGGCTGGTGCGCACGAGCTCACCTCCCGCGGGCACGACGTGTTCGTCGAGGCGGGCGCGGGCCTCGGCTCGGCCATCACCGACGACGAGTACCTGGCGGCGGGCGCCAAGGTGCTGGCCACCGCCGACGAGGTGTGGGCCGAGGGCGACCTGGTGCTCAAGGTCAAGGAGCCCATCGCGGTCGAGTACCCGCGGCTGCGCGCGGGCCAGACCCTGTTCACCTACCTGCACCTGGCCGCCGACGAGCCGCTGACCAAGGCGCTGCTGGCCTCGGGCACCACCGCGATCGCCTACGAGACCGTGCAGACCGCCAACGGCGCGCTGCCGCTGCTGGCGCCGATGTCGGAGGTCGCGGGCAGGCTCGCCCCGCAGGTCGGCGCGTTCGCCCTGATGAAGCCCTCCGGTGGCCGCGGCGTGCTGCCCGGCGGCGTGCCCGGGGTCGCCCCGGCGCGGGTCGTGGTGATCGGCGGCGGTGTAGCGGGCATCAACTCCGCGACCATCGCCCTGGGCATGGGCGCCGACGTCGTCGTGCTGGACACCAATGTGGACCGCCTGCGCCAGATCGACGCGCAGTTCGGCGGCCGGGTCCGCACCATCACCTCGAACCGGCTCGCCGTCGAGGAGGCCGCCAAGGCCGCCGACCTGGTGATCGGCGCCGTGCTGGTGCCGGGCGCGAAGGCCCCGAAGCTGATCAGCAACGCGCTGGTGGCGGAGATGAAGCCGGGTTCGGTGCTGGTGGACATCGCCATCGACCAGGGCGGCTGCTTCGAGGACTCGCGCCCGACCACGCACGCCGAGCCCACCTACCCGGTGCACGACTCGATCTTCTACTGCGTGGCCAACATGCCGGGCGCCGTGCCCCGGACCTCGACCTACGCGCTCACCAACGTGACGCTCCCCTACACCGTGGCCCTCGCCGCCCAGGGCTGGCACACCGCCCTGACCAACGACAAGGCGCTCGCCCTGGGCCTCAACACCCACCAGGGCCACCTCACCAACGCCTCCGTCGCCGAGGCCCACAGCCTCCCCAGCACCCCCCTGGAAACCATCCTGGCCGGCTAACCGGCCAAAGACCACAGGCCACAGGGCCACCGGCCCACGCGAGGCCGGGGTGCCATCCCACCCCACCTCGCAGGCCCGCGAGGCGTGCCGGCTCCTTGCACTGCAGGGACCAAGGAGCCGGTACGCCGCCCCCACCACAACCACAACCACAACCACCCAACGCGCTCGCCCCACCCAGGGCCGAGCGCGTTGTCATATAAGACTTTGAGAGCCGCTGCGGCCCACCAACACCCAGTGATGCTCACCAGCACCACGCTGGTTCCACCAGCCCAACCACAACCAGGCCGGCCCCGCCCACTACACAGACCCACCAGTCCCACCAACCCACCCGCTTCGCCAGTTCCACAAGCTCCACCAGCTCCGCTGCACCGGTTCCACCAGCTCCGCTGGCTCCACCAGTCCCCGTCGGCTACCCACTACACCGCATCCACCAGCTTCGCTGGTTCCATCGGTTCCGCTGGTTCCGCCAGCTCCGCTGGCTACACCTTTTCCGCACCACGCTGGTTCAGCCACCGCTCGCACCGTGGGGGTCTGGGGGCTCGGCCCCCAGTTCAACCGCCCCTACCCCCGCGAGCGCTCTCCGCGAGCTAGGTAGGCCTAGGTAGGGGCAGCCCGCTCAACCAGCCTGGGGGTCACTGGGAGCGGGCCGCCAGGGCAAGCTTATGCCTATTCGATCGAGCGCGCTGCATCGGGGTGGGTTTTGTTGGTGATTACTTCTCCACCACTCCGCACCCCCAATGGGTGAGAAACCTGGCAATGGGGTGAATCCTGGGACTTTGGCTTGGGTGTGGCGCACGGTGGGCCGATGTTGGTTCGGTGACTGAGCCTCGGTGGTGTGTCGGTTGCCACGACCCGTTCGGCAGGGATCGCGCGTTGACGGTGTTGGTCGAGGGCGGGCGGGTGGTGTTGGTGCCGCCTCCGGGGGCGTCGGCGGTGCTGTCGGCGCAGCAGACCCGGTCGTTGGGGTTGGTGTTGGACCAGGCGGCGGGGCGGGCGCACGACGTCGAGGCCGGGTGAGCGCGCTGGGCGGGGAGGACCCGCTGCGGTCGGCGGTGTTGCGCCGGTTGGCGTCGCTCGACGAGGCCGCCGGTTCGGCCGATCCGTCCACGCTGTTGCCCCTGGCCCGTACGGAGATCAGCCGGTTGGCCGACGGGTGGCGGTTGCTGCTCACGGTGCACCAGCCCGATGAGGACGGCCGTTGCCAGGCGTGTCCGGTCGGGTTCGGTGGGCGGCGCAGGCGCCGGTGGCCGTGCCAGGTGTGGCGGATGGCGCACGAGCACCTGATCGGTGAGGGTGTGCCGCACCGCGAGCGGAAGCGCCCGCTGCGCAATCCGTTCTCCCGGCAGGCCCGGTTGGTGCCGCGGGAGCAGCCCGCCGAGATCACCGCGGAGTTGCCGGTGATCGTCGGCCCTCCAACGGGTGAGTCGAACCCGGGAATTCCTGACGCTGGGTAAGCGCATCCCCGGTTTGACGTGCCCCGTTAAGACGATCGTGTTGTCTCGCGCGTGACCATCTCTCACAAGCCGTGGCCTGGATAGTGCAAGATGGCCGCCACGACACGGCCCGCGGAGCTGGAGGAGCGTGTGCAGGACGGTAGCGGTCGCATCGAGGTGCGCAACCTGACCAAGACCTTCGGTCCGGTCGCCGCGGTGCAGAACCTGAGTTTCCAGGTGGAGCCGGGCTCGGTCACCGGCTTCCTCGGGCCCAACGGGGCGGGGAAGACCACCACGCTGCGCATGTTGCTCGGCTTGGTGCGGCCGACAGCGGGCACGGCCACGATCAACGGCCAGCCCTTCGAGCGGCTGGGCAACCCCGCGCGGGTCGTCGGCGCCGTGCTGGAGGCCCAGGGCTTCCACCCGCGGCGGACCGCGATCAACCACCTCAAGGTGTACGCGGCGGCGATGGGCCTGCCCGACGAGCGCGCCTACCAGGTGCTGCAGCTCGTCGGCCTGAGCGCGGCGGAGCACCGCTCGGCGGGCCAGTTCTCGCTGGGCATGAAGCAGCGGCTGGCGCTGGCCACGGCACTGCTGGGCGACCCGCAGGTGCTGGTGCTCGACGAGCCCGCGAACGGCCTGGACCCCGAGGGCATCGCGTGGCTGCGCACGTTCCTCAAGGCGTACGCCGCGTCCGGGCGCACGGTGCTGATCTCCAGCCACATCCTGGCCGAGGTCGAGCAGACCATCGACCGGTTGGTGATCGTCAGCCGCGGCCAGACCGTCTACAACGGCGGTCTGGAGGACCTGCGCCGGTCGCGGAAGTCGCGGGTGCTCGTGCAGCCGTCCGACCCCGCCGCGTTGACCACCGCGCTGACGGAGGCGGGCATCCACGACGTGACGGCGCTGCCCGAGGGCAGGCTGGCGGTGGTGGACGCGACCGTGCAGCAGGTCGGCGACATCGCCACCAAGGCCGGTGTGTCGCTGTACGGGGTGCAGGAGGAGACGGCCGATCTGGAGCAGCTGTTCCTCCAGCTCACGAGTGGACAGTGGTCGGGCCAGGCGTACGGGCAGCCCGGCGGCTACGCGGTTCCCGGTTACGGCCAGCCGCAGGGCTACGCGCAGCCGGTCACGCCGTACCAGCAACCCGCGCCCGGCTACCAGGTTCCCGGCCAGTACCCGCCCGCCGGTTACCAGCAGCAGCCCTACCAGCACCCGTACCAACACCAGCCCTACCAGGCGCCCCAGGGCTACCAGCAGCCGTACCAGCAGGCTCAGCCGTACCAGCAAGCCTCGCCGTACCAGCCGGAAACGCCCTACCAGCCGCCCGTTCCGTCCCAACCGGACACCGCGCCACCGCCACCGCCCCAGGTCGCGGAGCTGCCCCCGGTGACCCCGCCGCCGAGCACCGGCACCGACACGACCGGACAGGGAGGCAACGCGTGATGGGCTCCCTCATCAAGGCCGAGTTCCGCAAGATCACCAGCACCCGGCTGTGGTGGGCGCTGCTGATCCCCACCGTCGCGCTCGCCACGCTCACCGCGCTCGGCTGGGCCGCGTTCACCAGCGACACGTTCGACGCCCTGACCGGCGAGCGCGCGTTCCTCGGCCTGCAGGTGCAGATGGAGCAGGTCTCCTGGTCGGCCATCGCGGTCACCCGCAGCATCAACCTGACCACGATCTTCCCGATGATCTTCGGCGCGCTGGCCATCTCCGCCGAGCTCAACCACCGCACCATCACCACCTCGTTCCTGACCGGCTCCTCGCGCGGCGCGGTGCTCTCCGCCAAGGCGATCGCCTACGCGGTGTGGGGCGCGGTCTTCGGCGTGGCGATCGTGGCGTCGTCGTGCCTGGGCGCGGCGATCAGCTCGGACCCCCGGTTCATGCCGGAGTTCGGCCAGCTGGCGCTCATCGCGCTGGCGGGCATCGGCGCGACCGTGCTGTGGACGCTGCTCGGCCTCGGGGTCGGCGCGCTGATCGGCTCGTCGGTCGGCGCGCTCGTGGTGCTGCTGGTCTACGCGCTGGTCGTCGGCCCGGTCGGCGAGCTGATCCTGTTCGCGCAGACCGACGGCTCGCACCTGCCCGGCCTGCTGCCCAACGGCTCGGCGAGCGGGTTCACCGGCGCCACCGCCGCCTCCGCGCTCGTCTCGCAGGTGAAGTCCGCGGTGCTGAACGCGGGCGGCAGCCTGCCGAGCATCGGCTCGACCAGGCTGGACGAGATCGAGGAGGCGATCCGGTGGGCCGCGGGCACGCCGGGCGCGCTGTCGCTCGGGCTCAGCGCGCTGGTGTTCGCGGGCTGGACGCTGCTGTTCTTCGGCACGGGCGTGCTGCGCAACCGCAACCGCGACATCACCTGATCGCGGCGCGCGACCAGAGTGGACCGCGCCCGGTCCGGACCCGTTTCCGGACCGGGCGCGGCCCGTTCGCGGGCGGAACAGGCGTTTTCGGGCGAATCCATCCACATAGGCCCGAGTTGTCCACAGGGCGCGGATGATTTGCCCGCGCCCACCACCCCGTGCTTAACCTGAACCACGTGACTTCCTCTCCCGGCTCTCCCGGCTGGATCCGCCGACTCGGCGCCGCGTGCTGGCGGCACCGCTCGTTGGTGCTGCTCTCGCTGGTCGCCTCGGTCGTCGGCGTCGGCTTCCAGGCGGCGGGCCCGCTGCTGGTCAAGTTCGTGGTGGACGACGCGGTCGCGGGCCGCACCGACCGGCTGGGCTGGCTGGTGGTGGCGCTGGCCGGGCTGGAGGTGCTGACCTTCGGCAGCGCGTTCCTGCGCCGGTACCTGGGCGGCAGGCTGGCCCTGGACGTGCAGCACGACCTGCGCCAAGCGGTGTTCGGCGCGGTGCAGCGGCTCGACGGCGGCAAGCAGGACGCGCTGCGCACCGGGCAGGTGGTGTCCCGGTCGATCACCGACCTGCAACTGGTGCAGGGCCTGCTGATGATGGTGCCGCTGTCGGTGGGCACGGTCGTGTTCGCGCTCATGGCGCTGGCGGCGATGCTGTGGCTCTCGCCGCTGCTGACGGTGGTGGCGCTGGTGGTGACGCCCGTGGTGGCGGTGGTGGCCAGTCGCAGCCGGAACCGGCTCTTCCCGGCGACGTGGGCGGCGCAGCAGAGCGCGGCGGACGTGGCGCAGCGGGTCGAGGAGACGGTCACGGGCGTGCGCGTGGTCAAGGGGTTCGGCCAGGAGGCGCGGGAGATCACCCGGCTGGAGCGGGCGGCGCGCAAGCTCTTCGCCGAGCGGATGCGCGCCGCGGCGCTCACCTCACGACCGGCGGCGACGCTGGTGGCCATGCCCGCCGCCGGTCAGGTGGGGGTGCTGGCCCTAGGCGGCTACCTGGCGCTCAACGGCCAGGTCACGCTGGGCACGTTCCTGGCCTTCGCCGGGTACGTGGCGAACCTGGTCGGGCCGACCCGGCTGCTGGCCGGGTTGCTGGTCAACGCCCAGCTGGCGCGGGCCGGGGTGGAGCGGGTGTACGAGCTGGTCGACTCACAACCCGACGTCACCGACAAGCCGGACGCGGTGGACGTGCCCGCCGGGCCGGTGTCGGTGGAGTTCGACGACATCCGGTTCGGGTACACGCGCAGCGAGCCGGTGCTGGACGGGGTGAGCCTGCGGGTGTCGCCGGGCGAGACGCTGGCGCTGGTGGGCACGGCCGGGTCGGGCAAGTCGACGGTGTCGCTGCTGCTGCCGCGCTTCTACGACGTGCAGTCCGGCGTGGTCCGGGTCGGCGGTGTCGACGTGCGCGACCTGCGGATGGCGTCGCTGCGCGGCGCGGTCGGGGTGGTGTTCGAGGAGGCGTTCCTGTTCTCCGACAGCGTCCGGGCGAACATCGCCTACGGCCGTCCGGGGGCGACCGACGCCGAGGTGGAGGCGGCGGCGCGGGCGGCGCAGGCGCACGAGTTCATCGCGGCCCTGCCCGGCGGCTACGGCGCGGTGGTCGGTGAGCGCGGGTTGACGCTGTCCGGCGGGCAGCGGCAGCGGGTGGCGCTGGCCAGGGCGCTGCTGTCGGACCCCCGGGTGCTGGTGCTCGACGACGCGACCTCGGCGGTGGACACGGCCACGGAGTCGGCCATCCACGAGACGCTGCGCGCGGTCACCGCCGAGCGCACCACGCTGCTGATCGCGCACCGCCGGTCCACCCTGGCCCTGGCCGACCGGATCGCGGTGCTCGACGGCGGCCGGGTCGTGGACGTGGGCACGCACGCGGAGCTGAACGCGCGGTGCGCGCTGTTCCGGTCGCTGCTGTCGGGGCCGGGCGAGGCGATCGAGGAACCGGGCGCCCGCTCGGCCGCCGAGCTGGTGCCGGGGCCGGACGGGGTGACCGCCGCGCTGTGGCCCGCCGAGGTGGAGCCGGAGCCGACGGCGGCCACGGCGCGGGTGGCGGGCTCGATCGGCGGCCGGATGACGGGTGCCGGTGGCGGCGGGCGGATGGGCGGTGGCACGAGCGACGCGCTGGGCGGCCTCCCGCCGACCGAGGACCTGCTGGCGCGGGTGCGGGCGCTGCCGCCCGCGCGGGAGGTGCCGGACCTGCACGGCGAGGACCCGACGGCGCCGGACCCGGGGTTCCGGCTGCGGGGGCTGCTGCGGCCCGCGCGGTGGGCGCTGGCCCTCGTGCTGGGGTTGGTGGTGCTCGACTCGGTGACCTCGGTGGCGCTGCCCGCGCTGTTCCGGCACGGGGTGGACTCCGGGGTGCTGACCGGGTCGGGGGCCGCGCTGGTCACCGCGACGGTGGTGGCGGCCGTGCTGGTCGTGGTGATGTGGCTGAACACGGCGGCGACCACCGTGCTGACGGCGCGGGTGGGTGAGCGGCTGCTGTACCTGCTGCGCGTCCGCAGCTACGCCCACCTGCAGCGGCTCGGGCTCGACTACTACGAGCGCGAGATGGCCGGTCGGATCATGACCAGGATGACCACGGACGTGGACGCGCTGTCCACGTTCCTGCAAACCGGGCTCACCACGGCGATCGCCAGCGTGCTGACGGTGCTGGCGGTCACGGTCGCGCTGCTGGCCACCGACCTGTCGCTGGGGCTGGTGGCGCTGGCCGTGCTGCCGGTGCTGCTGGTCGCGACGGTGATCTTCCAGCGGCTGTCGTCGGTGGCCTACGCGGAGGCCCGCGAGCAGGTGAGCGCGGTCAACGCGGACATGCAGGAGAACGTGTCCGGGCTGCGGGTGGCGCAGGCGTACACGCGGGAGGACGTCTCGGCGCGGCGCTTCGCCGAGCGCAGCGACTCCTACCGGCGCACCCGGCTGCGGGCGCAGCGCTACATCGCCACGTACTTCCCGTTCGTGTCGATGCTGTCGGGTCTGGGCCAGGCGGCGGTGCTGGTGGTGGGCGCGAACCGGGTGGCCGATGGCGACCTGAGCCCGGGCGTGCTGCTGGCGTTCCTGTTGTACCTGGGGCTGTTCTTCGCACCGGTGCAGCAGCTGTCCGGGGTGTTCGACGGCTACCAGCAAGCCAGGGTCGGTCTGCTGCGGATCTCCGAGCTGCTGCGCACGCCGACGTCGGTGCCGCCGCCGGGGGCGCCGGTGGCGGTGCCCGCGCACCTGCGGGGCGAGGTGGAGCTGCGGGACGTCGGGTTCACGTACGCGGGCTCGACGGAGCCCGCCGTGTCCGGGCTCTCGGTGCGGGTCCGCGCGGGCGAGACGGTGGCCCTGGTCGGGGCGACGGGGGCGGGCAAGTCCACGGTGGTGAAGCTGATCGCCCGCTTCTACGACCCCACCTCGGGTGCGGTCCTCGTCGACGGCGTCGACCTGCGCGAGTACGACCCGACGGGCTACCGGGGCCGGTTGGGCGTGGTGCCGCAGGAGGCGCACCTGTTCACCGGCGACCTGGCCCGCAACGTCGCCTACGGCGCGCCGGGGGCGACACCCGCCGAGGTGGAGTCGGCGGTGCGGGCCGTGGGGGCGCTGCCGATGGTCGCGACGCTGGCGCACGGGTTCCGGCACCCGGTGGGCGAGCGCGGGCAGGGGCTGTCCGCCGGGCAGCGGCAGTTGGTGGCGTTGGCGCGGGCGGAGCTGGTGGCCCCGGACATCCTGCTGCTGGACGAGGCCACGGCGGCGCTGGACCCGGCGACGGAGTCCGCGGTGCTGCGCGCCAGCGCGCACCTGGCGGGCGCGCGCACCACGTTCGTCGTGGCCCACCGGCTGGCCACGGCCGCCCGGGCGGACCGGATCCTGGTGCTCGACCAGGGGCGCGTCGTGGAACAGGGCACCCACGACGAGCTGTTGGCGGCCCGGGGTCGCTACGCGCGCCTGTGGGAGTTGGGAACCATGGACCCGGCGCCGCGGGACCTCGCCGGTGAGACCGTCGACCAAGCGCCCAGGGCCGGGGTTTCGCCGGGCGAGTTATGAAAGCCGTCGAGAGATCCGCATGCCCTTTCTCCCGATGGGTAACCAACAAATCGCGCACCGGTGAGCGCGGGTCCGGAAGTGCTCACGGTCGGTGTCTTGCGCACAATGCGTAAATGCCGGTACGGACCGTCGATGGTGACGGCGTCGAGCGGAAGGGTGTTGGGGCCGTGGGAAACCCGTGCGCGGGGGTTCGGGCGGGACCGCTCGGCGGGGCGGGTGTCTCGACGGGCGAGGCGGGTGCCGCTCGGCGGCCGTTCCTCGCGGTTGGGCGTTCGGGCGGCGACCTTTGGGCGACCGTTCGGCGATCACCGAGGTGGGTGAATTCCCGCGGAACCCGGGGCGTACGAGCGGGTTCCGCGAGGCTGCGGGGCGCGCGCTTAGCGCACATGATCGGTTCCTCGATCGGTACAGTAACCAGCGGCACACATGACCTCGAACACGGCCGGTTGGTTGAGTAACCAACGTCCTGACCGGGGGACTAGCCTGACGTTGAGTGTGTTCACCACGAGATCGAGATGGATAGAGGCGAGAGTCGGCCGTGTCCAGCAGTCCTGCGTCCCAGTTCGGTGCAAACGAGTGGCTCGTCGAGGAGATGTACGAGCAGTTCCTCGCCGACCCGTCGTCGGTAGACCCCGCGTGGCACGACTTCTTCGCGGACTACAAGCCCACACCACGGGCCGCCACCCAGGGAGCGGCGCAGGCGAAGACCGCCGCCGGTGACAAGGCGGGGGCCAAGGGCGGCACGGCCACGGCGAGCGCCCAGTCCGCCACGAGCAAGCCCAGCCAGACCACGAGCAAGACCGCCCAGTCCGCGGGCGGCACCTCGACCGGTGGCGCGGCCGCGGGCAGCGGCAACGGCAAGCCCGCCGCGGTGAAGGCGACGACGGCCCCGGCGGTCACCGCCCCCGCGACGGCCTCGGCCGCACCCGCGAAGTCCGCCGAGCCGGTGGCCCCCGCCAACAACAAGGCGCCCGCCAAGCCCGCGACCCCGGCGAAGGCCGGTGGCGAGGAGCGCAAGCCGCTGCGCGGCGCGGCGGCGGCGATCGCGAAGAACATGAACGCGTCGCTGTCGCTGCCGACGGCGACCAGCGTGCGGTCGGTGCCCGCGAAGCTGCTCGCGGACAACCGCATCGTGATCAACAACCACCTGAAGCGGACCCGCGGCGGCAAGGTCTCCTTCACCCACCTGATCGGCTACGCGATGGTTCGGGCGCTCGAGGCGTACCCGAACATGAACCGGCACTACGCCGAGGCCGACAGCAAGGCGTTCGCGGTCACCCCCGAGCACGTGAACCTGGGCCTGGCCATCGACCTGCCCGGCAAGGACGGCAGCCGCAACCTGGTGGTGGCCTCCATCAAGGGCTGCGAGGGCATGTCCTTCCAGCAGTTCTGGCAGGCCTACGAGGACCTGATCCGCAAGGCCAGGGGTGGCGCGCTGACCACCGACGACTTCGCGGGCACCACGATCTCGCTGACCAACCCGGGCGGCATCGGCACCAACCACTCGGTGCCGCGGCTGTCCATCGGCCAGGGCACCATCCTGGGCGTCGGCGCGATGGAGTTCCCCGCGCCGTTCCAGGGGGCCAGCGAGAAGACGCTGATCGAGATGGGCATCAGCAAGATCATCACGCTGACGTCCACCTACGACCACCGGATCATCCAGGGCGCCGAGTCCGGCGAGTTCCTGCGCGAGATCCACCGCCTGCTGCTGGGCGAGGACGGCTTCTACGACGACATCTTCACCTCCCTGCGGATCCCCTACGAGCCGATCCGCTGGATGGAGGACTTCGCCGAGGGCCCGGTCGACAAGACCGCGCGGGTCATCGGCCTGATCGACGCCTACCGCACCCGCGGCCACCTGATGGCCGACACCGACCCGCTCAACTACCGCCAGCGCAAGCACGAGGACCTCGACGTCCTCTCGCACGGCCTGACGCTGTGGGACCTCGACCGCGAGTTCCCGACCGGCGGGTTCGCGGGCAAGGAGCGGATGAAGCTGCGCGACGTGCTCGGCGTGCTGCGCGACTCCTACTGCCGCACGGTCGGCGTCGAGTACACCTACATCCTCGACCCGGCCGAGCGCCGCTGGATCCAGGAGCGGGTGGAGGTCGCGCACGAGAAGCCCCCGGCGGCGGTGCAGAAGTACGTGCTCTCCAAGCTCAACGCCGCCGAGGCGTTCGAGACCTTCCTGCAGACCAAGTACGTCGGGCAGAAGCGGTTCTCGCTGGAGGGCGGCGAGTCGGTCATCCCGCTGCTGGACACGCTGCTGGACAAGGCCGCCGAGTACGAGCTCGACGAGGTCGTCATCGGCATGCCGCACCGCGGTCGGCTCAACGTGCTGGCCAACATCGTCGGCAAGCCGATCTCGCAGATCTTCCAGGAGTTCGAGGGCAACCTGGACCCGGGCCAGGCGCACGGCTCCGGTGACGTGAAGTACCACCTCGGCGCCGAGGGCAAGTACTTCCGGATGTTCGGCGACGGCGAGACCAAGGTCTCGCTGACCGCGAACCCGTCGCACCTGGAGACCGTGGACCCGGTGCTGGAGGGCATCGTCCGGGCCAAGCAGGACCTGCTCAACAAGGGCGACGCCAGCGGCATCGGCTTCTCGGTGCTGCCGGTCGCGCTGCACGGCGACGCCGCGTTCGCCGGTCAGGGCGTGGTCGCCGAGACGCTGAACCTGGCGCTGCTGCGCGGCTACCGCACCGGCGGCACCGTGCACGTGGTCATCAACAACCAGGTCGGGTTCACCACCGCGCCGGAGCACTCGCGGTCGTCGCAGTACGCGACGGACGTGGCGAAGATGATCCAGGCGCCGGTGTTCCACGTGAACGGCGACGACCCGGAGGCCTGCTACTGGGTGGCGCGGCTGGCCATGGACTACCGGCAGTCCTTCAACAAGGACGTCGTGATCGACCTGGTCTGCTACCGCCGCCGCGGGCACAACGAGGGCGACGACCCGTCGATGACCCAGCCGGGCATGTACGACATCATCGACACCAAGCGCAGCGTGCGGAAGGGCTACACCGAGGCGCTGATCGGCCGCGGCGACATCTCCGTCGAGGAGGCCGAGAAGGCGCTGCGGGACTTCTCCAGCCAGCTCGAGCACGTGTTCAACGAGGTGCGGGAGCTGGAGAAGCACCCGATCTCGCCGAGCCCGTCGGTGGAGGGCGAGCAGCAGGTCCCGACGAAGCTGTCCACCGGTGTCCCCCGTTCGGTGCTGGAGCGCATCGCCGACGCGCACGTCAACCTGCCGGAGGGCTTCACCGCGCACCCGCGGGTCAAGCCGGTGCTGGAGCGGCGGGCGAAGATGGTCCGCGAGGGCGGCATCGACTGGGCCTACGGCGAGCTGCTGGCGTTCGGGTCGCTGACCCTGGAGGGCCGCTCGGTCCGCCTGGCGGGCCAGGACTCGCGGCGCGGCACGTTCACCCAGCGGCACGCGGCGGTCATCGACCGCAAGACCGGCCGGGAGTACCTGCCGCTGCAGAACCTGTCCGAGGACCAGGGCAAGTTCATGGTCTACGACTCGGCGCTCTCGGAGTACGCGGCGCTGGGCTTCGAGTACGGCTACTCGGTGGCCAACCCGGACGCGCTGGTGCTGTGGGAGGCGCAGTTCGGCGACTTCGTCAACGGCGCCCAGTCGGTGATCGACGAGTACATCTCCTCCAGCGAGGCCAAGTGGGGCCAGGTGTCCGACGTGGTCGTGCTGCTGCCGCACGGGCACGAGGGCCAGGGCCCGGACCACACCTCGGGCCGCATCGAGCGCTGGCTGCAGCTGTGCGCCGAGGGTTCGATGACGGTGTCGGTGCCCTCGACCCCGGCGAACTACTTCCACCTGCTGCGCAGGCACGCCCTCGACGGCGTGCAGCGGCCGCTGGTGGTGTTCACGCCGAAGTCGATGCTGCGCAACAAGGCCGCGACCAGCCCGGTCGAGGACTTCATCGACGACACCCGGTTCCAGTCGGTCATCGACGACCCGACCGGCCCGAACCCCGCCGGTGTCACCCGGATCCTGTTCGTCTCGGGCAAGCTCTACTACGAGCTCGCCGCCGAGAAGGAGAAGCGCGGCCAGACCGATACCGCGATCGTGCGGATCGAGCAGCTGTACCCGGTGCCGCAGAAGAAGATCGGCGCGATCTTCGACCGCTACCCGAACGCCGCCGACATCCGCTGGGTGCAGGAGGAACCGGCCAACCAGGGCTCGTGGCCGTTCTACGGCCTGGCGCTGCCGGAGCTGTTCCCCGACCGGCTGACCCGGATCACCCGCGTCTCCCGCCGCCCGATGTCGGCCCCGTCCGCGGGGTCGAGCAAGGTGCACGAGCTGGAGCAGCGCTCGCTGATCGAGAAGGCCTTCGAGTAACCACGCACGCACGGCCGGGGCCGCTGGACACCTCGTCCGGCGGCCCCGCCCCGTTTACCAGGAGAACCCGGTGTACTTCACCGACCGCGGCATCGAAGAACTGGAAGAGCGACGCGGCGAGGACCAGGTCAGCCTCGCGTGGCTGGCCGACCGCATGCGCGCCTTCGTCGACAACAACCCGGAGTTCGAGACCGCCGTCGAGCGCCTGGCCACCTTCCTGGCCCGCGACGACGACGATTTCGAGGACTGACCGGCGCTACGGGGTGTCGTTGGCCCGCAGGCGGATGGCGAGCCGCGCGGACCATTCGCGTTCGGCGACAACAAGACTGTGCTCCAGCGTCTCGACGAGCGACGCTCGGCTCACCGTCGACGCCCGCGGGTCTTCGTCGCCGTACACCCGGCAGGTGAGGTGGATCCGGTCCCCGTCGGGGAAGGCGAAAGCGAGCACGTCATCGGTGCACTCGCCCCACTCCAGGAATCGGTGCGCCGCGAGTTCCACCCCGGCCTTGGTGTCGTCGTACGTCCAGTCCTCAGCGATGCGGAACGCCGCCAACGGCGACGAGGTGAGGTCCGCGGGCCGCGCGGTCGGGGCGCGGAAACGGCCGAGCTCGTCCTTGAGCTTCTTGACCAACAGCGGCGGGTAGAACGCGTTGTCCCGCGCGTCCACGTGGATCCCGCCGACGAAGAGGTCCACGCACAGCAGGTCCGGGTCCCGGTCGACGTGGAACTCCACGCCGAACCCGGCTCGCGACCCGAACACCAGTGCCCCCACCACGTGCCGACCCTACGCCCGGTCTAGTAGTAGGCCGTCGAGAGCCGGACGCGGGGGCCGAGGCCCTCGCGTCCCTTGAACTCGCCTTGGCGGTCGAGGAGGAACTCCCAGTCGAGGCCCGCCAGCGCGGTCAGGTCGACGACGGTCTTGAGCCCGGTGAGACCGAGCGACTCGAGGGTCGGGTGTTCGCGCAGTGGCGCGAGGGCGATGTCGCGGCAGCCGTGCAGGTTGAGGCTGACGAGGTCCACCGCCGCCAGCCGGTCGAGCGCGGGCGCGCGCAGGCCGACCAGGCTCAGGTGCCGCAAGTCCGGGAAGTGCGCGCGCAGGTCCAGGTCCATCCAGCCCGCCAGGTTTCTGTTGATCATCAGTTGGACCACGCCGGGAAGCGGCTCCAGCGCCAGGTCGTAGCGCTGGCGGCCCAGCAACCGCAGGGTTTGCAGCCTGGGCAGGCACCCGAACGCCGACAGGGGCGCGGGCCACCCCGCGACGCCGATGTCCTCGATGCCGGCCAGCTCCGCCAGCGCCCGCACGCCCACGACCTCGGCTTTCCCCCAGATCAGCAGGCTTTCCAGCCCGGTGTGCCCGGTGAGCAGTTCGAGGTCGCAGGTGGCCCGCGCGGGCAGGCGCAGCCACAGCCGGTTCAGCAGGCGGACGTCCTGGAGGTCGTGCAGGCTCTCCAGGCCCTGGTTGAGGTCCAGGCGGACGTCCACGCTGGTGAGCTTGCGGAGCCGGTGCAGGTGGGGCAGGTGCCTGCGGTAGGTGACGCTGATCCACCCGTCGAACAGGGGGGCTTCGGCGAGGACCTCATCCGCGTAGGCGGCCGGGTCGAAGAACTTCCACGCGGCGGTGACCTCCTGCTGGACCTGGTACCTCGGGTCCCCGGCGTAGCCCGCCAGCCGGGGCAGCGCCTCCTTGGCACCGGTCAGCGCGGCCGCGCGGACGACGGCGGCGGCGGTGGCCTCCGGGAACTCGTCCAGGGACCTGGGCAGGTAGCCCAGGAGGCGGTGGCCGATGGCGGCCAGGGATTTCGTCTCGCGCAGGTCCTTTGGCGGGACCAGCGTGCGCCGGATCATCGTGTCGACCCGGTCGCGGGTCTCGCTGGCGATGTCCTGGATGGTCTCCAGGCAGGCGGCGGCCAGCAGGCGCAGGTGCCGGGAGTGCTCCGCCTCGGCTTCCGCGTGGTCGAGGATGCCGGTGACCAGGTCGTCGGCCTGCTTGGCGGTGGCGTGGCCGCAGGCCATGATCACCGTGTCCCACCAGGTGTCCAGGTGCGCGTTGCCGATCAGGGTGTCCACGTGGTGCTGCTGGATCGCCTCGTCGGCGGCGAGGTACTCCTGGAAGGTGCGGTGCACGAAGTCCACCTGGCCCGGGGCCGGGGAGCGCAGGACCCCGCTGCGCTCCACCAGGTGCTCCAGCAGCGCGGCCGGGGCCTCGGACACGTTCGGCATGGCGCGCACCTTG
Organism: Actinokineospora auranticolor; assembly: GCF_041897805.1. GTDB lineage: Bacteria > Actinomycetota > Actinomycetes > Mycobacteriales > Pseudonocardiaceae > Actinokineospora > Actinokineospora auranticolor. Next base: position 7,471,150 of record NZ_CP154825.1, read on the forward strand.
GTGGACAGGTGCTCCAAGGCCCGCTCGGTGGTGAACTCGATGCGGTTCGCCAGGGTCAGGCGCCAGGCCAGGTCGCGGAGCAGGACGCGCTTCTCGGTGTCGGACAGCAGGCCCGCGATGCCGCGTTCGGCGTCGCGGAAGTGCAGGAGCATGGACAGGGCCTTGGCATAGAGGTCCATGCGGTTGCGCGGCAGTTCCGCGCGGTGCGCCAGGTTCAGCGCGCACAGCATCGCGCAGAGCAGCGGGGTCGCGGCCAGCTCTCGCAGGTGGCTGCGTTCCAGCTGGGTGCGCAGGCGGCACTCGGCGGCCGTGATGTCGAGGTGGGTGCCGGTGGCCTCGGCGGCGCGGTGCCAGCGGTCGGTGAAGGCGATGACGTTGGCGGGGCTCATCGACTCGAGGGTGACCGTGGTGAAGCCCTCGGCGGCCAACCACCGGCGGTCGGCGGCGGCGGTGCGCGCGGTGATCACCACGCGGGCCCGCGGATAGGCGGCGAGGACGTCGTCGCGCAGCCAGTTCTTCACCGCCCGGCGGCGGCTGGGCAGGACCTCGTCGACGCCGTCCACCAGCAGGACCGCGCGGCCGGACAGCAGCAGGCGGTGCGCCCAGCCCTCCGGCATGACCGCCGCGAGCCCGGGCGCCGCGTCCCGCGCGAAGTCCTCCGGGCCGGGCAGTCGGCCGGTGGCGTGGCTGCGCAGGCGGATCAAGAACGGGACGCGGCCGTTCCACTCGGCCAGGGCGCCGCCGAGCTCCCGCCGGGCGGCGCGGACCGCGAGCCAGCTCAGCAGGGTCGTCTTGCCGGAGCCCGCGTCGCCGCGCAGCAGGACCCGGTCGTGCTTGCCGATGGCGGACTCGACCGGGATGCCGTCGGTCTGGTCCGGGACGCCGCCCAGGTGGTCGAACCTCAGCGGGGTGCTATCCCGGCGGCGGCGGCGCGGGCGGCCGAACTCGTCCGAGACGCTCAGGCTCAGGTAGGCGACGGTCAGCGCGAGGGTGGGCTGCTCGTCGCCGGGGAGGCCGAGCAGCTCGAGCCGGTCGAGGGTGGTAGCCAGGACGCGGAGGTACTCGGCCTCGAAGTCCGCGTCGAGGTCCGTGCCGCGCGGGGCGTAGAGGCTGGTGGTCGGGATGCGGCCGAGGACCAGGTCGAGCTGCTCGGTGACCGTGGAGAGCCGTCCCAGCACGGCCGAGAGTGCGCGGGGCTGGAAGGTCGGCAGGTGGCGCAGGACCTGCACGAGGTAGCGGCAGGCCTGGTCCAGCGCGAGCTCGTACAGCGGGCGGGCCGCCTCGGACAGGCCCGCAGCCCGCGCGTGGTCGGGGAACTGGGCGCGCACCTGCTTGGCCAGGGCCTCGGCGTCCGCGTCGGCGGCGAGCAGGCCGTCGTCGGAGAGGTCGACGTCGTCGAGCACATCGATCACGGCCAGGGTCGCGGCCTCGACCTCGTTGGGCGGCAGCGTGCCGAACCGCTGCTCGACCAGGGGCGCCAACTGCTCGGCCACGCCGTATCCGATCCGCTCGACCAGACTCGCCGCCTTGACCCGGTCCAACGGCCCGGCGACCTCGGCGGCGACCAGGTCGGCCAGACTGGACTCGCGCTCGGTCACCTTGCGCCGCCGCCCCAACCAGAACCGCGCGCCCTGACTCGCGACCTGAGCCCCAACCTTGAGCGCCGCTGCCTCGATACCGCTGATGGCGTCCTCCCTGTGTGCTCCTTGTAGTCATCGGAGCACACAGGGAAAGCGTTGCCTAGCGCTCGGCGGTGACCTCTACGTGTGTGCTCGGCAGGAGGCCGGGGGCGATGCCGGTCAGCGCCAGGACCGCCAGCGCCAAGGCGACGGCGTAGTTCTCCAGCGGGGTCAGGTCGCGTTCGCCGGTCACGGCCTTGGCGTGGGTGAACAGGCCGAGGAAGCCGCGCATGGCGGTGATGCCTACCAGGGCCATGGCAGCGATCGCGCAGGCCACTACGAGCGGGGGTGCGGCGTTCAGGTAGTGGTGCTCGTCGGCGAAGCCGGGGAGCAGGGGGAAGCCCGCGAGCGCTAGGCCGAAGACCAGGTAGGCGAAGGCCAGCCGGGGGGTGCGGGCGAGGTCGCCGCCGGGGGTGCCGTAGAGGAGGCCGTCCCGGCGGGCCGCGACGGCGCCGACGGTCATTGTCAGTGCCGCTGCGCTGACCGCGACCACCGCCTGGGAGGCGCCGACGAGTAAGAGTCCGTGCACGCTGATCAGCAGGTATCCCAAGGCTTTCCGTGCGTCCGCCAGGGATACGGCGACGAGCGCGCCAAGCAGGGCGGTCGCCGCGCCCAACCACATTCCGACCACAGCGGACGGTACGGGTACCGGCGTGACCACGAAGGCGACAACCAAACCCACCGGCGCACGGTCGACGAACCGGGGCAGCCAGCCGTGCAGGGGGATGACCGCCAGCCTCGTCACGACGGCGATTGTGGTGACGACGTCGCCCAGCGCGCCCGGCAGAACCTCCCCCAGCCCGAGCAGCAGGACCGCGGGGGCCTGGTAGACGACGAAAAGCCGGTCCAGGCCGTCCGCGCGGCCCCGTAGCGCCGACCACACAAGCCAGGCCGATACCGCCCACAGCAGGACGTCGACGCCGTCGACCCGGAACGCCAATAGTCCACAAGAGATGGACACGACCGCCAACGCCCGCGCCAGCACCGCGGGGGTGTGGGTGGCGACCGGGCTCATGGCGGCGACCATGAGCCCGGCCAGGCTCACCGCGACCGTCGACGCCGTCACCTGCCACGTCGACACGGTGTCGGGGAGGAGCAGCCCCAGCACCGACGTGGCGACGGCGGCGGAGCCGACGCGGGTGGCGGCGCGGCGGGACGACCGGGTGTCCGGGGCGCGGCCCGCGACGGCGGCGGCCGCCAGCCACAGGGCGGCCGCGGCCAGGGGAACCAGGGCGATCATCGAGGTCTCTTCCAGGTGGGTCGGTGCGGCGGGATCAGTTCGCAGCGTGGACCGGCGGCCGGGTGGCGCTCATCCTCCGCGCCAGGTGGTCGTCGGCCGCGGCGGCGCGTTGGCCGACGCGGGTCAGCGGGCCGATCACGCGGTCGAGCAGGAACGCGTCCACGTAGGCGCGTTCCAGGGCGAACCGGTACAGCCAAGCGCGGAGCGGTTCCGGTACGACGCGCTCGAAGTGCCTGCCGGTGCGCGGCAGGGGGCCGCCGAGGGCCTGTTCCAGGTGGTGGTGGTCGTGCAGCAGGCTCGGGGACCGCAGGATCTGGCCGCTGCGCAGGACCGCGTGGGTGATCAGGTGGACCACGGCGACGGTGTCCCAGCCGAGCCCGACTTCCACGAAGACCAAGGCGATCTGGGTCATCGACGCGTAGGCGAGGGTGCTCTTGATGTCGGTCTGCACCCGTCCCGCGAGCGTCGCGTAGACGGCGGTGACGACACCGACCGCGACCACCGCGGGCCCGGTCACACCGTTGCGCAGCAACAGGTACGGCCCGAGGCTGACCGACACCGCGCCGTAGCAGATCGCGCTGGACGGCGTCGGTCCCTCCATCGCGCGCGGTAGCCAGCCGCTGAACGGGAGCTGCGCTGCCTTGCCCATGGCCGCCCACAGCAACAACAACCCGACGAGGGCGGGGCTGCCGCCGCTGTGGTGCACGGCGACGGCCGCGACGAGCCCGATGTCGCTGACCCGGTAGGTGATGAAGGCCCGGAGCCCGTGCGCGACCGGGCCCGGCCGGTGGTGGAAGTAGGCGATCAGCAGCGCGGAGGCGAGGCCCGCCAGCTCCCAGCCGACGACCAGCAGGTCCAGCGTCCCGGCGAGCACGACCAGTTCCACCGCCGCGACGAACAGCGCGAGCAGCAGGTAGAAGCGGCGGTAGCCGGGGTCGCGGTGCAGGTACCGCTGCGAGAACGCGCCGATCAGGCAGCCGAGCAGGGCGCCCAGGATGGCGATCGGGATCGACAGCCGGTCGGCGGTGAGCAGCAACGGGAAACCCGGGAACCAGGAACCCAGCGCCACCGTGGCCGGTCCGCGCACGGCGCACAGCACGGCCAGCGCGGTCCCGGCCGAGGCGGACAGCACCGAGGCGCCGATCACCACACCGGACACAGTGGACTCCGGAAGCACGCGACCGGACCACATCACCGCGCCCAGTCCCAGGAAGGCCAGCAGCGGTGCGCCCGCCGCCGCCAGGAGCAGCGCGGTCACCGGACCTCCTGCGGGAAACCCGGCACGAAGTCGAGCGCCGGGACCGGGATCGGGGCGCCCGGCAGCACGTGCGCGGGGCCGAGGTGGCCGCGGTGGCCCGCGTAGACCTGGGACGAGCGCTCCACCACCGGGAACTCCGCCGTTTCCGGCGTGTACGGCTGGAAAGCGCCGTCCTGGTAGAGGTGCATGTCGTTGCCCTCGGTCCACGCGACGAGCTGGATCCAGCCGTTGCCGACCAGCCGGGCCAGGTTCGCGTGCGCGGCCAGGATCGCCGACAACCGCTCCGGGGTGGCCTCCACGACCAGCAGCAGCCGCACGGGCTCGTGGATTTCGACCATCTGCCAAGGCAAACCGGTGCGCAGATCGGACGAGTGCCCGTCCATCACGCCGAGCAGGCCGGTGATGTTGTGCGGCAGCTTGGTGCCGCAGCCGTAGCGGGCCGGGTCGACGTAGCTGAAGTAGTACTCCAGGTTGATCCCGGCGCAGACCGGGCCGACGGCGAGCAGCAGCGACGTGAGCAGCGCGTCGTCGGGGTCGGCGGCGGGGTCGTAGGAGACCAGGAACGCGCGTCGGTCGAGGTAGAGGCCCCGGGTGCGGGAGCGGCGACCGACGACGCACACGGCGTTGGTGGCGTGCCCGTACTCCGGTCGCGGCTGGCCGAGGTCCACGGCGTGGGTCTCGGCGTGCGCGAGCGCGTCGGCGAGTGACAGGTCCGGCGCGGCGGTCTCGAAGCGGCGGCAGCGCTCGTGCGCGGCCAGCACGCAGGCGTCGGCCAGCGCGTCCTGGGCGCGCGCCAGGTCGGCGCGGAACCGTTCGGGGACCAGGTCCTCGTCGAAGTAGGTCATGGTGTCGTCGCACGTGTTGTGGTAGGCGCCGACGAACCAGGTACCCTCCGGCAAACCGAGTCTACTTCGGACTTCCGGGTGGTTGGCCATGGCGGCGAACGCGCGGGCGTTGGGACCGCCGCGGCCACCGCCGGTGGCGCCGCAGTCGTGCGCGGACTCGTGCGGGTTGTTCATGCTGGACGAACCGTGCCCGACCAGGACCACGACCGGCGCGGGCGCGGCCAGCACACCGGTGGTGCGCAGCACGGTCCCGACGATGCCCGCCATCTCGTCGGTGGTGTAGCCCAGTTCCAGCCGGGTCACCGGGTGCCGACCCGCCAGCCGGTGCGCCCAGCGGTGGGCGTGCCGGGGGAACAGGCAGCGGGTGACGAGCGAGCACAGCCCCGCCACCCCCATGGCCACGCTCAGCACACCGCCGCGCGCCAGGGTGCGGCTGCCGACGGCGACGTGGTGGGTCCAGCCCGCGTGGGCGCGGCGCACGAACGTCCGCGCCGGAGCGACGGCCCGCTCCCGGACGTCGTGGTTCGGCGTGACCACGACCGGACACAGTGGACGCGGCCGGACGTCGTGCAGGCCCTGGTAGTTCATCGCGACGCCGAAGAACCCCGCGAACCCGAAGGTCTCCGCGCCGGGGTGGTGTTCCTCCAGGTGCCGCCGCAGCGACTCCTCGCGCTCGTCGATGCAGAACACGGCCTGGAACCGGACCGGCGGCGTGTCCGGTGTGGACACGTTCTGGTGCGCGGCGAGCCCGTCGAGCACGCCGATGCGGTGCCTGCGCTCGTAGGCGGCGTGCAGCAGCCGCCTGCGCTCGACCTCGTCGCAGCCGCCGACCAGGGACAGCCAGGCGGCCGGGGCGGGCGTGGGGTCGACCCCCATCAGCTCGGCCAGCACGAACGCCTCGTACGCCAGCTCGACGTCCGGCCGCGCGGTGACCTCGACGACCAGGTGCCGGGTGGTGTTCGCCAGCACGCGCCGGAGCGCGAACAGGTCCAGGGTCAGCTGCACGGCGAGGTAGTCGGCCAGCCGGGCCGGGTGCGCGGCGACCGGAGCGCGGTCGGGCCGCGTCTCGAACTGCCGCACCATGCCCGCCCAGCCGCGCAGGGACAGCAGCGTGGCGAGGACGGCGTCGCCCCACTCCGGCTCCGGCACGTCCAGTTCGGTGAGCGCCCACGCGATCACGCGCTCGGCGTCCCAATCGGACTGCGCGCGCAGGCAGTCCCCGAGCCCGCGCAGGAACCGGTCCGGCGGGCCGCCCGCGCGGCCGTAGAGACCGCGGAAGGCGTCCAGGAAACCCTTGTCCCGGTTGTGCATCGGCCAGTAGGCCACGCCCTGGTCGAGGAAAGCGGCGGCGAGCCGGGTGAGCACCGGGTGCGTGAGCCGGTCGGTGTCGACGCCGGTCTCGGCCAGCACCCGGTCCCGGGGGCGCGGGGTCGGGTCGGCCGCCGGGACGACGCGCGGCGCGGCGGCCAGCAGCGCCGCCCACACCGGCCCCAGGTCCCCGGATTCGGCCAACAACCAGCGCAGCGCGGGACCGCGCGGCACGACGACCAGGTGCCGCAGCCGCCGCGCGTGGAACTGGCGGCGGGTCGGACCACCCGGCACGACCGGCACGCCGTCGTCGGCGACCTCGGCGGCCACCACGGCGTCCAGGTCGGCCGGGGCGATGCGGCCCTCGACGACGTACCCGTGCAGTTCGTCCTCGGACGGGAACGGTTCGGCGCCGAAGAGCGCGCCCGCCCGCACCACCGCGTCGGCGAACGGCAGGTGTTCGAAGGCGTGCAAGGTGTTGTGGTGCACGAAAGTCTGCAGCGGTCCCTGTTCGGGGAGCAGGTGCGCGGCTTCCTCGAGCAGTTCGGCGATGCGTTCGTTCATGACCGCCGCCGTCTGCGCAGCGATTGCGGGTCGCTCGACACCGCGGTCAAGTCCTCGAGTCCCTCCACGCGCAGCGTGGCGTCGGGGAGTTCCTTGGCCAGTTGGTCGAGGCGAGCGAGGAAGGTGTGGTCGACCACCGCGGCGTCGCGGACGTCGACGACCACCTCCGTGACGCCGTCCCCGGCCTTGGCGATGGCGCGGCGCAACGGGAGCAGCGCGGGGAACACGGCGGCACCGGGGACGCGCAGCCGCAGCACGTCGCCGTCGCGGGTGACCTGAGGCCGGGGTCGCAGCAGCGCCAGCGGCGGCACGCCCCGGGCCAGGTGCAGTGCGATCTTGAGGACCAGACCGGCGGCGACGCCCATGAGCAGGTCGGTGGCCAGGGTGACCAGCAGGGTGGTCAGGAACAGCAGGAGCTGGTCCCAGCCGAGCTTGCCTACGTGCACGAGCTCCTTCGGCGACGCCAGCCGGAAACCGGTGTACACCAGCATGGCGGCCAGCGCGGCGAGCGGGATCGTCTGCACCAGGCCGGGGATCAGCGCGACGCAGAGCAGCAGGATGGCGCCGTGGCAGACGTTGGACCAGCGGCTCTTGGCGCCCGCGTCCAGGTTCGCCTTGCTGCGCACGATCTCGGAGATCATCGGCAGGCCGCCGATGAACGCCGAGGTGAGGTTGCCCGCGCCGATGGCGAACAGGTCGCGGTTGAGGTCCGAGGGCTTCTTGGCCGGGTCCATGGAGTCGACGGCGAGCACGGTCAGCGTCGACTCGATGGTGCCGATCAGCGCGAACATCGCCACGTACTGCAGCGACGTGCCGCTGAAGACCTGGGAGAAGTCGGGGAAGGTGACCGCGTCGAGCAGCGAGCCGGGCAGCTTGACCAGGAACTCGGGGCCGAGGTGGAAGGTCGACTCGGCGAAGCGGTAGTCGTGCGGGCTCGACAGGTGCAGCCACAGCCCGATCGGCACGGCCACGGCCAGCACGATCAGCGGCGCGGGCACGACCTTGCTCCACCGGGCCTTGACCAGCGGCAGCCCGAACAGGATGAGCAGCGCGAGCACGCCGATGACCACGACCAGCGGGTTGGCGTGCGCGACGCTGTGCGGGATCTCGGCGAGCAGGCCGAGCGGGGACTCCGCCTTGGGTTTCACGCCGAGCACCACGTGCGCCTGCTTGGCGATGATGATCACGCCGATGGCGGCCAGCATGCCGTGCACGACCGACGGGGACATGGCCACGCCGATGCCCGCCGCGCGGACCAGGGCGAACAGGATCTGGATCACGGCGGCGACCACGCCGACGGCCAGCGCTCGCCGGTAGCCCGCCGCCAGGTCGCCCTGCCCGAGGTCGTGCACCGCGCCGACGGCGATCACGATCAGACCGGCGGCCGGGCCCTTGATGGTCAGCGGGGCGCCGCCGAGCAGGCCGCCGAGAATGCCGCCGACAATGGCGGTGAGCACGCCGGCAACGGGTGGGAAGCCGCTGGCCAGGGCGATACCCAGGCACAGCGGGAGTGCGATCAGCGAGACCAGGAAACCGGACTTGAGATCGCCGACCGGAAAGCGCTTCGCGGGTGGGTCGAGCGGTCTGCGAACCGATTGGTCGATTTGCTCCGACATGTCGATCTTCCTTTTTCGGGCACGGCGGGACCACCTCGCCGCAGACGGCGCGGCGGGGTTGGGCAGGGGGTGACGCGCGGGGTTCAGCGCGTGCGGGGTGGTCCCCTCGCGCCCCAGGCCGCGCCGTCCGGTTCGGCCGGGATGGCCATCGGACCGGCCGCGACCCGCACTCCCGGTGACCGGGACGGGTCGCTCTCGGCGGGCGGAACGAGGTCGTGGTGGGGGTTCTGCTCCTGCTCGACCGCGACCGTCTGGGCGCAGCGGAGCGCGGGGTGCTGGGTCGCGGCGGTGTGCTCGGCGGCCGCGGCGTGGTGGTGGGCCGCGTTGGCGAACGCGGGGCTGCTGCCGAGCAGGACGGCGACGGCGGCGAACAGGAGGATGGCGGGTGCCCGGAGCGCGCGCACGCTGACCAACCCCCCTCGCAAAAGAGCTCTCGCGAATAGTTCGACCATTCGCAGAATGCGCCGCCGTTGGCGCGCAGGAACTTACCGATCATGTCGGCACGCCGGAACCACCGTCAAGTGGACAGTATTCGCGTTTAAACACAAAGTGACAATGCGTCTCGGAACGCCCAAGGCGGATGTCCTTTTTGCCGAATTACCGGACTCCCGGCGCTGGTCGCGCGCCCGGCCGATCGGTCACCGGGGGTGACACCGAGGCGGCAGAGGGTTGTTGTCAGGTCCGCATGATGGGAACGCGCCGGTCCGATGATCGGACCCTTTGACCATTCCTGACGAGATAGTGGCGCTATTTAGCCGAATCTTACCCACAGTCCCTTGAGGACCGCAAAGAGAATCCCCCGATCCCGGTGCGGGATCGGGGGATTCCAGTCCTGGACTACCAGGCGTAGGCCTCCGGGGCGGGCTTGGCGCCGTTGGGGCCGGGGGCGGGGAACAGCTCGTCCAGGCGGGCGAGGGTGTCCGCGTCGAGCGTGATCTCCAGTGCCCGCAGGGAACCGTCGAGCTGCTCGGCCGTGCGCGGCCCGATGATCGGGGCGGTGACGCCGTCCTGGGCCAGCAGCCAGGCCAACCCCACGTGCGCCGGGTCCTCACCGAGGTCGGCGCAGAACTTCTCGTAGGCCTCGATGGTGCCGCGGTGCGCTTCGAGGGCGTCGGCCGAACGACCGGTCGTCCCGCGCGCCGCACCACCTTCCCGCTGCTTGCGCAGAACCCCGCCCAACAACCCGCCGTGCAGCGGCGACCACGGGATGACCCCGAGCCCGTAGTGCTTGGCGGCGGGCAGCACCTCCAGCTCGACCCACCGGGTCAGCAGGTTGTAGATGGACTGCTCGGACACCAACCCGAGGAAGTGCCGGTCCCGCGCCGCCTCCTGCGCCTGCGCGATGTGCCAGCCCGCGAAGTTGGACGACCCGAAGTAGAGCACCTTGCCCTGCTGGCGCAGGACGGTGAACGCCTCCCAGATCTCCTCCCACGGCGTCGCGCGGTCGATGTGGTGCATCTGGTAGAGGTCGATGTAGTCGGTCTTCAGGCGCTTGAGGGACCCCTCGACCGCGTTGCGGATGTTGAGGGCGGAGAGCAGGTTCTGGTTGGGCCAGTCCCCCATGCTGCCGTAGAGCTTGGTGGCCAGGACCGTCTTCTCCCGCCGCCCACCCCCCTGGGCGAACCACCGGCCGATGATCTGCTCGGTGATCCCCTCCCCCTGCTGCCAGCCGTAGACGTTGGCCGAGTCGAAGAAGTTCAGGCCGAGCTCCAGCGCCCGGTCCATGATGGCGTGGCTGTCCGGTTCGGTCGTGTGCGGACCGAAGTTCATCGTGCCGAGGACCAGCCGGGAAACCGACAGGCCGCTGCGGCCGAGGTGGGTGTACTCCATGGCTCCAACCTAACCCCGGAGTCGCTCCAGCTCAGGGGGAGAAACGGTGGCGCCGCCCCGACCGACACCCCCGGGGAGATCAACGAACGGAGCCGGAGTGGCGGGCATTGCCGAGGTGTTGGTGGCCGCGGTGGGCGTTTTGGGCGCGGGCACGGGCATCGCCATGCTCGTGAGGGTCGTGCGCCCTCGCAAGCGCGCGCCGCGCGGGTTCGAGTTCCGGTACCGGGAGTTCGTGCTCACCACGCTGCGCTACATCGACCTCAAGGGTCTGCAGACGCTCGGCCACTCCGGCATCGGTTTCGACGACGGGTACATCGACGTCAGCGTCACGGTCCGAGCGCCCCAGCAGGTCGGCACGGCCTTGGTGGCCGGGGTCCCGACGGGCGATCGACACCCCTTCGACAACTTCCTCGACGGGAAACGGCCTCGGATCCTCGCGGTCCTCGGTGGCCCGGGCAGCGGCAAGACGACCCTGCTGCGCAAGACCGCGCGGGACATCTGCCGGTCCAAGGGGCGATTCCGCCCGGTCCCGGTGCTGCTCTACCTGCGTGACCACGTCAAGGACCTGCTGGCGGGGACCGACCTGCCGGAGTTGGTTCGCGGCCGCCTGGGTGCCCTGGCCGAGAGCGAGCCCGATGGGTGGTTCGACAAGCAGTTGGCCGCGGGCCGCTGCGTGGTCATGTTCGACGGTCTGGACGAGGTGGCCCGGTCCGAGGACCGGGTGCGGGTGTCGGCGTGGGTGGACAGCCAGGTCCGGCAGTACCCCGGGAACGACTTCGTCCTCACCTCCCGCCCGCTCGGCTACCTCGACGGGCCGGTCGACGGCGCCAAGGTCCTCCAGGTCCGCCCGTTCACCGCCGACCAGGTGCGCGCGTTCGTCCACGGCTGGTACGCCGCCCTCATCCAACCCGGCGACGGCGAGACGGCGAGCCAGGCGCGCGCTCGCGCCGACGCCGACGCCACCGATCTCCTCTCGCGCCTCGACGCGGCCCCGTCCCTGACCGACCTCACGGTCAACCCGCTGCTGCTCACCATGATCGCCACCGTGCACCGCTTCCGCGGCGCGCTGCCGGGGTCGCGGGCGGATCTGTACCAGGAGATCTGCGAGGTCATGCTGTGGCAGCGGCAGAAGGCGAAGAGCCTCCCGGTCGGCCGGTACAGCACGTACAAGTTGGTGCTGCTGCGGGACATCGCGTTCAAGATGATGTCCGAGGGCATCCGCCAACTCCCCCACCAGGTCGTTGTCGCGAGGTTCACCGAATCACTGCGCAGGCTGTCGACCCCGATCAGCGCCGAGGACTACTTCCGTGAAGTCATCTCGGACGGTCTCCTGGTGGAGTGGGAGCGGAACCAGTACGCCTTCGCCCACCTGACCTTCCAGGAATACCTGGCCGCCGCGCACATCCGCGAGAAGAACCTGGTCGACTCGGTCCTGGTGTACAAAGTGGACGACCCGTGGTGGCGCGAGACGATCTTGCTCTACACGGCGTCGTCGGAGGCGGACCCGATCATCACCGCGTGCCTGGCGGCCCAGTCGGTCAACGCCTTGGCCCTGGCTTTCGACTGCCTGGCCGAAGGTGTGGACCTGGCCGCGGACCTGCGCGCGGAGCTGAGCGAACTGGTCGACTCGGCCGCGCGCGACCCGAACGCCGGACTGCGGCGGCAGATCATCGCGCGGGCGCTGACCGCGCGCCTGGACCGCGAGGGCGTGCGCACGGCCTCGGGGGCAACGCTGTGGCGGCGCCCGGTCCCGGCCAACCTCTACCGGCTCTTCCTCGCCGACACGGGACGTTGGGAGTACATCGCCGGTCGCGGCGAGGAACCCGCGCGCGGCGTGTCGGGCGCGGGTGGCGAGGCCTTCGCGGAGTGGCTTTCCGAGATCTGCGACACCGCGCTGCGCCTGCCGACCGCAGCCGAGTTGGACGACCCGGCGATGCCACCGGCAGTGCGCGACTCCGCACTCTGGACCTCGGCTCCGGACAGCCACCGGTTCCGTGTCCACCCGGAGTCCGCCGACCCCGCGCTGGTCACCGCCGAGGAGTTGGCCCTGCGAGTAACGGAGGACTTCAACAGGTACCTGGCACCGTACATCCGGGCCTGGACCCGCTACCGCCAAGCCGATACGGCGTCGCAAGGCGTGTTCGTCCAGTACCGGGTTCCCGGACCCCACTCCGGTTGTCTCGTGTCCAACCGGACCGAGCCGAACATCCGGGACCTGCTTCTTGGCCCGGTGGGCCGAGTCATCAACACCTCCCCGTTCTGGCGCCCGGAGCAGGGGCCGTGGAACGCGGAGATGGCGGACGGCCTCGACGGCTGGCCGTGGCGCACACCGGGCGAGGCGCTGGTCAGGCCAGACCGATCCGTATGGCGCACCGAGGCGTGGACCGCCGTCACACGAATGCCCACCCTGGTGGCCGCCGTCGCGCCATCACCGGAGTTCCCCTCGATGGAAGCCAGTGTGAACTGGTTCAACAGGTTGTCGCGACTCCTGGACGGACCGTGCGCCGGACAACCGGTATCACCCGAGTTGGCGGCGCGGATCCGGCTCTTGGCCTTGACCATGGCCGCTGACGCGCCGACCGAGCTGCACCGCAGCCACCTTCGGGAGATCGCGGCCGGGATCACCCACCTCGAACGGCGGTGGAACTCGCCCGCCGAGATGCTCATCCTCGCGGTAGATGGACCGGGGAGCCTGCCCTCCACACCGCCCAGGTGAGCGGGATTCCCGGGCGGTAGGCCAGGTGGGTGACCGACGGCGCGTTGAGCAGCTGGAGGTCCGCGCGGGCTCCGACGCGCAGGACCCCGATGTCGTCGCGGCGGAGGGCGCGGGCTCCGCCGAGGGTGGCGGCGCGGACGGCTTCGGCTACGGAGAGGCGCATTTGCAGTACTGCCGTGGTTACGCAGAAGGCCATGGACGACGTGTACGACGAGCCTGGGTTGCAGTTGCTCGCCAACGCGATCGTGGCGCCCGCGTCGATGAGGGCCCTGGCGTCGGGGAGGGGCTGGCGAGTGGAGAGGTCGCAGGCCGGGAGGAGGGTGGCGACCGTGTCGGAGTTGGCCAGGGCGTCCACATCGGAGTCCGTCAGGTACGTGCAGTGGTCCACGCTCGCCGCACCCATCTCCACGGCCAGCCGCACACCCGGGCCGGGGCCCAGCTGGTTGCCGTGCACGCGTAGCCCAAGACCGAGTTTGCGGGCGCTGCCCAGGACCTTCCGCGACTGGGCCTCGTCGAACGCGCCCGTCTCGCAGAAGACGTCCGCCCAGCGGACCAGTGGGGCCACCGCCTCCAGCATCTCCCCCGACGCCAACTCGACGTACTCGTCGGGGTCGGCGCCCGGGGGCACCAGGTGTGCGCCGAGGTAGGTCACCTCGTCCACGAACTCCGCCGCTATGCGGGCCGAGCGAACCTCGTCCTCGACCGTCAGGCCGTAGCCCGTCTTGGTCTCCAGGTACGTCGTCCCCATCGACACCGCTTCGGCCACGTGGCGGCGGAGCACCTCGCGCAGGTCGTCGTCGGTTGCCGCCCGGGTGGCGGAGACCGTGGTGGCGATGCCGCCCGCGCGGTAGGGCTTGCCCGCCATGCGGGCGCCGAACTCCTCCGTGCGGTCGCCCGCGAACACCAGGTGGGTGTGGCTGTCCACCCACCCCGGCAGCGCCGCTCGACCGCCCGCGTCGACGCGGGTGTCGGTCGGGGGTGCGAACGCCGCGGGGCCGACCCAGGCGACGCGGTCGCCCTCCAGCACTAACGCCGCGTCGGTCAGGACCCCGAGCTCGTCGTCATTGGTGGTCAGCTCGCCGACATTGGCCACCAACACGCTCATCCACGCCTCCGCTCCACGCACCACCGGTCCAAGACGAACGGTATCCGCCCGGGACCCCGAGGGGCGGGAAATACACCTGGTCTGGTGCATCACCCGATTCCCAGATCATCCGACGGCCGCCGCCAGCAACGCGCCCACATCGCCCAGGACGTGCGCGCCGCCGCTGACCACAACCCGCCCACCGACCACCACTGTGTCCACATCGGACGCTGTGGCGGTGAGCAGTGCCTGCTCGGGCAGGCTCCCCGCGGTGCGGGGGGAGTCGAGTCGGACGGCGACCAGGTCGGCGGGGGCGCCGGGTTCGATCCGGCCCGCTTCCGGCCAGCCGATGGCCGCGTGCGCGGTCATGGTCGCGACCAGCTCAGCCGGGGTGAACCGGCCGCGCTGACCGGTGCGCAGGCGCTCGCCGTGCTCGAGGGCGCGGGCCTCCAGCAGCATGTCCACCACGGCGTGCTGGTCGCTGCCCAGCGACAGCGGCGACCCGGCGTCGGCGAGTTCGCGGGCCGGGCCGATGCCGTCGGCCAGGTCGGCCTCGGTGGTGGGGCACAGGCAGGCGCCGGTGCGGGAACCGCCGAGGAGCGCGATGTCCTCGGGGGTCAGGTGGGTGGCGTGCACGGCGGTGAGGCGCTCGCCCAGCGCACCGGCGTCGGCGAGGAGCTGGGTCGGTGTGCGGCCGTAAGCGGCCAGGCACGCCTCGTTCTCGGCGGGCTGCTCGGACAGGTGCGCGTGGACCGGTCCGTCGAACCCGGCCACCACGGGCAGCGCCTCCCTGGGCACCGCGCGCACGGAGTGGATCGCCGCGCCGACGCGGAATCCCGGGCCCGGGCGCAGGTCGGCCACCCGGGCAGCCCAGGACAACACGTCGCCGTCGGAGAAGCGGACCTGCTCGCCGGACACGGGTTCGCCGATGCCGCCCGCGAGGTAGCAGGTGTCCAGCAGGGTCAGCCGGATGCCCGCCTCGCGCGCGGCCTCGGCGAGCGCGTGTCCCATGGCGTTCGGGTCGGCGTAGCGCTTGCCGCCGGGGGTGTGGTGCAGGTAGTGGAACTCGCCCACGCAGGTGATACCGGCCAGGGCCATCTCGGCGTAGGCGGCGCGGGCGAGGCGGAAGTACGAGTCGGGGTCGAGCCGCCCGGCCAGCTCGTACATCCGCGTGCGCCAGGTCCAGAACGTGCCGCCGTCGCCGTGGGTGCGGCCCCGCAGCGCCCGGTGGAAGGCGTGCGAGTGCGCGTTGGCGAAGCCCGGGAACACGACCCCGGGCAACGTCACCGCGCCCGCCGGTCGATCCACAGTGGACACACTTTGGATTGTGCCGCCGACGACCTCGACGAGCACACCGGAGGCAAGGCCCGCAGGCAGCCAGGCGGACGCGCACCAGTACGCGGTCATCGGGCCTCCGATACATCGACTGGCGCCCGCCGGGAAGTGCTCATCGGGCCAGCTCCTCCAGCACGTCGGCCAAGGCGCGCGTGCCCGCGGCGCAGTCGTCGGGTTCGGCGAACTCGGCGGGGGCGTGACTGATGCCGGTCGGGTTGCGTACGAAGAGCATGGCGGTGGGTACGTGCGCGGCGAGGATCCCCGCGTCGTGGCCCGCGCCGGTCGGCAGCGCGGGTACGCCGCCGAGCACCCCGGCCACGGAGTCCCGCAGCGCGGCGTCGAAGACCACTGTGTCCCCATAGGACTCTTCGGTGACCGTGACCGCGCAGCCCTCGTCCGCCGCAGCGGCCTGGGCGGCGGCGGTGATCTCGGCGACGACCGCGCGGGTGCGGGCGTCGTCGTCGGCCCGCGCGTCCAGCCAGAGGTCGACGCTGGACGGGATCACGTTGGTGCCGCCGGGATTCGGCACGAGCCTGCCGACCGTGGCGCGCGCCCCCTCGACCGCCGACCCGGCCCGGCGCGCGGCCAGCACGACCTGCGCGGCGGCCACCATGGGGTCGCGCCGGTCGACCATGAGCGTGGCACCCGCGTGGTTGCCCTCACCGGTCACGGTGACCCGCCACCGCCCGTGCGCCAGGATCGACCGCGCGACACCGACCAGCGCACCCAGGTCGACCAGCCCCCGGCCCTGCTCGACGTGCAGTTCGACGAACGTGCCGATCCGGCGCAGCGCCCGCTGGTCCGGACCGACCCGCGCCGGGTCCAAGCCCGCGGCGCGCATCGCCTCGGCCAGCGTCACACCGTCCGAATCGGACAGTCGAAGCGCGGCCTCCGGGGTGATCGCCCCGGTGAGCAGCCGCGACCCCAGGCAGGCCACGCCGAACCGGCCGCCCTCCTCCTCGGCGAACACCACGACAGCGAACGGCTTGCCGGGCGTGAACCCCTTGGCCCGCAGGACATCCACGGCCTCCAGCGCGGACACGACACCGAGCGGGCCGTCGAACGCGCCGCCGCCCGGCACGGAGTCCAGGTGGCTGCCGGTGATGACCGCGCCGTCGCCGGGCGCGCCCCACCAGGCCCACAGGTTGCCGTTGCCGTCGCACTCCACGTCCAGCCCGCGCCGCCCGGCCTCGGCCGTGAACCACTCGCGCAGCTCCAGCTCGGCGCGGTCGTAACCGTGCCGGGAGAAGCCGCCGCGGCGCAGGTCGGCGCCGACCGCCGCGATGTCGCCGAGGCCGGTCACGGGCGGGCCATCGGGATCCGGACGCCGCGCTCGGCGGCGACCTCGTCCGCGCGCTCGTACCCGGCGTCGACGTGCCGGAACACGCCCATGCCCGGGTCGTTGGTGAGCACCCGCTCGATCTTCTGCCCGGCCAGCGCGGTGCCGTCGGCCACGGTGACCTGGCCCGCGTGGATGGAGCGACCGATGCCGACACCGCCGCCGTGGTGGATGGACACCCAGCTGGCCCCGGACGCGGTGTTGACCAGGGCGTTGAGCAGCGGCCAGTCGGCGATCGCGTCGGAGCCGTCGGCCATCGACTCGGTCTCCCGGTAGGGGGAGGCGACCGAGCCGCAGTCGAGGTGGTCGCGGCCGATCACGACCGGTGCGGAGATCTCACCGTTGGCGACCATCTCGTTGAACCGCAGACCCGCCAGGTGCCGCTCGCCGTAGCCGAGCCAGCAGATGCGCGCGGGGAGTCCTTGGAAGGCAACGCGGTCGCGCGCCATGCGGATCCAGCGGGCGAGGGATTCGTTCTCCGGGAACAGGTCCAGGATCGCCCGGTCGGTCGCGGCGATGTCCGCGGGGTCGCCGGAGAGCGCGGCCCAGCGGAACGGGCCCTTGCCCTCGCAGAACAGCGGCCGGATGTAGGCGGGGACGAAGCCGGGGAAGTCGAAGGCGCGGTCGTAGCCGCCCAGCTTGGCCTCGCCGCGGATGGAGTTGCCGTAGTCGAAGACCTCGGCGCCCGCGTCGAGGAAGCCGACCATGGCCTCGACGTGCTCGGCCATCGAGTCGCGGGAGCGGTCGGTGAACTCGTCGGGCTTCTTGGCCGCGTAGTCCGCCCAGTCGTCGAGGTCGACGCCGCGCGGGAGATACGCCAGCGGGTCGTGCGCGGACGTCTGGTCGGTGACGATGTCGATCTCGACGCCGCGCCGCAGCAGCTCGGGCACGACCTCGGCGGCGTTGCCGATGACGCCGACCGAGAGCGCCTCGCCCTCGCGCTTGGCGCGTTCGACGCGGGCGATGGCGTCGTCCAGGTCGTCGGCGAGCTCGTCGAGGTAGCGGGTCTCGACGCGGCGGCGGGCGCGGACCGGGTCGACCTCGACGCACAGCGCGACACCGTCGTTCATGGTGACCGCGAGCGGCTGCGCGCCGCCCATGCCGCCGAGCCCGGCGGTGAGGGTGAGGGTGCCGCGCAGGGTGCCGCCGAAGCGCTTGGCGGCGACGGCGGCGAAGGTCTCGTAGGTGCCCTGGAGGATGCCCTGGGTGCCGATGTAGATCCACGAACCGGCGGTCATCTGCCCGTACATGGTGAGGCCCGCGGCTTCCAGGCGGCGGAACTCGGGCCAGGTGGCCCAGTCGCCGACCAGGTTGGAGTTCGCGATCAGCACCCGGGGTGCCCACTCGTGCGTGCGCACCACGCCGACCGGCTTGCCGGACTGCACCAGCAGCGTCTCGTCCTCGCTGAGGTCGGTCAGCTCGCGGGTGATCGCGTCGAAGCTGGCCCAGTTGCGCGCGGCCTTGCCGGTGCCGCCGTAGACGACCAGGTCGTCGGGCCGCTCGGCGACCTCGGCGTCGAGGTTGTTGTGGAACATCCGCAGCGCGGCCTCGGTCTGCCAGTTCCGCGCGGTGAGGGTGTTGCCGCGGGCGGCGCGCACGGGCCGGGGTCCGGGGGTGCTCATGGGGTCCTCCTGTCCACGGCGGCCAGCAGCGCGCCGGATCGGATGAGCTCTTCCGCCGCCGCGATCTCGGGCGCGAGGTGCCGGTCGGGTCCGGGACCGGGCACGTGCGCGCGCAGCGCGGCCACGGCGGCGGCGGTCGCGGGGGCCGGGGTCAGCGGTGCCCGCAGGTCGAGCGCGCGGGCGGCGGTGAGCAGTTCGACGGCGAGGACCGTGGTGAGCCCGTCGACCGCCTTGCGCAGCTTGCGCGCGGCCGACCAGCCCATGGAGACGTGGTCCTCCTGCATGGCCGAGCTGGGGATGGAGTCGACCGACGCGGGCACGGCCAGCCGCTTGAGCTCCGAGACCACGGCGGCCTGGGTGTACTGGGCGATCATGTGCCCGGAGTCGACGCCGGGGTCGTGCGCGAGGAACGGCGGCAGGCCGTCGGAGCGGGCCACGTCGAGCATCCGGTCGGTGCGCCGCTCGGCCATGCTCGCCACGTCCGCGACCGGGATGGCGAGGAAGTCCAAGGCGTATGCGACGGGCGCGCCGTGGAAGTTGCCGTTGGACTCGACCCGGCCGTCGGGCAGGACCACGGGGTTGTCGATGGCCGACGCCAGCTCGCGGTCGGCGACGGTCTCGACGTAGCCGACGGTGTCGCGGGCGGCGCCGTGCACCTGGGGCGCGCAGCGCAGCGAGTAGGCGTCCTGCACGCGCGAGCACTCCGGCCCCTGGTGGCTGGCGACGATCTCCGAGCCGTCGAGGAACCGGGCGATCCGGGCGGCGGACTCGGCCTGGCCGGGGTGCGGGCGCAGGGCGTGCAGCTCGGGTTTGAAGACGCGGTCGGTGCCCAGGAGCGCTTCGACGCTCATCGCGGCGGTGAGGTCGGCGACGTCGAGGAGGGCGCGCAGGTCGCGCAGGGCGAGGACCAGCATGCCGAGCATGCCGTCGGTGCCGTTGATGAGGGCCAGGCCCTCTTTCTCGACCAGTTCGACGGGGGTGACGCCCTCGTCGGCCAGCGCCTCGGCGGCGGGCTTGAGCTGGCCCTTGACCCGGACCTGGCCCTCGCCCATGAGCGCCAGCGCGATGGCGGAGAGGGGAGCCAGGTCGCCGGAGCAGCCGAGGGAACCGTACTCGTGCACGACCGGGAGGATGCCCGCGTTGAGGACGGCGGCCAGGGTTTCCACAGTGGACTGCCGGACGCCGGTGCGACCGGTGGCCAGGGTGCGCAGGCGCAGGAGCATGAGCGCGCGCACCACTTCGGGCTCGACCTCGGGGCCCGCGCCCGCGGCGTGCGACCGGATCAGGGATCGCTGCAAGGCGGCGCGGCTCTCGACCGGGATGTGGCGGACGGCGAGGGCGCCGAAGCCGGTGGACACCCCGTAGGTCGGTTCGACGGCGTCGGCCAGGCGCTCGATGTGCGCCCGCGTCTCGGCCACGCCGGCGAGCGCGGCCGCGGTGAGGGTTACGTCGGCGCCATCGCGCGCTACCGCGACTACCTGCTCACGGGTCAGCGGCCCCCCGTCGATGGGTACTGGTTCCATGTGCACATCCCACCTCGCGGAGGGCAAGCGCACGAGCCGGGATCGGGTGATGGTGTCTGGGGTTCCAGACGACTGTCCCGCTCCGTGTTCACCCCGGTGAGCGACGTGCCTCGTGTGGCCCACCCCAGGGCTCGCCGCACCTACGGCACTCGCTGTCGGGAACTGGCGAATCGACACGAGAGCGCGAAACAAACCCGGTTCTCCGAACGACTCCCATGCACACCGCGACGCCGCTGCATGAAGGGGCAACCTCACATGAACAACGCCTTCACCGAACACACCTTCCCCAATGCCGTCAGGTGGCTGTTTGAAGCTAACGGATATTCCGTAACCGGTCCCGTTGAGATTCACGGCGCCGAGGTGGACCTCATAGCGACACAATTGTCCGGTTTTTCCGAACAGAAAGTGTACATCGAAGCCACGATTCAGCACGTCGATGTGACCAAGTACGGGAAAGACCTGACCAAACTATCCATGTTCACGTCACCCGGGGCGCAACGCCTGATCGTGTCGGCGACCGGATTCACCGCAGGCGTTCGCGAACGAGCCCAAGAGATCGGCATCCTGACCCTTACCTACGAAGAATTGCTGCGCAAATTCGAACGCACTGACCCCTATTTGGAGCACGTGCTCAACGGGTCAAGGCTCGCCAAAGAGCTGCGCGAACTGGACGCGGTGTACGAAGAGCCACATTTCGAAGACGAGCACGGCAGGGACTTTGCCACCGAGTACCTCACCTCCTGGTTGATGGAAGAGACACCCAAGTCGAGGTGGACAATCCTGGTGGGAGAATACGGAACCGGAAAGACCGCGCTCACCAAGGTACTGCAACGGCGGTGGACAGAAAGCTACCGACAAGGCGGCAAGACTCGGATTCCATTCAGAATTGAGTTGAAGTCGTTCGTCAAGCAGTTCGATGCGCGCGGCCTGCTGCACCACTTTCTGGACAGAAATGAACTTGGCCACCTGTCCGTCTCCTTCGTGGAGAGCATGATCGCGGACGGTCGCGTGATACTGCTACTCGACGGGTACGACGAAATGGCCCAGTTCTTGAATGTCCGAGAACGCCGGGCATGCCTGGAAGCTCTTGCCGACCTGGCCAGCGCAGGCGCCCGGGGAATAATCACCAGCCGCCCGAACTACTTCACCGAGGCCGAGGAACTGCGCGTTTTCGAAGTACTCTACAAGAGGATATCCACGCAGTCCATCGTCTTGGCACCCGCCGATCGAGATGCGATGGAAAGCGAGCGGGTTGTGGATCGCCTTCTTCAACAATTCGTATTCAACCGCACAGAGCGGCATCTCAGAGATCTCAGCGAAGAGCAAACGATCGAATTGGTCAATCGTCGACTCTCGGAAGACCCGCGCGGCGCGGAAGCGGTTGTCAGCATTCTCAAGCGAGTTTCCCGGACCGAGGAGGGTCGGTCGGTATCACTATCCGGCAAGCCCGTGATCGTAACCTACCTGCTCGAAGTCGTGGATGAACTGAAGAAGAGCGATGACCTGGACTCCCACCTCGAATTGACCGAGTGGGATATCTACACACTGATCGTGGAAAAGTTGATGAACCGCGACCTCGCTCGCACACCAGAACTCATGACCATCGAACGGCGAGAGTTCTTACAGGCGCTGGCAATCGAGTCGACCGTCATCCAGGCGAAATCATTGAACGAAGATACCTTCCGGAAGCTTGTCCGAAAAATGTTCGAAAGCAAGCTCGCGAAGAAGCGCGCCGAAGGTATCACGGATGCCGAAGACCTATTGTTCGAGGATCTGAGGTCGTCATCGACCCTGACCCGCTCCGAAGATGGCGACCAGTACGGCTGGCAATTCTCCCACAACTCGCTTCGCGAGTTCTTGCTGCTTCGACAACTAGTAGACTCTCTCATCTCTGGAAAGATCGAAAGCAGGAGAGTTCAGATCACGGATTCGATGATCCTGTTCGCCCGCTCAATTCCCCCTAAAACACTGGAAGCCGCCACAGCGAGATTCTCGTCGTTGTGGCCCGCGCGAGCAACGACGCCCGGGCTGGACCGGATGCTCCCCCTACTGTGGGCGTCAATAGTGCGACGCCCGACCGAAGGATCAGCTGGGCACCTATCCCACCTGATCGGCACCGGACTCGATATGGCAGGCAGCGCGATCTCCAACATGAGTTTCCACAGCGAGGTCGGCGATTCTCGCTACGCGCTCAACGCGAGCCGGGCCGAGTTCGTCGAGGTCGACTTCTCGGATGTCGACCTCACCGGGAGCAACTTCACGGACGCCGCCTTCGACGGTTGCATCTTCGCGAACTCGAACCTCACCGACACACGCTTCGAAAAGGCCCTCCTGCTCGACTGCGACCTCACGGGGATCACCTGCGCGGACGCGGACTTCCGCGACCTGGACCTCGACTCCACGGGAATCGTGCGGATCACCGGCGACATCCGCATCCTGGAAGGCTTCGAGTTGATCGGCTACCTGAAGATGCTGGGGGCCGCCACAGACACCGTCGACCCCTACTACCTGTACTGCGGCCACTCCGGGTTTGAAGTCTGCCTCAAAATCGGCCGAGTCCTGCTGGACGAGAGCTGGCGGCAACGTCGAGGTGTCGAACAACGGGGAACCGCGGGAAAGAACATCCCGCTGGCGAAGAAGTTCGTCTCCTTCCTGCTCGGCCTGGACCTGTGCGAGCGGAAGGCGGG
Source organism: Actinokineospora auranticolor (assembly GCF_041897805.1). Classification (GTDB taxonomy): domain Bacteria; phylum Actinomycetota; class Actinomycetes; order Mycobacteriales; family Pseudonocardiaceae; genus Actinokineospora; species Actinokineospora auranticolor. The sequence goes on from NZ_CP154825.1 coordinate 7,493,796, forward strand.
CTCGGGTAGCGACCTCCTCAGGGCCACCCAAACCGGCCGCCGCGCTCTGATGGACATGGTCGACAAGAAGCGACTGAGCATCGATCTTGAAAGGTTTTTCGAAAACAATCTAAAATGAGCGAGCCGCCTGGCCACTCACTCGGCCCAGCGGGCGTCGGCGGGGGCGATGCGGACGGTTTCGGCGACCGCGACGAGGTCGGGCAGGCTGATTTCGCCCTCCGCGTACACCTCCAGCCACCGCCCGTTGGCTGGGACTGTGAGGGTGCCTTTCTCCTTCGAGTACGTTCCCGGGACGCCCAACACCAACACCCGTTCGCCGTCGAGGTCCGGTTTCGCCGGGGTCAGCTCCACGTCCAGGAATCCGTCGCCCGGGAGGACCGCGGTCAGGAAGGTCGACGGGCCCGCGCTGGTCCGGCCGACCCCCAGCGCGACCGGACCAGCCCCCGCCGGGAGGGTGCCGAACTCCGCCGCCACCACGAGCGGGTCCTGCGGCTGCGGCACCACCGACCGGGCGACGCGGACCACGACGTCGCGGGGCCGCTCCAGGTGGGACGCGAGCACCTCGAACCTCGTCGTGGCGTCGTGGAACCAGACGACCTTGGCGCGGGTGTCGTCGCCGTCGCGGAGACCCGGTCGGCCGTTGACGTCGACCTGGTCGTCGCTGCCCGGTTCCACGTGGTCGGTCTCGGTGCCGTCGACCACGGAGACCCGCAGCGACAGCCGCGCCTCCCCCGACACCCAGTTCCGGCTGACCGTCCGCCCGTCGACGGTCACCGAGCGGTTGTCCTCGACGAACCCCGAGGGCAGCCAAGCCAGGCCCCACGACACCGCCCAGCCCCGCCCCGGCGGCGCCGCCAGGTCCACCGAGGTCCGCGCGCCGCCCGCCGCCCGCCAGGCCAGCGCGCCGACCACCAGGGTCACCACCACCAGGGCCGACGCCGCCACCAGGACCGGCCTGCGCCGCCGGACGCGCAGCACGCGGCGCACCGTGGCCTCGGGGTCCGGGGCGCGGTCGGCGTGTTCGATCACGGCGTCGCGCACCAGTTCCTCGAACTCTTCGGTCCTCACAGCGTCTCCATGACGTGGTCCAGTCGGGCGGCGTCGGCGCGCAGGGCGGCCAGGGCGCGGGAGACGTGGCTGCGCGCGGTCGCCTCGGAGCAGCCGAGTTCGTCGGCGATCTCGGCGAAGGTCTGGTTGGCGTAGTAGCGCAGCACGATCGCCGCCCGCTGCTTGCGGGGCAGCCGGGCGATGCCGGAGAACACCGCCTGCCGCTCGTCGACCGCCGGGGTCGGGTCGGCCAGCGGCGGGCTCAACCCCTCCATGCCGCCGTGCGGGACCATCACGTCGGACGCGGCCCGGCGGCGGCGCCAGGACAGGAACTCGTTGGTCACCATCCGGTTGACGTAGGCGACCGGTGCCTCCAGCCGGGAGATCGACGCCCACCGCTGCTGGGCGCGCAGCAGCACGTTCTGCACGACGTCCTGCGCCTGGTGCGGGTCGCAGGTCAGCGCCGTGGCGTAGCGCAACAGGACCCCGGTGCGCGCCCGCGCGAAGTCCTCGAAGCTGTCCGGCATGTGCCCCCTCCGGACAGACAACGCGCGGGGGCCCGGGTTTGTGGCGTCCCTAGTTGCCGATCCACGGTCGCGGCTCGCGCCCGCGGATCTCCGCGCACATGGCGACCTGGAACAACCGCTCCTGGCCCAGCGGCCCCAGGTCCGTCTCGTACCGCACGTACACGTACCCGACGGGGACGGGCAACGAGACTTCCTCGACCGTGTGCTCGCCCGCCGTGTGCGCGCGGTACCGGCCGGACAGACCCAGCTCCACGCCGTCGGTGAACGCCGGTGACCGCCGCCGCTCGACCTCCAGCGCGTCGGACCCGAACAGGCGCGCGACGACGTACGGCTCGACCGCGTCCGGGACGCTGCCGCGCACACCGCGGGTCTCCAGCACGTACTCGTCGGGCAGCGTGCCGATCGGGCTCGCGGCGGACAGCTCGGGCTGCGGGCCGTAGCGCAGGCCCCGGTACACCTTCAGCAGCGTCGCCAACGGCTTGTCCAGACCAACCCCGAGCAGGTGGTAGACCGGTTGCCCCGAGCCGTGCCAGCGGATCGCCTCGACCGGCGTGTCCTCGCCCGTGATGTGCTCCACGAAGACCCCGTCGACCAGTGTGGACTGGACCGTGCGGTGCCGCTCGGGCAGCACGTTCGGGGCACCTTCCCGGCTGATCACCAGGGAGATCCGGGGCGCGGTCGGCGAGTCCGGGCCCCGCCGCCACACCCGGGTCACGACCGCGCGGTCCACCCGCTGCGACCGGTCGACCTCCGCCATGCCCTCCGGTAGCCACTGCGGGTCCGCCCACCCCACCTCGGTGGACGCCGGGGCCTGGTGCGCGGGTGGCACCGGCTGGCTGCCCGTCCACGTCGGCGCGGTGACCAGCAGCGCCAGCACCACGACGGCGGCCACCGCGGCCACCAGCGGCAGCCAGCGCTGCACCGGGCGCGCGCGGCGGCAGGCGAACCCGGCCAGCACCCGGTCCGGCCGCGGGGCGAGGTCGGCCTGGTGCGCCAGGGTCTCGCGCAGGAACCGCTCGAACTCGTCCTTGGTCATCGCACCTCCTCACGGCACGCCCCGGCGGCCAGGTCGGCGCGCAGCCGGTCCACCGCCCGGGAGATGTGGCTGCGCACCGTGCCCTCCGAGCACCGCAGTTCGTCGGCGATCTCGGCGTCGGTGCGGTTGTCGTAGTAGCGCAGCACGATCGCCGCGCGTTGCTTGCGCGGCAGCCGCGCGATGCCCGCGAGCAGCACCGCCCGGTCGTCCACGGCCGTAGTCGGATCGGCGGACGCGGCGACCAGGTCGACCATGACCCCGTGCGGCACCGACACGTCCCGCGTCCAACGGCGGCGGCGCCACGACAGGAACTCGTTGGTCACCATCCGCTTCACGTACGCCGACGGCAGGTCGAGGCGGGCGATCTCGGTCCACCGCTGCTGGGCGCGCAGCAGCACGTCCTGCACGATGTCCTGGGCCTGGTGCGGGTCGCAGGTCAGGGTGGTGGCGTAGCGCAGCAGTGGTGCCAACCGCTCGGCCAGGAACTCCTCGAACGCCATCGGCCGCCCCCGGGGCCGCTCGGCGCAGCGCACCGGGGCGTGCGGATCGGCGGTGTCTATGGCCTGCCCCCTGCCGCTCGACGGACGACGCGCGCCCGGTAGGTGTCGCGGGTGGGCGAGACCCCCAGCCTGTCCACCCACGACACCCCCTTCTCGTGCCGCCCCTTCAACGCGCCCGGACGGCCGCTTGTTGAGTCCGTACGCTGCGACATATGGGTGACAGCAGCGACGTCCCGGCACTGCGCCGGGGACTGGCCGTGCTGCGCCTGCTCGCCGGGAAGGCCGGGCCGGTGGCGGCGGCGGCCGTCGCCCGCGAACTGGACCTGCCGCGCTCCACCGTCTACCACCTGCTGTCGGAGCTGGCCGACGCCGGTTTCGTCACGCACCTGCCCGAGGACCGCCGCTACGCCCTGGGGGTGGCGGCGTTCGAGCTGGGGTCGGCGTACCTGCGCCACGACCCGCTGGAGCGGCTGGCCCGGCCGATCCTCAAGCGGCTGGTCCAGCGGACCGGGCACACCGCGCACCTCGGCGTGCTGCACGGGCGGGAGGCGCTGTACCTGCTGCGGGAGCACCCCGGCTTCGCGGACACCGTGACGGACGTCGGCGTGCGGCTGCCCGCGCACCTGCCCGCGTCGGGTCGGGCGATGCTGGCGCACCTGCCCGCCGCCCAGGTGCGGGCGCTGTTCCCGAACCGGGAGTCGTTCATCGACCGGACCGGCCGCGGGCCCGCGCACCTGCCCGCGCTGCGCGGGCTGCTGGCCAAGGAGAAGCGCCGGGGGTGGGCGGTGGAGGACGGCTACGTGACGCCCGGTCTCGCCTCGGTCGCGGTGGTGGTGCCCAACCACGTCGGCCACCCGGTGGCCGCGATCAGCTCGACGTTCCGCCACGAGTGCGCGGTGGAGTGCGGGGAGTTGTGGGCAGACCTGGCCGCGGCGACCTCCCAGGCCGCCGCGGAACTCGGCGGCAGGCTCGGCGCCCGGGGCTTCACCGGGGCTTGAAATGGTTCGCCCGCGGTGGGGGCCGACTGGATAGGTTGGCGGCATGCGCACCGTGGTTGTCAGTGGTGGGGGTACGGGGATCGGGCGGGCGGTGGCCGAACGGGTTGTCGCGACGGGTGACCGGGCGGTGATCGTCGGGCGGCGGCCGGAGGTGCTGGCCGCGGCGGCGGAGGAGATCGGGGCGGAGGCCATCGCGGCGGACCTGGCGGAGCCGGACGAGGTGACGCGGCTGAGCGCGGAGATCGCGCGGCGCTACGAGCGGGTCGACGGGATCGTGGCCGCCGCGGGCGGCAACGCGCTGCGGCAGCACACCCCGCCCGAGGGGTTGGCGGGCGTCGCCTGGACCTGGACCGAGAACTTCCGCCTCAACACCCTCACCGCCGCGCTGCTCGTCGAGGGCCTGCGCGAGCACATCGCCGACAACGGTCGCGTGGTGCTGGTCAGCTCGATCGCCGCCCACCGCGGGTCCGGCTCGGGTTCCTACGCGGGCGCCAAGGCCGCCCTGCACCCGTACGCCTACGACTTGGCCTCCGCCTTGGGGCCGAAGGGAATCACCGTCAACGTGGTGGCGCCCGGCTACATCGCCGAGACGGAGTTCTTCGGCGACACCCTCACCACCGAGCGCGAGCAGACCCTGATCGCGCAGACCTCGAACAAGCGCGTCGGCACGCCGAGCGACGTCGCCGACACCGTTTCCTGGCTGCTCTCCCCCGGTGCCGGACACGTCACCGCGCAGATCGTCCAGGTCAACGGCGGCGCGGGACTGGGCAGGTAAACGCCGAGTGCCCCCTGGGAACCCAGGGGGCACTCGGCGTCAAGTACGTCAGATACCGGCCTTGGCCAGCCACTCCTTGGCGACCTTGGCGGCGTCCGGCTTGTCCGGCGCGCTGAGCTTGCCGTTCAGCTCGATCAGCGTCTCGGTGGTCAGCTTGGCCGCGACGGCGTTGAGCACCTGCTTGACGGTGTCGGTCGCCTTGGCCTTGTTGATCAGCGGGACCACGTTCTGCGCGGCGAAGTTGGACTTGGGGTCTTCCAGCACCACGAAGTCGTTCGCGGCGATCGCCGGGTCGGTGGTGAACAGGTCGGCCGCCTGGACCGCGCCGGTCTTGAGCGCGTCGACGGTCAGCGGGCCACCCACGTCCAGCGGCTTGAACTCCTTGGCCTCCAGGTTGTAGGTCTCCTTCAGCCCCGGCAGGCCGTCCGCGCGCTTCTGGAACTCCGGCGGGCCACCGATCACGACCGGGCCCGCCTTGGCCAGGTCCTCGATCGTCTTGAGCTTCAAGGAGTCCGCGGTCTGCTTGGTGACCACGACCGCGTCCTTGTCCTCGGCGTCGGACTTCTCCAGGACGGTCAGCTTCTCCGGCAGCGCCTTCTGCAGCGCCGCGTAGACCTCGTCGGCCTCGGTGGCCTTGGCCGTCTTGTCCACGTGGGTGAGCAGGACGCCGGTGTACTCCGGGATCAGGTCGATCGAGCCGTCCTGCAGACCCAGGTAGTAGGTCTCCCGGCTGCCGATGTTGAGCTTCTTGCTGACCTTGACGCCCTTGGCCTCCAGCGCGCCCGCGTAGATCTCGGCGATCAGGGTGCTCTCCGGGAAGTTGGCCGAGCCGATCACCACGGTGTCCGTCGACGCCGGGGCGCCCGTGGTCGTCGTGGCCGCGCCGGTGGTGGGCTGCGGCTGGGCGAGCGGGTCGGACGAGCCCCCGCACGCGGTCAGGGTCAGTGCGGCGGCGACGACACCCGCCAGCCCGGTGAGTACGCGTTTCATCGAGGGAGTCTCCTCATTTTCGTTTTCTTCTTACCGCACACGGGAACGGCCGCGTGCGTTCTTCTTGCGCAGCCCCGGTGACACGACGAGCCACTGCACACCGGAGAGCACGAGTTCCACCGCGATGGCCAGCACGGCGATCAGCACCGCGCCACCGGCCATCTGGTCGTACTCGCGGAAGGCGAAGCCGTCGACCACGAACCGGCCGAGGCCGCCCAGCGCGACGACCGCGGCGATGCTGGCGGTGGAGATCACCTGCAGCGCCGCGGCCCGCAGGGAGCCGAGGATCAGCGGGAGCGCGTTCGGCAGCTCCACCTTGAGCAGGATCTCCCACTCGCGCATGCCCATGCCGCGCGCGGCGTCGACCACCGCGCGGTCGACGTTGCGCACACCCGCGTACGTGCCCGCCAGCACCGTCGGCGTGGCCACGGCGACGAGCACGATCGTCAGCGCGCTGGTCGCCAGCAGCAGACCCATCGACAGCACGAGGAGCACGAGCAGGCCGAGTTCGGGCAGCGCGCGGAACACGTTGACCGCGCTGACGACCACACCGCCGCCGCGTCCCGTGTGCCCGATGAGCGCGCCGAGCGGGATGGCGAGCAGCACCGCGATCAGCACCGGGGGCCAGCTGTAGTCCAGGTGCTCGGCCAGCCGCTGCGGGATGCCGACGATGCCGAGCGTGGTCTTCCAGTTGTCGGGGTTGGTCAGCCACTCGTAGACGGACTCGAAGACGTTCACCGCCGGGCCCCCTTCCCGGTCCGGGCCCAGGGCGTCAGCGACCAGCCCGCCAGGGCCAGCAGCCGGTCGACCACCAGCGCCAGCACGACGATCGCGACGATGCCGGAGACGATCGAGGCGTAGTTGCCGCGCTGCACGCCGTCGATGAGGAAGAACCCGAGGCCGCCGACGCCGATCAGCTGGCCGACCGCGACCAGGCTCATGTTCATCACCGCCGCCACCCGCAGCCCGGCGATCAGCACCGGGACGGCCAGCGGCAGCTCGACGGCGAAGAACCGGCCGATCGGTCGGTAGCCGAGCGCGGACGCGGCGGCCAGCACCGATTCCGGCACCGCGTCGAGGGTGTCGGCGATCGAGCGGACCAGCAGCGACACGGTGTAGATGGTCAGCACGGCCTGGACGTTGACCGGGTCCAGGATCTGCGTGCCGATGAGCAGCGGCATCATCACGAACAGCGCCAGCGACGGGATCGCGTAGAGGATCCCGGTGACCGGCACGAGGATCCGCCGCGCGAGCCGCCAGCGGCTGGCGACCCAGCCGAGGGGCAGCGAGATGAGCAGGCCCGCGAGCACCGGCAGCAGCGCGAGCCCGAGGTGGTCCAGGCTCACCGCGAGCAGGTCGTCGAGGTGATCGGAGACCCAGTTCACGACGGCACCTCACCGGCCCTGCGCGCGTCGGCGAGCGCCTTGAGCACCGACTCGGCGGTGACCGCGCCGACCACCGCGCCGTCGCCGTCGACCGCGACGCCGAGCGCGGCGGGCGAGGAGAGGGCGGCGTCGAGCGCGGCGCGCAGCGAACCGGCGCGGCCCCCGGTGTCGACGGGGTAGAGGGAACCGCCGGAGACGACGTCGGTGGCGGTGACCGCTTTGTCCAGTGTGGACAAGACCACTTCGGACACCCAGCCGAGCGGCCTGCCCGCGTCGTCGACGACCGCGGCCCAGCCGCCCTCCAGGCGTTCGCGGGCGTCCGCGACCGGGGTGCCGACGGCGACCGTGGGCACCGGGTTGACCTCGACGCCGTGCGCGGACAGGAACCCGAGCGCGCGGTAGCCGCGGTCGCGGCCGACGAAGGAGGCGACGAAGTCGTCGACCGGGTTGGCCAGCAACTCGGCCGGGGAGGCGTACTGGGCGAGCTTGCCGCCCACCCGCAGCACCGCGACCCGGTCGCCGAGCTTGATCGCCTCGTCGATGTCGTGGGTGACGAACACGATCGTCTTGCCCAGTTCCGACTGCAGGCGCAGCAACTCGTCCTGCAGGTCGTCGCGGACGATCGGGTCAACGGCGCTGAACGGCTCGTCCATCAGCAGCACCGGCGGGTCGGCGGCGAGCGCGCGGGCCACGCCGACGCGCTGCTGCTGCCCGCCGGAGAGCTGCGACGGGTAGCGGCGGGCCAGTTCGGGCGGCAGGCCGACGGTGGCGAGGAGTTCCTCGGCGCGCTTGCGAGCGACCGCCTTCTTGGTGCCCAGCAGCATCGGCACGGTCGCGACGTTGTCCAGGACCGTGCGGTGCGGGAACAGGCCCGCGTTCTGGATGACGTACCCGATGCCGCGGCGCAGGGCGGCGGCGGGCTGCGAGCGGATGTCCTCGCCGTCGACGAGGATGGTGCCGGAGGTGGCCTCCACCATCCGGTTGATCATGCGCAGCGAGGTGGTCTTGCCGCAGCCGGACGGGCCGACCAGCACGGTGATGCGACCGTCGTCGATGGTCAGGTCGAGGTGGTCCACCGCCACCGTGCCGTCGTCGTACCGCTTGGTCACGGCCTGGAACTCGATCACTCGGGCCCCTCGGGTAGTGACGGCTCCTTGCCAGCCGTGTGATCGATCGACCCTAACCCGAACGGCTGACAGTGGCAGGCCGTTCCAGCATGTGGCCGGCGCCGACCGGATGCTGGCGCGAACCCGCCGCTCACCTGGCCGGGTCACCCGGACACCGAGCGTTCTCCTAGGCTCTACGGTTTGTGGCCGTTTCCGTGACCGAATTCCTGACCACCCGCGGCGTGCGAGCCCGCCCCCTGCGCACCGCCGTAGCGTTGCTGCGCGCGGGCTGGATCCCACTGGAAGACCTGGTCAGAGCCACCGCGGTGCCGCGCAGGACGATCGAGGAACTGCTCGCCGCGCTGGGCGCCGACGCCGAACGCGAAGCCGATTCCTGGCGGGTGCGACCGTCCAGCGTGGACACCTACGCCGCGGCGGTGGCCCCGCTCCCGGACACCCCGGACGAGGAGCTGCGACCGGTTTTCGAGGCGTACGTCACGGGCGTCCCCCAGCCCCTGCGCGCGCTGGACCACGTGCAGGCCGACGTCGACACGATGCTGCGCCGCGCCAGGTGGCTGGACGAGACCTACGACCTGCCGGGCGCGCACATGGTGTGCGTGGGCGACCACGACCTGACGTCGCTGGCGGCGTGCACCCGTCGACCGGACCTGCGGGCCACGGTCGTCGACGTCGACGACCGCCTGCTGGGTTACATCGACGGCGTCGCCCGCGCGCGCGGGCTCGACATCCAGTGCCTGCACGCCGACTTCCGCTTCGCCCTGCCGCCGAGCGTGGTGGGCAGCGCCGACCTGGTGTTCACCGACCCGCCGTACACCCCCGAGGGGATCCGCCTGTTCCTCGCCCGCGCCATCGAGTCCCTCCGCGACCCCGACGGCCGGGCCGTCGTCGCGTACGGCTACAGCGAACGGACACCCGCGCTGGGTTTCAAGGTGCAGCAGGAGATCTCCCGCCTGGGGCTGGTGTTCGAGGCCGTGCTGCCCAACTTCAACCGCTACCACGGCGCCCAAGCGGTGGGCAGCGCGAGCGACCTGTACGTGCTCCAGCAGACCGGCCGCTCGTCCCGCCTGGCGGAGGCGGCGGTCCGCGAGGTCGCCTCGGGCATCTACACCCACGGCCCCCAGTCGATCGAGTCCACCGGCGCCCCCACCGGGGCGCTGGCCGAACTCCTCCGCCTGAGCGAGGCGGCGGCGGTCGCACCCCCCGGCTGGACGGACCCGGTGCGCCTGCCCGGCCCCCTCGCCTACGACCTGACCGCCGACCCCGGCCCTTGGCTGGCCCGGACCCTGCTCGCCGGCCCCCTCGCGAAGATCGCGGCCCTGGTGCCGAACTCGCACCCGGACGTCGCCAACCAACAGGGCCAGACCGACCTGAAGTCCCTACTGGCAGCCAAATACCACCTCACCTACCACCGGAGCATCGCCGACGGGAAGCACACCGTCGTGGTCGCCACCCCGGTCACCACCCCCAGCGTCCAAGCCACCCTCCTCTCCCGAGTCCACGGCAAACTCGCCAACGTCTGGCGAGAGGCCCTGATCGCCGACTCCGGCGGCACCCTCACCAAACGCGAAGCCCGCGAACGCGTCGCCGCCTCGGCCCCGGCCGAGGACGACCTCGAACTCCGCCTGATCGACCTACCCCTGAACCGAATCAGAGCCGTCCTGGCCGCCGCGGGCTGACCCGAAGGGCGGGTTGGCCAGCCCCACAGCCGACCGAGCCATTCGGCGGCACAGGTTCGCCATTTCGGCGCCCCATTCCCGGTAGGGCTGACCGAAGCCGGGGAGGGCGTCGAACTGCTCGGCGAAGGCTCGGAGGGTCTTCGCCTGTTCGGTCGCCTTCTGCCGGGAACGGATGTCGAAGTCCCACTGCATGTAGCGGAATCCGAGGTCGGCGGGCTCGCCCTGGTCGGCGGTGGTGCCGCAGTCGTCGCAGGTGAAGTGGAACGTTGTCATGGCTGAGCAGCCTGGCCCGCGCTTCGCGCCGCAAGCGAGATCATCGCCCACTCGACCGGCAAACCGGGGGTGATAAGCCGGGCATATATAGCGATGCTCTCGCGGCTACCGACCTTGGTCTGGAATTGTTACCGTGGGTGCCTGTTCCGCTACTCGACAGGAGCCCGGATGAGCACCTGGGGCGACCCCCACGAGCGCCCGGCCGCCGAGGTCTGGGAGCACCCGGACATGCGCGCGGCCCTGTCGGCGCGGGACATCACCCAGGTCTACCGACTGCTGCGCGGCAGAGGTGTCTCCCAACGGCGGATCAGCATGCTGACCGGCCAGGCCCAGCCCGAGATCTCCGCCATCGCCCGAGGCCGCCAGGTACAGACCTACGACGTCCTCTCACGCATCGCCGACGGCTTGGGCGTACCGCGGGGCTACATGGGCCTGGCCTATGGGGGACAGGTTCGGCCCGCGACAGATGAGGTGGTGACGACTGTGCCCGACCGGCGCGAGTTCATGGGAATCCTGGCGAAGATCACGATGGGCGCGGCGCTCACCGGCGCCGACCTCGCACTGCTGAGCAGCCCGGCGGTGGCCACTCCGACTCCTCGGAGCGTAGGCGCGACCGAGGTCGGGCAGCTGCGCGAGCTGACCCGGGTGCTCTGGACCCAGGAGAAACGCCTGGGTGGTGGTGCGGTCCGCGACGCGGTCATCGCGCAGCTCAGGTGGGCACAGGCGATGTTGGGCGCCAACCACACCGACGAGCAGGGGCGGGAATTGCGGGTCGTCCTGTCGGACCTGTTGGCGCTGGCGGGCTGGGCTTCCTACGACGTCGGCCTGACCGGCGCCGCGCTCCGCTACACCGGCCAAGCACTGGCGGTGGCGCAGGAGGCGGCAGACCCCATCCGGGCAGCGCTTGCCCTGGAGCAGATCGGCCGCACCTACCTCCACTCCGGCAACCTGGAAGAGGCGCGCGAGGTGTTCGCTCTTGGCACCCTCACCGCCGAGCGAGCCCGGTCCACCGACGCCACGGCGATGCTGCTGTCGAGCCAGGCCCGCGCCTACGCCACGCTGGGCCACCCCACCCAAGCCCTCGACTACATGACCCGAGCCGAGGATTCCCTCGCGCGCATCGACACCCCCACGATCCCCGACCCGCGCGGCTTCAACGAAGCCCACCTGACCAGCGACCGTGGCCGCCTCTACACAACCCTCGCCGTCAAGGAACCCCACTACGCCGACCAGGCAATCGCCACCCTCTCGACCTTCGCGTCCCAAGCGAACACCATCCACACCAAGCGCTTGGCGTTCCGCCTCACCGAACTGGCCACCACCCACCTCCACGGAGGTGACACGGCGACCGGCATCCGAATCGGCCACGAGGTCCTCGACATGGCCGCCACCATCCGCTCCAAGCGGCTCACCGAACACCTCCAACTCCTCCGCGCCGCCACCCGCGCCAATCCCGCCGCGGACGCGAAGGAACTCCATCACCGGATCACAACCCTCGCTTAAGGGACGCCGACCGTGTCAGATCGGCGCGAGTTCATGGGGATCCTGGCGAAGGTCACGATGGGCGCCGCCCTGACCGGGGCTGACCTCGCATTGCTGAGCACGCCTGCGGTGGCCACACCCACACCCGCGCGAGTCGGGGCCACTGAAGTCGGGCAACTCGCCGACCTGACGAAGGTGCTCTGGGTCCAAGAGAAGCAACTCGGCGGTGGTGCGGTGCGCGAGGCGGTCATCGCCCAACTGGGGTGGGCGCGAGGGCTGCTTGAGGCAGGCGCCACCGACCGTGTCGGTCGGGAGTTGCGCGGTGTCGTTTCCGATCTACTCGCCTTGGCCGGGAGGGCTTCCTCCGACGTCGGCCTCACCGGCACGGCCCTGCGCTACCTCGGCCAAGCGGTCGCGATGGCCCAGGAAGTGGGCGAGCCCGTTCGCGCTGCCCTGGCGCTGGGCCAGATCGGCCGGATCCACACCCGCGACGGCAACAGCGGCCAGGCACGGGATGTGCTCAACCTCGCCATGGTCACCGCCGATCGGACCCGGTCCAGCGGCCTCAACGCCCTCCTGCTGACCAGCCAGGCCCGCGCCGCCGCCCAAGCCCGCACACCCGACCAGGCGGTCACCTACCTCGCCCGCGCCGAAGACGCCCTGTCCTCGACCGACACCGCCGCAGAACCCACCGGGTTCGACCGCACTCTTTTCGCCAGCGAGGCGGGCCGCGTGTACACCATCCTCACGACCCAGAGCCCGATCTATGCCTCCCAGGCCATCGACACCCTGACGGCGTCAACGGCCCAACTCGCCTCCGGTCGGGCCAAGCGCCGCGCGTTCGCCCTCACGGAGTTGGCCACCTGCCACCTGCACGGGGGCGATTCGGCCACCGGAATCCACATCGGGCACCAGGTTGTCTGCATGGCTGCAACCATCCGATCCCGCAAGCTGACCGAACACTTGCAACTCCTGCGCACCGCTACCCGCGCAAACCCTTCGCCTGCCGCGAAAGAACTCAACCACCGCCTCGCGGGGATGGGTTGATCCCCACCCGAGCATGATCAAGTATGCTGGGTACCGCGTGGAGGTCACGCGCCACTGGGGATGTGGACTGGGCCTAGTTTGAGGATTTCGCGGAATTCCTTCGCGGGGAGCGGCTTCGACAGCAGCCACCCCTGGTAGGCGTCCACCCCGACGCCTCGAAGCACGTGGAACTGGGTCGCGTTCTCCACACCTTCCGCGACGCAGCTGCGGCCCATCGCCCGTGCCATGTCGACCAGGGCGCGGGCCACGGCGAAGTCCGAGGCGTCGGTGGCCACGCCGGAGACGAAGCGGCGGTCGATCTTGATGATCTGGGCGGGGAGTTCCTTGAGGCGGGCGAGGGAGGAGTAGCCGGTGCCGAAGTCGTCGACGGCGAAGCGGACGCCGCGTTCCACCAGTTCCGCCATGGCCTCCCGGCTGCGGGACGGGAGGTCGATCAGGCTGGTCTCCACGAGCTCCAGCACGACCCGGTCCCACGCCAGGCCCGTGGCCGCGACCGTCGCCGACACGACGTCGACGAACTCCGGGTCGCCCGGCACCAGGCCCGACAGGTTGACCGCGATGCCCACGCCCGCGCCGATGATCCCGCCGCACAGCTGCGGCCACTCGGAGGCCTCCGTGAACGCCGTGCGCAGCACCCAGCGGTCGAGTTCGCCGAGCATGTCGCCCTGTTCGGCGACCGGCAGGAAGTCGCCCGGGTTCAGCAATCCCCGTTCCGGGTGCGGCCAGCGGACCAAGGCCTCCGCCGACAGCACGGTGCCGTCCGGGCCGACGACCGGCTGGTAGTGGAGGACGAGTTGGTCGTTGGAGATGGCCTCGCGCAGCTGGCCTTCCAGCAGCATCTGGCTGTTGGCCGACGCGATGAGCTTGTCGCTGGCCAGCGACACGCGGCCCGTGCCGCGTTCCTTCGCGGCGAACATGGCCGCGTCGGCGTAGCGCAGCAGGTCGGCGCCGGTGGTCTCCGGGCCGCTGGGCACCGCGGCGCCGATGCAGGCCGAGACGCGCAACAGCTGGTCGCGGACCGGGACCGCGGTGCGCAGCAGGCTGGCGGCCTGGTTGGCCAGCGCCTCGACGCCGCCCGCCTCGTCCACGTCCGAGCAGATGATCACGTACTCGTCGCCGGACATCCGCGCCACGGTGCAGCTCGGCGGCAATCCGCGTTCGAGTCTCCTGGCCAGCGCGGTGATCAGCTCGTCGCCGACGTCGTGGCCGAGGGAGTCGTTGACCCGCTTGAAGTTGTCGACGTCGCAGAACAGCAGCGCGATCCGCGCGTAGTCGCGGCCGCCGAGCAGGGTGCCCAGCAGCTCCTTGACCGCGGCGCGCCCCGGCAGGCCGGTCAGCTCGTCGTGCGTGGCCTGGTAGCGCAGCCGCTCCTGGGCCTTGCGGCGATCCGTCACGTCGGAGAAGACCACCAGCCAGAACCGCTGGCCGTCGTCGGCGACCGACACCGTCGCGTTCAGCTCGCAGTAGACCGGTTTCCCGGTCGCGGTCGCCAGAACCCGTTGCCCGCTGTGGAAGGAGTGCGGCTCGCGGCAGCGGCGGCCCTCCCGGTCGTCCGGGTGCGTCAGCTGCTCGGCCGTCTTGCCGCGCAACCGCTCCAGGTCCATGTCCAGCAGCGAGCACAGCGCGTCGTTCGCGTCGACGAGCCGCTCGGCGTCGTCGAACAGCGCGATGCCGACCGGGGTGATCGCGACCAGGTCGGTGAACCGCTTGCTGGAGCGCTGCATCCGGGTCTCGGTGGACCGCTGCTCGGTGACGTCCTGCGCCGTGCCGATCATGATGTCGCGGTCGCTGTCCGGCCCGGCCGCCTCCCCGCGCACCCGGAACACCCGGCGCTTGCCGTCGGGCCGGATGACGCGGTGCTCGCACTCGACCGGGCGGCGCGTGCCCGCCAGCTCCTGCCACCGCTGGTCCACCCAGCCGCGGTCGTCCGGGTGGACCATCTGCAGGTAGTCGCCGTAGGTGATGCGGGTGCCCTGCTCGATGCCGAACAGCTCGTAGAGCATCGACGACCACAGGCACTCGCCGGTGGCCACGTTCCACTCCCACGTGCCCAGCCGCGCGACCCGCTGGGCCTCGCGGAAGAGCCTGCCGTCCTGGCTGAGCTGCCGCTCCAGCGCGCGGAACCGGGTGAAGTCCTGCACCGTGCCGTGCACCCGGGCGACCCGCCAGCCCGGCTCGAACTCCGGCCGCGCGCGGACCAGGTACGTGCGCTCACCGGTCTCGTCGCGCACCTCCAGCTCCAGCGGCTGCGACGAGCGCTGCGCGCGCAGCCGGAGCTGGAAGTCGTCGAGCACCGGCAGGTCCTCGGGGTGCACGAGGGCGAGCAGGTCGGTCAGGGTGCTGCGCGCCGGGATCCCGCAGAGCCTGCGCAGCCCGTCGGACAGGTACGCCTGACCGGTGCGCACGTCCAGCGTCCAGCTGCCCATCCGGGCGATGCGCTGGGCCTCCAGCAGCAGGGCGCGCTCGGCCGACGGGTCGTCGTCGAACCCGACCACGTCCGGGCCACCGGTCAGATCCGGGGCCAGCACGCGGCCCGCGTCCAGCTCGATCCCGCCGGGGGGCAACCCGACCCGGGGTAGTCCGGCGCGCACGACATGCTCGGCCACGGCGCGTTCCCTCCACCCTTGACTCCAGGCGGGTGGGGCACCGCTGCCGAGCATCCCGCCGGATCTCAGGCTACCCCGTCCGCTTCCGCCGCCCGTGCTACCGCCGCGGCCACCTCGGGCGCCACCCGCGGGTCCAGCGCGCTCGGCACGATCCGGTCGGCGGCCAGGTCGTCCTCGGCCACCGCGGCGATCGCGTCGGCCGCGGCGAGCTTCATCGCCTCGGTGATCCGCCGGGCTCCCGCGTCCAGCGCGCCCCGGAAGATGCCCGGGAACGCCAGCACGTTGTTGATCTGGTTGGGGAAGTCGCTGCGGCCGGTGGCCACGATCGCCGCGTGCCGCGCCGCCACGTCCGGGTGAATCTCCGGATCCGGGTTCGACAGCGCGAACACGATGGCGTTGTCGGCCATGGTCGCGACGACCTCTTCCGGGAGGGTGCCCGCGGAGAGCCCGACGAACACATCCGCGTCGCGGAGCGCCTCGACCTGGCCGCCGCGCAGCCCGGCCCCGTTGGTCACCTCGGCCATCTGCTCCTTGACCGGGTTCAGGTTCGCCCGGCCCGCGTGGATGATGCCGCGCGAGTCCAGCAGGGTCACGTCGCCGACGCCCGCGGCCACCAGGATCTTCGCGCAGGCGATGCCCGCCGCGCCCGCGCCCGCGATGACCACGCGCTGGTCGGCGAGCGCCTTGTCGAGCACCTTGTTCGCCCCGCGCAGGGCGGCGAGCAGCACGATCGCGGTGCCGTGCTGGTCGTCGTGCATGACCGGGCAGTCCAGCGCCTCGATGAGCCGGGCCTCCAGCTCGAAGCAGCGGGGCGCGGAGACGTCCTCGAGGTTGACCGCGCCGAACGAGGGCCGCAGCCGCACCAGGGTCTCGACGATCTCGTCGACGTCGGTGGTGTCGAGCACCAGGGGGATCGAGTCGAGGCCGCCGAAGGTCTTGAACAGCGCCGCCTTGCCCTCCATGACCGGCAGCGAGGCGGCGGCGCCGATGTCGCCGAGGCCGAGCACGGCGGTGCCGTCGGAGACGACCGCGACCAGCCGGGAGGCCCAGGTGTAGCGGGCGGCGAGCGCGGCGTCCTCGGCGATCGCGCGGCTGACCTTGGCCACGCCCGGCGTGTAGGCGATGGCCAGGGCGCGCGGGTCGGCCAGCGGCTTGGTCACGCCGACGCCGAGCTTGCCGCCCAGGTGGGCGGTGAAGATCTCCTCGTCGGTGACGGGACCGGCGGCGGTCTGCTCGTTGAGTGCGGTCATGGCGTCGTCCTCCTGGATCGCGCGGGGCACGCTCGACGCAGGGCTTGGCGCGGAGCGGGTGCGGGAAAGCGGCCACGGTGTTGACACGTGGCCTGCCGCGGGGAACTCCGGTGACGCGTGGCGCGCGCCGCCGGGCGGGGGTTGGCGGCCACACCCCTGGGGTGCGGGTGTGGCCCGGAGCACTTCGGTGCCGACAGTCTGCCGGCAACCCACGATCGTGTCTGCGGCAGGGATCACATCCCGGACACCTTTTTCCGCAGGTCAGAGGCGGTTTCCCAAGACGTCCGTCCGGTTTTCTAAGCGCGTGCTAGCGCTGACTAACATTTTCGCTGCGCAACCGGCAAAGTGAGCGGGGCTCACCTCCGAGCTGGGGATCCCCCTACGCTCCGTAGGCGCGGGCCCCCGGGGCCCCTACCCTTTTCGCATGCACGCAAGAGAGCTGGACGTCCCCGACGTCTTCGAGTTCACCCCGCGCACCTTCCCCGACTCGCGAGGCCTGTTCGTCTCCCCGTTCCAGGCGGAGGCGCTCACCAAGGCGGTCGGCCACCCGCTGACCATCGCCCAGACCAACCACAGCGTGTCCCGCCGCGGCGCCATCCGCGGCATCCACTTCGCCGACGTGCCGCCGGGGCAGGCGAAGTACGTCTACTGCGCGCAGGGGGCGGTGCTGGACTACGTGGTCGACATCCGCGTCGGCTCCCCCACCTTCGGCAAGTGGGACGTCGTGCGGCTGGACACTGTGGAGTTCCGGGCCGTCTACGTGGCGGAGGGCGTCGGGCACGGGTTCGTGGCGCTGGAGGACGACACGGTGGTGTCGTACCTGTGCTCCACGGGCTACAACCCGGCCGCCGAGCACGGGATCAACCCCATGGACCCGGACATCGCCCTGCCGTGGGCGGACGGGCTGGAGCCGCTGCTGTCCGACAAGGACAAGGCGGCCCCGTCGCTGAAGGAGGCGGTCAGCAGCGGCCTGCTGCCCACCTACGGGGCGTGCACCGCCTGGTACGAAACGCTGCGCGGCGTCTGACCCGGCCTCGCTTTGCGCGGTTCGGGGCCGCGCAAAGCTAGACCCGCCCGGGAGACGGCCACAACCGCCACGGGATCACCGCGTGCACCCGTGCCTGCCCCAGTACCCGGGAGTCGGTGGAGGCCGCCCGGTTGTCGCCCTCCACGTGCCAGCCGTCCGGGCCGCGCAGCACCGCCCGCTTGACCGACAGCTGCCCGGGCCGGGCGTCCCACGTCACCAGGACGACGTCACCCACACGTGGCCGCCGCCGCACGGCCACCACCACGTCACCGTCGCTTAGCGCGGGCGCCATCGAGCCACCGCGCACCCGCACCCGCCGCAGGGGCAGCCACCCGAGCACGATCACCTCCCGCCTGCCCACAAGGTACCCCCGGAGTAGGGTCGATTTCGTCGGAGCATCCCGCTGTACCCATGGAGGACCCATGCGACTGCTGTCGCGTTTCTTCGCCCCGAGGTTGGAGGCCACCGCGCACTGCGACCTCCCCTGTGGCGTCTACGACCCGGCCCAGGCGCGCATCGAGGCCGAGTCGGTGAAGGCAGTCCAGGAGAAGTACCAGGCGAACGAGGACCCCGAGTTCCGCACCCGCGCGATCCTCATCGCCGAGCAGCGCAGCGAACTCGTCAAGCACCACCTGTGGGTGCTGTGGACCGACTACTTCAAGCCGCCGCACTTCGAGAAGTACCCGAACCTGCACGACCTGTTCAACCAGGCGACGAAGGCGGCGGGGGCCAGCGGCACGAAGGGCTCGATGGACCCGGCCAC
The DNA here is from genome assembly GCF_041897805.1 of Actinokineospora auranticolor. Lineage (GTDB taxonomy): Bacteria > Actinomycetota > Actinomycetes > Mycobacteriales > Pseudonocardiaceae > Actinokineospora > Actinokineospora auranticolor. The sequence continues at coordinate 7,512,305 of NZ_CP154825.1, forward strand.
CGGCCAGGCGCTGCTGGACCTGATCGCGGAGATCGACAAGATCTTCTGGGAGACCAAGAAGGCGTAAGCTAGCGACGCTCGGGGCGGCGCTGACCAGCGGAGACAATTCCGCAGGTCAGCGCCGTTTGTCGTCGAGAGCGTCCAGGTCGCGCTGCACGGACTCAAGGTTCCCCTGCTGGGTGACGATCAGGGGATGGTCCGGTGCGTAGGTCGCCTCAAAGATGTGGAGGGCTCGCTCCATCAGCTGTTTGGCCGGTCCGGGCGAGCCCAGGTCCTTGCAGCACCACGCCGAGGTTGTTCAAGCTGTGTGCGACGGCAGGGTGGTCGGGCCCGTAATTCGCCTCGTCGCCTGCCAGGACGCGTTCCAGCAGGGAGCGGGACAGGTCGAGTCCCCCGGTCTCGCGCGACCATGGCGAGGTTGTTCAAGCGGATGGTGACAGCCGGGTGGTCCGGCCCGTAGGCCGCCTCATCGATGCGCACGGCACGCTCCAGCAGAGAGCGAGCCGCGTCGAGCGAATCCAGGTCCTTCAACAGCATGGCGAGGCTGTTCAGATATCCGGCGAGGATGGGGTGCTCCGGCCCACAAGCCACCTCGACGATCCGGAGGGCGCGCTCCAGCAACGGGCGGGCCTGGTTCGGGAGACCGGTTTCACGCAGGAAAGCGCCTGCGCGGTCCAGCAACCAGGCAAGGGTGTCCGGGGCGAGTTCGTGAAGTCTGTCCTCGTGCACGGCGACCGCCAAGACGTGCGGTAGCAGCTGCCTGCAGCGCGGCCACACCGCAGGATTTTTGAACACCTCCGCCGGAACGCCATACCGCAGCACATTGACGGCGTCGGTAAGCGCGTCGGCACTTGTCGGCGCGTTCTCGGTGTCGGTGTGGCCGCGTACGGCGAGTTGCACAAGGCGATGGGCAACGATGTGGTCGTCGTCCCGCTTCACCAGGGAGTGGTCGACGAGCACCCCGACCTGGTGACTCAGGGCGGTGGCTTCCCTAGTGGGGGTGAACAGGTCAAGCGGGATGGCGTCCGGGGCCAGGTAGGCGCAGGTCGCCAGTAGGCGGGCCGCCTCCGGGTGGTGTTCGTCGAGCCTGCTCAGGCTCAGGTCCCACAGCGTGCGCAGTGACCTGTCGGGTGAGCGCCGGTGGGCGTCCTCGCCCTTGTCCGCCAACGAATCCGGGCTGGTGCGCAACAGGTGCAGGTACTCGTCCGGTCGCATCGCCGACTGGGTGAGGTAGGCGGCTGCCTGTTCCAGCCCCAGGGGGAGGTCGCCCAGCAGCTCGGCCAGTTCATCGGCGCGGGCACCGAGCTTCGGCGCTCGTCGGGCCAGCAGGGCCACCGATTCCCGGCGGGACATGGTGTCCAGGTCCAGCACGCCGCCCACGGCGTCGAAGCCCGCCCGGCGGGTGGTGATCAGGACCTGCCCGGCCCCCGACGGGAGGAAAGGGTTGAGGTCGGCCGCCGATTCGGCGTTGTCGAACACGAGGAGCCAACGCGACGAGCTGAGGGGGTGGGACAGCAAGACCCGCACAGCCTCGCCGGCGTCCTGCGGCAGGTCCACCTGGAGTGCGCGACCCAACGCGCGTAGCTGGTCGGGGACCAAGGTCGGGTTCTCGGCCGCTACCCACCACACGACGTCGTACTTCTTGTGGTGGCGGTGGCAGAACTCCAGAACCAGTTGGGTTTTGCCGACGCCGCCCATGCCGCGCACGGCGTGCACCGCGACCCGTGAACGGGACCGCAGCAGCTTGGCCAGGTTGGCGAGGTCTTGGTATCGACCGGTGAAGTTGGGGTTCGCGCCTGGCACGTTCCACACCCGCGACCCGGGTTCAGACGATGGTGACGAGCCGATCCAGAGCGTGAAACCGATGGTGAACGCCAGCAAGGCCACCAGCACGGGCCAGACGAGCCACGGGTCGCCCAGCCACGACGGCAGGTGCTCGCTGGCCGCGTTGATCACCAGACCGGTGGCGAACACGAGGGCCACCTCGATCACCACGGCCAACGCCCGGCCAGCTCTCACCCAGCCCCCTACCCACCGTCCGCGAGATCGACCACGGTAACAGCAGCGCACTGCAACGAACCCCGGGATCGTGGCCATTGGTTGTTGTGACAGCGAACCTGGGTTTTGAGAGTCGGGGGGATCCTCGAGTGGGGGCGTCGGACCGGGAGTTGTGGGGACGGGTCGTCGGGGGTGATCAAGCGGCCTTCGAAGTGTTGTTCCAGAGGCATCTGGGGGTGGTCTGGAACCACGGGTACCGGCTGACCGGGTCCTGGGACGCGGCGGAGGACTTGGCCTCGGGGGCGTTCCTCGTGGCCTGGCGGCGCCGGGAGTCGGCGGTCGTGGTGGGGGACAGCGTTGTCCCCTGGCTGTTGACGGTGGTCGGCAACCTGGTCCGCGAGGAGCGGCGGAGCCTGTGGCGGCGGGGGCGGGTGCACCGGCGCGTGGCCCAGTTGCCGACCAGCGTCGACGACCACGCCGACGACGTGGTGGCGCGGCTGGACGCGCGGGCCCGGGTGGCCGCGGTGGCCCAGGCGATCGGGAAGCTCCCGGCCGCGCTGCGGCGGGTGAGCGAGCTGTGCCTGGTCGGCGAGGTGGACACGGCCGCCGCGGCGGAGTTGTTGGGGGTCAGCGAAACGACCGTGCGGGTCAACCTTTCCCGGGCGCGTGCCCGGCTGCGGACGATGGTGGGAGAGCAGTGATGGACGACATCGAGATCCCGGCGGCCCGAGAGGTCCCGGACGTCGTGCGGGCCCGGGTGCACGTCCAGGTGTTCCGGCAAATCCAGGAGCCCCCCAAGCGGCGGTACGCGCTGCCGGTGGCAGCGGGCGTGGTGGCCGCCGCGCTGGCGGTGGGGTTGGTCGCGGTGGTCGGGTCGGACTCCGGCACCACCCCCGCGAGCGGCAAGCGGGAGACCGCGCAGCCCGCGGCACCGTCGGAGGCGGACGCGGCCAACGCGGACCTGGACCGCTGTTGGTCCGGGTTGCGCGGAACCCCGTTCGCGGGGCAACTGCCACCGCGCGAGCGGGTGGTGCCGGTCTTGCGCGTCAGCCAGTTGCAGGTCAACGTCGTCGCCGCGCGGGTCGACGGGAAGCCGATCTTCTGCGAGACCACGCCCAAGGGGGTGCGCCTGAGCAAGCTCGACGCGCAGCCGTCGATGGTCACCGGCACGGGCACCGGGACGTTGCTGGTCTCCCCCAACGGCACGATCGCGGGTGTGCTCGACCCGACCTGGGCCGATCCCTACCTCTCCGTGACGTCCCGCAGCAAGAACACCATAAGGGAAGCGGTGAAGCACAAGGACGGCCTGTTCATCTTCCGGTCGGCGTTGTCCACCATCAACAGCACCATCACCGTGCAACCCACACCGGACGGCCTCGCACTCCCCGTCCCCTACCCGCCCGACCCCGGCTTCTCGATCACCTCCCAGGCCCGCTACCCCTCGCCAGAACTGACCGAGTGCGCGCGCAAGGCGACGGACTCGACCACCGTCGTCGACAGCGACTCCTGGGACGCGGCCGCCACGGTGCGGGCCGGGGGTGACCGCATCATCCTGGCCACCAACTCCGGTGGCGTGGCCGCCTGCGTCGAGCAGCAGTCGTACACGGACTTCTACGCGATGCCGGAACCCGAGCGCAGGCCGATGCTGTTGGGCATCATCCCGTCCATCGGCGGCAAGCCCCTGCTGACCGGCGTGATCCCGCTCGGTGGCAGGAGCGCCGAGTTGATCCTCCCCGGCGGCGGCACGATCCAGGCCAACACCGCGCGCGGCACCTACGCCGCGCTGCTGGAGTCGAACATCGACCCGCGTGCCATGACGCTCCGGGTGCGCGACAACAGCGAAAAGGTGATCTACGAAGGCCCGTTGACCTAACGCACTGGATCACCGACCCGGTGGCAAAGCCGTGGCGCGCCTAGGATCCGCGGTATGACCGTGTACCTGCTGCGCCACGGCACCACCGAGTGGTCCGAGAACGGGCGGCACACCGGACGCACCGACATCCCGCTCACCGCGGCGGGCGAGGCCAAGGCCGTGCGGGCCGGGGGCGTGTTGCGGACACTCGTCGGCGACCCGCCCCCGGCCGTTTCCAGTCCCCGGCAACGCGCGCTGCGCACCGCGGAACTCGCCGGGCTTGAGGTCGAGGAGATCACCGAGGACCTCGCCGAGTGGGACTACGGCGACTACGAGGGCCTGACCACCCCGCAGATCCGGGAGACCGTCCCCGGGTGGACAGTGTGGACCCACCCGTGCCCCGGCGGCGAGAGCGCCGAGCAGGTGACGGTGCGCGCCAAGGCGGTCACCGAGCGGTTCCGCGACCGCGACGTCGTCCTGGTCGGGCACGGGCACTTCGGCCGCGCGGTAATCTCGGCGTGGATAGGGCAGGGGGCCGCCTTCGGTGTCCACTTCGCACTGTCCCCGGGTGGCGTCACCGTGCTGGACTTCGAGCGGGGCGTCCCCCAGGTGGTCCACCTGAACCTGAGCTGAGGGAGCCCCGCGTGCCCGACCCCCGCGTGCGCCGCGCCGAAGAGTCCGATGTGGACACCATCGTCCAGCTCGTGCGCGACCTGGCCGAGTACGAGCAGGCGCTGCACGAGAGCCGGATGACCGCCGAGCAGTTGCGGCAGGCGCTGTTCTGCCCCGACCCGGCGCTGTTCTGCCACGTCGCCGAGGTCGACGGCGAGGTCGTCGGCTGCGCGCTGTGGTTCCTGAACTTCTCCACCTGGCGCGGCACCCACGGCATCCACCTGGAAGACCTCTACGTCCGCCCCGACCACCGCGGCAGCGGCCTGGGGCGCGCGCTGCTGGTCACGCTGGCGCGGGAGTGCGCGGACAAGGGCTACCAGCGCCTCGAGTGGGGCGTCCTGGACTGGAACAAGCCCGCCATCGACTTCTACGACGCCATGGGCGCGCACCAGGTCGGCGGTTGGTACATGTACCGCCTCGCCGACGAGTCGCTGCTCAAAGTCGCCGGTACATGATGTGGACCGGCACCGGCCCGAGCCGCGGGTGCCGGAACGCGTCGGGGATCGTGGCGACGACCTCGAACCCGAGCGACGTCCACAGCGCGACCGCGCCGGTGTTGGTCGAGATCACCGCGTTGAACTGCATGCCCCGGTAGCCCGCCGCCCGCGCGTGCTCGACGACCGCCACCGCGAGCTGCCTGCCGATGCCGCGGCCCGCGTGGTCGGGGTCGACCATGAAACCCGCGTTGGCGATGTGGTCGCCCAACCCGGGCTGGTTCGGCTTGAGCAGCGCGGTGGCGACCACGTCCGCGCCGTCCTCGACGACGAACACCTCGCCCGCCATCCACAGGCGCTCGGCGGTGTCGCGGTCGGTGGCGGGGTCCCACATGTACGTCTCGCCCGCCGCGACAACCCGGTGCCACAGCGGCCAGATCCGCGCCCAGTCCCCCGGTTCCGCGAGCCGGATGACCGGGCTCACTCCGCGACGTCCTCGTCCCCGCCCTGCGCCCACACTGTGGTGCTGGAGCGGAAGAGCAGCACGAGCACGATCACGCACAGCACCGCGACCGGCACGCCGTACTCGGGCCGACCGGACGGGCCGATGGCGTACCAGGCGACGCCGAGGAGCAGCAGCTGCACGACGACGGAAGGGCTGCGCGCCCACGTCTTGCCGATCAGCAGCCCGCCCGCGCAAGCGAGCACCCCGGCGGCCAGCACGGCGAAGTAGGCGGCCTCGCCGAAGACGTTGTTGCCCAGCTCCGACTCCCCCGACAAGCCCCTGACCAGCAGCATCACCGTGAACACGAGTGCGGTGAGCCCCTGGACGCCGACCAGGGCGCCCGCGGCCAGCACGGTGCGCGGAGCGGTTGAGGTGAAACGCACGGTGGCCTTCCCGGGAAGTCGACATGGCGCGTGAGCGGCCGGACTTAGCGCACGATGACCCTCCGTGCACACCGCCGATCGTATGCCACCCGGACGGCCGGTCGTGCCGGGCGAGGTGTGCGGGCAAGATCTGCCTTAGGCAGTTCCTCGCGGATCGACGGGACAGACGGTCGTCTGGGTGCACCTGTCGCGGCGGGGTCGTAGGCGGAGGGAGACCGACTTCGGACGACCCACGAAGACGACGGCCTGTGGCCGTTGTCACGACCGGATGAGCCCCGATCCCGGGCTCGGGGTACCGGAGCACCGCGTGCGCCGGCTTACCCTCGGGTAATGCGCGCTGTCCTCGTGGTTAACCCGCAGGCAACCGCCACCACCCCCGCGGGCCGGGACGTGTTGGCCCACGCCCTGGCCAGCCAGGTGAAGTTGGACGTGGTGGAGACCGACTACCGCGGCCACGCCACGTCGGCGGCGGCGGAGGCCGCTGTCGACGGTGCCGACCTGGTGGTCGCGCACGGCGGCGACGGCACGGTCAACGAGGTGGTCAACGGCCTGCTGGCCCGCGGCCCCTCCGGGGCGACACCGATGCTCGGCGTGGTGCCCGGCGGCTCGGCGAACGTGTTCGCCCGCGCGCTCGGCCTGCCGCGCAACCCGGTCGAGGCGACGCACGTGCTGCTGCGCGCCATCGAGGAGGGGCGGTCGCGGCGGGTCGGACTGGGTCGGGTCGAACCGGCCGGGGCCGCCGCGAGCGCGGCGCCGGGCGGTCACCGCTGGTTCACCTTCAACGCGGGCCTCGGCTGGGACGCGGACGTGGTCGCCGACGTGGACCGCAAGCGCGGCAAGCGAACCGGGCCGTCGCTGTACGCGCGATCGGCCATCGCCCGCTACGCCCGACCGGGCCGCGGTCGCCCGGACCTGACCGTGGAACTGCCCGGCGAGGAGCCGATCACCGGGCTGCGGCTGGCGTTCGTGTCCAACACGGACCCGTGGACCTACCTCGGCGCGCGGCCGATCCACCTCAACCCCGGCTGCACCTTCGAATCCGGCCTCGGGCTGTTCGCGCTGCGCTCACTGGCCGTGCCGACGGTGCTGCGGCACCTCCGCCAGGCGATGGGCGAGCGCGGCGTGCGGCGCGGGCGCAAGCTGGTGCGCCGCGACGACGCGGCCCGGATCGTGGTCAGCGCGCCGGAACCCGTGCGCCTGCAGTGCGACGGCGACCTCATCGGGGAGCGGACGCGCGTCGAGTTCACGTCCGTGCCGTCCGCGCTCACCGTCGCGGTGTGACACCGGCCCGGTGACGATCCGGTGCACCGGGGGTTTGACGGAGAGCGGAGCGGGAAACCGTCACGTGTCGCCGACACGTGGTCGGATCCCGCGTGTGGGTGACGGTGCTGTGTGACCCCCACCGCTGCCCGAGTTCCACTCCCGGTCACACCGGCGCCGCGACGGGTGAGGGGACTGCGCCCGACTGGTCGACATGATCCGGATACGTCCGTGATCAAATCGTTGCGCTCCGCGCGCACAGGTCGCTGACCAGCCACTTTCGGGTGAGTTCACTCACCGGGTGGAGAAGAACCCTTGACATCTCCCCAGTTCGTGAAAGCATTCACAAGCACCCCGACGACCGGATGACTACTAGAGGCGCGTCCACCCGCGCCCGAGCGAGGAGCAAGTAGAAATGGACTGGCGCCACCGCGCGGCCTGCCGTGACGAGGACCCGGAACTGTTCTTCCCCGTGGGAACGAGTGGTCCGGCGATCCTGCAGGTCTCCGAGGCGAAAGCCGTTTGCCACCGCTGCCCCGTCGCTGCCAACTGCCTGTCCTGGGCACTCGAGAGCGGCCAGGACGCTGGCGTTTGGGGCGGAATGAGTGAGGACGAGCGTCGCGCGCTCAAGCGCCGCAACGCGCGTACCCGGGCACGCAGCAACGCGTAAATCGCCTGGAACGACCCGGACAAGGGCCTGTCGCGCGAAAGCGCCGACGGGCCCTTGTTCTTTTCCCGTTAACCTCTCGGGCAGCACCCGTCAATGGGAATTCGCCAGTGACCGGCAAACTGTCCAATTCCGGCGATTACCGCCGGTGCGAAAGCGGTACGCGCAGGACCGCCTCGGTACCGGTGTGCTCGCGCCTGCGCAGCGAGAGCGTGCCGCGCAGCTCCGACTCGACCAGCGTGCGGACGATCTGCAGGCCGAGGCCGTTGGCCCGCTCGAGGGAGAAGCCGCTCGGCAGGCCGCGGCCGTCGTCGGCCACCACGACGTCGAGCCAGCGCGCCGAGCGGGTGGCGGAGACCACCACCTCGCCCGAGCTGCCCGGCGGGAACGCGTGCTCCACGGCGTTCTGGATCAGCTCCGTCAGCACCATCACCAGCGGCGTCGCGGTCTCGGCGGCGACCACCCCGAACTGCCCGCTCTTGCGGACCTTCACGTGGCTCTCCGCCACCGCGACGTCACCCACGACCGGGATTACCTTGTCCACCAAGGAATCCAGGTCCACGCGTTCGTCTACCGCCGTGGACAGCGTCTCGTGCACCATGGCGATGGCGGCCACCCGGCGCACCGATTCGGCCAGCGCCTCCTTGGCCTCGGGGCTGCTCGTGCGCCGCGACTGCAACCGCAGCAGCGCGGCCACGGTCTGCAGGTTGTTCTTGACCCGGTGGTGGATCTCGCGGATCGTCGCGTCCTTGGACAGCAGCGCGCGGTCGCGCCGACGCACCTCGGTGACGTCGCGGCACAGCACCAGCGCGCCCGCCGCCTTCCCACCGGGCCGCAGCGGCAGCGCGCGGAACAGCACCGCCGCGCCGCGCCGCGACTCGGCCTCCGTGCGCATGCCCGGCTGGCCCTCGAGCGCGGACAGGATCCGCTGCGCCACCTCGGTCGCGTCGAACGGGTCCGCGATCAGCGACCGGGTCAGCGGGGCCAGCCGCACCCCGACCAGGTCCGAGGCGTGGCCCATGCGGTGGTAGGCCGACAGCGCGTTCGGGCTGGCGAACACGACCGCGCCCGAGGTGTCGAGCCGGATCAGGCCGTCGCCGACGCGCGGGCTGGTGTGCACGTCCGGTGACGGCTCGGTGGTCGGGAACGTGCCGTCGGCCACCATCTGGCACAGGTCGCCCGCGATGCCCAGGTACGCGATCTCCAGCGCGCTCGGCACCCGCGGCACGGCCAGGTTCGTCTCGCGCGAGAGCACGGCGACGACCTCGCCGCCGAACTTGACCGGGATGGCCTCCCGGCGCACCGGTACCCCCAGGTACCAGCGCGGATCCTCCTCGCGGCAGATCCGCCGCTCGACGATCGCCCGGCGCAGCTGCGGGTGCTCCTCGGCGCTCGTGTGGCTGGCCACCACGTCCTCGGGGTGCGCGGTCGGCCCGGTGGTCGGGCGGGCCTGCGCGACGCAGATGAAGCGCGCCTCGGTGCCCGGCGCGGGCGGCGCGTCGTGCCCGGCGGCCTCGGGCACCCACAGCAGGAAGTCGGCGAAGGACAGGTCGGAGAGCATCTGCCACTCGGCCACCACGGTCTGCAGGTGGTCGACGGCGCCACCGGAGACACCGGTGTGCTCGGCGAGCAGGTCAGAGAGCGTGGACACGCGACTCCACTCCGGGCTGCGGTTGACGGGTTCGAAACCCCATCCTCCCCCACGGCGCGGCCCGACCGGCCGGAGCACCACGGGCCAGGTCGGGACCACAACCCGGACGTGGCAAAATCAGCAGCTCAAGCCAAACGCTCTACAGGAGGCACCGATGTCGAAGCGCGCCCGCAAGCGTCGTGACCGCAAGAAGGGTGGCGCGAACCACGGCAAGCGCCCCAACGCCTGAGCGATCAGCGACGAAGAGAGGCCCCGGTGGACCCGCTTGACGGGTACCGGGGCCTCTTGGCGTGGTCGGGCGGTGGGCGACCGGGCTCAGTTCTCGCCGCGCTCGACCGTGGCGCGGGTGAGCTCGATCTCGACACCGCGGTGCTGGATGACCGTCTGCCGGATCGAGGCGCGCAGCCGCTCCCGGAACTCGTCCGGTGCCTGGTCGCCGCCGCACTTGCGGGCCAGCAGCAGCTTCAGGTGCTCCTCCAGCCCGTACTGCTCCAGGCAGGGGCTGCACTCGTCGAGGTGGCGCTGCAGCGCCACCCTGCGGTCGACGTCGCACTCGCGGTCGAGGAAGCTCCAGACCTCGGCGAGCACGTCCGAGCAGTCGGTCTCGTGGTTGCCCTCGCAGCTCACGAACCCGTCACCTCCCGGGCGAACCCGCGGTCGCGGGCGACGTCGGCGAGCAGTTCGCGCAGCTGGCGCCTGCCGCGGTGCAGGCGCGACATCACGGTGCCGATCGGCGTGCCCATGATCTCGGCGATCTCCTTGTAGGCGAATCCCTCGACGTCGGCGAGGTACACCGCGAGCCGGAAGTCCTCCGGGAGCTGTTGCAGCGCGTGCTTGACGTCGTCGTCGGGCAGCGCGTCCATGGCCTCCGCCTCGGCCGAGCGCAGCCCGGTGGAGGTGTGGCTCTCGGCCTTCGCGAGCTGCCAGTCGGTGATCTCGTCCGTCGGCGCCTGCACGGGCTGCCGCTGCTTCTTGCGGTACGAGTTGATGTAGGTGTTGGTGAGGATGCGGTACAACCACGCCTTGAGGTTGGTCCCGGCCGAGAAGGACTCGAAGGCGGCGAAGGCCTTCAGGTAGGTCTCCTGGACCAGGTCCTCGGCGTCGGCCGGGTTGCGCGTCATCCGCAGTGCCGCGGAGTACAGCTGGTCGAGCAGCGGCATGGCGTCGCGCTCGAACCGCGCCGCCCGCGAGGCCGGGGTCTCCGGCGCGTCCGGCGCATGGGTTCCGCTGCGGGGCACCGCACTCCTTCCAGGTGCTCGCGCACCCGTCTTCGGGTGCGCATAAGTCGTAGTCGAGCTTACGCGGCCCGAGCGGGCCCTGCCGCGACCCGGACGGGCCGCCGCCGGACGCGCTTCGGGGAGTTCCTGGGTGAGCACACCCGGGAGAACGCGCGCGGCCCGCGCGGCATTCCCAAGGGTGTGTTGGGGGGCATCTACGCTGCCCGGGTGGCAGGACAGGGAACGCCGGCGACCGTGCTGCTGGCCAAGCGCAAGATCGCCCACAAGCTGCACTCCTACGAGCACGACCCCCGCGAGTCCTACGGCCTGGAGGCCGCCGCGGCCCTGGGCGTCGCCCCGGAGCGGGTGTTCAAGACGCTGCTCGCCGAGGTCGACGGGGTGCTCACCGTGGGGGTCGTACCGGTGGACGCGCAGCTCGACCTGAAGGCGCTTGCCGCCGCGGTGGGCGGGAAGAAGGCCAAGATGGCCGAGGTGGCGCTGGCGGAGCGGACCACCGGGTACGTCGCGGGCGGCATCTCCCCACTCGGCCAGCGCAAGCGCTTGCGCACCGTGGTCGACGCCTCGGCGCAGGAACACCCGACGATGTTCTGCTCCGGCGGGCGCCGCGGGCTGGAGATCGAACTGGCCGCCGCCGACCTGGTCGCCTTGGCGGACGCGACCGTGGCCGCCATCGCCGCGCGGTAGCGACCATCCCGGCTAGAGCGGGGGCACGATCCCCGGGAAGTGCCCCACGGTCTTGCAGTGCCCGCAGGACCGGCCGTTGTCCACCGTGCGCGGGCTACCGCCGACGATGGTCAGCTTCGGGTCGGCGACCATGCCGCCACCCCCGCAGTACGGGCAGATCGTCTGCAACCGGCCCGGGACCTCGTCCAGCTCGTCTTCCTCGTCCTCGTCGTCCACCGCGCTCCTCCACCTCCGACCACCCCGGGTGGGGCGGCCCAGCCGAGATCATGCACCCCCGAACGGCGGAGCGCCCCCACAGGTCATCCCTGCGGGGGCGCTCCACGAGCCTGGCGCGGGCGTCAGCTGCCCGGCAGCTCGCCGACCTGGGAGGCGGGCGGCGCCTTGATGGTGACCGGCTTGCCCCAGTCCTTGTAGGTGGCGACGGTCTTGACCTTCTGCCCGGCGATGGTCATCTCGACCTGGTACTTGACCGGCAGGCCGTCCTGGTCGATCCAGACGTCGACCGGCAGCTCCTTGACGCCGGAGGCCTGGAGCTGGGACAGCGCGTCCTCGCTCATGCCCATGGCCTTGTCCTTGAGCTTCGACACCTGCACGGTGATCGAGTAGCGGGTGGTCTGCACGCCGTCGACGGTCTCCTCCTTGGTGGAGGTGATCTCGCCCGCGTCGCCGAGCTGCTCGAGGATCTTGGTCGGGTTGGTCTGCTGCGAGCTGTCGAGTATGCCCGAGAGCTGCTTGGCGGTCGCGCTGGTGCCGTCGAGGTCGACCTTCACCCACGGCTTGCCGGTCTGCGCGGCCTGCGGGATCTTGACGTACATCACGCGGTCGACCAGGCGGACCTCGACGCTGCCCGTGGGCATGTCCATCTTCATCTGCATGGCGAGCTCGGACCCGAGGTCCATGTCGCCCTCGCCCGTGATCTCCATGCCCTGGGCGTTCACGGTGTATTCCATGTGGACGCTGGGCTTGACCGCGCTCTTGTCCTTCACCGTGTCGGCGAGGCCCTTGAGCGAGTTGGTGCCACCCGCCTTGCCCGGCGTGGGCGCGCCCGCGCCGGAGCCCGACCCCAGACCCGGGCCCGCGCCGAGCCCGCCCGCGCCACCGGAGTTCGAGTCGGAGCACGCGGTGAGCACGAGCGCGGACGCGGTGACCGCGACCAGCAGCTTCGTCTTGGTGAAGCCCATGAAGTTTTCTTCCCCTCAGAAGATGATTCAGGTGCGCTTTGACGTATCGACGCACCTATAGACGCATCATTACGTGACGCGGTTCTGTTCCCCAGGTCTCAGCTCGGCATCGACGTGGCTAGATCGCTTCAGTCGAGCTGGTCGAGCGGCCGCAGGACCCGGTGCAGCCACTCCTCGACGGCCCGCGAGACGGCGGGCAGGTCCCGCTTCAGCGCGTGGTCGCCGGGCAACCCCACGACGTCGCGCAGGTGCGCGGCGCCGGGTTGGCCGAACGGGTCGGCCAAGCCTTGCACGACCAGTGTAGGCACCCGCACCGCGTCCAACTCCGGCTGCCGGGTCTTCTCCGGCTTGCCCGGCGGGTGCACGGGGAACGCCAGGCACACGACACCGACGGCCTCCCCGGCCTCGGCGGTGCGGCAGGCCACCCGGGCGCCGGACGAGCGACCGCCGAAGACCAGCGGCAACCCGTCGAACCACAGCGTGGACAGCTGCTCGACCACCGACAGCCAGGCGGTGTCCAGCTGCCGGGCCGGGGCGGGCGCGCGCCGACCGGCCACCCGGTACGGCTGCTCCACCAGCGCCACGTGCACCCCCGCAGCGGTGGCACCGCGGGTGGCCGCGACCAGGTCGGGGGCGTCGACGCCGCCACCCGCGCCGTGCCCGAGCAGCAGACCCGCACGGCCCTCCGGCGCGCAGTGCAGTTCGGCGACCGCGGGGCCGTGGGGGGTCGCCAGCTCGGTGCGGTTCATCAGGCCTCGAACAGGTCGGGTTCGGCTTGGTCGAGGTCGGTGGCCAGCGGGGCGAGCAGCTCCGGGCCGTTGTTGCGCACGCTGTTGACCGCCCGCGACACGGGCCGGATCTCCAGCGCGTCCACGATGTCCCACGACGGCGGCGCCAGCAGCTCGGCCACCTCGGTGGCGTCCGGGTCCAGCCAGCCCGGCCAGGCGTCGCGGCCGAGCAGCAGCGGCATCCGGTCGTGGATCTCGGCGATCGGGCCGACGGCGTCGGTGGTGAGCACCGCGCAGGTGATCAGCACCGGGGCGGCCGGGTCGGTCTTGTCCCGCCAGGTGGTCCACAGGCCCGCCATCGCCAGGCTGCTGCCGTCGCGGGTGGTGGTGTAGAACGGCTGCTTGGCCGACCTGTCCCGGCGCCACTCGTACCAGCCGTCGGCGGGGATGAGGCAGCGGCGCTGGGCGAGGGACTTCTTGAAGGCGGGCTTCTCGGCCGCGCTCTCCGACCTGGCGTTGATCATGCGGGCGCCGCCGGACGCGTCCTTGGACCACGCGGGCACCAGACCCCACTTCATCACCCGCAAGGTGCGCTCGGTGGTGGAGTCGTCGACCGTGCCGTCCTCCGCGCGGGGGTGCCGCTGCACGACGGCGACGACGTTCTTCGTCGGGGCGACGTTGTAGTCCAGATCCGGCGCCTGGTCCCCCATGGCGTCGACCGCGTCGAACTCCGCGGCGAGCGTGGCGGGGTCCTTGGCCGACGCGTACCTTCCACACACGGCCGATCCACCTCCCCTCTCCGCGCCCAGGGCGTGGGCGCATCGTGACATGCCAGACTGACAGGTGCGAGCCGGTAACCCGCGCGGGCGGTGGGTGCGGGAGGATTGCCGCATGCCGCAGCCATGGTCAGCGCCCCTCGCCGCCACGCCCGTGCACGCCACCGTCACCGTCCCCGGATCCAAGTCGATCACCAACCGCGTGCTGGTGCTGGCCGCGCTCAGCGGCCGCGCGAGCACGGTGACCGGGGCGGTCGAGGGGCGGGACGCGGAGCTGATGGTCGCGGCCCTGCGCGCGCTCGGCGTGCCGGTCGAGGCGGACGGCTCGACGGTCCGGGTGGGGGCGCACGACGGCTTCCGCGGCGGCGGCGAGATCGACTGCGGTCTCGCGGGCACGGTCATGCGGTTCGTGCCGCCCGCGGCGGTGCTGGCCGACGGCGAGGTCCGCTTCGACGGCGACCCGCGGGCCCGGGAGCGGCCGATGGGCACCATCCTGGGCGCCCTGCGCGCGCTCGGCGCGGACGTGGCGGGCGACGCGCTGCCGTTCACCCTGGCGGGCACCGGCGCGCTGCCGGGCGGCGTGATCACCATCGACGCCTCGGCCTCCTCCCAGTTCGTCTCCGGGCTGCTGCTCTCCGGCGCCCGCTACGACAAGGGACTCACCCTGCACCACGACGGCGCGCCCGTGCCGTCGATGCCGCACATCGATATGACCGTCGAGCTGCTGCGCCGGGCGGGCGTGGTGGTCGACGACAGCGAGCCGAACACCTGGCGGGTCGAGCCGGGGCCGGTCGGCGCGGTCGACTGGGTGGTCGAGCCGGACCTGTCCAACGCCACCCCGTTCCTGGCCGCCGCGGCGGTGACCGGCGGCGAGGTGACCGTCACCGGGTGGCCGTCCGCGACGACCCAGCCCGGCGACGCGATCCGGGACATCCTCACCCGGATGGGCGCCGAGGCCGTGCTGGCCGACGGCGCGCTGACCGTGCGCGGACCGGGCAGGCTGTCCGGTGTGGACATCGACCTGCGCGACGTCGGCGAGCTGACCCCGACGGTCGCCGCGCTGGCCGCGCTGGCCGACAGCCCGTCGCGGCTGCGGGGCATCGCGCACCTGCGCGGCCACGAGACCGACCGGCTCGCCGCGCTGGTCGCGGAGATCACCGGGCTGGGCGGGGACGCCAACGAGACCGCGGACGGCATCGAGATCCGCCCCGCCGCGCTGCGCGGCGGCCCGTGGAAGGCCTACGCCGACCACCGGATGGCGACCGCGGGCGCGATCGTGGGCCTGGTCGTGGACGGTGTCGCCGTCGACGACATCGCCACGACGGCCAAGACCATGCCGGACTTCCCGGGGATGTGGTCGCGAATGCTGGCGGGCGCGGAAGGCAACTGACGTGGCGGGCAGGCGCGGGGACTGGAGCAGGCTCGACGAGGCCGATGTCCGCGTCCGCCCCGGCAAGGGCAGCAGGCCGCGCAGCAAACGCCGCCCGGAGCACGCCGACGCGGTCGGCGCGATGGTGGTGGGCAAGGACCGGGGCCGCTGGACGTGCGCGGTCGACCGCGACCCGGGCCACCTGGTGGTGGCGATGCGGGCGCGGGAACTGGGCCGCACGCCGGTGGTCGTCGGCGACCAGGTCGACCTCGTCGGCGACACCACCGGCGCGTCGGACACGCTGGCGCGGATCGTCCGGGTGGCCGACCGCACCAGCGTCCTGCGCCGCACCGCCGACGACACCGACGCGTTCGAGCGCGTCGTGGTGGCCAACGCCGAGCAGCTGCTGATCGTCTGCGCGCTGGCCGACCCGCAGCCGCGCACGGGGTTCATCGACCGCTGCCTGGTGGCGGCGTTCGCGGGTGGGCTGGCGCCGCTGCTGTGCCTGACCAAGGCGGACCTGGCCGACCCGGCGCCGCTGCTGGCCCGGTACGCGGAACTGGACCTGCCCGCCGTGGTCACCCGGCACGACGTGGAGCCGGACGTGCTGCGCGAGCACCTCGCCGACCGGGTCTCGGCGCTGGTCGGCCACTCCGGGGTGGGGAAGTCCACTTTGGTCAACCGGCTGGTGCCGGACGCGGCGCGGGCGATCGGCGCGGTGAGCGGGGTCGGCAAGGGCAGGCACACGTCGACCTCGGCCGTGGCGCTGCCGCTGCCGGGCGGCGGGTGGGTGGTGGACACGCCCGGGATCCGCTCGTTCGGGTTGGCGCACATCGAACCGGGCGACATCGTGGCCGCGTTCGAGGAGTTCGTGGCCGCCGCCGAGGAGTGCCCGCCGGGCTGCGGCCACCTCGGGGCGCCGGAGGACCCGGGCTGCTACCTGGACACGGTGGTCGAGGGCGGCGAGGCCACAGCGGGGCGGCTGGAGTCCTTGCGCAGGCTGTTGGTGTCGAAGGCGGGCGCCGACGAATGACATGATGGCGGCGTGGAGATCCTCAGGTACACCGCCTTCACCGACCACCCCGACGGCGGCAACCCCGCCGGTGTCGTCCTCGACGCCACCGGCGAGACCGACGAGGAGATGCAGGCAGCGGCGGCCCGCGTCGGCTACTCGGAGACGGCGTTCCTGCTGCCCCGCGCCGACGGCGACCTGGACGTGCGCTACTTCAGCCCGCTGGTCGAGATCCCGTTCTGCGGCCACGCCACCATCGCCGCCACGATCGCGCACGCCGCCGCGCACGGCCCGGGCCCGCTGCGGCTGCACACGCGCGCCGGGCTGGTGGAGGTCGCCACGACCGAGGTCGAGCCGGAGGTCTTCACCGCGACCCTGGTCAGCGTCGCGCCGCGGACCGGGGAGCTGCGCGCGCTCGACGAGCTGCTGGCCGCGCTGCGCTGGTCGGCCGACGACCTGCACCCGGACTACCCGCCGCGCGCGGCGTACGCCGGTGCCTGGCACCCGGTCCTGGTCACCCGGACCCGCGCGCGCTTGGCGGACCTGGCCTACGACTTCGCCGCGCTGAGCGAGCTGATGGCGCGGGAGGAGTGGACGACGATCCAGCTGGTGCACCGCGAGTCCGACGTGGTCTTCCACTCCCGCAACCCGTTCCCGCCGGGTGGTGTCGTGGAGGACCCGGCGACGGGCGCGTCCGCCGCGGCGCTGGGCGGGTACCTGCGGGAACTGGGGCTGGTCGAACTGCCCGCGGCGCTGACGATCCACCAGGGCGACGACATGGGGCGGCCGGGAGTGATCACGGTGTCGATCCCGTCGGACCCCGCCTCGGGGATCCACATCACGGGCACGGCGGTTCGGCTCTGACCACCCTCGGGTGATCATGGGCGGCCTCCGGCCCCCGGAATCGAGTTTACCGGCGGGGGCCGACAAAACCGGGGCCGTGAGCGGTGGGCTGTGGACAACCCGGGCCGGGGCTGTGCACAACTCGCGGCTGGCGCGGGCGGCGGAGCGCCTCGGGCAGGAACGACTCGGGGCTGGCGCGGGCGGTGGAGCGCCTCAGGGCAGGAACGACTCGGGGCGAGAGCAGTTCGGCACGGCGACGGCGCGGGCGCGGTGGTGCGCGGCGGGGAGCCTTGGCGCGGTTCGGGCCGGAACGGCTCGGGGGCCCGCCGACGGGTCGGCGGGCCCCCGAGGTCCACTTGATCAGCCCATGTGCGGGTAGCGGTGGTCGGTCGGGGGGACGAAGGTCTCCTTGATCGACCGGGGGCTCACCCACCGCTGGAGGTTGTAGATCGAGCCCGCCTTGTCGTTGGTGCCGGAGGCGCGGCTGCCGCCGAAGGGCTGCTGGCCGACGACGGCGCCGGTGGGCTTGTCGTTGACGTAGAAGTTGCCCGCGGCGAAGCGCAGGGCCTTGTGGGCCTGCTCGACGGCGGTGCGGTCGGTGGCGAACACGGCGCCGGTGAGGGCGTAGGGCGACGAGGAGTCGACCAGTTCCAGGACCTTGGCGTACTCGGCGTCCTCGTACACGTGCACGGCGAGGATCGGGCCGAAGTACTCGGTGGTGAACACGTCCTGGAGGGGGTCGCTGCCGAGCAGGACGGTCGGCTGGACGAAGTAGCCCACCGAGTCGTCGGCCGTGCCGCCCGCGAGCACCTCGATCGACGAGTTCGCCGCGGCGGCGGCCAGCGCGTCCTTGTGCTTGGCGAAGGCCCGGGCGTCGATGACCGCGCCGCCGAAGTGGTCGAAGTCGGTGACGTCGCCGTAGGACAGCGACTTGGTCACGTCGACCAGCTGGTCGCGGACGCCGCCCTCCCAGACGGACCGGGCGATGTAGGCGCGGGACGCGGCCGAGCACTTCTGGCCCTGGTACTCGAACGCGCCGCGGACCAGGCCGATGGCGACGGCCGCCGGGTCGGCGGAGGCGTGCGCGACGACGAAGTCCTTGCCGCCGGTCTCGCCGACGATGCGCGGGTACGAGCGGTACGTGTCGAGGTTGTCCCCGATGGTCCGCCACAGGTGCTTGAAGGTGCGGGTCGAGCCGGTGAAGTGCAGGCCGGCGAAGTCCGGGTCGGTCAGCGCGACCTCGGAGAGCGCCTGGCCGTCGCCGGTGACCATGTTGATCACACCGGGGGGCAGGCCCGCGGCCTCGAGCAGGCGCAGCGTGTAGTGCGCGGCGAGCTGCTGGGTCGGCGACGGCTTCCACACGACCGTGTTGCCCATCAGCGCCGGGGCAGTGGGCAGGTTGCCCGCGATGGCGGTGAAGTTGAACGGCGTGATCGCGGTGACGAACCCGTCCAGCGGCCGGTGGTCGAAGCGGTTCCACATGCCCGGGGACGACGCGGGCTGCTCCTCGATCAACCGGCGCGCGAAGGACACGTTGTAGCGCCAGAAGTCGATCAGCTCGCAGGCGCTGTCGATCTCCGCCTGCTGGGCCGACTTGGACTGGCCGAGGACGGTCGCGGCGTTGATCGTGTCGCGCCAGGGGCCCGCGAGCAGGTCGGCGGCGCGCAGCAGGACCGCGGCGCGCTCGTCGAAGGGCAGCTCGCGCCAGGCCGGGGCGGCGGACTTGGCCGCGGCGACGGCGTCGGTCACGTCGGCCGCGGTGGCCTGCGCGGTGACACCGAGGACGTGCTGGTGGTCGTGCGGCTGGACCACGTGCACGCGGTCACCGCCCGCGAACCGCTGGACGCCGCCGATGGTCATGGTCAGCTCGGCCTGCTCGGCCTCCAGCTCCGCGATCCGGCGCCGCAACGACTCCCGGGCCGGGGTGCCCGGCGCGTAGGAGTTGATCGGCTCGTTGGTCGGGTCGGGAACGGACGAAACGGCGTCCATCGTGTGGCTCGCCTCCTGTGTGGAAGAGGTGGGGTGTCGATCACTCTGGCGGGTGGCGTGCTCGTGGCCAACGCACTCGCCTACATCCTGTCATGGGATGAACTGCGGTTACAGCAGCTCCAGCACGAACGGCAGCTCTTGGGCGGCGTACCAGGCCAGCTCGTGGTCCTCGGCCTCGCCGAGCACGAACTCCGCGTCGGGGTCGCCGAGGTCGGCGGCGTCCACCGCGGCCACGGCGTCGCGCACCGCGTCCTGGGCCTCCTCGGTGTCCAGGTGGATCGCGGCGACCACCTTGAGCTGCACCGGGCCCGCCAGCTTCACCACCGCGTAGTCCAGGTCGGAGCGCAGCTCGGCGCCGTCGACGTCGGCGGAGACCACCGCGCGGCGCATCAGCGCCTCCGGGTCGCGCTCCAGCTCGGCGCCCAGCAGGCGCAGCGACGCCCGCGCGGCGTCGAGCATGGCCGCGTACTCCAACTCCTCGTCGCCCCCGGTCGCGTAGGACTCGCGCAGGGCCGGGGTCAGCGCGAACGCGGTGCCGCCGATCGCGGCGAGCTCGCCGTTGGCGCTCAGCTCGCGCAGCATGGCCACCGTGGCCGGTATGTACACCCTCAACTCATCACGCTCTCACAGTCATGGGACTCATCACGTTCCCACGGTCGACGAACTCATCACGCCTGGACAACGGTCCCACAGCCACCGGGCCCGTCACGCCTTCACCGCCGCCAGCAGTTCCTCGACGGACTCTTCCAGCATCCGCGCCAGCGCGTCCACGTCGGACATCGCGGCGCGGTCGCCGGTCAGGCCGAAGAACACCCCGCCGTCGTAGGAGGTGACCCCGATGGCCAGCGCCTGGTTCTTGGTCAGCGGCATGGCGGGGAACATCGCGGTCATCCGCGCGGTGCCCGCGTACAGCGGGACCTGCGGGCCGGGCACGTTGGTGACCACCACGGTGAAGATCCGCCCGGCGACGGAGGCGGCGGCCCGCGCGCCCAGCGAGTGCAGCGTCGGCGGGGCGAACCCACCGACCCGCAGCAGCGCCGACGCGGCCACCGACCGGCCCGAGTCACCGTGCGGGCGCAGCGCGTGGCTGATGTGCTGCAACCGCACGAACGGGTTGGGTTCGCCCACGGGTAAGTCGACCAGCTGCGGGCTGACCTGGTTGCCGAGCATGCCGGGCACGGTGCCGTCGGCGCCGCCGTCGCGCACCGCCAGCGGGACCAGCGCGCGCACGGTGGTGGCCGAGGTCAGCTGCTCGCCCCGGGACAGCAGCCAGGCCCGCAGGGCGCCGGAGACCACGGCCAGCACCACGTCGTTGACCGTGCCGCCGTGCCGGGCGCGCACGCCCCGCAGGTCGTCGAGCCGGGCCCGGGCCACGGCGTAGCGGCGGGCCTTGCCCACGGTGGCGCTGAGCGGCCCGGCGGGCGCGGGCCGGGTGGCCACCCCGATCGCGGATACCAGGGTGCCCAGCACGCCGGTGACCTTGCGGGTGGTGGCCGTGGCGTCGGCGATGGCGGCCCGGACGTTCTCCACCACCTCGGCGGGCCGGTGCACGGTCTCGGTGACCGCGTCGAGCAGCAGCCGGGTGGGCCCGGGGAGCCTGCGCGGCACCCACGGCTCC
This sequence comes from Actinokineospora auranticolor, assembly GCF_041897805.1. Lineage (GTDB taxonomy): Bacteria > Actinomycetota > Actinomycetes > Mycobacteriales > Pseudonocardiaceae > Actinokineospora > Actinokineospora auranticolor. Next base: position 7,533,165 of record NZ_CP154825.1, read on the forward strand.
TCGTCCGGGTCCGGCTCGGTGGGGTGCGGGTCGGGTTCCAGGATGACCTGGCCGAAGTCGATCGTGCGGATGCCGTCGACCAGGGCCAGGTGGGTCTTGGTGATCAGCGCGACGTGCCCGCCCGCCAGGCCCTCGACCAGGTACGCCTCCCACAGCGGCCGGGTCTGGTCCAGCGGCCGGGCCAGCAGGCGCGCGACCAGGTCGTACAACTGGCTGTCGCTGCCCGGGCGGGGCAGCGCGGAGCGGCGGACGTGGTAGGTGACGTCGAAGCCCGGGTCGTCCACCCAGACCGGCCGGGCCAGCCGCCCGGGGACCTGGGCAACCCGCTGCCGGTAGCGCGGGACCAGCGGCAGGCGCTGCTCGATGAGCGCGACCAGGCCGTCGTAGTCGAAGCCCGCCTTCGGCCTGCGGAACACCGCGACCCCGCCGACGTGCATCGGCGTCGCCTGGTCCTCCAGGTAGAGGAAGGAGGCGTCGAGGGCGGACAGGCGGTCGGGCATGGCCCGATCCTGGCACACGCGGGCCACCCGGAACGGGTGAGCGGGTGGGGGCGACCGGTGGACGTGGGATGCTGCGTGTCGTGTCACGTGAGCCCCTCGCCCCTCCCCGGTCCGACTCGCCCAAGGACCGGTTCGTCACGGTATACGGCCGCAAGCCCGTCCTGGAGGCCTTGGCGGATACCCGACTGTCGGTGGACAAGGTGGTGCTCGCCGACAACGCGCACGGCCCGGCCGCCCGGGAGATCCTCGACGCCGCGCGGGCCCGCGGGGTGCCGGTGCAGCGGGCCACGCCGCACCGGGTGAAGGTGTTGGCGGGCAACGGGAAGCAGGACCAGGGCGTGCTCGCCGACGTGGTCGCGCCCCGGATGCGCAGGCTGACCGACGCGCTGGCGGGCAAGCGCCCTTCGACCGTGCTGCTGCTGGACGGGATCACCACCCCGGCCAACGTCGGCATGATCCTGCGCACCGCGACGGCGGCGGGCATCGGCGGCATCGTGGTGCCCCGGCGCGGGGTGGCGGGCATCGATCCGCTGGTGGTGAAGGCGTCGGCCGGGGTGGCGTTCACCGCCCCGGTGCTGCGGTGCGCGACGGCGGAGGAGGCGGCGGCGGAGCTGCGCGCGGCCGGGTACCCGCTGTACGCGATGGACGCGGGCGCCCGCAAGTCGGTGTTCGACGCGGACGTCCCGGAGCGGGTGGCGTTCGTGCTGGGCAGCGAGTCGGACGGGGTGAGCGAGGGCGTGCGCGCCCACGTCAACCGGTGGGTGTCGATCCCGATGGCGGGCGGCGTGGAGTCGCTGAACGTGGCCTCGGCCGCGGCGGTGCTGTGCTTCGAACTGGTCCGCCGCCGGGTCAGCTGAGTCCGAGGAGGATGCCCACCTCGTCCACTGTGGACTCAGTACTGATGTGGTGCACCCCGGTCATCCCGACCGCGGCGGCCCCGCGCACGTAGGCCGCCACGTCGTCGACGAAGACGCAGACCCCGGGCTCGACACCGAGCGCTTCGGCGGCGCGGCGGTAGATCCCGGGGTCGGGTTTGGCGACGCCGACGACCCCGGAGACGACCACGGCGTCGAAGACGTCCGGCAGCCCGCGCGGCACGGAGTCCGCATTGGACAACAACGCCGTGCGCCTGCCCGACGCCCGCACCCGCGCCACGAGCTCGGGGATACCCGCCTCGGTGAACACCCCGGCGTAGTCGACCACCAGTGCTTCGTACTCCACGAGCGCCGATTGTCCCCGCACCCGGACACCGTTCACCACATGAGGTGCGCGCTGTCGCGAGCCGCCGCCCCCGGGCGCCCTGACCTGGTGACCCCAGGAAGGAGCCCAGGTTGCGGATCGAGCCCGTCCCCGACTACGACACCCCCGTCCCCGAGGCCTTCGAGGAGCGGTGGACCACACCCCCGGCCTGGGTGCCGGGCCCGCGCTGGACCATAGCCACCCCCACCCGCCACACCACCTGGCGGATGCTGACCATGCTCCTGGAGGCGTTGGACGGCAGACGCCCCCTGGCCCACCTGCACGCGTCGCTGGCGCCGCAGGTGTACGAGGCCATGCTGACCAGAACCCACAACCCCCGCACCCACCACCGCCTCTCCACCCTGCACACCTTCGAACCGGCACCGGGCATCGTCGAAATAGCAGCCACCATCCGCGTCCACCCCCTGGACCGAACAACGAAATGGCGCCTCCAAGCCCTGGCAGGCCGCCTGGAACAAACCTCCGGCACCTGGATCTGCACCCTCCTCCGCCCGGTCGGCTTCTGACGTGCCCTGCACCGGGCACGGACCACCGGCCGCACACCGAACTCGCCGGGCAGGCCGGCGCGGGGCAGGCAGCCCACGGCTCCGCGTCCACCCGACTGCGGGACCGTGGACCGCAAACCGCACGACCCGGGGCCCTTCCCTGGCCCGAGTTGTGCACAGCCCCGACCAAGTTGTCCACAGCCCACCACTCACGGCCCCGGTTTTGTCAGCCCCCGCCGGTGAACTCGATTCCGGGGGCCGGAGGCCGCCCATGATCATCCGGCCCACGCCCACGGGCCGCCGCTGGGCAGCAGGCCACTGGCCACGAGCCGCACAGGCTGCCCGGCCGCCAAGCTTTCGGATGCCAGCTGCCGGATGCCATGCCGGCTACAGGCCACACACCGGGCACCGGGCACCGGGCACCGGGCACCGGGCACCGGGCACCGGGCACCGGGCACCGGGCACCGGGCACCGGGCACCGGGCACCGGGCACCGGGCACCGGGCACCGGGCACCGGGCACCGGGCACCGGGAGGATCCAAACACGACACTGGCCCGCGAGTGGGTACTCGCGGGCCAGTGGAGTCGTACTCGGTGGGTCAGCGGCGCGGGCCCTTGCGGCCCTTCTTGGCCTGGTCGCGGGCCTGCTGCCTGCGCTCGCGACGGGTGCCGCTGCCCGCGTCGCCGTCGGCGGCGGACTCGGAGTGGGACTCGACGCCGCCGCCCTCGGCGGGGCCGGTGTAGCTCAGCGGCTGCTGCGGCGGCGCGCCGAAGCCCTTGCTGCGCAGCGCGGGCGGCAGCTTCTCCCCCGCGTTGGTGGCCGCGGCCTCCTCGGCCTGGGCGCGCCGCTGGTGCTCGGCGGCGCGCGCCTGGCGGGCCCGCAACTCGGCCTGCCTGGCCTGCTCCTCCGGGCTCGGCCCGCTCACCGACGGCAGCGCCGTCGGCTGGGCCGCGAGCTGGACCGGCGGCGCGGGCTCGGCGGGCTCGACCGGCACGTTGAACAGGTACCCGACGGTCTCCTCCTTCAGCGCGTCGAGCATCGCGCCGAACATGTCGAAGCCTTCCTTCTGGTACTCGATCAGCGGGTCGCGCTGGGCCATGGCGCGCAGGCCGATGCCCTCCTTGAGGTAGTCCATCTCGTAGAGGTGCTCGCGCCACTTGCGGTCCAGGACCGACAGCATGACCTGCCGCTCCACCTGCCGCATCGCGCCTTCGCCGACCCGGCCGTCGATCTCCGCCTCGCGCGCCTGGTAGGCGGCGAGGGCGTCATCGGTGATGGCCCTGTGCAGGTACTCGTGGTCCATGTCGCTGCCCTCGGCCTCGGCCTCCTCGACCAGGCGCTCCCAGTCCAGGGAGATCGGGTACAGCGTCTTGAGCGCGGTCCACAGCTTGACGTGGTCCCAGTCCTCGGCGTAGCCGCCCGCGGTGGCGCCGACCACGTACGCCGAGACCACGTCGGTGATCATGTGCTGGATCTGCTCGCTGAGGTCCTCGCCCTCGAGCACGCGCCTGCGCTCGCCGTAGATGACCTGGCGCTGCTTGTTCATGACCTCGTCGTACTTGAGGACGTTCTTGCGGATCTCGTAGTTCTGCTGCTCGACCTGGGTCTGCGCGCTCTTGATCGCGCGGGTGACCATCTTGGCCTCGATCGGCTGGTCCTCGGGCACGTTCATCACGGTCATGACCCGCTCGACCATGCCCGCGTTGAACCGCCGCATCAGCTCGTCGCCCAGCGACAGGTAGAACCGCGACTCGCCGGGGTCGCCCTGGCGGCCGGAGCGACCGCGCAGCTGGTTGTCGATGCGCCGCGACTCGTGCCGCTCGGTGCCCAGCACGTACAGCCCGCCCGCGGCCTGCACCTCGATCTTCTCGGCCTTGACCGCCTCCTGCGCCTTCTCCAGCGCGGCGGGCAGCGCGGCGCGCCACTCCTCGGGGGTCTCCTCCGGGTCGAGGCCGCGCTCGCGCAGCACCTCCTCGGCGATGTGCTCCGGGTTGCCGCCGAGCACGATGTCGGTACCGCGGCCGGCCATGTTGGTCGCCACGGTGACCGCGCCCTTGTGCCCGGCGCCCGCGATGATCGCGGCTTCCTTCTCGTGGTGCTTGGCGTTGAGCACGTTGTGCGGCACGCCCGCCTTGACCAGCAGCTTCGACAGGTACTCCGACCGCTCGACGCTGGTCGTGCCGACCAGCACCGGCTGGCCCGCCTCGTGCCGCTCGGCGATGTCCTCGGCGACGGCGAGGAACTTCGCCTCCTCCGTCTTGTAGATCAGGTCGGCCTGGTCCTTGCGGACCATGTCCCGGTTCGTCGGGATGGGCACGACGCCGAGCTTGTAGGTGTTGTGGAACTCCGCGGCCTCGGTCTCCGCGGTACCGGTCATGCCCGCGAGCTTGGTGTAGAGGCGGAAGTAGTTCTGCAGGGTGATCGTGGCCAGCGTCTGGTTCTCGGCCTTGATCTCCACGTTCTCCTTGGCCTCGATGGCCTGGTGCATGCCCTCGTTGTAGCGGCGACCGGAGAGCACGCGACCGGTGAACTCGTCGACGATCAGGACCTCGCCGTTGCGGACGATGTAGTCCTTGTCGCGCTTGTACAGCTCCTTGGCCTTGAGCGCGTTGTTGAGGTAGCCGACGAGCGGGGTGTTGGCCGCCTCGTACAGGTTCTCGATGCCGAGCTGGTCCTCGACCAGCGCGACGCCCTTCTCGGTGACGCCGACCGTCCGCTTGCGCTCGTCGACCTCGTAGTGGGTGTCGCGGCGCAGCATCGGGGAGAGCCGGGCGAACTCCTGGTACCAGCGCGACGACTGGTCGGCCGGGCCGGAGATGATCAGCGGCGTGCGGGCCTCGTCGATCAGGATGGAGTCGACCTCGTCGACCACGGCGAAGTTGTGGCCGCGCTGCACCATGTCGTCGAGCGACCAGGCCATGTTGTCGCGCAGGTAGTCGAAGCCGAACTCGTTGTTCGTGCCGTGCGTGATGTCGCAGGCGTAGGCCTCGCGGCGCTGGGCCGGGGTCATGTCGGCCAGGATCACGCCGACGGTCAGGCCGAGGAAGCGGTGGATGCGCCCCATCCACTCCGCGTCGCGCTTGGCGAGGTAGTCGTTGGTGGTGATGACGTGCACGCCGTCACCGGAGAGGGCGTTGAGGTAGGCGGGCAGCACACCGGTCAGCGTCTTGCCCTCACCGGTGCGCATCTCGGCGACCTGCCCGAGGTGCAGCGCGGCGCCACCCATCAGCTGGACGTCGAAGTGCCGCTGGCCGAGCACCCGCTTGGCGCCCTCGCGGGCCACCGCGAACGCCTCGGGGAGCAGCTCGTCGAGGGACTCGCCCCCGGCGTAGCGCTTCTTGAACTCTTCGGTCTTGCCGCGCAGGTCCTCGTCGCTGAGCCCGACGACATCGTCCTCCAGCGAGTTGATGTGCGCTGCGATGTTGCGCAGTCGCTTGAGCATCTTGCCCTCGCCCGCGCGCAGGATCCGGGACAGCACCATCCGAGTCGACCTCGCTAGCTGATAGTCGTGCACCCGCCACGGGCGCTCCTGTAGGTCATCGTAGGCAACCCGGCGCGCGCCGTGCACCGACGCTCGCCTGGGGCGCCGCGCAGGCTACCCGGGTGACCCACACCTCAGCGTCAACGGTTCACGGTGGCGTGGGGTTCCGCCCTTGGCCGACCTGGCAAATGGGAACGCTCGAGGTCGCGGGTCCGCCGACCCCGGACCGGGTGCGGTTCGATGTGCCCTGACCAGGCGGGACCGGCTGTTCGGGGCGGGCGCCGGTCCCGGTCGGCATCCCCCCGATCGGGCGACGGTCGCCGACTCGACGTCTGTGGTTCAGACCCGGACAGCTCCACCTCCGCCCGCCCGCTGCCTACCACCGCGCCCACCACTCGCGGACCACCAGGGCTCCCAGGTGGCGCCCACCGCTTGCGCGGAGCCGGGCGCGTCCTTCGTCGACCGTCGAGCACCGGTCCCCCAGCGTGGTCGCTCGCGCCAGTGACTCGGGCGTAGCGGGGCAGGGGCAGCGGCCGCCCGCAATGGGGATGGGAGGCGAAGCCGCGCGAGGCGCGCGGGCTCAGGGCGAGATGGGCCGGACGACCTGGCGAGGCCAGGCAAGACCAATGCCCCGACAGTAGGCATAGATGACACGCGCGGCGGCTCGGCTATCACGCAGTGGAGGCGGGAAGCGGAGCCGCGCGAGGTGCGTGGGGCTCAGGCGGGCAGGACGATGCCCCGGAGGCGTTGGGCCTCCGGGGCTGGTCGTCGGTTGGTGCCCGGGTGCCGTGGGGGCGGGCCCGGGGAAGGGTTGGTCGGGTGACGGTCAGACGAGTTTGATGACGCCGTAGTCGAAGGCCCGGCGGCGGTAGACGACGCTGGGGATGCCGGTGTCGGCGTCGGCGAACAGGTAGAAGTCGTGGCCCACGAGCTCCATCTCGTAGAGGGCCTGGTCGACGGTCATGGGTTTGGCCGGGTGCTCCTTCTGGCGCACCACACGGCCCGGGAGGTCGCTGTCACTGTCCCCTTCGGCCTCCTCCCACCGCTGCTCGGGCAGCCGCACGCTGCCGAAGTCGCCGTCGAGTTCGCTTCCGTTGTACTGGTTTCCGTTGTGCCCGTTGCCGTTGCGGAGTCTGCTGCTGCCGTTGAGCTCGCCGTCGTGGGCGAGGTCGGCGGCGTCGGGGGCTTCGAGCACGGTGGTCAGCGCGGTGCGGCGGTCGCCGCCCGCCGCGGCGGATATCGCTTGGCCGACCGAGGCCGGGGTCCGGCGTCCGTGGTGCACGCGCCTGCGGTCGTGCACCCTGCGCAGCCGGTTCTCCAGCTTGGTCACCGCCAGGTCCAGCGCGGCGTAGAAGTCGCCCGCGCACGCCTCGGCGCGCACCGCCGGACCCTTGCCCATGCCGGTGATCTCGACCCGCTGGCAGTTCTTCGACTGCCTGCGGTTGGGCTCATGGAAGAGCTCGACGTCGAAGCGGATGACCTTGCGGTCGTAGCGCTCCAGACGGCTCAGCTTCTCCTCGACGTGAATCCGGTAGTGCTCCGGAACCTCCACGTTTCGGCCCTTAACCACGATGTCCATACACGACCTCCCTCGCTGTCGGCGAGTACTGGTTCCGCAACATGTGAAGCCTCGGCGCCGGGCTGGTCTGGATTCCAAGTCCAGGACAGGACGTGACCTCGGGGGATTCCCCGCCGGGTCAGCGCTCCACCGGCACCAGGGTCATGGGCTCCTCGCCTCCTCCCTGCCAACCGGGAACGGTGATAGCGCAGAACGCTAGCCCGGGTTCGGTTCGAACAACAGCCCCCGGGGCGGGCGACATCCGTTCGCGACCCAGAGTGACACCGAGCGACAACCCAGCGGTCACGCAGGGCCATGCCCGGTACGGCGCGCCCGATCGTCCGCGTCGCGGTTCATCCCGACGGCGCAATCCGACCGGACGAGCAGCGGTGCGTCGCGATCCGGCGACCGGCGTCCACGGCTGAGCCAAGAGGCTCTGGACCTGTTCCGCGTTCGCCCGCATATCCAGCCAACGGACCCGAACGGCCCAGGGTTCCCGGAACCCGTTCACTCTTTCGGAGGTATCCGGGCATTCCGGTATCTGGGATCAACCAGTCGCAACGCGACCGCGCACAGCGAGTACCGGCCGGTACCCCCGGTTGCCGCCCCACCGCGGGCCACGACGCCGACCCAGCGCCGACCAGGGTCGGATCCACCAGGAGCCGTCCCCTTCCTCGGGAGTGGCCGAAGAGCACCACCGGTCTGCCTCGGCTGACACCTGACCGCCGGGCTGCGGCGGTTGATTCCGCGGCCACCACGTCGTCAAGTACCAGAAGAGGTACAACCCGGCGGGGAACCGAGACCGGATCCGCCATCGGACGCGACGGTGTCGAGGACCGGCGCCCCCAAGTAGTAAGCACAACGGGAGTGTCCCCACGAACGGCAGAAGTCAACCGGCGTAGCGGCACTTGATCCCACGCCGCTTGGACGTGCCCGGCACGCGAACGCGTGTTGTCCCAGCACGAGCGGGACAGAGACCCGCCACGAGCCGGCCTCGAGGTTGGGCAGCGGCACGCCCGGACGACCACCTTCCATAGTCGTGGGGATGTCAGCAAGGGGCAGTCGAGCACGATGGTTGCCGCACCTATCCGGATCGCGGGCCGTGGTCCAGGAGCCGTGTGGTTCCACCGGCGGCCCCGCAACCGGGAGAACGTGCCTGGTCGCGGACAACGGGTCGCGGCGCACAGGGAGTGCCTGTCGCTGTGCCCGGTCCCTACCCACAGGCCAGCGCCGTGGAAGGTGGGTCGCTGTCGTCGAGGCCGGAACAGGCGAGGCAGCAGTGCGTCGGCAGAAGCCCACGCCCCAACCGACAAGGACCAACCAGACGTCCTTGCCGGTCAAACACGCCGGCTACGTCGCCCGCATGACTCGTGATGGCGAGATGCCACCTGACTGCCTCGCCTGGGGGCTGGGCTGCCAAACCACCGTGCGCCAAGGGACCACCGCGTGGGGCGCTGCTCGGGGTCAGACGGTGGCGGCGCAGGCGAGTACGGCGAGGACCGGTCGGTCGACCCCGGCTAAGGCTCGACCGCAGGCGGCGGCCGTGGAACCGGTCGTCACCACGTCGTCGAGTACGAGGATGGGGGCGCCCGGTGGCGGGGTCAGGGTTGGGTCCACCGACAGGTGGGACTCCAGGTTGTGCGCGCGGGCCTCGGGGGACAGGCCGACGGAGTCCCCGGCGCGCCAGCCGAGTCGTAGGGCGGGGGTGACCCTTGCCTGGATGCCGCGCTCCCCCAGGGCCCGGCTGACCTCGTCGGCCACCCGCAGCATGTGGTGGCCGCCGCGGCGTCGGGCGGTGGCGTCTCGGGACGGGGCTGGGATCAGCCAGAGCGCCTGGTTCGGGGTTGGTGGGTTCGGATCGGGGTGATCGGGCACCCCGGATGCGATGACGGGCATGGGTGAGGGGGCGCCCCAGGGTGAGGTGGCAGCCCGGGGCGAGGGGTCGGCCGCGAATGAGGGGTCGCGTGTGGACGGAGCGGGTGGGGTGGCCGCGGGGCGCGTGGACAGCAGGCGCGCGGCCAAGCGGGGGACGGCGCGGGCCAGCGCCTGTCCCAAAGGGACGGCGAGGCGCACCCGGGCCTTCTCCTTGTACGCGAGGATCGCCCGGCGGACCGGACCCGCGTAGGGGGCCAGGGCGAAGACCCTGGGGCCGGCGCGGGTGGCGGTCCGGTGGACCTCGTGCAGGCCCGCCAGGGTCTCCCCGCAGGCCGGGCACCAGTCGGTCGCGGGGTGGGCGCAGCCCGCGCAGTAGCGGGGCAGCAGCAGGTCGAGTGCGGTTCGCGGGTTCATGTGGACCACTGTGGCGGAAATCGGGGAGCTCCGCGAAAAGTTGTCCACAGGGGGTTGACTCAGCCGGGGTAGAACGGTACCGACCCCGGCGGCTGGCCGAACTGGTGCCGCTGCCAGACCTTGCCCGGCTGCTGCGTCGACCACATCTGCAGCCGGTCGGTCACCAGCACGGCCCGGCTCGGGGCCGCCGTGATGGCGGTGACCGGGGGCGACAGGTTGGTGTTGTTGTACGGGTTGTACCGCAGCCCGTCGATCGGGATGCTCACCACGGGCCGCACCGACTGCCCGGTCGCCACGATGACCGTGAGCCGGTCGAGCCAGTCGATGCTCACGACGTCCTTGACGACCCCACCTTGCAGCGTCCGCGGTGCGCTCAGCGTCACCGCCTCGTTGGCGCGGACGACCGACGCGATCACCACGCTGCCGTTGACCACCGCCGCCACCCGGGCGCCGTCGCGGGAGAGGCGGAGCTGGGTGATCGGGCCGTTGCGGGTCAGTTCGGACGCCTCGACCGGGTAGTCCTCCCACTTGCCCTCGGACGTGCGCCCCACCCGCACCACCAGGTTGCCGTCCTGCACCGTCCACACCTCGGTCGGCACGGCCTCGTTCGAGCCCGCGAACCGCCAGGTCGGCCGGGTGAGCGTGGTCGCCCGCGCCAGGTCGACCTCGGGCAGTTCGCCGTTGGCCTTCCCCACGCGCAGCCGGGGCCCCGTGGGGGTCCGGGCCACGACCGCGAGCTGGCCGCCGTCGAGGGACTGGGCGGCGCTGATGATGTCGTACGCGCCGTCCCCCGCCGGTCCCTCCGCCGGGTTGCCGTCGCGCAGGGACAGCAGCTTGCCGTTGACCACGACCATGCCCAGCAGGTCCGACTTCAGCGTGGTCAGCGCGTCGTAGCTACCCACGTCCCCGACGGTCCAGTCCGCTTTGTCCGGCACAAGAGGGGCGCCCTGGCTACGCAGCCGCAGCGGGCTCGTAGTGACCTCGCGCAGCGAGTACACCAGTTGCGCGGCTATTCGCTGTCTGTCCTCGAGTTGCTTGTTCTCCACCTTGGCCAGGTTGACCAAGATGGCGCCGTCCGGTTCCTGCACCACGTTGGTGCTCAGCGCGAGTCCGTCGAGCTGGCTGCGCACCGCGCCCTTGAGCGAGTCCGACGGCCCCGCGAGCAGCAACGCGACGACCTGCCCGTAGATGTTCTGCCGCGGCTCGATCTCCACGTACCGCAGGTCCGGCACCAGGACGCGCAGGTCCGGGTCGAAGAACTCCAGGCTGACCCGCCGGTAGCTGCTCTCGAAGTCGGACTCGGTGATCAGCCGGGCCGGGGGCGGGTCGGAGATGCGCCACTGGTTGTCCTGGTCGCGGGTGAGCGTCACGCTGTACTCCAGCGGCTGCACCCCCGGCGAGAACGACTTGTCCCCCGACAGCGTGCCGACCTGGGTGCCGGTGAACACGACCACGGTGCGGTTGCCGCCGCTGCCGTTCTCCTGCACCGACTGCGGGATCGTCTTGAACTCGTCCTCGATGATCGTCGGCGTGACCGTGTTGCCCCAGTGCTGCGCCGCCTCCTCGGTGAGGTACGTGCTGGCCACGTCGGTGTAGCCCGCGTTGCGCACGAACTGCTGGACGAGCGTGTACGGGTCGAGCCCCGGCGGCGGCTTGCCGATCTGGCGCGGCCGCTGCGCGGTCGCGTCGAGGACGACCCGGGGCGGGGTGCGGTCGGGGATGTTCGCGCAGCTCGCCAGGCTGAGCAGGGCGAGCAGCAGGACCAGGCACCGCTTCACGGGTACACCTCCTCGGTGACCGACAGCGGGAGCTGTGCGACCTGGGTGATCGGGCGGACGTCGGCGGGGGGCAGCGGCAGCGGGCTCTCGCCGTACTCGATGCCCTGCTCGCGCGGCAGGGTGAGGCGGAAGCAGGCGCCGTCGCCCGGTTCGCCCCACGCGTCGAGGCCACCGCCGTGCAGCCGGGCGTCCTCGAGGCTGATCGCCAAGCCGAGACCGGTGCCGCCGGTGTGCCGGTTGCGCGAGGGGTCGGCGCGCCAGAACCGGTTGAACACCAGGTCGGCCTCGCCGGTGCGCAGGCCGACGCCGTGGTCGCGGACCGTCACCGCGACGGCTTCGGGCCCCATGACCATCCGCAGCTCCACCGGCCTGCCCTCGCCGTGGTCGATGGCGTTGGCCAGCAGGTTGCGCAGGATGCGCTCGATGCGCCGCGACTCGACCTCGGCGGTGACCTCGTCCTCCGGCAGGTCGAGGATGATCTCCGAGCCCGCGTTGCGGGCGATGACCCGCACCGACTCCACCGCGCGCCGGGCGATCGCCCGCAGGTCGGCGTACTCGGCGACCAGGTCCTCCACGCCCGCGTCCAGCCGGGAGATCTCCAGCAGGTCGCCGAGCAGGGACTCGAACCGGTCGAGTTCGTCGACCAGGAGTTCCGTGGAGCGGGCGAGGCCCGCGGGGAACTGGGCGCGGGACGCGTGCAGCACGTCGGCGGCCATCCGGACGGTGGTCAGCGGCGTGCGCAGCTCGTGCGAGACGTCGGAGGTGAACCGGCGCTGGAGCTGGCCGAAGTCCTCCAGCTGGCGGATCTGGTTGGCGATGCTCTCGGCCATCTCGTTGTAGGACTGCGCCAGCTGCGCCACGTCGTCCTCACCCGCGACGACCATCCGCTCGTCCAGCTCGCCGTCGGCGAACCGGGCGGCCGCGCGGGCGGCGCGGCGCACGGGCAGCACGACCTGGCGGGTGACGAGGTTCGTGATCCCCGCCAGGAGCAGCAGCAGCACGAGCCCGCCGACCAGGATGGTGCTCTGCACGACGTCGACGGTCCGCTGCTCGGCGGAGAGCGGGTAGAGCATGTAGAGCTGCACGGCCGGGTTCGTGGTGGTGACCGGGGCGCCGACCATCAGGTACGTGATCCGCTCACCGCCGCGGTCGACGGTGTAGATCTGCGAGACGGTGCGGTTCGGGGTGCTCAGCACGAAGTCGCGCAGCGACTGCGGGACCTTGTCGTACGGCCCCGCGGCCTCCACGTCCTCGCGCGACCTGCGGGCGTCGTCGTTGACCAGCACCGGCTCGAACGCGCCCGCCGAGCCCGCGCCCGCGCCCGGCGACGAGCTGGTCAGCTTGTTGATGGCGCTGCTGAGCCGGTCCTCGATGCGGTACGAGTTGCTGATCCCGACCAGCTCGGTCTCGGCCAGCTGCACCGCGGCCCGGGTCTGGGCGATGGCGGCAGACTCCTTGGTGCCCAGCAGCCGCTCGGTGATCTGGTTCTGCACGACCATGCCGAGCACGAAGGTCACCGCGGAGCCGAGGGCCAGCGTGCTGACCGCGACGCGCAGCTGCAGCGACGAGCGCCACAGCTCGCTGAACGCGCCGGTGCGGTGCCTGCCCGCGGCCAGCAGCCCGCGCAGCGCGCCGACCACCCGGCGCAGGAATCCGGTCACCGTCCGGTCCGGCTCACGGAGGGCCCGCCTTGTAGCCGACACCTCGCACGGTCAGCACGACCTCCGGGTGCTCGGGATCGCGCTCGACCTTGGACCGCAGCCGCTGGACGTGCACGTTGACCAGGCGGGTGTCGGCGGCGTGCCGATAGCCCCAGACCTGTTCGAGCAGCACCTCGCGGGTGAACACCTGGCGCGGTTTGCGGGCCAGGGCGACCAGCAGGTCGAACTCCAGCGGGGTGAGCTGGATGGCCTTGCCGTCGCGGGTGACCTCGTGGCCGGGGACGTCGATGGTCAGGTCGCCGATGGCCAGCGTCTCCGCGGGCTCGGACTCGGTGCGCCGCAGCCGCGCCCGCACCCGGGCCACCAGCTCCTTGGGCTTGAACGGCTTGACCACGTAGTCGTCCGCACCGGACTCCAGGCCCAGGACGATGTCGACGGTGTCGCTCTTGGCGGTGAGCATCACGATCGGCACACCGGACTCGCCGCGGATCGCCTTGCACACGTCGATGCCGTTCATCCCGGGCAGCATCAGGTCGAGCAGCACGAGGTCCGGTTTGAGTTCGCGGAGCGCGGGCAGCGCCCGAGAACCGTCGGCCACCACGGCCGTGTCGAAACCCTCGCCGCGCAGCACGATCGTGAGCATCTCGGCGAGGGCCGGGTCGTCGTCAACCACCAGCACTCGTGCCTTCATGAACACATAGTCGCACTGTTCACACCCGGTAGGCGCCACCCCCCGCCGTGTCCCGCGATCGAGTATGTTGAACCTTGAACTACTCGGACAGGAGCACCCATGGGCATCCGCAGGCTCAACCACGCCGTCCTCTACGTGCGCGACGTGGAGCGCAGCGTGGCGTTCTACCGGGATGTCCTCGGATTTCAGCTGGTCACGGGCTTCCCGGGGGCGGCTTTCCTGCGCGCGGCCGACTCGGACAACGATCACGACCTGGGGTTGTTCCAGGTAGGACTGGACGCGTCCGGGCCCCAGCAGGGCGCGGTGGGGCTGTACCACTTGGCGTGGTCGGTGCAGACACTGGCGGAGCTGGCGGAGTTCAAGCGGGTGTTGGTCGCGGCGGGGTCGCTGGTGGGCGCGTCGGACCACGGGGTGTCGAAGTCGCTGTACGCGAAGGACCCGGACGGGGTGGAGTTCGAGGTGTCCTGGTTCGTGCCGCGGGACCGGGTGACGGCGGAGATGGAGGCGCAGGGCGCCCCCCGGCCGCTGGACATCGACACCGAGATCGCGAAGTGGGGCACGGAGCTGGTGGGGGCGCTCTAGCCTCTCGATCAGGCCAAGAGAGTGGCGGTTAGGGCCGTCGGATCCAGGACAGACGCGCCGTCCACTACGTGCCAAGGGGACAGCCACGACTTGGCGGCCAGGCCGTCGTAGACATCACCGACGCGGACCTGGAGCGGTGTGTCCGACTCCCACTTGTCACGCTCACGGGCATCCGTCCGCTCGCGGTGGGTGGCACGTTCCGCCGCGAGGGTGGCCGAGACCCGGAGGAGGAGTTGGGCGTGCGGGACCGGTAGGGCGAAACGGTCGATCTCGATCGACCGCACCCACCGGACGAAATCCCCGTCGGCGCCCTCGTGGAGACGGGCGGCGCCGTAGGCGGCGTTGGAGGCCACGTAGCGGTCCAAGAGGACTACGTCGTGGGTGGACAGGTCGGCGCGCAGGTCCGCGAGGGCCCCCTGACGGTCCAACGCGTACAGGACCGCCATGCCGTAGACCGACTCCCCCAAGCCGCCGAGGCGGCCGTGGAGGCCGTCGTGGACCAGGTCCGCGGTGACCGACTTCCCGTAGCGCGGGAAGGCCCGCGTGCCCACCAACGCGCCCTGCTCGGCGAACGCCGCCGTGAGCTTGTCCGCCAAGGTGCGCTTGCCCGCGCCGTCCAGACCCTCGATGACGATCAGTCGTCCCACGGGGTCGCAGACTACCGACGGCCGTGGACGGCGCGCCCGGGCTCCCCACCCGGTGCGTGCCGTCCACGGCGCCATCCACCCCCCGGGGCGGCTCCTCCGGTTCTGGCATGCCCCCTGCGCAGGCCAGAACTACACAAGATCGCTCGACCGGGTCGCTTCGTTACACCTTTCGGGGACAAAGACGCGGGCCCCGGCACGCGGGTTGCGTGCCGGGGCCCGGAAACTCGCCTACCGATCAGTAGCGGTAGTGCTCCGACTTGAACGGACCCTCGACGTCGACGTCGATGTACTCGGCCTGCTCCTTGGTCAGCTTGGTGAGGCTGCCGCCCAGCGCCTCCAGGTGGATCCGGGCGACCTTCTCGTCGAGCTTCTTCGGCAGCCGGTAGACCTCGCGGTCGTACTCCTGGTGCTTGGTGAACAGCTCGACCTGCGCGATGACCTGGTTGGAGAAGCTGCTGGACATCACGAAGCTGGGGTGGCCGGTGGCGTTGCCCAGGTTCAGCAGCCGACCCTCGCTGAGCACGATGATCGTGTGCCCGTCGGGGAAGACCCACTCGTCGACCTGCGGCTTGATGTTGACCCGGCGGATGCCCGGGTACCGGGTCAGGCCCGCGATGTCGAGCTCGTTGTCGAAGTGGCCGACGTTGCCCAGGATGGTCTGGTGCTTCATCCGGGCCATGTGGTCCGCGGTCACCACGTCCTTGTTGCCGGTCGTGGTGATGATGATGTCGGCCTTGCCCACGACCTCGTCGAGGGTGCGGACCTCGTAGCCGTCCATCGCCGCCTGCAGCGCGCAGATCGGGTCGATCTCGGTGACGACCACCCGGGCGCCCTGCCCGCGCAGGCTCTCCGCCGACCCCTTGCCCACGTCGCCGTAGCCGCAGATCACCGCGACCTTGCCCGCGATCAGCACGTCGGTGCCGCGGTTGATGCCGTCGACCAGCGAGTGCCGGATGCCGTAGCGGTTGTCGAACTTGCTCTTGGTGACCGAGTCGTTGACGTTGATCGCCGGGAACAGCAGCTCACCGGCGGCGGCGAGCTGGTAGAGCCGCAGCACGCCGGTGGTGGTCTCCTCGGTGACGCCGCGCAGGCCCTCGGCCACCTTGGTCCACTTGCCGGAGTCGGCGGCCAGCGACGCGCGCAGCGTCTCCAGGATGAGCGCCCACTCCTCGGGGGCGTCGTCCTCGGCGTCGGGCACGACACCGGCCTTCTCGTACTGGACGCCCTTGTGCACCAGCAGCGTCGCGTCGCCGCCGTCGTCGAGGATCATGTTCGGGCCCTCGCCGCCGGGCCAGGTCAGCATCTTCTCGGTGGCCCACCAGTACTCGGGGAGGGTCTCGCCCTTCCACGCGTACACCGGCACGCCCTTGGGCTCCTCGGGGGTGCCGTGCGGGCCGACGACGACCGCGGCGGCGGCGTGGTCCTGCGTCGAGAAGATGTTGCAGGAGCACCAGCGCACCTCGGCGCCGAGCGCGACCAGCGTCTCGATCAACACCGCAGTCTGCACGGTCATGTGCAGCGACCCCGAGATCCGGGCCCCCGCAACGGGTACACCTCGGAGTACTCGCGGCGCAACGCCATCAGGCCGGGCATCTCGTGCTCGGCGAGCCGGATCTCCTTGCGACCGAACTCCGCCAGCGACAGGTCGGCCACCGCGAAGTCGATCCCGTTGCGCGTCTGGGCGTAGCTCGCGCCGGTCGTGCTCCGCGTGTCTTCTGCGGTCATCGGAAACATCCTCCAGACTTCGGGTTCTTGATGAACACTACCGTCGCCGCCGCGGGCGCGGGGCAAGTCGAAAACGACTAGAAAGAGTGACCCACCGCCGTTCGATGACCAGGGAGGAACGTGCTGTTTACCGGCTCGGAAACCCGCGTGGTCGAACTGCGCGTGCACGGCATCATGGGCACCACCCCGGAGAACCTGGTCACCTCGGTGGCCGCGGTCGACGTCGCGGGTGACGGCATCGGCCGGATCGTGCGCCCCGCGGACAGGTTGCTGCGCCCGGCACCCGGTCCGGTGCTGCGCGCGGAAGGCCGTTCGGTGCCCAGGACGGTCGAGGGGTACGTCTGGGGGGCCATGACCTCGGGCGGGGTGGCCAAGGCCACGTGGGCCCTGCTTTTCCCATTTTCACTTACCAACATGGCGCACTGGATGCTGCCGCCCGCCCCCAGCGGGCACCGCGGCGCGCGCCTGCTCGCCGCCGTGAACCGCGCGCTGCTGCGGTTGGCCGCGCTCCTGCTGACCGCGCTGCTGGTCTCGCAGGCCGCGGTCGTGAGCATCGATCTGCTCGCCGCGCAGTGCCTGGCGCCGGGCACCGAGTGCCTGTCGTGGGTGCCGGACAGCCTGCGCTCGGCGTGGCCGTTCCGGCAGACCGTCGGCGTGCTGCCGGTGCTGCTGGCGATCCTGGTGCTGCACCGGATCTCCTCGATCGCCTGGGAGACACCGGCCGCGCCGAACCCGCCGGACGCGCGGCCCAACCTGAAGGTCGAACTGCCCGGTCGCAACCTGGTGTCCGACCCGGACACGCCCGCGCTGCGCTCACTGCACCTGACCACCGCGCTCGGCACCGTCACGCTGCTGCCGCTCGGCGGGCCGTTCACCCCGCCGTCGGACCCCGTGCAGTGGTGGCTGTGGTTGGCCGCGCTGGCGCTGATCGGGTTCTGCGCGTTGTGCGTGCTGCTGCTCGACGACCCTCGTGGCACCGAACCGACCGGCGGCGGCCGGTGGCTGCGCGCCGCGCTGCGCCGCGGTCCCCGGGGCGCGCTGCTCGTCCTCGGCGCCGCGCTGGCGATCACCGCGGGCGCGGTCAACCACCCGTTCCCCCGGAACCTGGCGGGGGCCGGGCCGACGGTCGAGGCGATCGCCGCCGGGTTGGTCGCGGTGGTGCTGCTCCTCGGTCTGTTCCTCATCCCGGCCGCGCTGATCGCCCGGCGGACCTGGGTGCGGCAGCCGCCGCACCTGCGGCCGTGGGCGGGTGGCTGGATGGCCGCGCCGGTGCTGGCCATCGGCGCGCTGCTCGGCGGCGGGCTCGGCGCGGGCCTGGCGATCTCGCTGCGCAAGCTGGTCGGGTCCGAGTGGATCACGCTGCCGCGCGGCTACGAGCAGGTGACGCTGCTGTGGGGCGCGGCCGCGGTCATCGGGGTCGCGGTGGCGGTGCCGCTCGCCGTGGTCTCCGGCGCCCGGATGCTGCTGGTGCCCGCCAAGTACGGCGAGGTGGGTCTGCTGCACGCGGGCCGGGTCGAGGACGGCCTGCGCGCGCTGCGGGCCTGGCGGGTGGCGGGCTGGCAACGGCGCAACGTGCACCGGGTGACGCTGGCGCTGGCCGGGGTGTTGGCGGCGGGCACGATCATCTCGGTGACCATGCGGATCACCGGCACCGAGCCGCCGGACTGGATGGCGCCGCTGTCCACGCTCGGCATCCTCACCCTGGGCCTGCTGGTCGCGTCGCTGCTGCGCGCGGTGTACACGGCGGCGCAGGAGCGCGACGCGGGCAGGCGGCTGGGCGTGATCGCCGACCTGGCGTCGTTCTGGCCGCGCGAGGCGCACCCGACGGTGCCGCCGAGCTACGCGCTCAAGGTCGCCCCCGAGCTGGCCGCGCGGGCCATCGAGCACCTCAAGGACCCGCACACCCGGGTGGTGCTGACCGGGCACAGCCAGGGCAGCCTGCTGGTCGCGGTGACCGCGGCGCGGCTGATGGAGTCGCTCAACGAGCCGGAGCGCAGGCGGGTCGGGCTGGTGACCGTCGGCTCGCAGCTGCAATGGGCGTACCCGCGCGCGTTCCCGGCCGCCGTGCCGCACGCGTCGCTGGCGGAGCTGGCCCAGCGGTTGGGCACCAGATGGCGGTCACTCTGTCGGGGGACGGATCCGCTCGGCGGCGCGGTGACCACCTGGGACCGGCAGGTCTGCGACGGCCAACTACTCGGCACCGGCTTCCGCGCCGACGGCACCGTGGGCCCGCTGCCCGCCGCGGCCACCAGCCCGACCGGCGCGCTGGTGCTCGGCGGCGACCACTGGCTGCCCGACCCGATGCGCGGCCCGTTCGCGGGTCGTCGCTGGCAGGCGGGCGTGCTGGGCCACGGCCACTACACCGCCGACCCGGAGTGGGACCGGGCGGTCGCGATGGCCGCCGGGTTGGACCCGGAAGAACCGCCGTCGGCGTTGCGCTGGCCGCCCCGCGACAGCTGACCCGGAGCCCGGACAGGCAAAAGGTAACGGGCACAAAGCACCCACAAGGTCGCTTTTGGCCCGGCGGAGACCCACCCGAAACGCTAACCTCTCGTGGCCGATTCACCCACAAGGAGAGGGGCCGTTCGTGTCGGAGACCGAGGAACGGCGACGCACAGGCATCTTCAGAACGAAATCCGTCGAGCAATCGATGGCCGACACCGACGACCCGAGCACCCGGCTGCGGCGCAACCTGTCGACCTGGGACCTCATCGTCTTCGGCGTCGCGGTCGTCATCGGGGCGGGCATCTTCACCCTGACCGCGCGCACGGCCGGTGACCTCGCGGGCCCGTCGGTGTCCATCTCGTTCGTCATCGCCGCCGTCGCCTGCGCGCTGGCCGCCCTCTGCTACGCCGAGTTCGCGTCCACGGTGCCCGTCGCGGGCAGCGCGTACACCTTCTCCTACGCCACTTTCGGCGAGTTCGTCGCGTGGATCATCGGCTGGGACCTGATCCTGGAGCTCGCGGTCGGCGCGGCGGCGGTCTCCAAGGGCTGGTCGGTCTACCTGAACACCGTGCTGGGGTACGTGTTCGACTTCGACTCGTCGCAGGTCACCGCGACGGTCCTGCACCTCGGCGGGCTCAGCGTCGACTGGGGCGCGCTGCTGCTGGTGGTCACCCTCGCCACGCTGCTGACCATCGGGACCAAGCTGTCCTCGCGGGTCAGCATGGTCATCACCGGCATCAAGGTGCTCGTGGTGATCTTCGTGATCGTCCTCGGCCTCTTCTACGTCAAGGCCGCCAACTACACCCCGTTCGTGCCGCCGTCGCAGCCCGGGGGTGCGGGCCACAGCGGTATCGAGCAGTCGCTGTTCTCCCTGCTCGCCGGTGGGGACGGCAGCTCGTTCGGCGTGTTCGGCCTGCTCGCGGGTGCCTCGCTGGTGTTCTTCGCGTTCATCGGCTTCGACATCGTGGCCACCACCGCGGAGGAGACCAAGAACCCGCAGCGGTCGGTGCCGCGCGGCATCTTCGGCTCGCTGTCGATCGTGACCGTGCTCTACGTCGCGGTGTCGCTGGTGCTCGTCGGCATGGTGTCGTACCAGCAGCTGGCCACCACCGTGAAGCCGGACGGCAGCTCCAGCAAGAAGACGCTGGCCACGGCGTTCTCGGTGAACGGGGTCGACTGGGCGGCGCAGATCATCTCGGTCGGCGCGCTCGCGGGCCTGACCACGGTCGTCATGGTGATGATGCTCGGCCAGGTCCGGATCACCTTCGCCATGTCCCGCGACGGCCTGCTGCCGCGCAAGCTCGCGCGGACCAGCCGCCGGGGCACCCCGGCGCGGGCCACCATCGCGGTGTCCGTGCTGGTCGCGATCGCGGCGACCTTCTTCGAGGCGGACAAGCTGGAGGAGATGGTCAACGTCGGCACGCTGTTCGCCTTCGTGCTGGTCTCCGCCGGGGTGATCGTGCTGCGCCGCACGCGCCCGGACCTCAAGCGCGCGTTCCGCGTGCCGTGGGTGCCGGTGATCCCGGTCCTGGCGATCCTGGCCTGCCTGTGGCTGATGCTGAACCTGACGGTGCTGACCTGGCTGCGGTTCATCGTGTGGATGGTCATCGGCGTGGTCCTGTACTTCGCCTACAGCAAGCGGCACTCGCTGATGGGCAAGCGGGAGCGCGGCGAGGCGATCGAGCCGGAGCCCGTGGCCGCGCGCGAGCCGTAGGCACGGCGAACCCGCCGGACTCGTAGGATCGGCGGCCGTGCCCTTCCTCTGCCTGGACATCGGTTCGACGTGGACGAAGGGCGCGGCCGTCGCCGACGACGGTCGCCTGCTCGGTACCGCGCAGCACGCCACCACCCCGCCCGAGGTGCTCGACGGCGTCGGGGCCGTGCTGACCGCGCTCGGGCTGGGCCGTGTCGAAGTGCTGGCGTGTTCGTCGGCGGGCGGTGGCCTGCGGTTGGCGGTGGTGGGCCAGGAGCGGCTGGTCAGCGCCGAAGCCGGGTACCGGGTGGCGCTGTCGGCGGGGGCCAAGGTCGTGCACGTGTCGGCTGGCGAGCTGAGCAACGTGCGGGCGCTGCGGGCCGCGCGGCCGGACGTGGTGCTGCTGGTCGGCGGCACCGACGGCGGCGACGAGCGGGTGCTGCTGCACAACGCGCGCAAGCTGGCCGCGAACCGCGTCCGGGTGCCGATCGTGCTGGCGGGCAACGCGGCGGCGCGTGCGCGGGCCGCCGCGGCCCTGGCCGGGTGCACGGTCGTGGCCACCGACAACGTGCTGCCGGACGTGGGCGACCTGGCTCCCGACCCGGCCCGCCGGGCGATCCGCGAGGTGTTCCTGCGGCACGTGATCGGCGGCAAGGGCCTCTCGCGCGGCCCCCGCTTCCGCGCCATGGTCCGCACGGTCACCCCGGACGCGGTGCTGGCGGGGGTGTCCCGGCTCGCGTGCGCGTCGGCCGAGACCGAGGGCGCGGTGCTGGTCGTCGACGTGGGCGGCGCGACCACGGACGTGTACTCGGCGGTGTCCACTGTGGAGTCCACCGGCGCGGTCGTCGCGCTGCCCCCGGACCGGCGGTCGGTGGAGGGCGACATCGGCATGCGCTGGTCGGCCCCGGGCATCGTCGCGGAGGCGGTCGCCGAACACCTGCTCGCGGACGACACCTCCCTCGCCGCGGCGGCGGAAGCGCGCGCGGCGGCGGTCGGGTTCGTGCCGTCCACCCCGGAGGAGTCGTCCGTGGACACCCGGCTCGCCGCGCTGGCCGCGGTCCTGGCCGTCCGCCGCCACCTGCGCGGCATCGACGGCAACCTGGGCCCCCGCGGCGCCACCCTCCTGGTCCTGTCCGGCGGCGTCTTCCGGCACGCGACCCCCGAGGCGCTGACCGCGGTCGAGGAGACCCTGCGCGCGGACCCCGTCCTGCGCCCGGTGCTGCGGCACGCCCGCGTGGCGGTCGACCGCGACTACGTCCTGGCCCCGGCGGGCCTGCTCACCCAGGCGGGCCACACCGAGGCGGCCACCCGCCTGCTGGGTTCGCTCGCGGGGTGCAGCGGATAGCGCTGCCCACCACGTCACCCTGGTGGAGAACAGGGGGACCGCATGCGCAAGCGCCTAGTCCTGGCCGTGGGTCTGCTGGCGACCGGATGCGGCACGTCGACGATCGACGCCGCACCGGTACCACCCGTCACCAGCACGGTCAGCAGTGTCGTGCGGGTCGTGACCGGCGGTAGCGCCACCGCACCGCCGCCCGGGCGCCCGTTCGACCTGTATGCCCACTGCGGCACGATCTACTACGGCGTGCGGACGGTGGTCCGGTAGAGGTCGGGCTCCAGGTAGATCAGCCGGGCCGAGGGGACCGCCTTGCGGACCCGGGCCTCGGCGTCGTCGATGGCCCGGGCGACGTCCTCCATGGGCAGCCCGGGGCGCAGCGCGATCTTGGCCGCGACCAGCAGCTCCTCCGGGCCCAGGTACTGGGTGCGCAGGTGGATGATCCGCTCGACCTTGCCGGTGGCCAGCTCGTCCTCGATCTTGGCCAGCTCGTCCGGGGTGGCGCCCTCGCCGATGAGCAGGGACTTCATCTCGATGATCAGGATGATCGCGATGACGCCGAGCAGGATGCCGATGGACAGCGTGCCGATGCCGTCGAACACCGGGTCGCCGGTGATCACCGTGAGGCCGACGCCGAGCAGGGCCAGCACCAGGCCGAGCAGGGCGCCCGCGTCCTCCAGCAGCACGACCGGCAGCTCCGGGGTGCGCGACTGGCGGATGAAGCCCCACCACGACACGTCGCCCTTGATGGCGCGGGATTCCTTGATGGCGGTGTAGAACGAGTAGCTCTCCAGCGCGACCGCGACCACCAGGATGACCACCGCGACCAGCGGGGACGACAGCTTCTCCGGTTCGGCGACCTTGTGGATGCCCTCGTACAGCGCGAACACCGAACCGAGGGTGAACAGCAGCAGCGCCACCACGAAGGAGTAGAAGTACCGGTCGCGGCCGTAGCCGAAGGGGTGGTCCTTGTTCGCCTTGCGCTGGGAGGTCTTCTGCCCGAGCAGCAGCAGGCCCTGGTTGGACGTGTCGGCCACCGAGTGCACCGACTCCGCGAGCATCGACGACGAGCCCGTGACCAGGAAGCCGACGAACTTCGCGACCGCGATGCCCGCGTTGGCGCCCAACGCGGCGAGGATGGCCCTCGTGCTGCCTCCTGCGGACACTGTGCTGCTCCCTGCTGACGGCCCGATATGTCGGGGTGAGCCTATAGGTGCGTGGCTCGTGGTTGAGCCCGTCCTCACGATCGCGGCTACTCGGCGGCAGCCGCCCTACCAAGTCGGGACGGTGCCGGGTGGGGATGAGGGGGTGGATGACGGGAGAAAGTGTCAGAGCGTGTCATGCTCGGGCGCTTCAGCACCGACGGTTGCCACAAATACCTGAGCCCGATCACCGCCCGTCGACCGCACCGCCAGGTCCCCGTCACTCGCGGACACCCACACCGACCGGCCCCGCGGCACGACGAGATCGCCCACCGCCACCTCGCCCCCGGTGCACACCAGGATCGCCGGTCTCCGCGACGGCAGCACCACCTCGTCGGTCTCGCCCGCCGACCACTCCACCCGGGACAGTTCGAACTCGGGGGCGTCCGTGCGGTACGTGCGCAGCCGACCCGCCTGCTCGCCTGTGGACACCGGCATGTCGCCGCAGCCGAAGTCCAGCACCCGCAGCAGTTCCGGGACGTCGACGTGCTTCGGGGTGAGCCCGCAGCGCAGGATGTTGTCCGAGTTGGCCAGGATCTCCACACCGGTCCCGCGCAGGTAGGCGTGCAGGTTGCCCGCGGGCAGGTAGATCGCCTCGCCGGGCGCGAGCACCAGCCGGTTGAGCAGCAGCGCGGCCAGCACCCCGGCGTCGCCCGGGTAGTTCTCGGCCAGCTCCAGCACCGTGCGGCACTCCTGGGCGAACTCGCCGCGGGCCTTGAGGTGCGCGACGCAGGCCTCCAGCAGGTCCGGCACCAGCCGCTCCAGCGCGATCTGCGGCAGCGTGATCCAGGTGGTGAACAGCGCCCGCAGGCCATCGGAGTTGGGCTGGCCGACCAGCAGGTCGATGTGCGCGGACAGGCCCGGGGTGCGCAGCTGCTCCAGCAGCGCGATGGTCCGGTGCGGGTCGCGGAAGCCGGCGAGCGCGTGGAACTCGGTGAGCGCGCACAGCAGCTCGGGCTTGGCCGTGGGGTCCGGGTAGTTGCGGTTCACCGCGTCGCGCGCGATGCCCGCGGCCTCCTCGGCGGCGTAGCCCTCGGCCGCCTGCACCGCGGACGGGTGCGCC
The DNA here is from genome assembly GCF_041897805.1 of Actinokineospora auranticolor. Classification (GTDB taxonomy): domain Bacteria; phylum Actinomycetota; class Actinomycetes; order Mycobacteriales; family Pseudonocardiaceae; genus Actinokineospora; species Actinokineospora auranticolor. Next base: position 7,557,561 of record NZ_CP154825.1, read on the forward strand.
TGCATGCTCAGCGGTTCCTCGGCGGCGAGGATCTTCAGCAGGAACGGCAACCGGTTGCCCCAGCGGGACGCGGTGGCGTCGCCGAGCTGGCCGGTCGGGTCGGCCTCGATGCCCGCGAGCAGCGACCGCTCGGCACCGTCGCGGCCCACCAGGTACGACGGGTCGCCCGGGTGCGCGCCCATCCACAGCTCCGCCTCAGGGTGCGGTGCGGGGACCGGTCGGCCGAGCATCTCGGCGATGGTCGTCCGCGATCCCCACGCGTACGGCCGCACCGCGTTGCGCAGCAGCTCCACTGGCTCTTCACTCCCTCTTGCGACCCGCCGCCCGCCCGCCGCGGTCGTCGAGTCGTCGCACTGCGGCGCGCGGCGCCGGGTCGCGGTGCCTGCCGCGTCCACGCCACGTCCGCCTCGTCGTTGGGCCGTGGTCGGTCTGACCACGGTTCGTCGGTTCACCCTGTTCCGGTCTCGGTGGGACGGTCCATCACCGGGAGGATTGTCGGTTGCCCGGTTTCGGCGTCGACACCCGGTGGGTCCACGGTGCGCTCGTGGCCCCCGGTTCCCGCGGGCCCGGCCCGCTCAGGCGGTCGCGGGTGCGTACCGCCCGGTGCCGCCCGTGGTGCCCGCGGCCAGTCCCAGGTAGAGGGCGGCGAGCTCGAACCGCAGCGCCAGCACCCCGGCGCAGGTGGGCTCGTCGGCGGTGATCTCCTCGGCCGGGGCGAGCACGTCCGCGCCCGGCAGCGTCTCGGTCGCCTGTCTGCGCACCGGGTCGCCCGGTTGCGCGCGCACGGCCAGCAGCAGCACCCGCGGTGGCAGGGCGGCCGGGCCGTCGAAGTCGTCGGGGTCGGCGAAGATGTCGCGGCCCGCGGTGGCCTTCACGGCGGCGCGGTGCAGCGCGATGCGGCTGCTGGCCTGCGGGTAGCCGACCACGTCGCAGACCAGGTCGGTGTGCGTGCCCAGCACCTGCACGGCGTGCCTGCCGACGGCGGTGGCCACGTGGTCCAGGCCCCACAGCAGCGGCGCGTGGTCGGCCAGCCGCAGCGCCAGGGTCTTGGCCGGGTTGACGAACGACTCGTGCTGCGGGTGGCTGCGCTCGGCCTCGCGGTCGAGCTCGTCGGCCAGCAGTTCGCTGTCGAGCCGCAGCAGCCCGAGGGTGTCGAGGGCGAGCAGGCCCGCGGTGTAGGCCTTGGCGAAGCCGAAGCCGGGGCGCACCGCGATCCGGGGCGCGATCAGCACGGCCTTGCCCGCGGCGGCGGCCGCGACCGGGCCCTCGGCGGGCGCGGTCAGCACCACGCCCGCGCCGAAGCGGCCCGCGCGGTCCACCCCCTCGGCGAGGACGACGTCGCCGGGTTCGTCGGTGTGCGCGATGACCACGTCCAGCGCGCCCACCCACGGCGGCACCACGTCGGTGACCACCAGCGGCACCGGGCACGACGGCAGCAGCAGCTCGGCGAGCAGCCGGGACACCGCGGGCCCGAGCCCGGGCCGGGTGATCAGCACGATGGCCCGGGGCCGCTGCCCGGCCAGCCGGTCCAGGCCCGCGTCGCGGGCCGCCTCGGCGGTGGCCCGGACCTGGGCACCGGCCATGGCGCCCGCGCGCAGCAGCCCCTCCTGGTCGGCCGCGCCGAGCCGGGCGGGGTCGTCGAGCAGGCTGTCGTCCGGCACGGTGGTCACCCCTCGCCCTGGCCCGATGGCTCGACGGCCTCGTCGAGCAGCAGCACCGGGATGCCGTCGCTCACCGGGTACTGCCTGCCGCACTCGGTGCACGTCAGCACGTCGGCCTCGGGGTCGTCGGGCGTGCCGACGGCCAGCGGCGCGTGGTCGTCGGACGGGCACGCGAGGATGTCCAGCAACCGCGCGTCCAGTGTGACTGCCATGGTGGTCCTCCTCGTTGGTGTCCAGTGTCCCAGGCGGGTACGGGAAATCGCAGCTCAGGCCCGGACGATCGCCAGCACCTCGTCGCGGATGGCCGCGACGGCGGCGTCGTCGGCGGCCTCGATGTTGAGCCGCAGCAGCGGCTCGGTGTTCGACGCGCGCAGGTTGAACCAGCCGCCGTCGGGCAGCTGGACGGTCAAGCCGTCGAGCTCGTCGAGCACCACGCCGTCGCGGGCGCCGAACTCGGCCTTGATCGCGGCGAGCCGACCGGCCTGGTCGGCGACCGTGGAGTTGATCTCACCGGAGGCGGCGTAGCGGTTGTACTCGCGGGTCAGCTCGGACAGCGGGCCCGGCTGGCCGCCGAGCGCGGCGAGCACGTGCAGCGCGGCCAGCATGCCGGTGTCGGCGCGCCAGAAGTCGCGGAAGTAGTAGTGCGCGGAGTGCTCGCCGCCGAAGATCGCGCCGGTGCGGGCCATCTCCTGCTTGATGAACGAGTGCCCGACGCGGGTGCGCACCGGCTGGCCGCCGTGCTCGGCGACGATCTCCGGCACGGCGTGCGAGGTGATCAGGTTGTGGATCACCGTGCCGCCCGGCTCCTTGGCCAGCTCGCGCACCGCGACCAGGGCGGTGATGGCGCTGGGCGAGACCGGGTCGCCGTGCTCGTCGACCACGAAGCAGCGGTCGGCGTCGCCGTCGAAGGCCAGGCCCGCGTCCGCGCCGACCTCGCGCACCTTGGCCTGCAGGTCGACGATGTTCTTCGGGTCCAGCGGGTTGGCCTCGTGGTTGGGGAAGCTGCCGTCGAGCTCGAAGAACAGCGGCACGACCTCCAGCGGGAGCCCCTCGAAGACCGTCGGCACGGTGTGCCCGCCCATGCCGTTGCCCGCGTCGACGACCAGCTTGAGCGGTCGGATCGCGGACAGGTCGACCAGCTTGCGCAGGTGCGCGGCGTAGTCGGCGAGCAGGTCGCGGGTCTCCACGGTGCCCTTGGCGCGCTCCGCGGAGCGGACCATGTCGCGGTTGTTGGTGCTGCCGCCCGCGCCCGCCAGCGCCTCCGGACCGGCGCCGAGGGTCCGCTCGACGTCGCCCTGGATCTCGGTGAGGCCGGAGTCCTGGCCGACCGGGGCGGCGCCCGCGCGGCAGAGCTTGATGCCGTTGTACTTGGCCGGGTTGTGGCTCGCGGTGAACATCGCGCCGGGCAGGTCGAGGCTGCCGGAGGCGAAGTAGAGCATGTCGGTGCTGGCCAGGCCGATGCTGACCACGTCGAGGCCCTCGTCGGTGACGCCGTCGGCGAAGGCGTCGGCCAGGCCCGGGGAGGAGTCGCGCATGTCGTACCCGACGACCACGGCGGTGCCGCCGACCAGTCGGGCGAAGGCGGCGCCGATGGCCCGCACGAGGTCTGCGTCGATCTGCTCACCCACCACGCCGCGGATGTCGTACGCCTTGAAGACACCGGACAGGTCGCGCACGGGGGACTCCCAGGGGTCGGGGCGGTGACCGCCTCCCGGCCACCCGCGTTTCCTCGTGCAGGAGCCTACCGGCGGTCCGCCCGCGCCGATGGTCAGTCCGCCCCGGGACCGGGGACCGGCGGGATTCGGCCGCGTGCCACCGCCTACCGGGGCCGGTGGTGGACCGGGGCGGTGGCGGGTCGGCGGACCGGTGTCCGGATCGCGCGCCGCGGTTCAGTCGGTGACGGGGTCCGGGAGGACCCGCAGGTGGCCGCGCCTGCCCGACTGGGTGCCCGGCTCGGGTTGCTCGACCGGCCGGTCCACCCGACCGGCCTCGCGCACGGCCTCGGCCAGCGCGGTCAGGTCGTCGACGCTGGGCTCGGGGAGGGCGAACGCGCCGTCGTGGCGGACCACTTCCCAGCCGCGCGGCACGGTGAGCCGCAGCGCGTGCTCCTCGCACAGGTCGTAGCTGTGCGGTTCGGAGTAGGTGGCCAGCGGCCCGACGACGGCGGTGGACTCGGCGTAGGCGTAAGTCAGCGTGGCGACGGCCGGGTTGATACACCCGGTTCGCGAACACCGCCGCACGCTCCGCACGATCGGTGACCATAGCGCCTTTCCGGCGTCCTGCGCCCCAAGTGCCCCACGACACGCCCCCGACACGCCCAACCGGCCCACCTCACCCACCCGCGTACCCTGCTCAGGGTGGTGACGGCACGCAGTTCCCGGCGGCGCGGCAGACGCAACCGCGACCGACACGGCCGCGGTCTGCGCGGCCCCCTCTACCCGTCGACGCTGCCCGCGGCCAGCACCAGAGCGGAGAAGTTCGACGCCTTGGTCCTCGACGCGCTGGAGCCGATCGAGGCGCGGTGGCGCACGGAGTTGACCAAGCTCGACGTCGCGGTGGACGACGTGCCGGAGGTCACCCCGGACGCGCCGGACGGCGTGCTGGCCGACAGCGGGGTGCCGCTGGCCCGGCTGGTGCGCGCGGGGGTCGACAAACGGGGACAACCGACCCGGGCGCGGATCGTGCTGTACCGGCGGCCGCTGGAGGCGCGGGCCAAGGACAGCGTGGACCTGGCGGACCTGGTGCACGACGTGCTGGTGGAGCAGGTGGCCACCTACCTGGGCCTGGACCCCGGGGTGATCGACGGCGAGGCCTAGTCCGGCCGCTCGGGGCGCGCCGGGATCGCGGTGAGCAGGATGAACAGCGCGAGTGCCGCCTGAACCAGCAGCAGGGCGCCGCGCGGGCCGCCGGGTTGTTCGACGCGGACCTCGGCCGCCCGGGTGGGCAGGTTGACCGCCACCGCCGAGCCCCACACCCGCACCACCGGCACCGGCCTGCCGTCGACCGTCGCCTGCCAGCCGGGTTCCTCTTCGGCGGTCAGGACCAGCAAGCGGCCTTCCGCGCCGTCCGAGACCCGGACGGCGACGCCGGGCGGTCGGGCGTCCACCGGCACGACGCCGTCCGCGCCCGCGGGCAGCCGTCCGCCGGTCAGCGCCTGCCGGGCCACGTCCGGTGAGGTCAGGTAGACCGCACCGGAGGGCACCAAGATCCGGAACACGGGCCGCCCGTCCGACACGGCCGGGGCCGGTTCGACCGTGCCACCCGCCCTCCGCCGAAACGCCTCCCCCGTCTCGGCGTCCGGCAGCACCAGGTACAGGACGCCGATCACCGCCGCCCGGGAAACCGCCGCCTGGACCCGGTTCTCCTCCGCCGCCAGCAGATCCCCGACGAGCAGGCCCAGTCGGGTCGACGCGGACGGCGTCGGCGCCAGGTCGTCGTCCCCGAACCGGGGCATCCGGCCCACGACCTGGCGCACCGAGTCGCCGACCACGAGCACCGACCGACCCGTCGACCTCAGCTCCGCCGCCACGGTCGACACCAACCGGGGACCGCCGCCGGTCTCCAGCGGCCCCGACCGACCCGCGCCGACCGCGCCGACGGCGAGCACCGCGATGGCCACGAGCCCGGCCCCCACCAAGGCGTGCACCGGGACGACGACCCGAGCGCCGCCCGTGCGCACGACACCGAGCAGCGCCCACAGCAGCCCCCACCCGACGATCAGCAGCGGCACCCCGGCCCAGGCCCGCACCTGCGCGCCCCCGGCCAGCGGCATCGCCGACACCGCACCGGTCAACGCGACGCCCGCGACCCCCAGCGCCGCCAAACCCAAGCCCGGCAACGCGTCCCGGCCCGGCCGCAGCGCGAGACCGACCAGCGGGGCCAGCACCACGACGGCCCCGATCCACGGCCAGGCACCGGGTCCACCCGCGTGCAGGCCCACCAGGTCGAGCACCGACGGCGCGGGGGTCGGCAGCGGCGCGCCGACGCCCTGCAGCACCACACCCGGGTGCTGGATGACGACCGCGGGCCACGGCAGCAACAGCGCCAGCGGCATCAGGACCAGCAGGAACAGCCCCGCCCCGCGCCGCGTCCCGGCGCCGGGCACCAGGACGAACCCGACCAGCGCCAGGACGACCAGCGTCAGGTGGGCCAGCGGCGCGAAGGCCCCCGTGACCGCCAACCCGATCGCGGTCCCGGCGGTGGTGGCGAGCCAGGTGTGGTCGCCCGTGCGACCGCGCACCAGAAGGGAAGTCACACCGGAGGTCACCAGCGGCAACAGGATGTGGACGACGACAGCGTCCAGCCGCCCCTGCGACACCGCGGCCGTCGCCGGGGGCAGGAGCGCGTAGCCGACGGCGAGGAGTGCGCGCACCCAGCGGTGGACCGGGGCGCGGCGGGTGGCCAGGTACGCGCTCAGTCCCGCGAGCGGAAGGTCTGCCAGGAAAAGGAAAGCGACCACGGCGGCGGGCCCGCCCCATGGCGCGGCGACCGTCCCCAGAACCCCCAGCACGGCCAGCGCGGTGGGGGCGGGCGCGGCCGTTCCGCCCGCGACCCCGTGCCAGGTGGCCACGTAGTCCGACCAGACCTGCCCCAGGTCCGGCACGGGCAACAACCGCCCGCCCGCCAGGTCGATCCCCCACCGACCGGAGTTGACGACAACCGCCAGGACGGACAACCCGACCAACAGCAGCAACGGCGGCGACAGCGCCAACGCGCGCAGCACCCGGGTCCGGTCCACCCGCACCAGCAGCAGTTCCGGTTCCGGCGTGGAACCGTCCCGCCGGACCGGTGACGGTCGCGGTGCCGGGCTCGGCCGCGATCCCGTCGGGAGATCGGTCGGCAGCGCGACCGCCATGGCCGGTGCCGGGCGCCGCAACCCGGTGCGGCGCGGCCTGCCTTGGACCCCCTCGGGCAATAAGTCCGGCTTCAGCGGCGGGCGCGGCGCGGCCTCCGGCGGTAACCACACCGCGGCCGGGTCGTAGTCGCTCGGGAGCCTGCCCAGTGCCGCGTCCGCTTGGACTCGCCTGCGCACCAAGGTGGAAATCCCGGCGCGGACCGCGGCGCGGAACCGGGTCGGCCGACTGGTGAACAGGCCGCGCACACTGCTCGTCCCGATCGCTTTCCGCGCCGCCCTGGCGGATCGCAGCCGCGCGCCGCCCGCGAGCAGGTAGCCCAGCGCGCGCAGTTCCGCGCGGGCGTCCGGCAGGCGGCGCAGCAGGGCGAAGCCCAGGGCGCGCAACAGGCACAGCAGCGTGAGGCGCGGCACACCGAGCAGGAACGACACCGCGGCGCAGTTGACCAGGTACGCGCGGAGGCCGTGCCCCCGGTCCACCGCGCGGGTTCGCGTGCCGAGGCGGCCGGTGTCGGCGGCGATCGCCCTGCGGCCCGTGGCGAGCGCGCGGACGTGCCGGAGGCGGGCCGACGGGACACAGAGGACGACGTGCCCGGCGCGGTTGGCGCGCCAGCCGAAGTCGACGTCCTCGCGCAGCACGCCGAACGCGCGGTCGAAGCCGCCGAGCCGGTCCCACACCGCACGGCGCACCAGCAGACCGGCGGACGGCACCGCGAGGACTTCCGTGCTCTGCTGGTAGGCCTGCCCGTCCTGGCCGCGGCCGAGCCTGCCCCAATCCGGTTCGGACGGTCCGACGCCGGTGCGGTGGTGCCCCGAGGCGTCGGTGGACAGTCCGGCGGCCACGACCAGGCGCGGGTCGTACCAGTCGACGACGAGCGGGCCGAGCACGCCCGCCGACGGCGACACCTCGGCGGCCAGCAGCAACGTGCCCAGGCAGTCCGGGTCCGGCGCGGAATCGTCGTGCAGCAACCAGATCCAGCCGCCCGGGTCACCCCAGCGCTCGACGGCGTGGTCGACCGCCGCGTGCACGGCGGCGGCGTAGCCGGTGGCGCTGTCGAGGGTGAGCACGCCGTCCACCACGCGGTCCGCGCCCTGCGCGGCGTCCGCGAGCAGCGCGGCCGTCCCGTCCGACGAGCCCGTGTCGACCGCGAGCACGTGCCGGGGTCGCGGACTGGAGTGCCGCAGCGCCGAGAGCACCTGCCGCAACCACTCGGCGCCGTTGTGGCACACCAGGACGGCCAGCACCGGCGCGGTGCGCAACACCGGTGCGCCACGGGACAGCGCCTGGCGCGACCGAGCGGGCACGGACCAGCACACCTCCGCTCGCGACGGCACCTACCGGGACCGCCCACCGTACGGCGGCCGACCACCGCGCGGAATCCGGGCGCCCCGGATCGACTCGCCACCGTTATCGACGCGCGGCCCGCCGCCCTTGAGCCCGGACTCCCCAGTCGGGCTCGCGGTCGACCCGGCTCCGCGCCGGATCGCTCAAGCGCGGTGCGCTAGACCGCCTTCTTCTTGAGCTTGCGGCGTTCCCGTTCGGACAGACCACCCCAGATGCCGAAGCGCTCGTCGTGCGCCAAGGCGTACTCCAGGCACTCCGCGCGCACCTCGCAACCGAGGCAGATGCGCTTGGCCTCGCGGGTGGATCCGCCCTTCTCCGGGAAGAACGCCTCCGGATCGGTCTGCGCGCACAGGGCGCGCTCCTGCCACTCCTGCTCCTCGGTCTCGTCGAAGAACCCGGACAGCACGTCCAGGTCATCCACGGACCGCTCGCCCCACTCCACGACGCGGCCCCCGTCACCCAATCCCTGCATGTTCGCCCGCCTCCTCGCCTTCCGCACTCCCCGGCTGGCGGATGCCATAGGCCATCCCCGTGGCGAATGACATCGATGTGATTACACCCGTGTCTCCGCGGCGGGTCAAGCGCAGCCCCCGAGAGGGTGATGGGCTATGCGCACCCTGTACCCGATCGTGTGCCCGCCGAAACGGCCCCGGTTTCCGGTACCGGCCGGCGGGCAACCGAGAGACATTGCCACACTGGTGTCGTGCAGCGATCAGCGGTCCGCCCGTCACCGGTCTTCCTCGGCCTGCTCCTGCTGACCGTCGGCGGCGGGTTCCTCGCCACGGTGGAGGGGGACACCGCTCGGCAGGCGGGGGTCTTCGTCCTGGTGGCGGCGGGCTGGGTGGTGTCGCTGTGCCTGCACGAGTTCGGGCACGCGATCGTCGCCTACCGCGGTGGTGACCGCGAGGTGCTGTTCAAGGGCTACCTGACGCTGGACCCGCGCCGCTACACCGACCCCGTGCTGAGCCTGGTGCTGCCGCTGCTGTTCCTGGCCATCGGCGGCCTGCCGCTCCCCGGCGGCGCGGTGTGGATCAACCGGCACGCGCTGCGCTCCCGAGCGGTGTGCTCGAGCATGTCGCTGGCCGGGCCGATCGCCAACCTGGTCGTGGCCTTCCTGCTCGCCGTGGGCATGGGCATCCTGACCCCGGACGGCTCCCTCGCCAGGGGCGCGGCCGTCCTCGACCACCCCGTGCTGGCCGGGTTGTCGTTCCTGGCCACGCTGCAGCTGGCCGCGTTCCTGATCAACATCCTGCCCATCCCCGGCCTCGACGGCTGGGGCGCGCTGGAGCCGTACCTGTCCTACGAGGCGCGCAAGTTCGGCGCGAAGGCCCAGATGTGGGCGCCGTTCATCCTGTTCGCGGTGCTCATCGCGGTGCCGCCGGTGAACGAGGGCCTGTGGTACGCGGTCAGCTCGATCTACGACGCGTTCGGCGGGAACCTGTCGCTCGCCTCCTACGGCCAGGACCTGTTCTTCTTCTGGCGCTCTTTCTAGGATCCGACCGCCCGAGATCAACGATGTGAAATCCGGTGACCCGGCCGACGGGTCGCCCCGAGCGTGCGAGGATCGCCGAGTCGTGAAGGTTGTCGTGCTCGTCGGCGGGGTCGGGGGAGCCCGATTCCTGCTGGGTGTGAAGAAGTTCCTGGGTCTGCCGCCGGTCGGCCCCGCGCCGGAGGGGGCGCCGCACGAGGTGACCGCGGTGGTGAACACCGCGGACGACATCTGGTTGCACGGGCTGCGGATCTGCCCGGACCTCGACACCTGCATGTACACCCTCGGCGGTGGCATCGACACCGAGCGCGGCTGGGGCCGCACCGAGGAGAGCTGGACGGTCAAGGCCGAGCTGGCCGCCTACGGCGCCGACCCGGACTGGTTCGGCCTCGGCGACAAGGACATCGCCACGCACCTGGTCCGCACCAGGATGATGCGCGCGGGCTACGAGCTCTCCGACATCACCGCCGCGCTGTGCGACCGCTGGCAGCCGGGGGTGCGGCTGCTGCCGATGACCGACGACCGGGTGGAGACGCACGTGGTGATCGACCGGCCGGGCACCGGCGAGCGGCAGGCCGTGCACTTCCAGGAGTGGTGGGTGCGGCACCGGGCCGAACCGCGGGCGCGGTCGATCGTGCCGGTCGGCGCGGACGAGTCCACGCCCGCGCCGGGTGTGGCGGAGGCCGTCGGCGCGGCGGACGTGGTGTTGGTCGCACCGTCGAACCCGGTGGTGAGCATCGGCACGATCCTGGCCGTGCCGGGGTTGCGGACCGCGCTGCGCAAGACCGAGGCGCCGGTGGTCGGGGTGTCGCCGATCATCGGGGGCAAGCCGGTGCGCGGCATGGCCGACGCCTGCCTGGACGCGATCGGGCTGGAGACCTCGGCGCAGGCGGTCGGGCGGCACTACGGCTCGCGCCCGTGCTCGGACAGCGGCGTGCTCGACGGCTGGCTGGTCGCCACGGGCGACACCGCCGACGTGCCCGGCGTGGCGGTTCGCGCGGTCCCGCTGCTGATGTCCGATGTGGACGCCACGGCGGCGATGGTGCGGGCGGCCGTCGAGCTGGGCGGGGTCGACCTTGGCTGAGCGGTCCGAACCCGGCGAGGTGCGGCTGCTGCCGGTGCGGGGGCTGCCGGAGTTCCGCCCCGGGGACGACCTGACCGGGGCGGTCGCGGCGGCGGCGCCGTGGCTGCGCTCGGGGGACGTCGTGGTGGTCACCAGCAAGGTCGTGTCCAAAGTAGAGGGACGACTGCTGCGGGTGCCGACCGACCCGGACGCCAGGGACGCGGCCCGGCGCCGGGCCGTGCTGGACGAGGCCGACAAGGTCATCGCGCGCAAGGGCCGGACGCTGATCACGGTCAACAAGCACATCGGCGTCGTGCAGGCCGCCTCCGGCGTGGACGCCTCGAACGTCGCCGGTGACGAGATCGCGCTGCTGCCCGCCGACCCGGACGCCTCGGCGTTCGCGCTGCGCGCGGGCCTTCGCGAGCGGCTGGGCGTCGAGGTGGCGGTGGTGATCACCGACACCATGGGCCGGGCGTGGCGGGTCGGGCAGACCGACGCCGCGATCGGCGCGTCCGGGCTGCGGGTCGTGCTGTCCTACGCGGGGTCCGTCGACGCGCACGGCAACGAGCTGGCGGTCACGCAGATGGCCGTGGCCGACGAGATCGCGGGCGCGGCCGACCTGGTCAAGGGCAAGCTCGGCGGCGTCCCGGTCGCGGTGCTGCGCGGCTTGGCGATCGTCGACGACGGCTCGACCGCGCGCGACCTGGTGCGCCCGGTCGAGGAGGACCTGTTCCACCTGGGCACCGCCGAGGCGATCACCCGGGGCCACCGGGAGGCGGTGCTGCTGCGCCGCTCGCTGCGCGAGTTCACCGACGAACCGGTCGACCCGGCGGCGCTGCGCCGCGCGGTGGCCGTGGCGCTGACCGCGCCCGCCCCGCACCACACCCGACCGGTGCGGTTCGTCCGGTTGACGGCCAAGCGCGCCGAGCTGCTGTCGGCGATGCGCGAGGCGTGGGAGGCCGACCTGCGCGCGGACGGGCTGCCCGAGGAGCGCGTCCAGCGGCGGGTGGCCCGGGGCGCGCTGCTGCACAAGGCCCCCGAGGTGGTCCTGGCGTTCGTGGTGCCGGGCGGCGCGCACGACTACCCGGACGAGCGGCGGTCGACCGCCGAGCGGACCATGTTCACCGTCGCGGGCGGTGCCGCCGTGCAGGGCCTGCTGGTGGCCCTGGCCGCGGAGGGCCTCGGGTCCTGCTGGGTATCCTCGACGATCTTCTGCCCGGACGTGGTGCGCGCGGTCCTGGCTCTGCCGGACACCTGGCGTCCGCTCGGCGCGGTCGCGGTCGGGCACCCGCCGGAGGAGCTGGTCGCGCGCGAACCCCGACGGGCCGAGGGCCTGCTGGAACTGTGAGCGAGGGGTGAGGAGTGAGCCTGCACGCGGACGCGTGGTCGACGCTGGCGTCGTGGCGGCCCGACTACTACACGCAGGAGGCGCTGCGCCAGGCGTTCCTCGGCTACCTCGCCGCGCGCCCGGACGCCTGCCAGCGCTCGTGCGCGGCGGGCCACATCACCGCGTCGGCGCTGGTGTTCGACGCGGGGGGTGAGCACCTGCTGCTGACCCTGCACCCCCGGGTCGGCAAGTGGGTGCAGCTGGGCGGGCACTGCGAGCCGTCCGACTCGACCCTGGCGGGCGCGGCGCTGCGCGAGGCGACCGAGGAGTCCGGGATCGCCGACCTGCGGATCGACCCGGTGCCGGTGCACGTCGACGTGCACCCGATCACCTGCTCGCTGGGCGTGCCGACCCGGCACTTCGACGTCCGCTTCGCCGTCCGCGCGCCGCGCGGCGCGCACCCGGTCCGCAGCGCGGAGTCGTTGGACCTGCGCTGGTGGCCCGTCGACGCCTTACCCGACGAGGACGGCGAACTGGACATGATGCTCGCCGTGCTGCGCTGATCCCTCTCCCGAACGGGTAGACCCGAAGGCGGTCCCGGCCATGATCCCGATCGACCCGGAGTCCCCGGTTCCCCCGTTCGAGCAGGTGCGGGTGGGCCTGGCCACCCGGATCAACGACCACACGCTGGCGGTGGGCACCCGGCTGCCGACCGTGCGGGCGCTGGCCACCGACCTGGGGCTCGCGGCGAACACCGTGGCCAGGGCGTACCGGGAGCTGGAGGAGGCAGGCCTGGTCGAGACCAGGGGTCGGGCGGGCACGTTCGTCAGCGCGGCGGGCGACCGCACGCTGGAACGCGCGCGGCAGGCCGCCGAGCGCTACGCGGAGGTCACCCGCAGCCTCGGGGTGACTCCCACCGAGGCACTGAACATCGCCCGCGCCGCACTGCGCGTCGACTGAATCCGGTGCTAGCTTCGCCCGCGTGACCATGGATCCGACCAGTTCCAACACCGACGACGGCCTCCTGGACTCACTCCTGGAGGCGGCCCACCGGCACCGCCTGAACGGGAAGCCCGACCGGGCCCTCACCCTGCTGCACCAGGCGATCTCCCTCGGCGGGGAGGACCGGGCCTACGCCAGGGCCACCACCGCCGACCTGCTGTTCTCCATCGGGGAGGTCGAGGGCGCGCGGGAGCAACTGCACTTCCTCCGGACCGAGACCCCCGTCTGGTCCGCGCCCTGCCAGCTGGTGGCGGAGATGGCGGGCGACCGCGGCGAGCTCCCGGAGGCGCTCTCCTGGTACGACCTGGCGCTGGCCAACCTGCCGGAGGAGGACATGGCGGAGATGGACGGCCCGAACGCCGGGTACTGCTTCGCCAACAGCCTGCTCAACGCCCGCAACCGGGTCCGGCGGGCGATGGACCGCCCGCTGGACGACTGGGACAACATGACCATCGATTTCAAGGACCGCTGATCAGAACGAGCGGTAGTCCTTGACCGACAGGCGCGGGCCGAAGCGCGGCTTGGTGAAGCCGCTCGCCTCGATGTAGCGGACCGCGCGGTGCCGGTGCGGCGCGTAGGGCGCCAGCAGTTCCAGCATGCCGTTGTCGTCGGTCTTGCGGCCCGCCAGCGCGTACCCGACCAGCGCGGGCACGTGGAAGTCGCCGACGCTCACCGCGTCCGGGTCGCCCCAGGCCCGCTGCGCCACCTCGGCCGCGGTCCACACGCCGATCCCCGGCACCTTGCGCAGCAGCAACCGGCCCTCGACGCCGCGCAGCTCCGCCGCCCGCTCCAGCCGCCCCGCGACCTGCGCGGCGGCGATGATCGCCCGGCGGCGCGCGCTGTCCACGCCCGCCCCGTGCCACTCCCAGTCGCGGATGCCCAGCACCGCGCGCGGCGTCGGCGGCACCCACATCCCGGTCGGCACCGGCCCCGGCGCGGGCACCCCGAACCGCCTGGCCAGCTCCCGCCACGAGCGGTGCGCCTCGGTCCCGGTCACCTTCTGTTCGAGCACCGCGGCCAACAACACGTCCCAGACTCGCCCGGTAGCGCCGAGGCGCAGGCCGGGCAGCGCGCGGCGGGTCTCGGCGATGAGCGGGTGGTGCGCCTGGAAGCCGGTGTCGTCGTCATCGGCGCCGAGCAGGGCGGGGACACCCTCGACCAGGGCCTCGGCGCCCGGTCCCCAGGCGTCGGCGACGACCTCGCCCGCCTGGCGGCGCAGCCGCAGCGCGCCGGGGCCGTCGGCGGTGTTGGCGGCCAGCCAGGCGCCGGTGGGATCGCGGCGACAGGCGGGGTCGCCGGGGCCGCGGCGCAGCGGCCGCAGGAGCGCGTCGAGGTCGAGCGGGTAGCCGGGCGTCCAGCGCCGGGTCCGCTCCCCGAGCGCTGGGGTCGCCGTCATCATGGGGACCGTACCCGCCGGTTGGTTACCCTTGTTCGACCCGCCCGTCCCCCCGGCCGCGAGAACACGAGGTTCCAGTGACGTCGAACGTTCCGGAAGACCTGTACGTGGTGGTGCCCGCGGGCGGTAGCGGGACGCGGCTGTGGCCGCTGTCGCGGGCCGGGAACCCGAAGTTCCTGCACGCGCTGACCGGCACCGAGCGGTCGCTGCTGCAGGCCACCTTCGACCGGCTCACGCCGCTGGCCCCGCCGGAGCGGCTGCTGGTGGTGACCGGGACCGCGCACGCCGCGGGCGTCGCCCGGCAACTGCCGGAACTGCCCGACCGCAACATCCTGGTCGAGCCGTTCGCCCGGGACTCGTGCGCGGCCATCGCGCTTGCCGCCGCGGTCATCCACCGGCGCAGCCCGGGTGCGGTCATGGCGTCCTTCGCGGCCGACCACCTGATCACCGACCAGGTCGAGTTCGCCTACACGGTGGGCCGCGCAGTCGACGGCGCGCTCGCGGGCAACCTGATGACAATCGGCATCACCCCGACCCGCCCGGAGACCGGCTACGGCTACCTCCAGTGCAGCGAACCCGCGCGGCGGGCGGAGATCCAGCCGGTGCGCGAGTTCAAGGAGAAGCCGACGCTGGAGGTGGCGACCCGGTACGTGGAGTCCGGGTCGTACCTGTGGAACGCCAGCATGTTCGTCTGGCGGGTCGACGTGTTCCTCGCCGAGTTGGCCGCGCGCCGCCCGGACGTGGCCGAGCCCATCGGCCGCATCGCCGACGCCTGGGACACCGACGCCCAGGAGGACGTGCTGGCCGAGCTGTGGCCGACGGTGCCGAAGGTGGCCGTGGAGTACGCGGTCATGGAACCGGCCGCGGCGGAGGGCAAGGTCGCCACCGTGCCGGGCGACTTCGGGTGGAGCGACATCGGCGACTTCGAGACCGTGGTCCGGCTGCTGGGCACCGACGTCGGCGAGGGCGGCCGGTCGTTCGCAGGTGGGGTGCCGGACAGCCGGGCGGTGGTGGTGGACGGCTCGGACGTGATCGTGGTGCCCGCGGGCGGCAGGCTGGTGGCCACCCTCGGCGTGCGCGACCTGATCGTCGTCGACACCTCGGACGCGGTGCTGGTCTGCGACCGCGACCGGGCCCAGGACATCAAGAAGCTGACCGAGATCCTCCGCGACCGCGGCGAGGCGGAGTATCTCTGACGCGGGTTTCGGCGCTTGATCGCCCTCGCCCGCTGACGCGGCGTGCCGGGCGGGATACTCTGGTGTGGCACGACCAGCGGACCACAGATCGACGTAGGAGAGGCCGCTACCCATGGACCCCCGTGACCGGGCCGACGCCATCCTGGCACGTGCCCGCGCGCGCGGCGCCTACGTCGTCACCCCGGAGAGCGCCATCTCCCCGATGGACGCCGCCGCCACCTTGCAGATCCCCCGGGCCGTCGTCTCGGCGATAGACGAGGCTGACCCGGACGTCACCATGGTGTTCCCGACGGCCCCGGCCGCCGCCTACCGCCCGGAAGACGAACTCCCGGCGATCGCCCAAGAGGCCGCGACCCAGTCGCTGGCCTCCCCGGGCCGCCCGACCGAGCGCCTCACCAGACCACCCCACCACAACCCCAACCACTGGCCCGCCTAGCGCCGGCCGCGGGTACCCGAACGCCTTGACAGTGGCACAACCGCTGTCGGCAGGCGATCGGGTCGCTTTTCACGTACGCGAAAGTGCGCTCGGCTAACGGGTTTCCAGGCGCAGGCGCAGGGCGAGGCCCGCCTTCACCGCGGCGCGTACCGGTGCCCAGGCAGGCCCCTTGTGGCGGTCCGCGATGAAGCGGTAGGCGCTTTCGTGGTGGGCGGTGAGCATCTTGGTGGAGACCTTGGCCGTTGAGACGCCCTGGATGTGCATGACCTTGGCCGACGGCACGTACACGTTCTGCCAGCCCGCCTCCCCCAGGCGTTCGCCCAGGTCGACGTCCTCGAAGTACATGAAGTAGCGGGAGTCGAAGCCCTCCACCGAGTCGAAGGCCGTGCGGCGCAGGAGCAGGCACGAGCCCGACAGCCAGCCCGCCGCGCGTTCCCGGACGTCGGTGGCGGACTGCTTGTACTCCTTCGTCCACGGGTTGCCCGGCCACACCTTGCCCAGCACCCCGTGCCCGATGCCCTTGCCCAGCGACGGCACCTGTCGCGCGGACGGGTACACGGTTCCGTCCCGCTCGGTGATCAACGGCCCGAACGACCCGCCCCGGGGCCAGCGGTCGGCGGCGGCCAGCAGCTCGTCCAGCGAGCCCGGGCCCCACTCCAGGTCCGGGTTGGCCACCACGACCCAGCCGTACTCCGGGCCCAGGGCCGCGACGCCCCGGTTGGCGCCGGAGCCGTAGCCCAGGTTGCCCCCGGTGCGCACCAGTTCGACGTGCTCGTGCGCCGCGGCGGCGGCCTCCGGGGCACCGTCCACCGACCCGTTGTCGGCGAGGATGACCCGCACCGGGCGGGTGGTGGCCTCGGCGAGGGTCTGGACGAACCGCTCCAGGGTTTCGCCCGGGGAGTAGGTCACGGTCACCACGGCTAGCCGATCGCCGTATTCGGTCGGTTCAGCGGTCACGACCCGACATTGTGCACCGCCCGGTCGAGCCGCCGGTGCGCGGTCGGCGGTCACCACCGGGTGACAGGTACCCGACTAAACGTCCACATCGGACTTCGTGGCCGAATTGCGCCGACCGGCGGGGCGGATTCAGTCGATCAGGGTAAGGCGACCACCGAGCGGGGTGGGCCGAACAGTCCCCGGGGGTGGACGCGCCCGGTGGACGGGTGGCGTTTAGCGCGGTTGAACACCCATCACGCGCTGCGATGAGGCACGCTATGCCCGGGAAGGCACAACACGCGAGGGAGGCAGGCTTGGCCGAGGGCACCCCGACGACCGGGTCGCGCACCCCGCTGGTGACGACCGTCCCGCACGCGGGCCCGGACCAGTGCCGCCCGCACCGGCGAAGGAGGGGGTAGCCGCAATGCCCAGGCCCATCCGCGTGCTCATCGACGGGACGCCCCTGCTCGGCAACCGGACGGGGATCGGCCGCTACACCGCCGCGCTCGCCGAGGAACTGGCCTCCTCGTCCCATGTGGACATGCGCGCCGTCGCGTTCACGCTGCGCGGCTGGCGGGCGCTGCGCCGGGTGCTGCCGCACGGCGTGCGCGCCAGGGGCATCCCCTCCCCCGCCCGACTGCTGCGCGCGGCGTGGCTGCGCGGCGCGTTCCCGCCGGTCGAGCTGTTCGCCGGGCTGACCGACGTGGCGCACGGCACCAACTTCGTGCTCCCCGCCACCTTCCGCGCGGCGGGCGTGCTGACCGTGCACGACCTGAACTTCCTGGGCTACCCGGACGAACTGTCCCGGTTCGACACCCGCCTGCCGGAGCTGGTCAAGGTCTCCGCGCACCGCGCGGGCATCGTCTGCACGCCCACCCGCGCGGTCGCCGACCAGGTGGTCGAGCGGCTGGGCGTCTCGGCCGACAAGGTCCGCGTGACCCCGCTCGGCGTCGACCCGGCCTGGTTCACCGCCCGACCACCGAACCAGGACACGGCACGCAGGCTGGGCCTGCCGTCGGAGTACCTGCTCTTCGTCGGCGCGGCGGGCCCGCGCAAATCCCTCGACTGGCTGCTCAAGGCGCACGCGGCCACACCGGACCTGCCGCCCCTGGTCCTCACCGGACCGGACCACGTCGCGGGCGGCGGCCGCGTCCGCGCCACCGGGTACCTGCCCGAATCGGACCTGCGGACGGTGGTGGCGGGCGCGTCCGCGCTCGTGCTGCCGTCCCGGGACGAGGGTTTCGGCCTGCCGGTGCTGGAGGCCATGGCGTGCGACGTCCCGGTCGTCTGCACGGACGTGCCCGCGCTGCGCGAGGTCGCGGGCGACCACGCCCACTTCGTCCCGTTCGGCGACACGGAGGCCTTGGCCGCCGCGCTGCTCGAGGCGCTGGAGCACCCGTTGGACGCCGCGACCATCTCGGCGCGCCGCGCGCACGCCGCGACCCACACCTGGCGCCGCTGCGCGGAACTGACCGTGTCCGCCTACCGCGCGGCGGCGGGCCGGTAGCTACGGCCGGTACGCCGCCCCGTCGACCTGGAACGCGGCGGCCAGCGCCGCGCGCCACCCCCGCATCGGCGGCAGGCCCGATTCGCGCCACGCGCGGTCGGACAGCACCGAGTACGCGGGCCGCTTCGCGGGCGTCGGGTAGTCCGCCGTCGTGCAGGAAAGCACGCGCGCCGGATCCGCCCCCAACTCCTCGAAAACCGCCCGCGCGAACCCGGCCCACGTGGTCTCGCCGCCGCCCGTGCAGTGCAGCACCCTGGCCTCCGGTGCGGCATCGCCCGTCACGGCCTCGGCGAGCGCGACGAGCCCGGCCGCCAGGTCGCCGGTCCACGTGGGAGTGCCGACCTGATCGTCCACAACAGACAGTGTGTCCCGCTGGGATTCCAGCCTCGCCATGGTCTTCACGAAGTTCTTGCCGTGCGCGCCGTAGACCCACGAGGTCCGCACGACCCACGCCCGGGCCCCCGACCCGAGCACCGCGTCCTCCCCGGCCAGCTTGGTCAGCCCGTAGACCGACCGCGGGCCGACCGGGTCGCCGGGCTCGTACGGCTTGTCCGCGTCGCCGGGGAACACGTAGTCGGTGGACACGTGGATCAGCGGCACGCCCCGGGACGAGCAGGCCGCGGCCAGCACCCGGGGCCCGTCGGCGTTGACCGCGAAGGCCCGCCCCTGATCGGTTTCCGCCTTATCCACGGCCGTGTAGGCCGCCGCGTTGACCACGACCGGGCGCGCCGACGACGCGGCCAGCGCGGTGACCGCCTCGATCACCGCGCCCGCGCTCGTCAGGTCGAGTTCCGCGGAACCCGGCGCGCGCACGGACACGCCGGGCAGGGCGGCCAGTTCGCGGCCGAGTTGGCCGGAACCGCCGGGGACCAGGATGGTCAGGGGCGAGGACATGTCAGTTCCCGGGGAGTGCGGCGCGCTGCTTGAGGGGCTCCCACCAGGAGCGGTTGTCGCGGTACCAGTCGATGGTGCCCGCCAGACCGTCCTCGAAGGACACCCGGGGACGGTACCCGAGTTCGGTCGAGATCTTGGTGATGTCGACCGAGTACCGCCTGTCGTGCGCCTTCCGGTCCTCAACCGGCCGCACGAACGACTCGTCGGTGCCGGTCGCCTTGAGCAGCAGGTCGGTCAGCTCGCGGTTGTTCAGCTCGGTGCCGCCGCCGATGTTGTAGATCTCGCCGGGGCGGCCGCCGTCGGCGACCAGCTGGATGCCGTGGCAGTGGTCGTCGACGTGCAGCCAGTCGCGCACGTTGAGGCCGTCGCCGTAGAGCGGGATCTGCTTGCCGTCCAGCAGGTTCGTGGTGAACAGCGGGATGACCTTCTCCGGGAACTGGTACGGCCCGTAGTTGTTCGAGCACCGGGTGATGGACACGTGCAGGCCGTGGGTGCGGTGGAACGAGCGGGCCAGCAGGTCGGAGGACGCCTTGGAGGCCGAGTACGGCGAGTTCGGCTCGAGGATGTGGTCCTCGGTCCAGGAACCCTCGTCGATCGAGCCGTACACCTCGTCGGTCGAGACGTGCACGAACCGGCCCACGCCCGCGTCGACCGCGGCCTGCAGCAGCACCTGGGTGCCGAGCACGTTGGTGAGCACGAAGTCCGCCGCGCCCAGGATGGAGCGGTCCACGTGGGACTCGGCGGCGAAGTGCACCACCAGGTCCACCCCGGCCATGGTGGTCCGGACCAACTCGGCGTCGCAGATGTCGCCCTCGACGAACCGCAGGCGCGCGCTGTCGGCGACGGGGTCCAGGTTGGCCCGGTTGCCCGCGTAGGTGAGCTTGTCGAACACCACCACTTCGGCGTCGGCGAGCGCGGGGTAGGCCCCGCTCAGCGCCTGCCGCACGTAATGGGACCCGATGAAGCCCGCCCCGCCCGTCACCAACACCCGCATGAGGTCCCACCCGTTCCTTGGCTCGCCCGTGTGCTCGCGCCCGGTCTCGCGACCGAGTCTCCCACGCCGCCGGGAAAATTCGCGGCGCCCGGGAGTAAACGTCGGACCCCGGCGGCCCGTGTTACCAGTGTCGGCAGATCACCGGTTCGGGTCACCGTGTGCCGACGCTGACAGCGGAGACCACGAGGACCTGGGTAATCTGGACGGCACAGGTCGGGACCGGGGAGGACGTGCGTGGACGTGCGTGCGCACGAGGGGATCGACGGCGCTTCGGGGAGTGGCTTACCGGTGACGCGCCGGCATTCGCCGTTCCTGCGGGCGACGGGTGTCGTGGCCCGGTCGCTGGTGGCCCTGCTGTCGCTGGCGGTGGTCGCGGCGTCCGGCTGGGCCTGGGTGGCCTTCGGCGACGTCGACGCCAACACCGTCACCACCGACGTGATCGACGACCGGACGTCCGACGGCGGGTCCGCCGGGGCGAACGGGCCGACCCTCGACGGGGCGCTGAACATCCTGCTGGTCGGCCTGGACAGCCGCACCGACTCGCACGGCAACCCGCTGCCCAAGGAAGTCCTGGCCATGCTCAACGCCGGGAAGTCCGACGGCGAGCGCAACACCGACACCATGATCCTGGTGCACATCCCGGCGGGCGGGCGCCGCGCGGTGGCGTTCTCCTTCCCCCGCGACTCCTGGGTCGACGTCGGTGAGGGCTTCGGCAAGCACAAGCTCAACTCCGCCTTCATCTACGCCTACACCGACGCGCGCCGCACGCTGAGCGCGCAGGGCGTCACCGACCCGAAGGTGCTGGAGGAGAAGGCCACGGTCATCGGCCGCAAGAACCTCATCTCGACGATCGAGCGGCTGGCGGGCGGCGGCCTGCACATCGACCGCTACGCCGAGGTGAACCTGGCGAGCTTCTACGAGGTCACCAACGCCGTCGGCGGGGTCGAGGTCTGCCTGAAGAACCCGGTCGACGAGTGGCGCTCCGGCGCCCGGTTCCCGGCGGGCCGCCAGGTCATCTCCGGGGCGGCGGCGCTGTCGTTCGTGCGGCAGCGCTACGAGCTGCCCAACAGCGACTTCGACCGGATCGTGCGCCAGCAGGTGTTCCTCGGGGCGCTGGCCGACAAGGTGCTGTCCGCGGACATGCTGACCAACCCGAGCCGGGCGAAAGCGCTGGTCAACGCGGTGCAGAACTCCGTGGTGCTGTCCTCGAACTGGAACCTGACCCTGTTCGCGGCCCAGATGCAGAGCCTGAGCAGCGGCAACATCGAGTTCCGCACGATCCCGACGCTCGGCGAGGCCAAGATCGGCGGCGCGGACGTGGTCAAGGTCGACCCGGAGGCGATCTCGGCGGCCATCACCCAGACCATCGCCGAGGCGGACGGCACCGCGGGCAAGCCGACCGGCACGAACGCGCCCGACGGCGGGGTGCGCTCGCCGACCGCGACCGCCAAGCCGGGCGGCGGCGTCACGGTCGAGGTGCGCAACGGCTCGAACACCCGCGGTCTGGCCACCACGGTCCTCGACCGGCTGGCGGGCGCGGGCTTCACCCGGGGCCCGGTCGGCGACGCGTCGGTGCAGCAGAGCTCGGTGATCCGCTACCCGGCCGGTGAGCTGACCACCGCGAAGGCGGTGGCGGAGTCGCTGGTCAAGGACGTCTTCACCTTCGCCGAGGACCGCACGCTCGACGCCAAGCACGTGCGGGTGGTGCTGGGCACGTCCTTCGCCAAGGCGGCGAACCAGCTCGACGCCAAGCCGCTGGTCGGGGTGTCCTCGCCGAGCACCACCACGACGGCGGCCCCGCCCTCGTCGTCCGGCTCGTCCACTCCGGCACCCCCGACCGCCAGCATCGAGGCGGGGAAGCTGAACTGCGTCAACTGACGCCGGTTCACTACGGTGGGTGGGTGAGCATCACCAAAGCCCTCTTCGCCCGTTCCACACCGGCGCAGCCGCTGGTGACCCACTACGACGACGCGGCGGGCACGCGGGTCGAGCTGTCGGCGGCGACGCTGGCCAACTGGGCGGCGAAGACCGCGAACTGGCTGGTCGAGGAGCACGACGTGGCGCCGGGCACCCCGGTCGCGGTGCGACTGCCCGCGCACTGGCAGACCGCGGGCATCCTGCTGGGCGCGTGGTGGGCGGGCGCGCACGTCGTGGCCGACGGCGAGGCGGCCGTGACGTTCGTCGCTCCCGGGGAGACCGCGGCGGGGGTGGTGGCGGCGGTGTCGC
Source organism: Actinokineospora auranticolor (assembly GCF_041897805.1). Lineage (GTDB taxonomy): Bacteria > Actinomycetota > Actinomycetes > Mycobacteriales > Pseudonocardiaceae > Actinokineospora > Actinokineospora auranticolor. Next base: position 7,579,885 of record NZ_CP154825.1, read on the forward strand.
TGGACCCGATGGGGCGCGACCTCGGCGGGTCGTCCGGGAGTGTGACCGACTTCGTCGGCGAGGCCCGGATGTTCGGCGACGACTTCTTCGGTTCGACCGTGCCGGGGTCGAGCCCGGCGCTGGGCGGGCTGACGGTGGACGAGGTGCTGGCGTCGGGGGACCTGGCGCCCGGGACGCGGCTGCTGTCGACCCTGGCGTGGACCGTGCCGGACGGGGTGCTGGCGGCCCTGGTCGCGCCGCTGGCGGCGGGCGGGTCGGTGGTGCAGGTGAGCAACCCGGACCCGGCGCGGCTGGACCGGCACCGGTCGACCGAGCGCACGACCGCCGACCGGCTGGCCGGGTGATGCGCGACTTCCGCGGCCGCGTCGCCGCGGTCACCGGTGCCGCGTCGGGCATCGGCCGGGCACTGGCGCTGGCCCTGCACGACGCGGGCGCGCGGGTCGCGGCGTCCGATGTGGACCCGGCGGGGCTGGCCGGGCTGCCGTCGGGGGTGCGCGCCTACGAGCTCGACGTCGCCGACCGCGACGCGGTGTACGCCCACGCGGCCCGGGTCGCCGAGGACTTCGGGCGGGTGGACCTGGTGGTCAACAACGCCGGTGTCGCGCTGAAGGGCACCGTGCGGCAGATGAGCGACGCGGACCTGCGCTGGGTGATGGACATCGACTTCTGGGGCGTGGTCCACGGTTCGCGCGCGTTCCTGCCGCACCTGGTGGCCGCGCGGGGGCACCTGGTCAACGTGTCCAGTGTGTTCGGTCTGATCGGCGTGCCGACCCAGAGCGCCTACAACGCCGCGAAGTTCGCGGTGCGCGGGTTCACCGAGGCGCTGCGGCAGGAGATGCGCGTCGAGGGGACGGGTGTGGGTGTGACGTGCGTGCACCCGGGCGGCATCAAGACGAACATCGCGCGCAACGCCCGCACGTCGGACCCGGCCGAGGTCGCGGACTTCGGCCGGTCGCTGGACAAGGTCGCGCTGACGAGCCCGCGCAAGGCCGCCCTGGCGATCATGGAGGGCGTGCGCCGGGACAAGGCGCGGGTGCTGATCGGCCCGGACGCCCGGGTCATCGATGCCCTGCCCCGGTTGTTCGGATCCCTGTACCAGCCGCTGATCCGGCCGCTGGTCCGCCGCATGTCCCGGTGACCCGCGGTGGTGGATCGCCCGCTCGGGCGAGGCGATCCACCCGGTCAGGGGTCAGCCCATCGTGCGCTGGCCGTCGATGGACTCGCGGATGATGTCCGCGTGCCCCGAGTGCTGCGAGGTCTCGGCGATGAGGTGCAGCACGACCCGGCGGATGGAGCGGGTGCCGCCCGGCTCGAACCAGGGGGCGACGGGCAGCGGCCAGATCTTGTCGAGGTCGGCGGTGCGCACGAACTCGTCGGTCCGCTTGCCGACCTCCTCGTACCTGGCGAGGAAGTCCTCGATCTTCTCGCCCGGGTTCATCCGGTGCTCGTCTTCCCAGTCGCCCACCTCGCTCATCATGAGGTCGGGGCCACCCATCATGAACCGGTACCAGGCCGACTCGGTGGCGGTGACGTGCTTGATGAGCCCACCCACGCTCAACGCGCTGACGGTCGACTTCTGCCCCGCCTGCTCGTCGGTGAGCCCCCGGGCGGTGAAGCGGAGGAAGCCCCGGTGCGCGGCGAGGGTCTGGAGCAGGTCGGCCCGCTCCTGGTCGACGTCGGCGGGGGCCGGGGTGGCCGAGATGTCGAGGGGCGAGGAGTTGGTCTCGGCGCTGGTCACGGTGTGTCCTTCGGTTCGTAGGGCGGTTTTCGCTGTTGAGGACACTCTAGGACCGGTTGCGGACAACTTCGGTCCGCAATGGTGATCTCCAGAAAGAAACACGCACCGCGTCACCCGGGTTACGCGCTGTGGTCCCGGGGCGATGATCAGAGCGTGCGGGACAACAGGATGGGTTCGGTCGGCAAGGCGGTGCAGGCGGGCACGATCCACGGCGGGGTGCACCTCAACGGGGCGTCGCGCGACCTCACGCTGCCGTGCTGGTTCGGCCCGATCCCGCCGCCCGCCAAGGGTTTCCAGCGGCGGGGGCAGGCGCCCGGGCCCGGTGAGTGCGTGGTCCTGTGCGGCATGGGCGGGCTGGGCAAGACCCAGCTGGCCGCCGAGTACGCCCGCGCAGGCGCGGAGGTCGTCGCGTGGATCACCGCCGCTTCCCGCGACGACGTGGTCTCCGGCCTGGTCGGCTTGGCCGCCCAGCTGAGCGGGGTGACCGAGGACCCCGACCGCGCAGTGGCCTGGGTCCTGAGCTGGCTGGCCACCACCGACACCCCGTGGCTCCTCGTCTTCGACGACGTGTGGGACACCCTGGACGGCCTGTGGCCGACGCTGTCGCCCGCCGGTCGCATGGTGGTCACCACCCGCCGCCAGGACGCCGCCGCCCACGTCGACGGCCGCCGGTTGGTGGCCATGGGGTTGTTCACCCCGGCCCAGTCCCAGGCGTGCCTTGCCGGCTACCACGCGGACCGCCCACACCTCGTCGACGGCGCGGAAGAGCTGGCGGTGGAACTAGGTCACCTGCCGCTGGCGATCGGTCAGGCGGGCGCCTACATGGCAGACCGCAGGCTGAGCTGCGCGCAGTACCTGGCCCGGTGGCGCACCCGCGAACTGGAGACCCTGTCCGGGACGGAGACCGACCGCACAGTCGCCGTCACATGGTCATTGTCCGTCGAACGGGCCGTCGAGCTGGAACCAGCCGCCGGACCGCTACTACGACTCGCCGCCCTGCTGGACCCCAACGGCATCCCACTGTCCGTCCTGACCTCACCCCCGGTTCTGAACCACCTCACCGCAGGCACAACCGAAGAGGACGCCTGGGACGCACTGGCCTGCCTGGACCGCCTGTCCCTCATCACCCTCGACGAACGCTCGGACACCGCCACCGTCCGAGTCCACGCCCTGGTCCAACGCGCCACGCGCGAACGCCTCTCCGACACCGAATTGGCCGCCACGGCCCAGGTCGCCGCCGACGCGCTCCTGGCCGCCTGGCCGCGAATCGAACTCGACGCTCGCCTCGGCGCGGCACTGCGCGCGAACACCGCCGCCCTGGCCACCACAGCGCGCGCTCACCTCCAGCAGCCGGACATCCACGTGGTCCTTATCCGCGCCGGCAACAACTTGGGCGAGATCGGCCAAGTCGCGCGGGCGTTCACCTACTTCACCCACCTCCACGCGGCAATGACCCAACTCAGCCCGGACTCCCACGGCGTCCTAGTCATCCGCCACAACCTGGCCTACTGGCGCGCGCAGACCGGGGACGCCGCCGGAGCGTTCGCCGACCTGGAAACCCTGCTACCCGAACAGATCCGCCTCCTCGGTCGCGACCACCCCGACGCCCTCACCACCCGCCACAACCTCGCCCAATGGCGCGGGAGGACCGGAGACGCGGCCGGAGCACTGGCCGACTACGAGGCGCTACTCCCCGACCGGACCCGAGTCCTCGGCCCCGATCACCGCGACACCCTCCTCACCCGGTACGGCATCGCTTACTGGCGCGGGAAAACCGGTGACCCCACCGGCGCGCTCGCCGACCACGAAGTCCTCCTCGCCGACCGGATCCGAGTCCTCGGCCCAGACCACCCCGACACCCTGGCCACCCGCCACAGCATCGCGTACTGGCTCGGGGAATCCGGGGACGCGGCCGGAGCACTGGCCGAGTACGAGACCTTGCTCCCCGACAAGATCCGGGTCATGGGCCCCGAACACCCCGACACGCTCCTCACCCGCCACAACCTCGCCCAGCGGCGCGGGATAGCGGGCGACAGAGCAGGAACCCGCGCCGAACTCGAAGCGGTCCTAGACGCCCGATCACGAGTCCTCGGCCCGGACCACCCGGACACCCTCCTGACCCGCCAGGAACTCGCCCACTGGCAACGCGAAACCAAGTAGCGGGTCACACGACCCGGCACCCACGCGATGATCGAGGCATGCGGTCCAACAGCATGGGCAGAGCGGACAAGGCACTGCAAGCAGGCACCATCAACGGCGACGTGTACCTCGAAGGCGCGTCCCGCGAACTCACCCTGCCCTGCTGGTTCGGCCAGGTTCCCCCACTGGCCAAGGGCTTCCAAAAGCGCGGACTCAACGTCGAACCGGGCGAGTGCGTGGTCCTGTGCGGCATGGGCGGACTGGGCAAGACCCAACTGGCCGCCGACTACGCCGAGCAGGCCCGGGGAAAAGCGGAGGTCATCGCCTGGATCACCGCCGCGTCCCGCGACGACGTGGTCTCCGGCCTGGTCGGCCTGGCCGCTCAGCTGAGCGGGGTCACCGAGACCCCCGACCGCGCCCTGACCTGGGTCCTGAGCTGGCTCGCCACGACCACGACCCCCTGGCTACTCATCTTCGATGACGTCTGGGATCCCTTGGACGATCTGTGGCCGAGGATGTCCCCCGCCAGCCGCATGGTGGTCACCACCCGCCGCGAAGAGACCGCGGCCCACGTCGAAGGCCGACGCCTGGTTCCGATCGACTTGTTCACGCCAGCGCAGTCCCAAGCCTGCCTGTCCGGCTACCTCGCGGACCGACCACACCTGCTGCCGGGAGCCGAGCAACTCGTGGAAACCCTGGGCCACCTGCCGCTGGCCATCGGCCAAGCAGGCGCCTTCATGGCAGACCGCCGCCTGAGCTGCGAGAAGTACCTGACCCGCTGGCACGACCGCAGCCGAACCCTGAAAACCCTGTTCAGGCCGGAGACCAATCGGGCAGTAGCCGTCACCTGGTCACTGTCCATCGAGCGGGCGAACGAGCTGGAGCCAACCGGCGTCGCCGAGCCGATGCTGCAACTCACCGCGATGCTCGACCCCAACGGCATTCCGCTGTCGGTGCTGACCTCAAACCCGGCGCTCAAGCACCTGTCCACGGAAGCAGGCAACCCCGTCACCAAAGACGACGCCTGGGACGCGCTGGCCTGCCTGGCCCGCCTCTCCCTCATCACCTTCGACGAACAGTCGGAAGCCACCGCGGTCCGAGTCCACGCCCTGGTCCAACGTGCCACCCGAGAACAGGTCTCCGAGACCGAACAAGCCGTCCTGGCCCACATCGCCGCCGACGCCCTGCTGGCCACCTGGCCGGAGATCGAACTGGACGCGTCCCTGGGTACGGCACTACGGGCGAACACCGCCGCACTGGCCATCGCCGCGGGCACAACGCTGTGGAAACCGGCAGTCCATCCGGTGCTTTTCCGAGCAGGGAACAACTTGGGCCAGATCGGCCAGGTAGCGAGTGCGCGTGACTACTTCGAAGCCCTGCACGAGTCCGCGACCCGTCACCTCGGACCCGACCACCCCGACACGCTCATTACCCGGCACGACCTCGCCTACTGGCACATCCAGGCAGGCGATGCCGGCAGAGCACTCGCCGAACTCGACAACCTCCTACCCGACCTGATCCGCGTCCTCGGACCCGACCACCCTAAAACCCTTAGTACCCGGCACAACCTCGCCTACGCGTACAGCAGAAGTGGTGACACCACGCGAGCGCTCACCGAACTCGACAACCTCCTACCCGACCTGGTCCGCATCCTCGGACCCGACCACCTGGGCACCCTCGCCACCCGACACAGCCTCGCCCAATGGCACGCGCAAACCGGAGACGCGGCCACAGCAGTCACCAAACTCGAAAGCATCCTCCTGGACGTAGTCCGCGTCCTCGGACCCGACCACCCGCACACCCTCACCGCCCGACACAACCTCGCTTACTCGCGCGGAGAAGGCGGAGACATGGCTACAGCGGTCACCGAACTCGAGGCCGTTCTCGCCGACCGGATCCGCGTCCTCGGACCCGACCACCCAAGCACCCTCACCACCCGGCACAACCTCGCCTACGCGTGCGGCAAGAGCGGAGACACCGCCCGGGCCCTCACCGAACTCGAAAGCCTCCTGCCTGACCGGACCCGCGTCCTCGGACCCGACCATCCCAACACCGTCAGCACCCGACGCGGCATCGCCTATTTGCAGCGCAAAGGGCGGCCGGATCAAGGATCCGACCGCCCTTCAGACCGCGAGTGACTAGCCGCGCAGCAGGGAACGAGCCATGACCAGCCGCTGGATCTGGTTGGTGCCCTCATAAATCTGGGTGATCTTCGCGTCGCGCATCATGCGCTCCACCGGGAAGTCGCGGGTGTAGCCCGCGCCGCCGAACAACTGGACCGCGTCGGTGGTGACCTCCATGGCCGTGTCCGACGCGAAGGTCTTGGCGGCGCTGGAGGCGAAGGAGCCGTCCGGGGCGCCGCGTTCCACCTTGGCGGCGGCGGCGTAGACCAGGTGGCGGGCGGCTTCGACCTTGGTGGCCATGTCGGCGAGCATGAACTGGATGCCCTGGAACTCGGCGATGGCCTTGCCGAACTGCTTGCGCTCCTTGACGTACGCCACTGCCGCGTCGAGGGCGCCCTGGGCGATGCCGAGCGCCTGGGCGCCGATGGAGTGGCGGGTGTGGTCGAGGGTGCGCAGCGCGAGCCGCAGGCCCTGGCCGGGCTGGCCAATGATCCGGTCCTCGGGGATCGTGCAGTTCTCGAAGTGGATCTCGCGGGTCGGGGAGCCCTTGATGCCGAGCTTGCGCTCCTTCGAGCCCACCACGAAACCCGGGTCGTCCTTGTGCACCATGAACGCCGAGATGCCGTCGACGGGCTTGGCCGCCTCCGGGTTCGACACCGCCATGACCGTGTACCAGCTCGACTCGCCCGCGTTGGTGATCCAGCACTTGGTGCCGTTGAGCACCCAGTGGTCGCCGTCTTGGCGGGCGCGGGTGCGCATGGACGCGGTGTCGGAGCCCGCCTCGCGCTCGGACAGCGCGTACGAGGCCATCTCGCCCGCGGCGATCTGCGACAGCACCTGCTTCTTCAGCTCTTCCGAGCCGCCCAGGATGAGGTTCATGGTGCCGAGCTTGTTGACCGCGGGGATCAGCGACGACGAGGCGCAGACCCGGGCGACCTCCTCGATGACGATGTTGGTCGCCACCGAGTCCGCGCCCTGGCCGTCGTAGGCCTCGGCGATGTGCGGCGCGGCGAAACCGGCCTTGTTCAGCGCGGCCAGCGCCTCGGCCGGGAAGCGCTCCTGCTCGTCGACCTCGGTCGCGTGCGGCGCGATCTCCTTCTCGGCGAGGTCGCGCACGGCCTCGCGCAGCGCGTCGTGCTCGTCGCCGAGCTGGTAGAGCCCGTAGCCGTCCACGTCCTACCTCCAAGTAGCAGCAGCATCCGGACCGATGTTAGCGCGCGTTCACATCGGTGTCCTTCCCCGCCGCCGCGCTCACTCGACGATGCCGCTGAGCAGCAGGTACAGGAACACGGTGACGGTGGTGACCACCCCGCTGACCAGGAACGTCCCCACCACCCGGTACGCCGGTGTCCGGCCCGGCCGGACCATCGCCCCCTGCCACAGCGCCATCAGCCCGCCCATCAGCAGGCCGATCGGGTTCACCACGAGGAAGAACCAGGTCAGCTGGGCGGGGAACGGGGTGAGCACGGTGATGGCCAGCCACGCGACCAGGAACCACCCGGCGGTGACACCGGCGGTCATCGGGGTCCACCAGGTGTCCGGGACGCTCTTCGAGCTGGACAACCCGGCCGCGACCGTCAGCAGCACCACCACCGCCCAGCCGCTGTAGAGGAACACCTCCCCGGACACCGGCACCGGGTCGCCGGAGACCCGCGGCCGGGGCACCGCCCACACCGCCAGGACCAGCCCGAGCAGGGCGAGCACCTGCACCCCCGGCAGCACAGCCCGCAGGGTGAGGCCGCCGTCCCGCACGATGCGCACGCTCACTGGACTGCTTCCGGGATGACGCCGCTGAGCAGCAGGTAGGCGAGGACGGTGAGGGTCGACACCGGGACGGTGACCAGCAGCGTCCCCAGGACCCGGAGCACGGGGTGGCCGCCCGGCCGCAGCAACGCCCACTGCCACAGCCCCACCAGCGCGGCCGACCCCGCCGCGAACGGGTTCAGCACCAAGGCGACCACGACGAGCACGGACTCGTCGAGGTCGTGGTTGTACATACCCGCGGCCGCCCACAGGAGCCCGAACCACGCGAGCGCCGCGCCCGAGGTCATCCGCGTCCGCCACCCGACGGGCACGGGTCCCGGTCCGGCGAACCAGGCGACCACCGCCACCAGGACCGCGATCGACCAACCGAGGTAGAAGAACCGGCTCCCGGGCAGCAGGGCGTGGTCGTCCAGGTCATCCGGCCAGGGTTTCGACCACATCAGCAGTTCGAGCCCGAGCAGCGCGAGCAGGAACGCCCCGGGCAACGCGGCCCGGAGGGTGAGGCCGGAGCGCGCGCCCACGGCGGAGCCCGCGAGGCCCTCAGTCACCGCGAGCCATCATCATGAACATGAAGACCGCGACATTGGTGAGCACGCCGACGGCCACCAGCGTCCCGATCGCCTGCGCCCACCGCCACCGCCCCGGCCGCACCAGCGTCCACTGCCACAGCGCCAGGACCACGGCCATGAACCACCCGACCGGGTGCAGCGCGACGACGATGCGGAACCACGGGTCGCCGGGCGGGGACAGCGGCAGCACGGCGAGCAGGCCGAGCACGAACCACCCGGCCGCCACGCCCCAGGTCATCGGCTGCCACCAGCTGTCCGGCACCGAGCGCTGGTCGGCGAACCACACGATGGCCGCCGCGGCGACCGCGAGCCCCCACCCGATGGAGAAGAACACCTCCGGCGGCAGGATTCCGCCCCACGCCACGTAACACAGCACGAGCAGCACCACGAGCAGCGCGCCGGGCAACGAGGCGCGCACGGTCAACAAAGGTCCAGGGCGCCAAACAGTGGGTGCGCTCATCACAGAACTCCCGGCGGACGCGGCAAACCCGGCACCCACCCAGTCGTCGCGGGAGCCGCTTCGGTTACGCCGCAGCGCCTTTCCGCCACGCACTTCCACGGTCGAGCACAGCCACGACCCGGTCGATGCGCACATCGCCGGATGCGCGCTCCGGAACACCGGACGCCTACCCGAGCGCTTTCGCCGACCAACCCGAGGTTGAGCGGGAACCCCGCGGTCGAGTGCCGCGTGGCCGCGGCCCGCGCGTCCCGATCTGGAGGCCGCGCCCCGGGTTCCGCCCGAAGGTCGAGTTACCGAACCAACCACAGCGGCGGGTCGACCGCGCTCGACTCCTTGAGCGCCTCGACCTCCGCCGCCGCGAAACCCCGGTTCAGCAGCAGCTCCGCCATCCGGCGCACGGACAGGAAGTCCGCTTCCCGGTCCCGCGCCGCGCGCACCTCACTCTCGACGGCCGCGCGCAGGTCGCCCGGCACCCCGACCCGCCTCTCCGCCGCCTTCACCCGCTCGCGCGCCAACTCGTCGCGGCCGCTGATCGCCGCCACGACCCGCTGCGCCTCGTCGAGGCTCGCCGCCGCGCGCAGCGGCTCGACGAACAGGTTGTCGTCGACCAGGGCTTCCGCCGGAACCCGGTACCGCGCCGGACTCCGGTCCGTGAGCGGTACGAGGTCGCCCGCGTCGCGGATCTCCACGGTCCCCCGCACACCCCGGACCGCGGCGGCGAACAGTCCCGTCACCTCCGAGGGGTGCCAGCGGAAGATCGGCCGGAAGCCCGCCACCCGCTCCGCGTCGAGGTCGGCGAGCCGCGTGCCGCCCAGCCTCGCGCACCGGTCGAGTACCTGTTCCTCGACCAGTTCACCGTCCAGCCCCGGCCCGCAGACCTGGGCGTCGAACGGCAGTCCGGACAGCTCGCAGGCCGTCAACGCCAGCGCGTCCGCCAGCGGGCTGCGCAGCCCGGATTCGTCTCCGCGCGCCACCAGGTCCCCGCCGACGTCGACGAGCGTGACGCGCCCGGCGCCGACCTGCCGGGCGACGGCCCGGAGCTGGCGGGCCAGGCCCGGGGCGCCGTGGAGCGGGTCCAGCAGGAAGAAGCGGGCGGGCAGTTCGGCGGCCAAGCGCGGGATCGTCGAGCGGGCTGGGGGACGCGCGGTCGTGGCGCCGACGATCTCGTGGCAGTCCGCGGCGGGTGTGCGGAGTCCGGTGAAGTCGGTGACACCGCGTGGGCCTGGGACGGGGTCGTAGATGACCCGGTCCCAAGAAAACGTGGCGACACAGGGTGCCTCCCCGGCCGCGACCATGGCCGCCGCGATGGCGTCCCCGCCCCCGCCCGCGGCCACGATGAGGGTGCGCACGGGGTCAGGCTACGTCCGGGCGGGGTCAGCCGGACGCCGCTGATCCGGGTCATGATTTGCTGTCGACGTGACCGAGTCAGCCCTGCGTACCCGGCCGTCTTGGGTCGCGTTGTTGTTCTTCCCCGTGGTGGGTCTGATCGCGGGCGTAGTGGGGTGGCGGCTCGGGTGGCACCTGGGCGTCGACAACGCCGTCTACCGCTCGGGTGCGGTCGCGCTGCTGCACGGCGAACCGCTCTACGACCACATGGCGCTGAGCGCCGAGCCGTCGTGGGCGCGGTTGCCGTTCACCTACCCGCCCACCGCCGCACTGCTGTTCGTGCCGCTCGCGCTCGTCCCGACGCAGATCGCGTGGGCGCTGCTGGGCGCGGTATCGATGCTGCTGATGACGTGGGTCATCAAGGTCTGCGTCGAGAACCTGCCGAACCGGCCCGAGTGGCTCACGCCGGTCAAGACGGCCACCGTGCTGGGGATCGTGCTGCTGGGGCTGGAACCGGTGTGGCGGACGGTCTTCCTGGGGCAGATCAACCTGGTGCTGATGGCCATGGTGGTGCTCGACGTGCTGGTCGTCGGCGCGCGCGGGAGCCGGTTCGGCGGGGTGCTGATCGGGGTCGCGGCGGCGGTGAAGCTGACCCCGCTGATCTTCGTCGGGCACCTGCTGGTCACCGGCAGGCGCGCGGACGCGGCCCGCGCGTTCGCCACGTTCCTGCTGCTCCAGGGCCTGATGTACGTGCTGATCCGGCACGACGTGACCCAGTTCTGGGGTGCCGCGGTACAGGACCCGCAGCGGATCGGGCCGATCTACTGGGCGGGCAACCAGTCGCTCAACGGGCTGGTGCTGCGGCTGACCGACAACGCCGACTGGTCGATGCGCGTGGTCGCGCCGATCGCGCTGGCGCTGGCCGTGCCGTGCGTGCTGTGGGTGCGGCGGCTGCACCGCGCCGGTGAGCCGGTGCCCGCGCTGCTGGTCACCGCGTTCCTCGGGCTGCTGGCCAGCCCGGTGTCGTGGTCGCACCACTGGGTGTGGGCGGTGCCGCTGGTCGTCTACCTGCTGTCGCGGCTGCCGTCCGAGCTGCCCGAGCGGGGCCGCGCGCGGTGGGTCGCGCTGGCGCCGGTGGGGGCGGTGGTGCTGGTCTTCGCCAGTTGCGTGCTGCTCGCGATGCGCAACGGCAAGGCCGTGGAGTTCGAGTGGACGCCGCTCGAGTACGTGATCGGCAGCGCCTACCTCTTGGTGCCCGTGGTGGCCGCGGCGATCCTGCTGGTCAGACGGCGCCGGGCCAGTCGGTAGAGTCCTCGCCTCGTGGACGAACGCACCGGTTTCCCCAAGGTCGGGATGGTCGGCGGCGGCCAGTTGGCGCGCATGACGCACCAGGCCGCGGTCGCCATCGGCCAGTCACTGCACGTGCTCGCGGTCACCGCCGACGAGCCCGCCCCCCTGGTGTCACCGAACGTCACCCTCGGGCACCACACCGACCTCGGCGCGCTGCGCGGGTTCGCGGCGGGGGTCGACGTGCTGACGTTCGACCACGAGCACGTGCCCACCGAGCACCTGCGCGCCCTGGTCGCCGACGGGGTGAAGGTCCACCCGGGGCCGGACGCGCTCGTGCACGCCCAGGACAAGCTCGTCATGCGCCGCAAGCTGGCCGCGCTCGGGCTGCCGATCCCCGAGTTCGCCGAGGTCACCGACGTCTCGGACGTGGTGAAGTTCGGTGACGCCGTCGGCTGGCCGTGCGTGCTCAAGGCGGCGCGCGGCGGCTACGACGGCCGGGGCGTGTGGATGCTGGACTCGGCCGCCGAGGCTTCCTCGCTGGTGCCCGAGCTGCTGGCGGCGGGCACGCCGCTGCTGGTCGAGCAGCGGGTCGCGATGCGCCGGGAGCTGGCGGCACTGGTCGCCCGGTCGCCGTTCGGGCAGGGCGCGAGCTGGCCGGTCGTGGAGACCGTGCAGGTGGACGGGATCTGCGTCGAGGTGCTGGCGCCCGCGCCGGGCCTGTCGGAGGACCGCGCGCGGTCCGCGCAGGACCTGGCGCTGCGGGTCGCCGACGAGCTGGGCGTGGTCGGGGTGCTGGCCGTGGAGCTGTTCGAGACCGACGCGGGCGTGGTCGTCAACGAGTTCGCGATGCGCCCGCACAACTCGGGGCACTGGACCATCGAGGGGGCGCTGACCTCGCAGTTCGAGCAGCACCTGCGGGCCGTGCTGGACTACCCGCTCGGCGCGACCGACCAGGTGGCGCCCGCGGTCGTCATGGCCAACGTGCTGGGCGCGGCCGAGACCCCGTCGATGGGCGTCGACGAGCGGCTGCACCACCTGTTCGCCCGGTACCCGGACGCGCGCGCGCACTTCTACGGCAAGCGGGAGCGGCCCGGGCGGAAGGTCGGGCACGTCACGTTCCTGGGTGCGGAGATGACCGGGGTCCGCGCCCGCGCCACACTGGCGGCGCACTGGCTGTCCACCGCCACCTGGCAAGACGGCTACGAGATCCACTAAGAGGAGTGCGTTACCGGTGACCGCAGCACCCACCCCGACCGTCGGCCTGATCATGGGCAGCGACTCCGACTGGCCGGTCATGCGCCTGGCCGCCGAGGCCATGGCCGAGTTCGACGTGCCGCACGAGGTCGCCGTGGTCTCCGCCCACCGCACCCCCCACCGCATGCTCAGCTACGCGGAGACCGCCGCCGACCGCGGCCTGCGCGTGATCATCGCCGGTGCGGGCGGGGCCGCGCACCTGCCGGGCATGGTCGCCTCGGCCACGACCCTGCCGGTGATCGGCGTGCCGGTACCGCTGAAGTACCTGGACGGCATGGACTCGCTGCTGTCGATCGTGCAGATGCCCGCCGGGATCCCGGTGGCCACCGTCTCTGTCGGCGGAGCCCGCAACGCGGGCCTCCTGGCCGTCCGCATCCTCGCCGCCTTCGACGACGACCTCCGCAAGCGGGTCGCCGACTTCCAGAAGGCGCTGGAGACGATGGTCCTGGAGAAGGACGCCGCCCTGCGCGCTTCCCTCGACTGATACCGACAGTCCCACGCCGGGCCAGGCGTGGGACTGTTCAGTCAGGCCGCGTGCTCCCGCAGCCAGCCGAGAGCCGCGACACCGAGTTGGTTGCCGCACGGGCCACGTCGTCCGTGGACAGCGGCGCCGTGACGGTCACGGCGGTCCCGTCGGGGAAGCGCCCGAACACGCTGACCTTCGGGTCGCCAGGATCTTCGCCCGTGTCGATGTAGAGCGTGGTGTCGGTCAGGGTGTCGCACCCGGGAGCACCCGACCGACCCGCGGGTGGTCGAGCTCGCGCACCGCCTCAGGCGCGGCTGACCTCGTGCACCAGCCGCAGGGCGGCGGGTTCGGTGGTGGGGAGGGGTTCGACTCGGATTTCCGGGGGTGCGCAGCGGCCCAGGTCGGTGTCGATGGCCAGGCGGTCGGCGATGAGGGTGTGGGCGTCGGCGGTGCGGCCCGCGAGGCGGGGCTCCCGCTCCGCCAGCACGACCGCCACCGACGAGCCCAGGACGGCCACGCTCTCGCCGCCGTCGAACACCGACCGCAGGACGTCGCCGACCAGCATCATCGCCATGAGGCGGGGCCAGCCGACCACGCCGGACAGGTCGAGGGTGACCACCAGCAGCACGTACCGGTCCGACGGGCAGACGCCGTCGCGCCTGCCGCGGGCGTAGACCTCGCCGAGGCGGACCCGCAGGTAGTCGGCGGTGGCCTGGCCGGACAGCGGGTCGGTCGGTTCCGGCGCGTACTGGCGGCCCAACGCGGCGTCGGCCCAGGCGACGGCGGTGGCGCGCAGCAGCGCGGGCGGGGTGGCGTCGGGGTCGGCGGCCGCCCGGGTACCCGAGGGGGCCTCCAGCACCGCGCACAGCGCCGCCAGGTCGGCCAGTGCCTCCTCCAGCCCGACCCCCGCGTACGCCCGGGCCCTGGCCAGGTCGCGCAGCGCGCCGACCAGGTCCCCGCCGGTCACCACGGCCGCGCACACGTCGTCGACCTCGGGCACGCCCCAGTCGCTGGGGAAGCGCCACCCACCGGTCAGGCTGACCGTGCGCCAGCGGGACCGCAGGCTGCGCATCGACCAGTCAGCACCGTCGCGGCTCATGTCCACTCCCGCACGGCGCCACCGCGACCCCGCTTCTCGTACGACCACAGCCTCGGTTCCCTTCGCCGGTTCCACAGGTGCAGACGCCCCCGGGTTGCGGTTGTGACGCGGATCGGGTGAATTCCGGGTGCGGGCGCAACCCGACGGGCATCCCTCCCCCGCGTGAGGGGTAGGTGACGCGCGGGTGAGCATCCGTCACACTAGGTCGCGGCACAGGTGTCGGCGCTTGAGGGGAGCACGGTGACGACGGTTCCGGCCGAGGCCGACGGTCCCAGCGACGGCGACCTCATCGACGCGGTGCGAGCGGGCACGGTCGCGGCGTACGGCTCGCTCTACGAGCGCCACGTCGGTGCCGCGCGCAACCTGGCCCGCCAGCTGGCCCGCTCCCAGGCCGAGGCCGACGACCTGGTGTCCGAGGCGTTCGCGAAGGTCCTGGAGACCCTCAAGCAGGGCCGCGGCCCGGACGCGGCCTTCCGCGCGTACCTGCTCACCGCGCTGCGGCACACCGCCTACGACAAGACCCGCCGGGACCGCAAGGTCGAGTACTCCGACGACGTGTCCCAGGTCAGCGGCATCAACCAGGACGCGGTCAGCGTCCCGTTCTCCGACACCGCGGTGGCCGGGCTGGAGCGGTCGCTGGCCGCGCAGGCCTTCGCCAAGCTGCCCGAGCGCTGGCAGGCGGTGCTCTGGCACACCGAGATCGAGGGCCAGTCGCCCGCCGAGGTGGCGCCGCTGCTGGGCCTGAGCCCCAACGGCGTGTCCGCGCTGGCCTACCGGGCCCGGGAGGGCCTCAAGCAGGCGTACCTGCAGGTGCACCTCGCGCAGAGCGACGACGAGCGCTGCCGGGCCACGGCCGACCGGCTCGGCGCGTGGGTGCGCGGCGGGCTGTCCAAGCGGGAGACCGCGCAGGTGGAGGCGCACCTCGACGAGTGTGAGCGGTGCCGCGCGCTGGCCGCGGAGCTGGCGGACGTCAACAGCGGGCTGCGGCTGTTCATCGCGCCGCTGGTGCTGGGTCCGCTGGCGGCGGCCGGGTACCTGGCCGCGGCGGGCAAGGCGGCGGTCGGGGTCGCTGCGGGGTCGGCGGCCGTGGCCGGTGCGACGGCCGCGGTGGCGGGCGGCGCGGCGGCGGGCTCGTCCGGCGGCGGGGCGGGCGGCGTGATCAGCGTGCTCACCAGCGTGCCCCGGCAGCTCATCGGCGTGGCGGCGTCCGGCGTGGCGCTGGTGACGGCGGTGGTCATCGGGTTCGCGGCGACGCCGTCGAACCAGGAGGTGCCCGCGGCGGAGGTCGCGAAGCCACCCGCGACCACCAGGACGCAGCCACCGCGCACCACGACGCCACCGACCACCACGCCGACGACTCCCGTGATCGTGCCGATTGAGGAACCGCCGACCAACTCAGAGCCCGACGCGGAGGAGGCCGAGGAGCCGGTTCCGACTACTACGACAACCGCACCCGCGCCGACGGCCACTACGCCTCCCGCAACCACCACTCCCCCGACCACCACTCCTCCGACGACCACTCCTCCGACGACAACACCGCCGACCACCGAGCCGCCCGAGCCCGCGCGGCTGGTGGCGCAGAGCCCGGCGGACGGCGTGTCGCTGCGCCCCGGGACGCCGACCGACGTGCCGATCACGATCCGCAACGACGGCGGCAGCGTGTCCGAGCCGGTCGTGGCGCGGCTGCCGCTGCCCACGGGCGTGCGGGCGCTGCCCGCCGGGGGCGACTCGACCGCGCGGGTGGCGTCCCTGGCCCCGGAGACCGTCCGCTGCGGCGGCGGCACCGGCACGATCACCTGCGGCACCGGCACCGGGCTGGAGCCGGGCACCTCGACGACCCTGGTGTTCCGGCTGGTCGCCGACGACGCCCGGCTGACCGCGCAGACCGTCGGCTCGCTGTCGGCGGGCGGGGAGACGATCGAGTTCACCATCAGCATCGAGGTCGTGCCGCTGACCGACGGGGTCGACGTGCGGGCCCAGGTGCAGCAGCAGGAGCGGGGCCGCGACACCCGGGTGCTGGCGTCGGCGACGAACACCGGCGAGAGCACGAAGACCGTGTCGATCACGTTCGCGGGCCGGTTGCGGCAGGTGCCGACCTCGGGCGAGATGACGTGCGTGCGCGAGCGGTCCGAGCTGACGTGCACGAGCGCGAGCCCGCTGGCGCCGGGTGAGCGCGTCGCGGTGGTGGCCACGACCGGGCGCGCGCCGGACGAGGAGGACGAGACCCGCGCGCTGTCCGGCGGCAAGCGCGAGGTCGAGATCACGGCGGTGCTCGGGACGGCGTCGGACACGACGTCGGTGCGGCTGCCGAAGAAACACCACCCGCCGTGCTGCGGTGACCATTGCTGCAAGCATTCGGGTAAACCGGATAAACCGACGGACGCGACAAAGCCGTCGTCGAAGCCGGAACCGACTTCGAAACCGCTGTTGTGCGTGGATATCTCGATCGGCGCGGGAAACGGCGACGGTTGCCGTCGGGTGATGAAGGCGACTCCCGATAGCCGGCCTACGCCATCCGGATGAACTCGGCGGATAGACTCCGCCGCCATGGCCGTTGTCGACTCCCTGTTCGCCCGCCTGCCCGCTCCGGTGCGCGCGCAGTTGATCAAGCACCGCGAGCTGCTCAAGTTCGCGGTGGTCGGCGGCATCTGCTTCGTGGTGACGAACGCGATCAACTACGCGCTCAAGCTCACGGTGCTCAACCGCAACCCGGTGACGGCCCTGATCATCGCGGTCATCATCGCGACGATCGTGTCCTACATCCTCAACCGCGAGTGGTCCTTCCGGGACCGCGGCGGGCGCGAGCGGCCGCACGAGGCGGCGCTGTTCTTCCTGATCAGCGGCATCGGGGTGGGGCTCAACGCGCTGCCGCTGTACGTGTCGCGGTACTTCCTGCACCTGCAGGTCCCGAACGTGACGCTGCTGACCCAGGAGGTGGCGGACTTCGGGTTCGGCATCATCCTGGGGACCCTGGTGGCGATGGTGTTCCGCTGGTGGGCCTTCAAGAAGTGGGTCTTCCCGGACGCCGAGGCGCGGGCCCGCGTGCGGGCCCTGCACCCGGTCCCGCCCCCGGACGAGGAACGCGCGGCCTGAGGTCGCGTTCGCCGGGGTCGAGCCCCGCGCTCGGCTGACGAGCCACCGCCACTCCGGCACGGCCGACAGGCCCGGACCGTCGCCCCGGCCGAGATCCGCTCCGCGCCACGCCCATCACGTCTCGAACCAGGGCCATCCACCGGCGGCCTTCCTCGACCGAGTGCGTCATCGCCTGGCCGCGTCCGAACGCCCGCGAGGGGTCCCCTCGACAGGGGAACCCCTAATTTCCATTCTATCGGCGTTGGAGCAGCGAGCGGAGGGCTTGATGCCAGGCTGTGGACAGCTTCGGGGCATGTGGACAAGCGCCTGATCCGGACGCAGCCAAGATCGACAACGGGCGCGGCGATCGGCGGCGGGAGAGCATCGCGGGGGAAGCCAGATGCCGGGAGACCGAGTGGGAAGGTCACGCGGGAGGCCAACTCCCGGCGACCGTCGCGCGGGAAGGCTGACACCGACAGGTCAGGCGCGAGCAGGCGCCGGAGCAGTCGACGCAGGACGACTGGCACCGGGCGAGCAACGCGGGAACGGCCGGGCAACCGGGCGGGAGGGCCAGCGCTGGCAGATGCGTGCAGGCCGGCGTCGTGAGGTCAGCGCGGGAAGGCTGAGGCTCGCCAGGCGCCGGGGCCGTGGGGTAGCGGTCGGCGGGTCGCGGCGGCTCGGTCGGACCAGGCGCTGGGGGGTTGCGGGGTCGGGTCAGCGGGTTGGGCTGCCGGGGCGGCGGCGATCACGGCGGCGAGGGCGGCCAGTTCGGCCGGGTCCGGGGTGCCCTTGACCACGCGGAGCAGGGGGCGGGGCTCGGGCGTGGGTTCGCTAGCGGCGGGATCGTCGGGCACCGGTACTCCCTTGATTTCGATCTTGGGCGGCCGTCGGCCCCCCGGTTTCCATTTTAGTCGCGGGCACCGACCGGAACGAAGATCGAATTCGGGGCCTGTGGACAACCTGCGAACAATGGGGAACCCGGGGGTGGAATGGCCCCCGGGAACACCCGTCAGAGCGGGATGTTGCCGTGCTTCTTCGGGGGCAGGGATTCGCGCTTGTCGCGCAGCAGGCGCAAGGCGCGGGCGATGTGGCCGCGGGTGTGGGACGGCGGGATGACCGAGTCCACGTAACCGCGTTCGGCCGCCAAATAGGGGTTGAGGAGGGTGTCCTCGTATTCCCGGTCCAGTTTCGCGCGCAGGGCGTCCACGTCCTCCCCCGCGTCCAGCGCCGCCTTGAGGGTGCGGCGGTGCAGGATGTTCGAGGCCCCAGACGCCCCCATGACGGCGATCTGCGCGGTCGGCCAGGCCAGGTTGATGTCCGCGCCGAGGTGCTTGGAGCCCATCACGTCGTAGGCGCCGCCGTAGGCCTTGCGGGTGATCACGGTGACCAGCGGGACCGTGGCCTCCGCGTAGGCGTAGATCAGCTTCGCGCCGTGCCGGATGATGCCGCCGAACTCCTGGTCGGTGCCCGGCAGGAACCCCGGCACGTCGACGAAGGTCAGCACCGGCACGTTGAACGCGTCGCAGGTGCGGACGAAGCGGGCGGCCTTCTCGGACGCGTCGATGTCGAGGCAGCCCGCGAACTGGGTCGGCTGGTTGGCGACGACCCCGACGCTGCGGCCCTCGACCCGGCCGAAGCCGACGACGATGTTGGGCGCGAACAGGGGGTGCACCTCGAGGAACTCGCCGTCGTCGAGGACGCGGTTGATGACCTCGTGGATGTCGTAGGGCTGGTTGGCCGAGTCCGGGACCAGCGTGTCGAGTTCGCGGTCGGCGTCGGTCAGGTTGTCGACCAGGCCGCCGTCGTCGGCGTAGCCGGGGAACACCGGCGGGTCGGACAGGTTGTTCGACGGCAGGTACGACAGCAGTTCCTTGACGTACCCGATCGCGTCTTCCTCGTCGGCGCCCATGTAGTGCGCGACGCCGGACTTGGTGTTGTGCGTGCGCGCGCCGCCCAACTCCTCCAGCGTCACCTCCTCGCCGGTCACCGTCTTCACCACGTCCGGGCCGGTGATGAACATCTGCGAGGTCTGGTCGACCATGACGATGAAGTCGGTCAGCGCGGGCGAGTACACGTGCCCGCCCGCGTTCGCGCCCATGATCAGCGAGATCTGCGGGACCACGCCGGAGGCCAGGGTGTTGCGGCGGAAGATCTCGCCGTAGAGGCCGAGGGAGACCACGCCCTCCTGGATCCGCGCGCCGCCGCCCTCGTTGATGCCGACCAGCGGGCGGCCGGTCTTGAGCGCCAGGTCCATCATCTTGACGATCTTCTCGCCGTAGACCTGGCCGAGCGAGCCGCCGAAGACGGTCACGTCCTGGCTGAACACGCACACCGGGCGGCCGTCGACGGTGCCGTGGCCGGTGACCACGCCGTCGCCGTACGGGCGGTTCTTCTCGAGGCCGAAGTCGGTCGAGCGGTGCCGGGCCAGCTCGTCGAGTTCGACGAAGGAGCCGGGGTCGAGCAGCAGGTCGATGCGCTCGCGGGCGGTGTGCTTGCCCTTGGCGTGCTGCTTCTCCACGGCGCGCGCCGAGCCCGCGTGCACGGCCTCGTCGTAGCGCGCGTAGAGGTCGGCGAGCTTTCCCGCGGTTGTGCGCAGGTCCGGCTCGGCATCCGACGGTGACCCGATGGGCTCGGTCGCGCTGCTCATGGCTTCGGAGCCTAGCGACCCGCCTGTTACCCCGGGTCCGAGGCGTAGACCACACCGGGCCGGGCTTGACCTCCAGCGCGCTGGAGGTCCCAGGCTGGCACCCGCCGCCCCCGGACCGGGCCGTTCCGCTCCGACCGGTCGGGTCCGGGGGCCGGCTCTACCCTTGACCCATGGCAGCTCTCGACGTCGAGGCCCTGCGGTCCGCGCTCTCCGGCACCTACACCGCTGTCGACGTGGTCCCCTCCACCGGATCGACCAACGCCGACCTGGTCGCCGCCGCGGCGGCGAACGCGCCGGACCGCACCGTGCTGCTCGCCGAGGAGCAGACCGCGGGCCGCGGTCGCCGGGCGCGCAGCTGGGTGTCGCCACCGGCCACCGGCCTCTACCTCAGCGTCCTGCTCCGGCCGACGGGCGTGCCGACGGCCAGGTTCGGCGCGTTGTCGCTGGTCGCCGGGGTCGCCCTGGTGCGCACGGCCCGGCACCTCGGGGTGTCCGCCGCGTTGAAGTGGCCCAACGACCTGCTCGCCGGTCCCGAGCTGGCCAAGTGCGCGGGCGTGCTGGCCGAGGCGACCGCCGACGAGCACCCGGCCGTGGTGGTCGGCATCGGCCTCAACGTGGCGCCCCTGCCCGACGGCGTCCCGGTCGGCCCCGGCGGGCTGCCGCCGACGTCGCTGGCCCAGCAGGGCGGCACCGACGACCGCACCACCGTCGCCATCGCGCTGCTGCGCGCCTTCGACGAGGCCGAGCGGTCCTGGCGCGGCGCCCGGGGCGACCTGGCCACGTCCGGCCTGCTCACGCACTACCGCGACGCCTGCGCCACGCTCGGCCAACGGGTCCGGGTGGAACTGCCCGACGGCGCGCACCTGCAGGGCCTGGCCACCGACCTGGACGCCGACGGGCAACTGGTCATCGACGTCGCGGGTACCGCCAGGACGGTGTCGGCCGGTGACGTGGTGCACGTGCGCCCCGGTTCATGACCCGACGACCGGACCAATCCGCGAACCGCGCCGCCCGGACGGGGTTCCGGCGAGTACGGTAACCGCGTCGGCAATGATGATCTGGAGCCCGCCGGATCCTTGGAGGAGCAGTGGCCTACCCCGACGACGTGCTCAGTGAAGGCGAGCAGGTCGTGCTGCACAAGCACCCGCACTGGAAGATGCTGCTGCTGCCCTACGTGATCCTGCTGGTCGCCATCGGCGGCGGCATCACGCTCGGCGTGCTGGCCCAGGACCTGTCGTGGGCGAACATCGCGTACATCATCATCGGCGCGGTCGCCCTGGTGATCGTCATCTGGGGTTTCCTCGCGCCGTTCGTGCGGTGGCGCACCACCCACTTCATCGTCACCACCGACCGCGTGATGTTCCGGATGGGCGTGGTCAAGCGCACCGGCATCGACATCCCGCTGGCCCGGATCAGCAGCGTGCGCTTCGAGCACGGCCTGATCGACCGGATCGTCGGCTGCGGCACGCTGATCATCGAGTCCAGCTCGCAGGAGCCGCTGGAGTTCGACGACATCCCGAACGTGGAGAAGGTGCACACCCTGCTCTACCGGGAGGTCAACGACAACCCGAACGACGACTTCCACCGCCCCGAGCCGCGCGGCGGCCACGACCGCACCCGCGAGTTCCCCGACCAGGGCTACCAGGGACGGCGCTAGGCGTGGGGGCGCGCGAGGTCGGCCTGCCCGCGCGGGCGCGGACCGACGGGCTGCCCGAGCGGGTCACCATCTGGGAGGTCGGCGCCCGCGACGGGCTGCAGAACGAGTCGGCGGTCGTGCCGGTCGAGGTGAAGCTGGAGTTCCTGGACCGGTTGGCGGCGGCCGGGTTGGGCGTGCTGGAGGCCACCAGCTTCGTGCACCCGAAGTGGGTGCCGCAGCTGGCCGACGCCGAGGACCTGCTGGCCCGGCTGACGCGCGCCGAGGGTGTTTCGTACCCGGTGCTGGTGCCCAACGAACGCGGGCTGGACCGGGCGCTGGCCGCCGGGGTGCGGCACATCGCGGTCTTCGGCAGCGCCACCGAGTCCTTCGCCAAGCGCAACCTCAACCGCACGCTGGACGAGCAGTTCGCGATGTTCGAGCCGGTCGTCGCCCGGGCCCGGGCCGAGGGGCTCGACGTGCGCGCGTACGTGTCGATGTGCTTCGGCGACCAGTGGGAGGGGCCGGTGCCGCCCGCCCAGGTGGCCGCGGTCGGTCGGCGGCTGATGGAGATGGGCTGCTCGCAGCTCTCCCTGGGCGACACCATCGGCGTGGCCACGCCGGGCCTGGTCGAGTCGGTGATCGGCGCGGTGAACGCGGCCGGGGTGCCGACGTCCCGGGTGGCGGTCCACTTCCACGACACCTACGGGCAGGCGTTGTCCAACACCCTCGCCGCCCTGCGCCTGGGCGTGACGACGGTCGACTCGTCGGCGGGCGGCCTCGGCGGCTGCCCGTACGCGGAGTCCGCGACGGGCAACCTGGCCACCGAGGACCTGGTCTGGATGCTCGACGGCCTGGGCGTCGAAACCGGCGTCGACCTGGACAAGCTGGCCGACACCAGCGCGTGGATGGCCGAACGCCTCGGCCGCCCCAGCCCGTCAAGGGTGGTCCGCGCCCTCAGGGGGTAACCCAGGGCCGCCCCCGCTCGTTTGTCTCTTGTGGACCGCTCCTCGTCCACACCGGCTCCACGTGGGACCCGAGGACTTTTCCCGGTTTTCACCCACCTGGCCGGGAACCGGTGTCGGGGGTGGCGCGTCCAACGCGCACCCATGTCCGACGTCTCGTGTCCGGCAGTCGAAGAACAGCAGCTGTAGAGCAGCAGCGGAGGAACCGTTGGCCGACCACCGAGCCCAGGTCGAGGACCTCCTCGCCGACTACCGCCGCGGGCGCGACCAGCTGGCCGAGGTGCACCGCGCGCTGGCCGCGATCAACGAGTCGGCGACCAGCCCGTGCGGGCTCGTCACGGCCACCGTGTCGGCGCAGGGTGGGCTCACCGGGCTGCACCTGCGCGACGACGCGTACCGGGTGTACCGGCCCGCCGAACTGGCCGCGGTGATCGTGCGCACGACGACCGCAGCGGACGCGCTCGCCGCACGGGCCGCCGGGCACGCCGTGGCGCCGGTCCTGCCGTCGGGCACCGACCCGGAGGCGCTGTTGCGCGGCACGGCCGACTTGGCGCCCGTCGACCTGGTGCCGCCGCGGCCGCCGGTCGAAGAGGAGAGCTTCGAGAACGTGAAGTGGCTGGAGTCGGGGAGGTCGTGATGGATCGCTTCACCGCCGACACCGCGCGCCTGGCCGAGCGGGCTGGCCGGTTCGACGGGTTGGCCGAGCGGGTGGGCGCGGTCCACCGCGACCTGGCCGACCGGCTGGCCGCCGCCGGGTCCTGCTGGGGCGGTGACGAGATCGGCCAGGCGTTCGCGGCGACGCACGTGCGCGCCGCCGACGCGACGCTGGCCGAGGTCGGCGCGCTGCCCGCGAAGCTCGACGACGTCGGCACCCGCCTGCGCGACACCGCCCGCGCGTACGCGGATACCGAGACCACCAACACCCGCGCCTTGGGTTCCGTCGACGTCTAGGGGAGGCGTGATGGGGATCGAGTTACCACCGGAACTGGTCGACGTCGCCGCGGCGGCGGGCGTGCGCTGGCCGGAGGCCGACGAGGACCGGATGCGCGAGTCCGCCAGGGCGTGGCGGGACGCGGGAACCAGCCTGGCCACGCTGACCGGCGACGCGGACAGCGCGGCGCACTCCGCGCTGTCCACCGTGGAAGGCGACGCGGCGACCGCGGCGGGCAGGCACTGGTCGACCTTCGTCCAACCGGACACGGGGCACCTGACGTCACCGGTCAACGGCTGCGAGGCGGCGGCGGACCGGCTGGAACACGCGGCCGAGCAGATCGGCGCGGCGAAGGTGGAGATCGTCCGCAACCTCGTCGCGCTGGCGAAGAACGCGGACGCGGCCAACACCGCCGCGGCGGCCGGGCACCCGAACGCGCAACTGGGGCTGACCACGGCCATCAACGCCACGGCGGCGAACGTGGCCAACATCAACCACGCGCTGCGCACATCGGTGTCGACGGGCGCGGCCCTGCCCGCGGCGGACCTGGTCAACGCCAACCCCGGCGCGACGCACCAGACCACTGTGGACGGTCGAGGCGGGCTGCCCAACCTGCTGGGCAACACGACGAACCTGCTGACGCACACCGTCGACCAGACCGTCGGCGCGGTCCACCAGACGGTCGACCACACGGCAGGCGCGGTGTCCGGTTCCCCGCTCCAGGTCGTCACCAACACGACCGGCGCCGTCACCCACACGATCACCAACACCACGGGCGCTGTCCTGGACACGGCATCCGGTGTGGTCGACCACACCCCGCTGCACGCGGCCAAGCCGCTGCTGGACACGGTCCACCACACCGTCGACGCGACAACCGGCGCCGTAGACCAGACGGTGGGAGCTGTCCGAGACACCGCTGCCGGGGCCGTCAACACCACGGGCAACGCCCTCGGCCACACCACCGGCGCTCTCGACCACACCGTCGGCGCTGTCCGAGACACGACTACCGGAATGGTCGACACCCTCGATCACGCCACGCGCACCATCCGAGACACCGCCGCCGGGGCTCTCGACCACACCACTGGCGCTGTCGATCACACAGTGGGTGCCACCGGCGCCCACGACCACACCGCCGGCGTCGTCCAGAACGTGGTCGCCGGCCCTCTCGACCACGCCACGGGGGCCATCGAGCGCACGACCGACGCCATCCCGGCCGTGGTCGATTCCGCGTCCGCCCCGGTGGTCAACCACGGCACCGGCGCCCAGCTCCCGCCCCTGACGACCGACGTCCCGGTCAACACGGTCCAGGCGGCCTCGGCGGCGGTGCTCGACACCCCCGCCCACCTCGCCCAACCGACCGCGAGCGCCCCGACCAACTCCCCCATCGCGAACGTCCTGGGCACCGGCGCGCCGAGCCACGCACCGACCGCCCAACCCGGCGCCTTGGGCCTGCCCGCTCAACCCGCGCCCGCAGCGCCCGCAGCGCCCACTCCGGCCGCGCGCCCGGCAGCCCTCCCCGCCCAGCCGTTCGCTCCCCGCGCCGACGCACCGCCGTCGACAGGTCAACAACCCGCCCGCCCCGGCGCGGCCGCCCAGACCGGCGGCGGCACGCCCGGCGGCAAGGCCGAGTCGGGTGGTTCGCCCGCCCCCGGCAAGCAGACGGGTGTGGCACCGCACTCCCCGGCCAACCCGACCGACCGCCACGAGCAGCAGCCGGAACAGTCGGACCACCCCGACCCCGCGGCCCCGGCTTTCCTCGCCGCCCCCATCCCCACCACCCTCCTGGGCGGCGGCTCCACAGGAGCGCTCGGCGCCACGGGCCGCCCCACCGGAACCGCCCAGCCGGACGCCGGTCCAGCGCAACCCCGCGGCTCCGCACCCGGCCAGCCGAACACGACCGCCAAACCGGGCGGCGACCACGCCAACCGGCAAGGTCTCGGACACCAAGCGGGCCCCACGACCGGCACCGACCAGGACTCCCGCCACCGCACCGGCCAAGCGGGCCCGGTCACCGGAGGCGACCACCCGGACTCCCGAGCCCGGACAGGTGGCTTGCCGAACTCCGATCGGCAAGCACCGGCACACCGCACCGCCCAGCCGAATCCCGGCCACGGCGGCGCGGGCCACCCGAGCCCCGGTCCCACGACCGGCGCCGACCAGCCGAGCAGGCAGCCCGGGGACCCCGCTCCCGGGCGGCTCTCCGGTGTCCAGCACCCCGCCGAGCCCACCCCTCAGCAATCCCCTCCAGCCCAGCCCGCACCGCGGGCAGCCACCGGATTCGAGCCCTTCCTGCTGGTCCACCTCTTCCCCATCGGTCACCTCCCGGTCGCCACCAGCCGACCGGCGCGGCAGGTGGCGGCGCCGGTCGAGGAGGAGGACTACGCGGCCGGGTTGCGGTTCGAGCCGGGGGACCACCCCGACTCCGTCCTGGTCGACTCCGCGACGCCCGTGGCGCACCCGGCGCCCACCGACGGCACCGACCCCGGTGCCCTTCTCACCGACTACGACCCCCTCGCCGGTGCCCACGAGCGCGACTGGGACCGGCGGTTCCTCGTCCACCCCGACGGTCCCGAGTACGCCTGGCCGCCGGGTGAGCTCTACCCCGAGGGCGGCACCGCCCCCGGCGAGCCCTTGCTCCTCGCCGAGGACACCCTGGTCGACCGGTTCGGCACCCCCGACGGCCGGGTCTTCAGCGTCGACGGCACCCCCTACCGTCGGCGGTCCCTGCCGCCCACCCACCGCGAGGCGGGGTACCGGCGCTACCGGGTCCGGCAGCCGCTGCCGGTGTGGCGGGCCGTGTCGGCGCCGTGGTTCGGGCAGCCCGGAAGCGGTGAGCGGTACCGCACCACGCACAGCGCCGCCGAGTTGGTCGCGCTCGGATTCCTGGAGGAGCTGTCGTGAACGCCGAGACGGTGCTGGGGTACCTGGCCGCCGTGGGCATCCCCGCCGGGGTGGTGTCCGTCGGCGCGGAGGCCGACAACGCGTGGTGCCTGGTGCGGGACGAGTCCGGCTGGGAGGTGTTCTGGCGGGAGCAGGGCAACCGCTACGACTGGGCGCGGTTCGACAACGAGCAGGTGGCCTGCCACTACCTGTTCGGCAGGCTCACCTGGTCGCAGGTCGTGCGGGGTGCCGTCGGGGTGCTGCCGACGGCGGTCGGCTAGCGGCGGAGCAGGTCCAGGGCCGCGTCGTGCACGTGGCCGTTGGAGGTGAGCACCGAGCCGCCGTCGTAGCGGACGGCGCCGCCGAGGTCGGTGAACCGGCCGCCCGCCTCCTCGACCAGCACCTGGAACGGGGCCACGTCCCACGGGTTCACGATGGCCTCGGCGGCCAGGTCGATGGCGCCCTCGGCGACCAGGCAGTGCTGCCAGAAGTCGCCGAACGCGCGGGTCTCCCAGCAGGCCTCGGTGAGCGCCAGGTAGCGCTCGCGGGAGTGGTACTTGACCCACGAGTTGATGTCCGTGGTGGACAGGTAGGCGTCGTCCAGAGACCGCACCCCGGACACGGAGATCCGGCGGGGCTCGCCGCCGTCGCGGACCGTCCAGGCGCCTTCGCCGCGGGCGGCGTACCAGCGGCGGCCCAGGGCGGGGGCGCTGACCACGCCGACGACCGGGGTGCCGTCCTCGACCAGCGCGATGAGCGTGGCCCAGGCGGGGACGCCGCGCAGGAAGTTCTTGGTGCCGTCGATCGGGTCGAGCACCCAGGCCCGGCCCGCGCCGACCGCGCCGCCGCGCTCCTCGCCCGCGACCGCGTCGGCGGGGTAGGACTCGGCGAGCACGGCGCGCACCGCGTCCTCGACGGCGGTGTCGGCGTCGGTCACCGGGGTGCGGTCGGGCTTGCGCTCAACCACCAGGTCGACCGCCTGGAAGCGGGCCCGGGTGATGGCGTCGGCGGCGTCAGCCAACCGGAGGGCGGAATTCAGGTCGTCGCTTGACACGGGCGCGATCGTGTCACGCCTACCCTGGACACCGTGAGCGTGGTGTTGCTGGCCGAGGACGACGCGGCCATAGCTGACCCCCTGTCGCGTGCCTTGCACCGCGAGGGGTACGAGGTGCGGGTCGTCGGCGACGGCCACTCCGCACTGGAGGTGGCCTCGACCGGCCAGCCGGACCTGCTGGTCCTCGACCTGGGCCTGCCCGGGATCGACGGGCTGGACGTGTGCCGCAGGCTGCGGGCCGCGGGCCGGGGCATCCCGGTGCTGATGCTGACCGCCCGGGCCGACGAGGTGGACTTCGTCGTCGGCCTCGACGCGGGCGCCGACGACTACGTGGCCAAGCCGTTCCGGCTGGCGGAGCTGCTGGCCCGGATCCGGGCGCTGCTGCGCAGGCAGGCCCCGGGCGCCATCGACGTCAACGGGGTGCGGATGGACCTCGCCGCGCGCGTGGTCACCGTGGACGGCGTGGAGATCACCCTGGCGAACAAGGAGTTCGAGCTGCTGCGGGTGCTCATCCAGCGCGCGGGCCAGGTGGTGACCCGCGAGGAGATCCTCACCGAGGTGTGGAGCGACCCGGAGCTCAAGACCAGCAAGACCCTCGACATGCACATGTCGTGGCTGCGCCGCAAGCTCGGCGAGGGCGGTCCGAAGTCCACCGAGCGGCGGATCGCGACGGTGCGCGGCGTCGGCTTCCGGTTCAACGCCGAGTAGCCGGGCGTGCGCCGCCGCATCCTGCTGGCCATCCTGCTCGCGGTGACGGTCACCGCGTGCGCCCTGGGCATCCCGCTGGGCTACAGCGCGATGGAGATGGTGGAGAGCGTCACCCGGGCGGACCTGATGTCCCGCTCCCAGCAGATCACCGCGGCGCTGGACGACGAGATCGCGCAGAACCACGACATCACGGACCTGTCGGTGGTGCAGCTCGCCGTGCCCAAGGGGGGCCAGCTGACGGTGACGATGCCCGGCGAGGTCGAGCTGCACCTCGGCGACCCGCTGACCGGGGACACCATCTCCGAAGAGGCGGTGATGATCCAGAAGGGTCGGATCCGGCTGACCATCGACGCGGGCCCGATGCGCACCCGCCAGGCCCAGGTCGCGGCGGTGGTGGCGCTGGTGGT
Organism: Actinokineospora auranticolor; assembly: GCF_041897805.1. Taxonomy (GTDB): domain Bacteria; phylum Actinomycetota; class Actinomycetes; order Mycobacteriales; family Pseudonocardiaceae; genus Actinokineospora; species Actinokineospora auranticolor. Next base: position 7,608,410 of record NZ_CP154825.1, read on the forward strand.
CGTGCTGACCATCGCCGTCGGCACGGTGGTGGCCATGGTGACCGCCCGCAGGCTGGCCCGGCCGCTGCGGCACGTGGCCGACCGGGCGAGCAAGCTGGGCGCGGGCGACTTCCGGCTGGACCGGACCCGGTACCGCCTGCCCGAGCTGGACATGGTCGCGGAGGCCCTGGACGCCTCGGCGCTGGCGCTGGCGCAGCTGGTGCAGCGCGAACGGGACCTGGTCGGCGACGTGTCCCACCAGCTGCGCAGCCGGTTGACGGCCCTGCAGCTGCGCCTGGAGGCCCTCGCGATGATGCCCGACGACGACGCGGCCAGCGAGGCCAGGGAAGCCCTCGACCAGGCGGAACGCCTGGCCGACGTGCTCGACGAGCTGCTCGCGGCGGCCCGCGAGGCCCGCGCGGTCGGCGCCGAACCGGTCGACCTGCCCCAGGAACTGACCGCCATCGCGAACGAGTGGCGGGAACTGCTGCGGCAGGAGGGCCGGTCGCTGCGCCTGCGGCTGGCACCGGGCCTGCTGGCCAGGGTCACCCCGGCGCGCCTGCGCGAGGCGGTCGGCGTCCTCCTCGACAACGCCTACCGCCACGGCGACGGCACGGTGACCGTCTCCGCGCGGGGCGGCGAGGCGGTCGGCGGGGAGACGGTGGTCATCGAGGTGACCGACGGCGGCGCGGGTGTGCCCGACGACCTGGCCCCGCACATCTTCGAACGGGGCGTGTCCGGCGCGGGTTCGACCGGCCTCGGCCTGGCCCTGGCCCGAGCCCTCGTCGACTCCGACGGCGGGAGGTTGGAGCTGTCCATCGCCCGCCCGGCCACCTTCACGGTGTTCCTGCCGGTCCCCAAAGCGGGCAACGTCCGCGGCGTCCGCTGGCCCACCGAACGCTCACCGCGCTAGCCCGGCACGCCTCCGGCCCCGGAATCAAGTTTCCCGGCGAGCACCTGCGGTTCCGGCGGAAGATGATCAAGCTCGTGGATGGCTCGGAGACACTCGGCGACCCTCGGCGGACGCCTCCGGCCCCCACTATCCATTCCAGCGAAGGGGACCGACATTCCGAACCGAAGATGATCAAGCCTGTGGACAGACGACCGGGAGTCGCGGCGGCTTGGTTCGAGGCGAAACGGTCACTAGTTCGCGTTGCTGCCTGTGGGGCGAGCAGGCGATTGTCGGTAGTGATGGGGCAGCCGAGCTGATCACCGAGGCCGGGTGGCCACTCGACCGCGGGTCGGTTCTCCCAGGGCGGAACCGCCGCCGGGAGTTGTCCACAAGCTTGATCATCATCCGCTGGCACTGTCCGTGCTCGCCGGTAGAATTGACACCGGGGGCCGGAGGCGCGCCAAGGTCACGAGCCACGCCCCGTTCCAGGACCGGACCGACCGGGAGGCCGGGCGGTCACCTAGGCTTTCCCCGGGCCGGTGCCGCGGCCCGTGAGCTGGGAGCCGGTCGATGAGTGGTGGGGTGCGCAACCCCTGGGTGGCGCTTGCCGCGCTGTGCGCGTGCTTCTTCATGGTGATGCTCGACTCCACGATCGTCACCGTCGCCATCCCGGCGATGCTCGAGGACCTCGACGCCACCCTGAACCAGATCATCTGGGTCAACAGCGTCTACCTGCTCGCCAACACCGTCCCCCTCCTGCTCACCGGCCGACTCGGTGACCGCTTCGGACCGAAGCGGGTGCTCGTCGTCGGGCTGGTGCTGTTCCTGGGCGCTTCGCTGTGGTGTGGACTGTCCACGTCGGCCGCCTCGCTGATCTCCGCGCGGGCCGTGCAGGGGCTCGGGGCGGCCGCGATGACGCCGCAGACGCTGTCCTTCATCACGCGGCTCTTCCCCGCCGAGCGGCGGGGCGCGCCGATCGCCGTCTGGGGGGCGGTGTCCGGGGTCGCGACGATCGCGGGGCCGGTGGTGGGCGGTCTGCTCGTGCAGAACGTCGGTTGGCAGTGGATCTTCCTGCTGAACCTGCCCATCGGGCTCGTCGGGCTGGTCCTGGGCATCGCGCTGCTGCCGGACTGGCGGCCGTCGGGGCGGATCCGGGTCGACGCGGTGGGGGCCGTGCTCGCCTCGGCCGGGTTGGCGCTGCTCGTGTTCGGGTTGCAGAACGGCCAGCACTACCACTGGGGCGCGATCGTCGGCCCGATCGGCGTGCTGCCGGTCATCGGCGCGGGTCTGCTGCTCATCGGCGGGTTCGCCGCGTGGCAGCGCCGCTCGCGGACCAACCCCGACGCGCTGGTGCCGCCCGGGCTGTTCGGCTCGCCGATGTTCGGGGCCGCCAACCTCACCCACGCCGCGCTCGGGTTCGCGACCACCGGGATGTTCCTGCCGCTGGTCATCTACGTGCAGTCCGTGCTCGGCCTCGACCCGCTCGCCTCCGCGCTGCTGTGCGCCCCGATGGCCGTGGCGGCGGGCGCCGCCGCGCTGGTCGCCGGGCGGGCGCTGCGGGTCGAGGGCCGGACGGTGATCATGACCGGGTTGGCCGGGCTGGCGCTGGGCACGGTGGTGCTGGCGGTGCTCGCCGAACCGGGCACCGACCCGTGGGCACTGGTCCCCGGGCTGGTGGTCGCGGGCATCGGCATCGGCCTGGTGTTCTCCCCGCTGACCGCCGCCGCCACCCTCGGCATGCCGCCGCACCTGGTCGGCGCCGCGTCCGGGGTCTTCAACACCGCGCGGCAGGTGGGCGGGGTGCTGGGCAGCGCGACCACCGGGTTGCTGCTCCAGGTCGGCCTCGGCTTCGCGGTCCCGGCGGCGGCCCGCGAGTACGCCCGGTTCCTGCCGCCGCGCTACGCCGACGAGTTCATCGAGCGGATCACCGCCGCCGCGCAGACCGCGAGCCAGTTCGGCGGCGACGGACCAACCGTGCCGTCCGATTGGTCGCCGACGGTCGCCGAGCGGGTACGCGAACTGGCCACCAACGCCTACGACCTCGGTTTCACCAACGCCGCCAAGGCGACGCTGGTCCTGCCGGTCGTGGTGCTGGTGCTGGGCATGCTGAGCGCGTCCGGTATCCGGGTGCCGCCAACTGGTAACGCGAAAAACTCGGGACTGCCGAGCGGACGAATCGGTCCGTAGCGTCTGCACGCATGGCAATACGGCGATCCGCGCTCACCCTGGCCGTGGCCATCGTCGCCGGGTTCGGCGCGTTGGTCGTCCCGGCATCGGCCGCCCCGAACCCCTTGCAGCGCACGGAACCGACCTACTCCTACGCGAACGCGATCCGGGAGACGGTGTGGGTGGACACCGGGTTGTCCGCTCCCAACGGCGCCCGCGTGCGCGTCGCCGCGGACATCATCCGGCCGAGCGAGGTCACCTCCGGCGTTCCGGTGATCATGGACGCCAGCCCCTATTACGCCACTCTCGGCCGGGGCAACGAAAGCCAGAAGAAGACCTACGACAGCGCGGGCAAACCCATCCAGTTCCCGCTGCACTACGACAACTACTTCGTCCCGCGCGGCTATTCGGTCGTCCTGGTCGACCTTTCCGGAACCGCCCGCTCCAACGGCTGCGTGGACATCGGCGGGCGCTCCGAGATCGCCTCCGCCAAGTCCGTCATCGACTGGCTCAACGGCCGCGCCACCGGCTACACCACGGCCACCGGCACCGCCACCAAGACCGCGGGCTGGTCCAGCGGCGCGGTGGGCATGATCGGCAAGTCGTGGGACGGCACGATCGCCAACGGCGTCGCCGCCACGGGCGTCGACGGGCTCAAGACCATCGTGCCGATCGGCGCCATCAGCTCCTGGTACGACTACTACCGCGCCTCCGGGGCCACTTTCACCAGCGGCAGCCCGACCGGGTTGACGCAGGTGGTGGAGAACGCGCAGGGCGCGGCCAACTGCGCGTCGGTGAAGTCGACGCTGACGAACGGCTCGCCGAGCACCGGCGACTACACCGCGATGTACCGGGAACGGGACTACGTGCAGAGCGCGTCCCGGGTCAAGGCCAGCGTGTTCGCGGTGCACGGGCTCAACGACCTCAACGTCAAGACGATCAACTTCGGACAGTGGTGGAACGCGCTGCCGCCGACGGTCGAGCGCAAGATCTGGCTGTCGCAGACCGGGCACGTCGACCCGTTCGACTACCGGCGCCAGGTCTGGGTCGACACGCTGCACAAGTGGTTCGACCACTACCTGGTGGGCATCGACAACGGCGTCGAGGACGAGCCGGGGTCCACTGTGGAGCAGTCGCCGGACGTGTGGGAGGACGACAGCTCCTGGCCGCCGGCCAAGAGCACGACCACGTTGCGGTTGACGCCCAGCGGCACCGCGGGTGTCGGCACCCTGGGTGCCACCGCGCCGCCGTCGGGGACCACCGCCGCCTTCACCGACAACCCGAAGATCGGCGAGTACGACTGGATTAACAACCCCACCGCCACGTCCGCGTCCCGGCTCGCCTACCGCACCGGTGCCCTCAGCAGCCCGATCCGGATCTCCGGCACCTCGCAGATCACCGTGACGGCCACCTCGTCGAGCAGCGCGGCCCGGGTGAGCGCTGTGCTCGTCGACTACGGCCCGGCCACGATCCGCAACTACCGGGCCACCGGCGAGGGCATCCGCACCCTGTCGACGCGGTCGTGCTGGGGCGAGAGCGCGACGGGTGACAGCGCCTGCTACCTCGACACCGCCGCCAACACCACGTCGGTGACGCAGAACGTGATCGCGCGCGGCTGGTCGGACCTCGGCCACTACGCGGGCCTGGAGACCCGGCGGAACCTGAGCCCGGGCACCCAGTACACGATCACCTTCAACCTGGCCACGACCGACCAGACGATCCCCGCCGGGCACCGGCTCGGGCTGGTGATCGGCAGCACGGACAGCAGCTACATCGCCGCGGCCGGTTCGTCGCCGCGCCTGGTGGTGGACCTGTCGAAGACGTCCCTGCGCGTGCCGCTGGTCGGTTCCATCTGATCGGGATCCCGCAGGAACACCACAACCGCCACTCGGAGCACCGTGGGCAAGAAGCCACGTGAACCAAGTGGCGGTTGTCGGCAACCGACCCGTAGGCTCATCCGGTGCGCTTCGTACTCGCCTCGCAATCCCCTGCCCGCCTTGGTGTTCTGAAGGCCGCCGGGATCGAGCCCGTGGTCCGCGTGTCCGGTGTGGACGAGGACGCGGTCATCGCCGGTCTGCCGAACGCGAGCCCCGAGCAGGTCGTCACGGCGCTGGCGGAGGCCAAGGCGCGGACGGTGGTGGGCGACCTGGAGCGCGTCGAGGACGCCGTCGTGGTGGGCTGCGACTCGATGCTGCGCTTCGACGGGCAGCTCGTCGGCAAGCCGGGCACGCCGGAGGTCGCGAAGGCGCGGTGGCTGAAGATGGCGGGCGGCGAGGGCACCCTGCTGACCGGCCACGCCGTGCTGCGCGTGCGCCACGGCGTGATCGCCGACTCGGCGATCGCCGCGGAGAAGACGGTCGTGCGCTTCGCCTCCCCCACGGTCGCCGAGATCGACGCCTACATCGCCACCGGGGAGCCGCTGCAGGTGGCGGGCGCCTTCACCCTGGACTCGCTCGGCGGCTGGTTCGTCGACGGCATCGACGGCGACCCGTCGAGCGTCATCGGGATCAGCCTGCCGCTGACCCGGCGACTCCTCTCCGCCATCGGGGTGAGCGTCACCGACCTGTGGCGTTCCACCAAGTGAGAGTGATACCGCTCTCCGGGTGAGACGGGAAGTTCCACACCGCCGACCTGGTTTGATCCGGGTGTGAGGTCCCATCCGGGTGTCGCGCTGACCCAGCGCCTGCACGTCGACCTGCGACGGCAGGCGAGTTCGCTGTGTCCGCGCGCGGCCACCGCCTGACACCCGCATCTCCCTCCCCCACCCTGGAGCACCCATGTCCAGCGCGCCCGAACAACCCGAAACCCCCGTGGACCCCGCCAAGCGGGCCAATCGCCGAACCCTCTACTTCGGACTGGCCGTGCTGGCCGGACTGGTGCTCGGCGCCGTGCTCGGCTTCGTGGCCAAGCAGACCGGCGCCGAGTGGCTCGACACCACCCTGAGCACCATCGGCAACATCTTCACCAGCCTGCTGCAGTTCACCGTGATCCCGCTGGTGTTCACCGCGATCGTGGTGGGCGTCAACAGCCTGCGCGGTCTCGGCGGGCCGCGCACCGCCGCCCGCCTCGGCGGCAAGACGCTGCTGTGGTTCGGGATCACCTCGCTCATCGCGGTGCTCATCGGCATCGCGGTCGGGCTCATCGGCGGCGTGGGCAAGGGCCTGACCATCGAGCCGAGCGCGGCCAACGTCGAGAAGATCGCCAGCCGCACCCCCGGCGACTGGCTGACCGTGCTCAACGGGTTGGTGCCGGAGAACATCGTCAACGCCTTCGCCCAGGGCGAGGTGCTGCAGGTCGTGTTCGTCGCCGTGCTGATCGGCGTCGCGACCTACGCGCTCGGCGACAAGGCCGCGCCGTTCGTCGCGGTGAACCGGGCCGTGTTCGACATCATCCAGAAGGTGCTCGGCTGGATCATCAAGCTGGCGCCGATCGGCGTGCTGGGCCTCATCGGCCACGCGTTCGCCACCTACGGCAACACCTTCGTCTCCCGGCTGCTCTCGCTCATCGCGGCGGTCTACATCGCGGCGGCGCTGGTGCTGTTCGTGGTGTACCCGGTGCTGCTGCGGTTCGTGGGCAAGGTCAGCCCGCTCACCTTCTTCGCCAAGTCGTGGACCGCGCTCCAGTTCGCGTTCGTCTCCCGTTCCTCGGGCGCGACGCTGCCGCTGAGCCGCCAGACCGCGGTCAACCTCGGTGTCGAGCCCGGCTACGCCGGGTTCGCCGTGCCGCTGGGCACCACGACCAAGATGGACGGTTGCGCCGCGCTCTACCCGGCCATCGCCACCATCTTCATCGCCAACCTGTTCGGCATCTCGCTGAGCTTCTGGCAGTACGCGGGCATCGTGCTGGTCGCGGTGTTCGGCTCCTTCGCCACCGCGGGCACCACGGGCTGGTTCAGCATGCTGACCCTGACCCTGAGCACGATCGGCCTGCCCCCGGAGGCGGTGGCGACCGGTCTGGCGATCGTGATCGGCATCGACCCGATCCTCGACATGATCCGCACCGCGACCAACGTGGGCGGGCAGATCGTGGTGCCGGTGCTGGTCTCGCGCTCGGAGGGCCTGCTCGACGACAAGGTGCTGCACACGCCGAGCGCGCCGCCACTGCTGGACGGGCCGGTCGAGGCGGAGACCCCGCGCGCCGAGAAGGAACCCGTCCCCGCCTGAGCCGCACTCGTCAACCGCGCGAACCGCCCCGGAGCAGCAGGCTCCGGGGCGGTTCGCGTCACTCAGGGGCAGCCGCGCAGCTGGATCTCGGTCGGGACGATCTCCGGGTAGCCCGGGAGCTGGTCCATCCGGCTGTAGGTCTTGGTGCAGCCGAGTTCCTCGCCGCCCAGGCCGAACACCTGCACGTAGACCTGCCGCTGGCAGTCCTCACCGGTCCGGCAGTCGCGCTGCACGGTGATGACCTCGGGCGAGGAGTCGCCGACCACGTTGGCCAGGCTCAGGTAGTTCGCCGCCGAGAAGAACGCGCGGCCCAGCGGGCTCCACTTGTCCGAGCGGCCCGCGATGACCTGACCCGTCGTCCCCTTGTCCCCCACACCGCGGACGATGCACGCCGCCACCGCGCCCGCCGCGCACTGCAACGAGCTCTCGGTGAGCTTGACCCCCAGGTCGGTCACGGTGATCTCGATGATCTGCGGGCTGCCCGGGCTGCCGATGAGCAGCCGCCCCGAGGCCGCGCCCGAGTCGCCGATCAGCTGCACGTCGGTCCCCGCGACCGGCACCTGGCCGAGCCGCTTGCACGGTTCGCGCTTGCACTCGCCCGCGCGCGGGTTGGTCGAGGCGGAGCTCGTGGTGAGCGGCGCGGCGGCCGCGGGGTTCGTGCGGACCCGCAGCACCGCGGCACCGGTCAACGCGGCGGCGACGACCAGGCCGCAGATGACCATGGCGAGCACCACCGCGGTCGGGGCTCTCCGACCGCGCACAGCGAACACCTCCACGGGACCGCACCTCCGCCACACCGCCCGGTGACCGCTAGAAGGGTAGCGTCGGGTGTGGGCTTGGTCTCCGTCATCGCGCGGACCGGATACGTAAACTGCCCACCAGCCGGTGAACGGCGACTAACACCAGCAAGAGGAGGCACCGGCGTGTCCGACTCGGCCAAGGTCCTGACCAAGGTCCTCATCGCGAACCGGGGCGAGATCGCCGTACGGGTCATCCGCGCCTGCCGGGACGCGGGGCTGGCCAGCGTCGCGGTGTACGCCGACCCCGACCGCGACCTCCCGTTCACCCGGCTCGCCGACGAGGCGTTCGCGCTCGGCGGCAGCACCCCCGGCGAGAGCTACCTGTCGGTGGACAAGCTCCTCGACGCGGCCAAGCGCAGCGGCGCCGACGCGGTGCACCCCGGCTACGGCTTCCTCTCCGAGAACGCCGAGTTCGCCCAGGCGGTGATCGACGCGGGCCTGGTGTGGATCGGCCCCGACCCGCGGGCCATCCGCGACCTCGGCGACAAGGTCACCGCCCGGCACATCGCGCTGCGCGCGGGCGCGCCGCTGGTGCCCGGCACCAAGGAACCGGTCGCCGGTGCCGACGAGATCATCGCTTTCGCGAGCGAGCACGGGCTGCCGGTCGCGATCAAGGCCGCGTTCGGCGGCGGCGGGCGCGGCCTCAAGGTGGCTCGCACGGTCGAGGAGATCCCCGAGCTGTTCGACTCCGCGGTGCGCGAGGCGGTCGCCGCCTTCGGCCGCGGCGAGTGCTTCGTCGAGCGCTACCTGGACCAGCCGCGGCACGTCGAGGCGCAGGTGCTCGCCGACAAGCACGGCACCGTCGTGGTGGTCGGCACCCGCGACTGCTCGTTGCAGCGCCGCCACCAGAAGCTGGTCGAGGAGGCGCCCGCGCCGTTCCTCACCGACGCCCAGCGCGCCGAGATCCACAGCTCCGCCAAGGCCATCTGCAAGGAAGCGGGCTACTCCGGCGCGGGCACCGTCGAGTACCTCGTCGGCACCGACGGCACCATCTCCTTCCTCGAGGTGAACACCCGGCTCCAGGTCGAGCACCCGGTGTCGGAGGAGACCGCGGGCGTGGACCTGGTGCGCGAGCAGTTCCGGATCGCGGCGGGCGAGCCGCTGCGGTTCACCGAGGACCCGATCCCGCGCGGCCACTCCATCGAGTTCCGGATCAACGGTGAGGACGCCGGTCGCGGCTTCCTGCCCGCCCCCGGCACGGTCACGCTCTGGCGGGCGCCGGAGGGGCCGGGCGTGCGGGTGGACTCCGGTGTGGAGTCCGGCACGGTCATCGGCGGCCAGTTCGACTCGATGCTGGCCAAGCTGATCGTCACCGGCGAGGACCGCGCGCAGGCGCTGGCCCGCGCGCGGCGCGCGCTGGACGAGTTGGTCGTGGAGGGCATGGCCACGGTCGTGCCGTTCCACCGGGCGATCGTGCGCGACCCGGCGTTCATCGGTGACGACAACGGGTTCTCCGTGCACACGCGGTGGATCGAGACCGAGTTCGACAACACCATCGAGCCGTTCACCGGCGGCGCGGAGGCCGCGGAGACCGAGCCGCGGCAGACCGTCGTGGTCGAGGTCGGCGGGCGCAGGCTGGAGGTGTCGCTGCCGGGCGGGTTCGCGCTGGGCGGCACCGGCGGCGGCACGGCGACCAAGGCCCGGCCCCGCAAGCGGGCGGGCGGCGAGTCGGCGGCGGCGGTCTCCGGCGACGCGGTGACCGCGCCGATGCAGGGCACCATCGTCAAGATCGCGGTCGAGGACGGCCAGGCCGTCGCGGCGGGCGAGCTGATCGTGGTGCTGGAAGCCATGAAGATGGAGAACCCCGTCACCGCGCACAAGGCGGGCACGGTCACCGGGCTCACCGTCGGCCAGGGCGGGACCGTCACCACCGGGGCCGTCATCTGCGAGATCAAGGACTGACCGGACGTGAATCGTGGTCGCGTCCGGGCCTTCCGGGGTCCGATTTAGAATCCGGGCATGGCCCAGGGCGAGCACGACGGCATCCGGATCAGCGCCGCGGAGCGGGATGAAGCCGTCACCATGCTCGGTGCGCACATGTCCACCGGGCGGCTGGAAGTCGAGGAGTACGAGTTCCGGACCGTGCGGGCCGCGGCGGCGCGGACCCGGGCGGAGATCGAGTCGCTGTTCAGCGACCTGCCCGCGCCGCACCCGGACCTGAGCGGGGCCGCCCGGCCCAACCCGAGCGCCGCGCTCAAGAGCATGCTGCCCAGCAGGCCCGCCAACAGCAAGGGACTCGTGGCCACCCCGGCCAGCGAGGCCCTGGACACCCTCGCGGGGCTGCTGTTCGTGCTCGGGTTACCCGGGGCGATCCTGCTCACCATCTACCTGGGCATGTGGTGGACGATCGTGGGCGTGGTGGTCGGCGCGATCACCGCGGGCGCCATCGCCGAGGCGGTCAAGAAACCCGCCTGAGCGCGATTCGCCGCATCTGCCCGCTATGTCCGGTGGATCCGGCGAAAACCGGCCTTGATCACGGGATCTCCTGAGAACAACCTCAGCGCGTCGGCGGTCCGCATTCCGTAGCATCGAGTACGTGAGCGAGATCGAGCGGTCCGAACTGCGCGTCGGTGACGCCGAGCGGGAAGACGCCATCCGCGCGCTCGGCGAGCACATGAGCGCGGGACGGCTCGACGTGGACGAGTACGGCGAGCGCAGCGCGCGGATCACCACGGCCAAGACCCGTGGTGAGCTGGTGGCGCTGTTCACCGACCTGCCCGACCCCAAGCCCGCCTTCGGCGCGCCCCAGCCACCACCCACCCCGGCGCACTCGCCGGTCCCGGTGCCGCCGCGGGCCCTGAACGACTGGCAGTCGCGGCCGGTGGGCCAGCGGGTCTTCGCCGCCTTGATCCCGCTGTCGGCGATCACCGGGGTGCTGCTGTTCATCTCCTTCGTGCACTTCTGGCCGATCCTGCTGCTGCCCGTCGCGATGACCGCGATCGGCGGGGCCCTCTTCGGCGACGACTGGCGCCAGGACCAGCGCGGCAACCGGCGCGGGCGCCGGGACATGCGGCACTACCGGGGCCACTACGGGCGCGGCTGGCGCTGACCTCTGCTCCGTTCGGTCGCCGTAGTCCGACCGTCGGTGCCGCGGGGTAGCGTGCCGGTGTGGAACCGGTGGAGATCAACGCGGGCGGGTACTACCTGCGCGCGCTGCGCGACGACCCGCGATTGGACGACCGCCCCCGGCTCCTCGAGGGCTTCACCGACCCGGTCAGCAGGCAGTGGCTCGCGCACGTCAAGGTCCACGACCTGGCCACCGCGGGCGAGTACATCGCCCGCCGCGCCAAGGACTGGGCCGACGAGACCCGCTTCTCCTGGGCGGTCGCCGAGCCGACCACCGGCCTGCTGCTCGGCGAGGTGCTGATCAAGGACCTCGACCTGGCCGCGGGCACCGGCGAGGTGGGCTGCTGGGCGCACCCGGACGCGCGCGGCCGGGGTATGACCACCGACGCGCTGGCCGCCGTGCTGCGCTTCGGCTTCGGCGCGCTCGGCCTGCGGGAAGTCGTCTACACGCACGCGCGCGGCAACGCGGCGTCGGCGCGGATCGCGGAGAAGTTGGGCTTCACACCGCTGAGTGACGAACAGTCGGAGCACATCGTGCTCGGACTGCGTAACCCGGCCGAACGGGTGGACGTTGAGTAGACGTCAGACCGGCGAAACCAAGCCGAAATCACCCGCGTCTACGAACTAGGTAGGAATAGTCGAAACCGATCGTGGCGACTCGTTAGAGTTGGCTCGACACGGGCAGTGACAGGGGACCCAGCGGGAAAGGGTGGTGACATCCGGTGGCACCGGGAACCAACGGGCACGGGCACGGGGGTGGCCGCGGGCACGACCTGCTCGACCTGGCACCGGAGGCGGTGCCCGCGCTGCGCGCGGCGTTCGCCGACGCACTGGCCAAGGTCGACGGGCAGCTCGAACTGGGCGAGACGGGCCTCGCCGTCGAACGGTGGGCCAGGGACCCGGTGAGCGAGGACGCCACCCGGGTCTTCAACGCGCGCACGGTGCACCACGAGCGGGCCGCGCTCGACGCGCTGCGCGCCTACCGCGCCCGGCTCGACACCGCGGTGCACACGCTGGACCGCGTCGCCGAGCAGTACCGCCTGCTCGAAGAGGACAACCGGGCGACCGTCACGCAGAAGGGCACGGCGGGCTGAGGCCCGCGCAGGGGCGAGGGGACGAGCGATGACCGAGCAGAACGGGCAGCAGCCGGAGACCAAGCGCTGGCGCGGCTTCACCCACAAGGAGCTGTACCTGATGCTGCACGACGGCCCCGGCGCGCAGGCGTCGGCCGAGCCGTCCCGGCGCTGGGCGCAGCTCTCCGCGACGCTCAGCGAGATCGGCCAGGACCTGGCGGCGACGCTGGACGGTTCGTCCGCGGTGTGGGCGGGCCGGGCGGCGGGCGCGGCGCGGGAGCGGCTGGCCCCGCTGGCGGGCTGGGCGCGCGCGGCGGCCGTCGAGGCGGGCGAGATGCGCGTGGCCGTGGAGAACCAGGCCGAGTACGTGGCGCGGGCGCGGGCCGACATGCCCGCCCCCGAGGACGTGCCCGCGGTGCGACCGGACCCGGCCGTACCGCCCGCGACGCAGGTCGCGCTGGTCGGCGGGGACGTCGAGCCGGTGGAGGCCGCGCAGGCGGCGGGTGCGCAGAAGGCGTTCGAGGTGATGGCCGCGTACGAGGTCGCCACCGGGCAGAACCTGGGCCTGCTGACCGGCTTCGAGGAGCCCGCCGGCCTGGTGGGGCAGGGCGACATCCGGCGCGACCAGGGCGACGGCGTGCAGTCGTCGGGTACGCACACGTCGTTCACCGGTCACCTGCCGACCCAGGTCCCGACCCAGCCGAGCGGTGTCGACCAGCAGCCGCGCCACTTCCACGGCGGCGCGGGCGGTCCAAGCGGCGGCATCGGCGTCGGCCCGTCGGGTGACGGCATCGTGCCGCGCGGCGGGCAGCGCATCGACGTCTCCGGCGCGTCGGTCGTGGAGGCCCCGGAGGCGTTCCGCCGCCCGATCCAGCCGGGCCTGCTCTCCGGCGCGTCCCCGGTGATCACGGCCGAGGGCCCGGTGATCGGCCTCGGCGGTGTCGGCGGTGTCGGTTCGGGGTCCGACCGCTCCAGCGGGCGCTCGACGCGGCCGCTGACCGGTGGTTCGGTGATCGGCGCCGACCCGTCGACGTCGTCCGGCGCGGGTGCCGCGTCGTCCGGCCTGACCGCGAACCCGGCCGCCGCGGCCGGTGCGCCGATGGGCGCCGCGGGTGCGGGTGCGCCGCTGGCGGGTGGCGACCGGGTGGCGGACAAGATGGCGATGCGCCGCTTCGGGGCGGAGGCGCTGGGGTCGAGCCAGTGGTTCGGCGACACCGTCGAGTCGTCGTCGAACAACGCGACCAGCAGTTCGTCGGCCCGCCAGCTGGGCGGCAGGCGCCGGGACCTCAGCCGGGGCGAGGATTCGCCGGTCACCGAGTCGGTCAGCGTGGACGGCGAGGACGTGGCGCTGCCGCCGGGTGTGATCGGCGGCTGACGCGGGTGGGGCTGGCGGTCACGGCCCTGGAGTTCGACGTCTTGGTGGCGCACCTGGGCATCGAGCCGGTGCCCCTCGTCCTGCGGGTCCCGTCACCGGGGCGCACGGAGGGCGAGCGCGCGCACCTGGCGCGACAGGCGTGGTCGGGTCTGACGACGCGCGGGCTGGGCGGCCCGTACTCGCTGGACCCGACCTTGTCGCGCCTGCTCGACCTGCTGCGCGGGCCGGACCGGGAACTCGACGGTCGCCTGTGGACAGACGGTCCGTTGCGGGTGCTCGCGGCGGCCACGGGGGATGACGCGGTGCTGGTGGTGAAGACCGAGCACTGGCTCACCTTCCACCCCGCCGACGCCTCCGGCCTGGCCCGACACGCCCTTTCCGTGCTGCCCCAACGCGACCCGGGCCCCGGCCAGTCCGTCACCCTGCCCACCGCGGACTTCGAAGCCGCCACCACCGCCCCCACCTTCGCCGAGGGCCTGCGCACCAGGGGCATCCGCCACTAGGACGCCAAGGCCCTCACCGAGATGCTCAAACCCCCACACGCCCACGGCACCTTCGCCGCCGCGACCCGCGACCGGTGGGGCAAACGCACCAGAACCGACCGCGTGATCAGCTACTTCGACACCGAAGACGGCCGCTACCTCCAAACCCGAGTCGACGGCTGGACCACCATCTCCCCCACCAACTCCCGTCGCCTGTTGCACCACGTGTCAACTCTCCTCCCGGCGACCTGAGCAAGAACGCCATACCGCGATCTGAATAAGATATTCCCAGGCCGACATATCGCCAGGTCGAACCGCGCCCGCCAGCCCGGATCCAACCGCGAAGTGCGGGCTCGACACCCCGTGTAGCCTGGTGTTCGACCGAATTCGCGCCGGAACCGCGACGGGCAAGGGGTTTCGATGAACACCACCCGGATCGACAGCGAGCAACTCCGCACACCACCCGTTCAACTACGCCACGATTTCTTCGAAACTCCCGAATTCCGGGCCGCCTTCGAAAGCCAGAACATCGGCCAGGTATTCAAGGCATACCGAACCCACCCCCGGAACCTGCACCTGTTCGGCAAACCCCTGAACCAGAGCGTGCTGGGGAGATGGCTCGGGCTCACGCAAACCCAGATCAGCAATCTCGAGACCGGCCGAACGCCGCAGCACGACCTCGAAGTCCTCCGGAACTGGGCGAGGACCCTCCACCTCCCCCAGCACCTCCTGTGGTTCGACTTCCCGGGACAACGCCGGTTGGACACGCAGGCAACCCGGCAGAACCCGCTGATCGCGGCCACGGGCATGGACACCGTCGAACTGCTCCAGCGCCTTCGGGCCTCAGCGGTCGACCGGGCGACGGTGGAGGCGCTGGACATCACCGTCGAACAGCTCTGCTGCGACTACGCCCACGCCGACGCCCGGGAGTTGGCGCTCACGGGAAAGCAGTGGTTGGCCCGGATCACCGAGCTGCTGGAGAACCGCCTGACCCTGGCTCAGCACCGCGACCTCCTCGGCCAGGCGGGGACACTCGCGCTGCTGGTCGGGTGCCTCGACTACGACCTGGGCGACGCGGCCTCCGCCGAGGCCACCCGGCGGATGGCGCTGGGGCTCGGGGTCGAGTGCGGGAATCCCGACATCATCGGGTGGGCGCACGAAATGCTCGCCTGGTTCCACCTCACCTCCGGGAACCTCCGCGCTGCCATCCCGGCCGCGGCAGCCGGGATCACCGCCGCGCCATCCCGCTCGGTCGCCGTGCAGCTCTACGGCCAGCAGGCGAAAGCCCATGCCCGGATGGGCAGAACCGAAGCGGCCCACAGCGCCCTGGAACGGGGCCGAGAGCTGTTGGACAAGTTGGCCTACCCGGCACGACCGGACAACCACTTCGTGGTCGACCCCGACAAGTGGGACTTCTACGCCATGGACACCTACCGCATCGCCGGGCAGGACGACCTCGCCGAGCGCAATGCGGAGGAGGTGATCCGGCGCAGCGTCAATCCCGAAGGGGTGGTCGTGGCACCGATGCGCAAGGCGGAGGCCGAACTCACCCTCGCCGTCGTCGCGGCCCGGAAAGGCGACTCGGACGAGGCGTCCCGATTGGGTGCGGCGGCGTTGCGGGGCGGGAGGCGCAGCAGGCCGTCGTTGCTCATGGTGGCGGGCGAGTTGGACGACGAGCTGCGTGCCCGTGGGACGGGTGCGGACTTCCGCGTGTTCCTCGAAGACCTCAAGCGGCCCGAGTAGCCGCTACGAGACCGGCGATACCAGGAACTCCCGCACGTCCGGTGCCCCAGCCCGAACCGCGTCCGCCGCCGCGTCGTCGGGTTTTATCTGGGAGTCGCGTTCGGCGGCGACTCGGGCGACGTAGTTCGCGATCTCGAACTCGACGCGGTCCTCGTCCCACCCCAGTACTCCCGCCATGACCTCCGCGACCTGTCTGGCGCAGTCCACGCCCCGGTGCGCGTACTCCATCGAGATCCGCGTCCGCCGGGTCAACACGTCCTCCACGTGCAGCGCCCCCTCCGCCGCCGCCGCGTAGGCGATCTCGACGAGGAGGTAGTCCGGGGCCGCGTCGACGGGTTTCAGCAGTTCCGGGGTGGCCAGTTCGAGCACCGCGTGCACCAGGGATCCATACCGGTCCAGCAGGTGCCGCACCCGGTAGGGGTGCAGCCCGTACCGCGCCGCCAGCAGGTCCGCCTGGTTGACCAGCGCGTGGTAGCCGTCCGCGCCCAGCAGCGGGACCTGGTCGGTGATCGACGGGCGCAGCCGCCCCGGTAGGTCGACGGCGGCGGCGTCCACCGCGTCGGCGGCCATCACCCGGTACGTCGTGTACTTCCCGCCCGCGATCGCGACCAGGCCGGGCGCGACGCGGGCCACGGCGTGCTCGCGCGACAGCTTCGACGTTTCCTCGCTCTCACCGGCCAGCAGGGGCCGCAGCCCCGCGTACACGCCCTCGATGTCGTCGTGCGTCAGCGGTGTGGCCAGGACCGAGTTGACCTGCGCCAGGATGTAGTCGATGTCCTGCCGGGTGGCCGCCGGGTGGGCCAGGTCGAGGTTCCAGTCGGTGTCCGTGGTCCCGACGATCCAGTGGTTGCGCCACGGGATGACGAACAGGACCGACTTCGCCGTGCGCAGGATCAGCCCCGACTCCGCCACGATCCGGTCGCGGGCGACCACGATGTGCACGCCCTTGCTGGCCCGCACCCGGAACCGCCCCCGGCTGCCCGACGCGCGCTGCAGCTCGTCCGTCCACACGCCCGTGCAGTTCACCACGACGTCCGCGCGCACAACGGTTTCCGCGCCGGTCTCCACGTCGCGCACGCGCACGCCCGACACCCGGTCGGCCTCGCGCGTGAAACCCACCACCTGGGTCGACGCGCGCACGACGGCGCCGTAGTGCGCGGCCGTGCGGGCGACGGTCATGGTGTGGCGGGCGTCGTCGGCTTGGGCGTCGTAGTAGCGGATCCCACCGATCAGCGCGTCGCGGCGCAGCGCCGGGACCATGCGCAGCGCGCCCGCGCGGGTCAGGTGCTTCTGCCCGGGCACCGACCGCGCGCCGCCCATGGTGTCGTACAGGAACAGGCCCGCCGCGGTGTACGGGCGCTCCCATCCCCGGTGCCGCAACGGGTACAGGAAGCTGACCGGCTTCACCAGGTGCGGCGCGATCCGGGTGAGCATCAGCTCCCGCTCCCGCAACGCCTCGCGCACCAGGCCGAACTCCAGCTGCTCCAGGTAGCGCAGCCCGCCGTGGAACAGCTTGCTGGACCGGCTCGACGTGCCCGACGCCAGGTCCCGCGCCTCCACCAGCGCGACCCGCAGCCCGCGCGTGGCCGCGTCCAGCGCCACACCGCAGCCGACGATCCCGCCGCCGATCACCACGACGTCGAACGGCTCCGCGGCGAGCCGCCGCCAGGCCCGGTCGCGCTCCGCCGGGCCGAGCACACCGCCCGGCGAGTCCGATGTGGAGTGTGGTGTGCGGCTGGCCATGGCTCGCCTCCCGGTGCGGCAGCGGGTGGACCGACCACGACCACGCTACCCGCCCGCGGCCGCGCGGGCAGTCGACCCGTTGCCAGTCGAACGGGCGAAAGGTAACGTCCAGGTCACTCAGGGTAGGTGCGCACCGGCGTGAGGAGCACCGCATGCCTTTGCCCTTCTGGCAGACCGTCCTCTGGGAACTGCTGGGCACGGGCACGCTGATCCTGCTCGGCGCGGGCGTCGTCGCGAACACCACGCTCAGGGGCACCCTCGGGCACGGGACCAATTGGCTGCTGATCACCCTGGCCTGGGGCTTCGCCGTGTTCACCGGCGCCAGCGTCGCCGCCCCCAGCGGCGCGCACCTCAACCCGGCCGTCACCGCCGGCCTGCTGTGCGCCGGGCAACTGCCCTGGTCGGCGGTACCGGCGTACCTGCTCGGCCAGTTCACCGGCGCCTTCCTCGGCGCGGTGCTGTGCTGGCTGGCCTACAAACCCCACTTCGACGCGCACGACGAACCCCGGGCCACACTCGGGATCTTCGCCACCGGCCCGGCCATCCGCGCGCTGCCGTGGAACCTGGTCACCGAGGTCATCGGCACCTTCGTGCTGGTGTTCTGGGTGCTCACCAGCCCCGCCGCCAAAGCCGCCGACAGCAGCGGCGTGCCCCAGTTCGGCAACTCCGCGCTGGGCTACGCGGCCGTCGCCTTCGTGGTCATCGCCGTCGGCGCCTCCCT
Source organism: Actinokineospora auranticolor (assembly GCF_041897805.1). GTDB lineage: Bacteria > Actinomycetota > Actinomycetes > Mycobacteriales > Pseudonocardiaceae > Actinokineospora > Actinokineospora auranticolor. The sequence continues at coordinate 7,626,613 of NZ_CP154825.1, forward strand.
CGGCGGCCCGACGGGCTACGCCATCAACCCCGCCCGCGACCTGGGCCCGCGCCTGGCCTACGCGGTGCTGCCGATCCGCGGCAAGGGCGACCCGGACTGGCCCTACGCCTGGGTCCCCGTGCTCGGCCCCCTGCTCGGCGCGACCGCCGCGGGTCTCCTCTACCGCACCCTGCCTGTTTGACGAGAGTTCACGAGAGGCTGACCCCATGACCGACTACGTGGCCGCGATCGACCAGGGCACCACCTCCACGCGCTGCGTGGTCTTCAGCCACGAGGGTCGCGTCGTCGCGATCGACCAGCGCGAGCACGAGCAGATCTTCCCGCGGGCGGGCTGGGTCGAGCACGACCCGGTGGAGATCTGGGCGAACACCCGGACCGTGGTGGCGGGCGCGCTGGCCAAGGGCGACCTCGCGCCGTCGGACGTCGTCGCGGTCGGCATCACCAACCAGCGCGAGACCGCCGTCGTGTGGGACCGGACCACCGGGGAACCGGTGTACAACGCGATCGTCTGGCAGGACACCCGCACCGACCGGATCGCCGCCGACCTCGGCGCGCTCGGCGGCGGCCAGGAGCGCTACCGCGCGACCACCGGACTGCCGCTGGCCACCTACTTCTCCGGCCCGAAGGTCCGCTGGATCCTGGACAACGTGGACGGTGCCCGGGCCCGGGCCGAGGCGGGCGACCTGCTGTTCGGCACCGTGGACACCTGGCTGCTGTGGAACATGACCGGCGGCGTCGACGGCGGCGCGCACCTCACCGACCCGACCAACGCCTCCCGCACCCTCCTCATGGATCTGTCCACACTGGACTGGGATGCGGACATCGCGGCGGAGATGGGGATCCCGCTGTCCATGCTGCCCGACATCCGACCGTCCGCGGGCGAGTTCGGCCGGGTGCGCGAGCGCGGCGCGCTGGGCGGCGTGCCGATCACCGGCATCCTCGGCGACCAGCAGGCCGCCACCTTCGGCCAGGCCTGCCTGGACCCCGGCGAGGCCAAGAACACCTACGGCACCGGCAACTTCGTGCTGCTCAACACCGGGACCGAGCGCGTCGCGAGCGAGAACGGCCTGCTCACCACCGTCTGCTACCAGCTCGGCGACCGCCCACCGGTCTACGCGCTGGAGGGTTCCATCGCGGTCACCGGCTCACTGGTGCAGTGGGTGCGGGACAACCTCGGCATGATCGGCACGGCGGCGGAGATCGAGGAGCACGCGCGGTCGGTCGAGGACAACGGCGGCTGCTACTTCGTCCCCGCGTTCTCCGGCCTGTTCGCCCCCTACTGGCGCGCCGACGCGCGCGGCGCGATCGTCGGCCTGACCCGGTTCGTCACGAAGGGACACCTGGCCCGCGCGGTGCTGGAGGCCACCGCGTACCAGACCCGCGAGGTGATCGAGGCGATGAACGCCGACTCCGGCGTGCCGCTGACCTCGCTCAAGGTGGATGGCGGCATGGTGGTCAACGACCTGCTGATGGGGTTCCAGGCCGACATCCTGGGCGTGCCGGTGATCCGGCCGGTCGTCGCGGAGACCACCGCGCTCGGCGCCGCCTACGCCGCCGGGCTGGCCGTCGGCTTCTGGGCGGGGGAAGCGGACCTGCGCGCCAATTGGGCCAAGGACGAGGAGTGGGCACCGTCCATGCCGGAGGCGGAGCGCGAACGCCTGTTCCGCCAGTGGAAGAAGGCCGTCACGCGCACATTCGACTGGGCGGGGAATGACTGAATTCCGCGCGCGACCGGAGAACGGCATCAACCGAATAGCGTAGTGCCAATCCCCTTTTCGGCGGGGGCACCGGCCGCCCCGCCCGGGCGACCAGCACCCCTACCCCTGGGGTATTTCCAGCTTTCGTCGAACAGCGGGCCGCTCAGCGCGATCCGCTGGACCGCTCAGCGCGATCCGATTCCGGCACGGTCCACCCCCGGCCACCCACCGCGGCGGCCCGCCACCGCGCGGTAGCGACCGGGAAGCGAACGAACATCACCGAACCTGGTTCGCCGAGTGCACGGGTGTCCGGTGCACCGCCCCAGTGCGGCGCACCGGCAATGCCCGGGTACTAGGCGTTGGTCGTTCTGTCTTTTCCTGCGATCGCGAACACCCCGGCCCACAGCCGCGGGATCTGTCCGATCCCGCCGCAGCGCGGGCAGAAGTCCTTGCGGTTGGGGGCGAGTCCTGAGCCCAGGCATTCCGGGCACTCAGTCCGACGCGGCATGGTCAGCCTCCGTAACGGTTCGGTCCCCCAGGGGTACCGGCTCAGTAGGTCTATCGAAAGAGCGGGGCCAGAGTTTCACTCTTTCTCGTGTAAATCCAGTCACCGAGAAGCGAGCAGTCAGGCGCTAGATTTGCACGATGTGGTGAACCTAGCGTTCAAACCCCCGAACCGGGTGAATTCCGCCGGAGTTCAGTCCAGATCGTCGTGCCGCATCAGCTGGCGACCCGCCTCGGTGATCGAACCCGACAGCGACGGGTACACGGAGAAGGTCAGCGCGAGGTCGTCCACGGTCAGCTGGTTCTGCACCGCGAGCGCGATCGGCAGGACCAGCTCGCTGGCGCTCGGCGCGACGATGACGCCGCCGATGACCACCCCGGTGGCGGGGCGGCAGAACAGCTTCACGAACCCGCGGCGCAGGCCGGACATCTTGGCCCGGGCGTTGGTGGCCAGCGGCAGGGTGATGGTGCGCGCGGGCACCTCGCCCGCGTCGATGGCCTGCTGGCTGATGCCCACGGTGGCGATCTCCGGGTGGGTGAACACGTTCGCCGCCACCGTCTTCAGCTTGATCGGCGCCACGCCCTCGCCCAGCGCGTGCCACATCGCGATCCGGCCCTGCATCGCGGCCACGGACGCGAGCATCAGCACACCGGTGCAGTCGCCCGCGGCGTAGACACCGGACACGCTGGTGCGCGAGACCCGGTCGACGGTGATGAACCCGCCGGGGCCCGGCTCGATGCCGATCTTGTCCAGGCCGATGTCGGTGGTGTTGGGGACCGAGCCCACGGTCATCAGCGCGTGGCTGGCGCGCACGGTCTCGCCACCGCGCAGGTGCACGGTGACCCCGTCGGCGTCACGCTCGATCTTCTCCGCGCGGGCGTGCTTGACCAGCGTGGTGCCGCGCTCGGAGAACACGTCCTCCAGCACCGCGGCCGCGTCGGCGTCCTCGTGCGGCAGCACCCGGTCGCGGCTGGAGATGACCGTGACCTTGACGCCCATCTCGATGAACGCCGAGGCGAACTCCGCGCCGGTGACCCCGGAGCCGACCACCACCAGGTGCTCGGGCAGCTCGGACAGGTCGTAGATCTGCCGCCAGTCGAACACCCGCACGCCGTCGGGCTCCGCGCCGGGGATCACCCGGGGGGTGGCGCCGGTGGCGATGAGCACCACGTCGGCCTCGACGACCTCGGTCTCCCCGGTGTTGGTCTCGATGGCGATCCGGTGCGCGGCCATGCCGGTGCGGTCGTCGCAGAACCGGGCGGTGCCGCCGACCACCCGCACGCCCTCGCGCTGCACCCGGTTGCGGATGTCGGCGGACTGGGCCAGCGCCAGCCCCCGGACCCGGCCGCGGACCACCGGCAGGTGCACGGTGGAGTCCACGTCGTTGGTGCCGATGCCCAGCTCGTCGGCGTCGCGGAAGGCCACCCGGGCACCCGCGGAGGCGATGAACGTCTTGGACGGGACGCAGTCGTAGAGCACGCAGGCGCCCCCGAGACCGTCGCGCTCGACGACCGTCACCTCGGCCCCGTGCTGTGCGGCGACCAGGGCGGCCTCGTAGCCCGCCGGTCCGCCACCCATGATCACGATCCGGGTCACCTGGTCCTCCGTTTCACCCGCGCGTGTACCGCGAACACGGTAACCGGGACGCACTGACGAGCACCGGGGTGGCCGCGAAAAGGTGATCCCTTGGCGCGGCTGCCTGCTGACACCGCACTGTGTCGCTAGGCTGTGCCGCGTGCCGCTCTACGCCGCCTACGGGTCGAACATGGATCCGGGCCAGATGATGCAGCGAGCCCCGCATTCGCCGATGGCCGGGACGGGGTGGCTCGTCGGCTGGCGGCTCACCTTCGGCGGCGAGGACCTCGGCTGGGAGGGCGCGCTCGCCACCATCGTCGAGGACCCGGGCTCGCAGGTGTTCGTCGTGCTCTACGACGTCACCGACGACGAGGTCAACCTCGACCGGTGGGAGGGCTCCGAGCTCGGCCTGCACTCCAAGATCAGGCTGCGGGTGCAGACCCTGGAGGGCTCGGTGCTGGCCTGGCTCTACGTGCTCGACGCCTACGAGGGCGGCCTGCCGTCGGCCCGCTACCTCGGCGTGGTCGCGGACGCGGCGGAGGCCGCGGGCGCACCGGCCGACTACGTCGACGGCCTGCGCACCCGACCGTGCGACGGCATCGGCCCGGCCACCGCCAGCTGAAAGTCCGCTCCACCTCGGCGCCGGGCAACTCCACGCCCGTACGCACGTCTCCCGAGGTGCGGCCCGACCACGGCCGCACCTGCATCGACCGCTGCTCCACAGTGGACCGTGAGTGGCGGTCGGGGTCAGAGGGGAGATTGAGGAAGATGCGAACACTGAGACTCACGCCCAAGCGGATCGCCGCGGCGGTGGTGGCCGTGGGCACGGCCGCCGCGCTCGCGGTCGCGGTGCCGTCCGTGGCCTCGGCCACCGAGGGCTACTGCGGGATCAGCTGGGGCTCGACGGACAAGTCGGCGGGCACCCTGGAGCGCGGCACGCTGACCAACGTGCGCTCCGGCCAGCAGGACTGCTACGACCGGTTGGTCCTGGACATCGCCGCACCGGCCGCGCACGGCTACAGCGTGCGCTACGTCCCGGAGGTCACCGAGGACGGCTCCGGCCACGTCGTGCCGCTGCGCGGCGGCGCCAAGCTGCAGATCGTCGCCTACGCCCCCGCCTACGACGACGCGGGGCAGCCCACCTACACCCCGGCCAACCGGTCCGAACTGGTGAACACCACCGGGTACCGGACGTTCCGCCAGGTCGCGTGGGCCGGTTCGTTCGAGGGCCAGACCACCGTCGGCCTCGGCGTGCGGGCCCGGCTGCCGTTCCGCGTCCTCGTCCTCGACGGCCCGGGCGGCGGCTCACGCCTGGTCATCGACGTGGCGCACGCCTGGTAGGCGACCCGATCCGGTAGTCGAACCCGGGTAACCCGTGTCCGGTAGTCGAACACGGGTTACCCGTGTCCGGTAGTCGAACACGGGTAACCCGTACCCGGTAGTCGAACCCGGAACGGCCCGGTCCGACAGTCGAACCCGGGGGAGCCCCTGTTCCGCACAGGGACTCCCCCGGTTGCTCTCAGCCCAGCGCCGCCAGCGCGGCGTGGGTCATCACCCGGATCCCGACCAGCAGCGCCCGCTCGTCGAGCTGGAACGTGGGCTGGTGCAGGTCCTTGGGCTGGCCCTCGCCGGACCACACGCCCAGCCGCATGAACGAGCCGGGCACGTGCTCCAGGTACCAGGCGAAGTCCTCGCCGCCCGCCGACTGCTTGGTGCCGACCAGCCCGGACTCGCCGAGCGCGGACTCGATCGCGGTGCGCAGGTACTGCGTGCTCTCCCGCTCGTTGACCACCGGCGGCACGCCGCGCTGGTACTCCAGCTCGTAGCCGACCCCGGTCGGCGCCAGCAGCGACTGCACCAGCCCGGACACCAGCGGTTCCAGGTCCGACCACACGTCGTGGTCGCCGGTGCGCAGGGTGCCGCGCAGCAGGCCGTCCTGGGGCACCGCGTTCGGCGCGTCGCCCGCGTGCACCGCGCCCCAGACCAGCACCGTCCCCGAGCGCGGGTCGATGCGCCGCGACAGCAGCGCGGGCAGCCCGGTGATGACGGTGCCCAGCGCGTGCACGAGGTCGGCGGTGAGGTGCGGGCGGGAGGTGTGGCCGCCGGGGGAGGTGAGCCGCACCTGCACCAGGTCGGTGGCCGAGGTGATGGCGCCGACCCGGGTGCCGATCTTGCCGACCTCGGTGCGCGGGTCGCAGTGCAGGCCGAAGATCCGCTCCACGCCGTCCAGGCCGCCCGCGTCGATGATGTCGAGCGAGCCGCCGGGGAAGACCTCCTCGGCGGGCTGGAAGATCAGCCGGACGCGGCCGGGCAGCGACGGCGCGGAGGCCAGCGCGATGCCGGTGGCGAGCAGGATGGTGGTGTGCGCGTCGTGGCCGCAGGCGTGCGCGGCGCCGGGCGCCGTGGCCGCGTACGGCAGGCCGGTGGCCTCGGTCATGGGCAGCGCGTCCATGTCCGCGCGCAGCGCGACGCAGCGCTCGCCGGTGCCGACGTCGCAGACCAGCCCGCTGCCGCCGGGCAGCAGCTCCGGCTGCAGGCCGAACGACTTGAGCAGACCCGCGACCAGCTCGGTGGTCGCGAACTCCTGCCGGGACAGCTCCGGGTTGGCGTGGATGTGGCGGAACCAGGCCACCACGTCCGAGGCGTTGGCGGTCAGCCACTGGTCGAGCCACGCGGGCCCGCGACCCGCTCCGAGATCCTGCACAGGGGGCATCGTGACGCCAGTCGGCGTGATCAGCACGGTGGGCTCCGGCCCACCCCCACCCGAGCGCGCCTTCCGTCCCCCCTCGGACGGCACGTCGGGACGCGAGTCCAACACGGTCACGCGACCCCCCTGGTTGCGACGACTATCGTGGTTCCGATTTCCATTTGCCACGATCCTGCCGCATTTCGAGGGTCGAACAACCCCGGAAAGCAGTGGCTTACGGCCCGCGGTCGTGGTGCTGCGGTGAGCGGGCGACGGGGGTTCGCCCGCACTGGTCCTTGATCAAGATGAGGGGTGGTCCAGGGGAGGTGAACCGCATCACCCGCCGACCGCGTCAGCCCTTGCGCCGCTTGGCCCGCACCCGGTTGCCGTAGATGACGATGCCGAGCAGCACCACCGCGACCACCCCGACGACGATCTTGTTCTTGGCCTTGTCCCGCTCGGCCTCGGTGGGCGGGGGCTGGAGGTCGACACCGGGCGCGGTCGGGGCTTGCGCCAGACCGACCACCCCCGCCTGCGTGGGTGACGCGGCGAAGGCGGCGGGCGGCCCGCCGACGAGGAGCACGACGGCGGCGACCGCCGCGAGCAGCACTCTGGCCATGCGCATGGAACTGCCTGCCCTCCGGGCTCGGGGAGAGAGAGTCGTCACCAAGATTAGTGGTCGCGGTCACCGTCCGCGAACACCGCGCGTCCCGCGCGGGTCAGCCTGTCGGGGTCACTCGACCGGGTCGGTGAAGGCGGCGAGGATGGCCTCGGCGGCCAGGGTGGCGGTGAGGGTGCCCGCGCGGACCCGTTCTTCCAGGCCAGGGGCCGCGGCGCGGACGCCGGCGTGGTCGCGGAGCCGGGAGAGCAGGGTGTCGTGGACCATGGCCCAGGTCCAGTCGACCTGCTGCTGCCTGCGCTTCGCGGCCAGTTCGCCGGAGTCGGTCAGGGTGCGGTGGTGGGCCTCGACCTGCTGCCACACCTCGTCGAGTCCGTGGTTCTCCTGGCCGCTGCAGGTCAGCACGGGCGGGGTCCAGGTCGCATCCGGGTCGCGCAGCAGCCGCAGGGCGCCCGCCAGTTCCCTGGCGGCCTTGGCGGCCTCGCGCGCGTGGTCGCCGTCGGCCTTGTTGACGGCGATGACGTCCGCGAGTTCCAGCACGCCCTTCTTGATGCCCTGCAGCTGGTCGCCCGTTCGGGCGAGCGTGAGGAACAGGAAGCAGTCGACCATGGCCGCCACGGTCGTCTCGGATTGGCCTACCCCGACGGTCTCCACCAGCACGGTGTCGTATCCCGCCGCCTCCATCAGCACGATGGTCTCCCGGGTCGCCCGGGCCACCCCACCGAGGGTCCCTGAGGTGGGGGACGGTCGGATGAACGCCCGGGGGTCCACCGCCAGCCGCGACATCCGGGTCTTGTCGCCGAGGATGCTGCCGCCGGTGCGGGTCGACGACGGGTCGACGGCCAGCACCGCGACCCGGCGACCCGCCGCGGTCAGGTTCGTGCCGAGGGCGTCGATGAAGGTCGACTTCCCGACGCCGGGCACGCCGGTGATGCCGACCCGGTGCGCGCCGCCCGCGTGCGGCAGCAGCTCGACCAGCAGTTCCTGGGCCATGGCGCGGTGGTCGGCCCGCCGGGACTCGACCAGGGTGATCGCGCGCGAGAGCAGCGCGCGGTCACCCGCCAGCACGCCCTTGGCGTAGGTCCCGACGTCGACCGGCTCAGCCAAGCCCGTGCCCGTGCTGCTCGGCGAGCTTGCGCAGCAGCTCGGTGGCGGCGGTGGCGATGACCGTGCCGGGCGGGAAGATCGCCGCCGCGCCCGCGGCCCGCAGCTCGTCGAAGTCCTGCGGCGGGATGACGCCGCCGACCACGATCATGATGTCCGGACGGCCGAGCGCGGCCAGTTCGGCGCGCAGCGCGGGCACCAGGGTGAGGTGCCCGGCGGCCAGCGAGTTCACCCCGACGATGTGCACGTCCGCCTCGACCGCCTGGCGCGCGACCTCGTCGGGGGTGGAGAACAGGGGGCCCACGTCCACGTCGAAGCCGAGGTCGGCGAACGCGGTGGCGATCACCTTCTGGCCGCGGTCGTGCCCGTCCTGGCCCATCTTGGCGACCAGGAGCCGCGGCCTGCGGCCCTCCGCGTCGGCGAACGCGTCCACAGTGGACCGCGCGGTGTCCACCGCGCCGTTCGCCGCGCCCTTGCCGACCTCGTCGCGGTACACCCCGGAGATGGTACGGATCTGCGCCGAGTGCCTGCCCCAGACCCGGCCGAGCGCCTCGGAGATCTCCCCGACGGTGGCCTTCGCCCGCGCCGCGTCGATGGCCAGCTCCAGCAGGTTCCCGTCGGCGTCGGCGGCCCGGGTCAGCGCGGCCAGCGCCCGCTCGACCGCGTCGCCGTCGCGCTCCTCGCGCAACCGCCGCAACTTCTCCACCTGCCGCGCCCGCACCCCGGCGTTGTCGACCTTGAGGACGTCGATCGCCTCCTCGTCGGACACCTGGTACTTGTTCACCCCGATCACCGGCTGGCGCCCGGAGTCGATCCGCGCCTGGGTCCGCGCGGCGGCCTCCTCGATGCGCAGCTTCGGGATGCCCGCGTCGATCGCCTTGGCCATCCCGCCCGCGGCCTCGACCTCGCCGATGTGCCCCCACGCCTGGCGCGCGAGGTCGTGCGTGAGCCGCTCGACGAAAGCGCTGCCGCCCCAGGGATCGATGACCCGGGTGGTGCCGGATTCCTGTTGCAGCAACAACTGGGTGTTGCGGGCGATGCGCGCGGAGAAGTCGGTCGGCAGCGCCAGCGCCTCGTCGAGGGCGTTGGTGTGCAGGGACTGCGTGTGCCCCTGGGTGGCGGCCATCGCCTCGACGCACGTGCGGATGACGTTGTTGTAGACGTCCTGCGCGGTCAGCGACCAGCCGGAGGTCTGGCAGTGCGTGCGCAGGCTCAGCGACTTGGCGTCCTTCGGGTCGAAACCCTTGACCAGCTTGGCCCACAGCAGCCGGGCCGCGCGCAGCTTGGCGACCTCCATGAAGAAGTTCATGCCCACGGCCCAGAAGAACGAGAGCCGGGGCGCGAACCGGTCCACGTCGAGTCCCGCGTCGCGACCGGCGCGGAGGTACTCGACGCCGTCGGCGAGGGTGTAGGCCAGTTCCAGGTCGGCCGTGGCCCCGGCCTCCTGCATGTGGTAGCCGGAGATGGAGATGGAGTTGTACTTCGGCATGGTCCGCGAGGTGTAGGCGAAGATGTCGGAGATGATCCGCATCGACGGCCGCGGCGGGTAGATGTAGGTGTTGCGGACCATGAACTCCTTGAGGATGTCGTTCTGGATGGTCCCGGCGAGCTGTTGCGGCGCGACGCCCTGCTCCTCCGCCGCGACGACGTAGAGCGCGAGCACCGGCAGCACGGCACCGTTCATCGTCATCGACACGCTCATCTTGTCGAGCGGGATGCCCTCGAACAGCTGGCGCATGTCGTAGATGGAGTCGATGGCCACACCCGCCATGCCGACGTCACCGGCCACCCGGGGGTGGTCGGAGTCGTAGCCGCGGTGGGTGGCGAGGTCGAAGGCGACCGAGAGGCCCTTCTGCCCGGCGGCGAGGTTGCGGCGGTAGAAGGCGTTGGACTCCTCCGCGGTGGAGAAACCCGCGTACTGGCGGATCGTCCACGGCTGGTTGACGTACATCGTCGGGTACGGACCGCGCAGGTACGGGGCGATGCCCGGGTACGTGTCGAGGAAATCCAGCCCGGCCAGGTCCTCGGCGGTGTAGACCGGTCGGATGCCGATGCCCTCGGGGGTTTCCCACACCAGGGCGTCGGCGTCCTTGCCGGTGCTCGCCTGCAACGCCGCGCGCCAGTCGGCCGCGGTGGCGGTCGCGGGCTCGCCGAGGTCGATGCCGCCGAAGTCGGGGATGCTCATGCGGGGACTCCCAGGGTTTCCAGGGTGGTGCGCAGGACGTCGAGCGCGTCGCAGCCGGTGAACACGAAACCGTCCACACCCTCCACATCGGACGGTTTACCGGCGAGCAGCACGGTGGCGGCACCAGCGGCCTTGAGCGCGCGGGCGACCGGGGCGGCCAGTTCGCCGTAGGACCGCTCGGCCCCGCACAGGCAGGCGACGGTCGCGCCGCTCTCGGTGAACCGCGCGGCGGCGGTCTCCGCGTCGGTGAGCACGCCGCCGTCGGGGGTCTCGATCCCGCCCGCCTGGAACAGGTTGGCGGCGAAAGTGGCGCGCGCGGTGTGCGCGGCGACGGGGCCGAGGGTGGCGAGGAAGACCTTCGGCCGGGCGCCGGTCTCGGCGAGCACGCGGTCCGCGCGGTCGCGCAGCTCCTCGTACTCCTGCGCGTACCGCACGACCGGCAGCCCGCCGGACGGCGCGGCGGGCGCGGGCCGCCTGCTCGGGACCCGCTCGGCCAGGTTCGGGAACTCGCTGACCCCGGTGAGCGCGTCGGTGCGGGTGGCCAGGTTCGCCGACCGGGCCGCCCAGGTCGCGGCGAGCCGCTCGGCGACCAAGCCGGAGTCCAGCGCGGCGAGCAGCCCGCCCGCGCGCTCGATCTCGGTGAACCAGGCCCACGCGGCCCCGGCCAGCTCGTCGGTGCGCGCCTCGACGTACCAGGAGCCGCCCGCCGGGTCGATCACCCCGGCCAACCGCGACTCCTCCAGCAGCACCGCCTGGGTGTTGCGGGCGATCCGCCGGGCGAACGGGTCGGGCAGGCCGAGCGCGGTGTCGAAGGGCAGCACGGTGACCGCGTCCGCGCCGCCCACACCCGCGCCGAAACAGGCCAGGGTGGTGCGCAGCAGGTTCACCCACGGGTCGCGCGCGGTGAGCATGGCGGGCGAGCTGACCGCGTGCTGCCGCTGCCCGACCGGGGTGGCGCCGCAGACCTCCAGCACCCGCGACCACAGCCTGCGCGCGGCGCGGAACTTGGCGGTGGTGCCGAACTGGTCGGCGGTGGCGGCGTAGCGGAACTCCAGCCGGGCCGCCGCTTCGTCCACGGTCAGCCCGGCCGCGGTGATCGCCCGCAGGTAGGCGACGCCCGCGGCGAGCGCGGCGCCGAGTTCCTCGGCGTCGGAGCCGCCCGCCTGGTGGTAGGGCAGGCCGTCGACGACGACCGCGCGCAGACCCGGGTGGCTGCGGGCGGTCTCGGCGGCCAGTGCGGCGGCGCCGTCGAGGTCGGCGTCCTGGCCGGTGCGCGCCCGGTGGCCGAGCGGGTCGGCGCCGAGGTTGCCGCGCACCCTGGCGGGTGGGACGCCCTTGTCGGCGTGCAGGCGCAGCAGCTCGCCGGCGGCGGCGCGGAAGTCGGCGCCCGCGTCCAGGGTGACCGGGGCGAGGTCGAGGTAGACGTCGGCGAGCACGTCGCCGAGCGCGCCCACCGGGATCCCGGCGGCACCGACGACCAGCCACAGCGATGTGACGCCGTGCTCGAGGTCGGCGAGCACCGCGGCCCGGGTGGCGACCGGGTCGGGGTCGGCGTGCCGCTGGCGGACGTCCCAGCCACCGGCCACGTACCCCTCCGGCCGGGCACCGCGCAGGAAGGGCGGGAGCCCGGGAAAGTTCTCCGGGACTTCAGCTCGGTTATAGAGCGGTTTCAGCTCGACGCCGTCGTAGGTGCGGGTGGTGAGCAGCGTCTCGACCGGGTGGTCGTAGTCGTCGGGCACGGCACCGGACTTGCGCAGCACCCGGTCCACCATGCCCTGCCAGCGCGAATGCGTCGCGGGCTCGAACTCACCCGCGAGGACCAGGTCGTCCGGCCCGGCGGTGGGCCCGGTCTGAGCTGTCATGCCAGTCGACTCTACGGACCCGGCAAGAGCACCGGCGTGTGAGCCAGATCGCGGTTACCGACGAGTAGACACTCGGATACCTTTCACTTTTCACCCCTGACCGATGGGCCCGTGGGTGAGAATGTCGGCCGTGTCGACCCAGGAGCCCGAGCAACGCCTCGTAGCGGAGCGCTACCGCCTGCGCAGACAGCTCGGCCAGGGCTCGATGGGCACGGTGTGGGAGGCCTACGACGAGTTCCTGCGCAGGCCGGTGGCGGTCAAGCAGGTCCGCATCCTCGCCGACGACGCGGTCGAGGAGATCGAGGAGTTGCGCGAGCGCACGCTGCGCGAGGCCCGGGCCATCGCGGTCGTGTCGCACCCGAATGTCATCATCCTGCACGACGTCGCCCGCGAGGACGACGAGCCGTTCGTGGTGATGGAGTTCCTGGTCGCGGTCAGCCTGGCCGAGCTGATCGCGGGCAACGGCCCGCTGAGCACCGAGCAGGCCGCGATCGTCGGCCACGCGGTGGCGTCGGGGCTGCAGGCCGCGCACGAGGTCGGGGTGGTGCACCGGGACGTGAAGCCGGGCAACGTCCTGGTCTGCCCGGACGGCCGGGTCAAGCTCACCGACTTCGGCATCGCCCGCAACGTCTCCGAGCGCACCCTGACGCAGCTCGGCGTGATGCTCGGGTCGCCCTGCTACATCGCCCCCGAGGTCGCCTCCGGCGGCGCGGTGACCCCGCAGGCGGACCTGTGGGGGCTGGGGGCGACGCTGTTCGCCGCCGTCGACGGGCACGCCCCGTACGACCCGGACGCGCCCGCCCTGGAGACCATCGGCCAGGTCGTCAACGGCGAGGTCCCGGTCCCCGACTACGACGGCCCGCTGCGCCCGGTGATCACCGGGCTGATGGTGAAGGACCCGGACACCCGGATGACGCTGCGGGAGGCCAGGGAGCTGCTGTTGCCGCTGCTGCCGCCCGCGGGCAGCCCGGTCCACGAGAGCCTGCGCCTGGACCCGCCGTCACCCGAGGACGCGCGCACGGTCGTGACCAAGCCGGTGGTGTCGGTCGAGGCGCCCACCGAGCGGGGCGCCCCGCTCGCCGCGGCCCCCGGCCCCCTGCCGTTCGCGACCCGCCAGGAGCGCCTGCCCCGGCGCGCCCCGCTGGTCACCGCGGCCCTGGCGGCGTCGGCGGTCCTGCTCTTCGGCGGCGCCGCGGTCGGCGGCTTCGCCATGACCCGGGCGGTGGGCGGGCAGGAGGTGCTGCCGCAGAGCCCGCCCCCCGCGTCCCAGCAGGCCGCGGCCCCGATCCGCGAACTCGCCCCCCGCACCGCCGACGCGGCGACCCTGGCGGGCGAGCAGGGTGGGACGTTCACCGTCCCGGTGCCGGACAACTGGGTGAAGTTCGTGGAGCAGCGCACCGCGAAAACCCTCCCGAACAGCACCCGCGTGCACTGGGTTTCCCCGGACGGCACCTCGGAACTGGTCGTGGAGCGGTTCCCGAACTTCTACACCAAGCACACGGTCGAGCAGTACCTGCGCGTCCTGTCGAGCCGCACACCGGGATACCGGGTGGTGGGCAGCACGCCGCTGGAATCGGGGAACATCCCGGAAACCGCGGTCCAGCTGACCTACCGCAGCGTCGACTTCGCCGAAGACGGCGGCCCGGGTTCCTCGGGTACGGACGTCAACCGGACGTCGATCGCCAACATCCTGCCGATGGACCGGGACCTGTGGGTGGTCAGCGTGACCGTGCCGATCGAATTGGAGGACACGGGCAGGCGGGGCCTCTTCGCCAGGATCGCACCCGAGTTCCGGGTATTGACCAAGTAGCTCGTGGGAAGTCCCGCGGTCACGTAAGCGATAACGACGGGAATGCGCACCCCGGGCCACTGGTCGGTATTTCCTCGTACGGGAGAGATTCTCCGGTTTTCGGGGTCAGGCGAGTTGGAAGTGCCAGACGAGCATCACGGGCGAGCCGGGGTAAACGGCGCGCGCGGCTTCGGGGACCATCGCCATCAGGCTCCACGGCCAGACGTCCCAGGGGCCCGGGGAGTCGGCGGGTTCGGGGGTCCCACCCAGTTCCGCGACCGGTTCCCGACAGTCCCGGACCTGGAAACCCCGTGGCAGTGCGGCACGCAGGTAGTCGCCGACCAGGTGTCGGTGGGCCGGGAGCCGACCGGGTCGGCCGTCCTGGTCGCGCACCGACGGGATCGACCCGCGGGCCACCGACTCCGGGTGCATGTCCACGACCACCAGGTGGCCGCCGGGGCGGAGCACGCGGGCGAACTCGGCGAAGGCGGGGGTGAGGTCGGGGAGGTGGGTCAGCGCGAGTCCACAGGTGACCAGGTCCACCGACGCGTCGTCCACCGGGAGTCCACGCAGGTCACCGAGCCGGAACTCGGCCTCGGGCACCCGGGGGCGGGCGTGGTCGAGCATCTCCGGTGAGCCGTCGACGCCGAGCACCCGGTGGCCGCGGTCGGCCAGCAGCCGCGCGTAGCGGCCCGTGCCGCACGCGGCGTCCAGCGCGGTGCCCGGGGGCAGCGGGTCGATGATCCGCCGCAGTTCCGGTTCGTCGATGGCGAAGGCGCCGTTGCCGGGCTGGTCGTACGTGCGCGACCAGATCCGGTAGCCGTCGGCCGCGCCGACCCGGTCGACCTCCACCCCCGTCCACGGCTCGTCGAGCAGCCGCCGGATCTCGGCGATCCGCGCCTCGGTGAACTCGCGGTCGTGGTCGCCGGTGAAACCGCGCAGCAGGGCCAATCCCTCGATGCCGAGCAGGTAGGCCAGCGGGTGCTCGTAGCTCACGGGAGCGACCGTAGCGAGGCGCGTCCGGGCGGGCCACGGGGTTTCCTACGGGCCGGGGGTCTCCGACCCGCGCGGGGGGAAGCGCTTGGCCGACTCGCTGGTCTGGGCCAGCCTGCGCACGGCCGCGATCGCCGTGTCGCCCAGGACGGTGCCGACGACGACGCTCTCCAGCATGTGGTCGATCGTGCGGGCCTGTTCGATGTAGTCGATGTCGATCACGCCGACCTGGGGCATCACGGCGACGTACCGGCGCAGGTGTTCGGCGAACCGGTTGTGCCCCAGCGCCTGCGCGGCCACCATGACGTTCGCCAGCGACGCGATCGCCGGGTGGTCGCGGAAGTACCGGTAGCCGTACTCCTCCAACAGGTTCACCACCTCCTGCTCGGCAGCCTCCTGCGCGGGCCCGGACAGGCCGTCGGTCGACGGGAGCAGCGCCTTCTGCACGGTGCCGAGCCGGAGGTCGAGGTTCGCCTCGTCGCTGTCGATGCGGGCCAGCACCTCGCGGACCGTGGCCACGGACAGGCCGCCGACCTCGATCAGCGCGCGGACGAAGCGGAGCCGGTGCACGTGGCCGTCGTCATATCTGGCCTGGTTGGGGCTGGTGCGCTCGCCCGGCGGGAGGATGCCTTCCCGCAGGTAGTACTTGATCGTCGGCACCGCCACGCCACTGCGCCTGCTCAGCTCGCTGATCCGCATGCACCTTCCCAACCCCTCGACAACGGGTAGGTGGATAGAGTATCTATCGATAGCAGATAGCACTACTATCCATTCGAGGGGCTCACGATGCGGACCTGGCACCGACCGTTACTGGTGTTGACCGGGCTGATGGTGTTGACCGGGCTGGTCTCCGCCGTCGGCCTGGTCGTCGACGACCGGGTGCTGGTCGGCTCGGCGATCTGGCTCAAGCCGCTGAAGTTCAGCGTGTCGTTCGTGGCGTTCGCGCTGAGCTGGGCGTGGCTGCTGTCGCTGCCGGAGAAGCCGTCCAAGCTGCTGAACCGGTCCGCGACGGTGATCGTCGGCGCGACCGTGATCGAGATGGTCATCGTCGTCATGCAGGTGGTGCGCGGGGAGCGCAGCCACTTCAACAACACCACGCCGTTCAACACGCTGATGTTCAGCATCATGGGCATCACCGTCGCGGTGCTGTGGGTCTGCACGCTGCTGATCGCCATCAAGCTCGCCGCGCAGCGGCTGGCCCCGGCGCCGGAACTGGCGGCGATCCGGCTGGGCATGTTCCTGTCGCTGGCGGGCATGGCCGTCGGCGTGCTGATGACGATGAACACCAGCGGCGTCCCGGACATCGTCGGCGCGCACAGCGTCGGCGTCCCCGACGGCGGCCCGTCGATGCCGCTCACCGGCTGGAGCACCACGGGCGGCGACCTGCGCGTCGGCCACTTCGTCGGCATGCACGCGCTGCAACTGCTGCCGCTGCTGGGCTACTTCCTGCGCGGCCGGGTCGACGAGCGGTCCGGGGTCCGGTTGGTGTGGACGGTCGGCGCGGGCTACACGGCGCTGCTGGTGCTGCTCACCTGGCAGGCGCTGCGCGGGCAGTCGCTGATCCACCCCGACTGGGTGACCGCGACGGCGTTCGGCGTGATCGTCGTCGGCGTCGCCATCGGCGCGCTGTCCGCCCGGCGCCCGGCCGCGGTCGCGACCCGGGAAGCGAGCACCGCGTGAGCACCCTGTTCAACCTGGCGTTCTACGCCGTCGTCCCGTTCTGGGCGTTGATGATCGTGGCCCCGACCTGGTCGTGGTCGCGGCGGATCGCCGAGTCGCCGCTGATCCTGCTGCCCGCGCTGGTGGTGTGGGCGGTCGCGGCGGTGCCGGTGTTCGGCGAGCTGTGGGCGGGCGTCACCCAGCCCACCTTGGCCGGTTGGCTGGCGTTCTTCACCGACGACAACGCCGTCGTGCTCGTCTGGGCGCAGGTGCTGGCGTGGGACCTGTTCATCGGCCGGTGGATGTACCTCGACAGCCGCGACCGCGGCGTGCACCCGCTGCTGATGGCGCCGATCCTGGTCTTCACCATCCTGCTCTCGCCGCTCGGGCTCCCGCTCTACCTGCTGGTGCGACTGGGATTCCCGGCACGCGAGGAGGTGTCGCGCGTAGGCTCCGGAGCGTGACCGGAATCGACGTTGACACCGACCCGGGCCGCGCCGCCGAAGAGGCGGCCAAGGCCATCGCCGACCGCACCGGGGCGACCAGCCACGACATCGCCCTGATCCTGGGCTCCGGCTGGCGCCCCGCGGTCGACCAGCTCGGCGAGCCCGCCGCCGAGGTGCCGGTGGCGGAGCTGCCCGGCTTCCTCGCGCCGACGGTGCAGGGTCACGGCGGCACGATCCGCTCGATCGAGGTCGGCGACAAGCGGGTTCTGGTGCTGCTCGGCCGCACCCACCTGTACGAGGGCCACGGCGTGGCGCGCGCGGTGCACGGCGTGCGCACCGCGGCGGCGACCGGGGTCCGAACGGTCATCCTGACCAACGCGGCCGGGTGCCTGATCGAGGGCGCCCGGGTCGGGCAGCCGGTGCTGATCAGCGACCACCTGAACCTCACCGCGCGGTCCCCGCTGGTCGGCGCCGAGTTCGTCGACCTGACCGACCTGTACTCGCCGCGCCTGCGCGCGCTGGCCAAGGAGATCGACCCGACGCTCGTCGAAGCGGTCTACGCGGGACTGCCCGGCCCGCACTTCGAGACCCCCGCCGAGATCCACATGCTGCGGGTCCTCGGCGCGGGCCTGGTCGGCATGTCGACCGTGCTGGAGGCGATCGCGGCGCGCGCGGCGGGCGTGGAGGTGTTCGGCCTGTCGCTGGTGACGAACCTGGCGGCGGGCATCACCGGTGAGCCGCTCAACCACCTGGAGGTGCTGGAGGCGGGCCGGATCGCCGCCGAGGGCATGGGCGGCTTCCTGCGCGAACTGGTCGCGCGCTCGTGAGCAGGCTGACCCCGGCCCTGCGCGACCAGGCGTTCCGCTGGATCGCCGACGACCCGGACCCGGACAGCCGCGCGGAGCTGCAGAAGATCGTCGCGGAGGCGATGGGCGGCGTGCCGGGGAGGGCCGAGGAGCTTGAGGACCGTCTCGCAGGCCCCCTGACGTTCGGCACGGCGGGACTGCGCGGGCCGGTGCGGGCGGGTCCGAACGGGATGAACACCGCGGTCGTCATCCGGGCGACGGCCGGGGTGGCGGCGTGGTTGGTGTCCCAGGGGCACCGGGGCGGTGTGGTCGTCGTCGGCCGCGACGCGCGGCACGGCTCAGAGGCGTTCTGGGCCGCTGCCGCCGGTGTGCTCGCGGCGGCCGGGTTCGACGTGCGGGTGCTCTCCAATGCCCTGCCCACCCCGCTGCTGGCCTACGCCGTCCGCGCGCAGAACGCGGTGGCGGGCGTCCAGATCACGGCGTCGCACAACCCGCCGCAGGACAACGGGTACAAGCTCTACGTCCAGGGCGGCGGTCAGATCGTGCCGCCGGACGACCACGCCATCGAGGCCGCCATCGCCGCGTGCCCGGCGGCCGTGTCGATCCCCCAGGTGCGCACGTGGACCCCGATCGAGGAGCCGACCCTCAACGCCTACCTCGACCGCGCGGCGACGCTCCCCCGCGGCACGGCCCGCGAACTCCGCATCGCCGCGACGGCCCTGCACGGCGTAGGCGCGGGTCCCCTCAGCCTGGCGCTGCACCGCGCGGGTTTCACCGATGTCCACCTGGTCCGCGAGCAAACCGAACCCGACCCGGACTTCCCGACCGTCGGCTTCCCCAACCCGGAGGAGCCCGGCGCCACTGACTTGTTGCTTTCCCTGGCATCCACAGTGGACGCGGACATCGCCATCGCCCTCGACCCGGATGCCGACCGCTGCGCGATCGGCATCCCCACCCCCACCGGCTGGCGCATGCTCACCGGCGACGAAACCGGTTCCCTGCTGGGCGAACACATCCTGTCCACAACGGACTCGGTGTCCCCGCTCGTCGCCAACACCATCGTCTCTTCTTCTCTGCTCTCCGCCATCGCCACGGCGCACGGCGCCCGCTACGCAGCCACCCTGACCGGCTTCAAGTGGCTGGTCCGCGCGGGCGAGGGTTTGATCTACGCCTACGAAGAGGCCCTGGGCCACTGCGTGGACCCCACCTCGGTCCTCGACAAGGACGGCATCTCCGCCGCCATTCTGCTGGCGGACCTGGCCGCCACCCTCCGCGCCACCACCCGCACCCTGGCGGACGCCCTCGACGACCTGGCCCTGCGCCACGGCCTGCACCTGACGTCCCAGGTCTCCTTGCGAGTCACCGACCTAACCCGAATCGGTACCCTGATGACGGCGCTGCGCGCCAACCCACCCCCCACCTTCGCCGGGGTGGCGGTGACCGCGGAGGACCTCATGCCGGGCGCGAACGTCCTGCGCTACACGGGCGACGGCCTCCGAGTCCTGGTCCGCCCGTCCGGCACGGAACCAAAAATCAAGGCCTACCTGGAAGTCGTCGAACCCGCCCCCACCGCGGACGCCCTCCCGGCCGCCCGCACCGCGGCCCAGGACCGCCTCACCGCGATCTCCACGGAAATCCGCGACCTACTCAACGGATAGCGAATGTTATCGGCTGAAGACCACGGCACAGTCCGACTGGAAGTCGGCCACTGCGTCCTGGATGGCGGAGGCCTCTGGTCTCCGCCATTCTTCGACGCCTACTACCCCTGCCTCGACGCCACCCGCGCGCGCCCGTTCGGCCTCTACGCGCACGGCAACAACGACACCGCGGGGGCGATCCGGGGAATCGAGTCGATCACCACCGGGCTCGGTTGGGAGAAGGTCACCCCCACGTCAGCGTCACGGGAGAGCCCTCCAAAGTCGACCTTCTGGCCTGCCGCGAACTCGGTGCCACCGTCGCCGCCCGCCTGATGCCGTAAGGCGGGGTTCGGCAACAAATCAAGACACGGTCCACTGTGAACCGGTCAAGAAGAGCAAGAACACCGATCAACAGTCACTGTCCGAATCGGACGTGACACACAGCGAGGTACCTGCGACAACCCCGAAACGGGTGGCGCGCGGAAAGCGATGGGGCGGTCGACGGCATGTGCCGATTAGGAGGTATTCCGTGACCGCTCGTTCCCGGGTGTTGGGTGTGGTGGCCGCCACCGCCGCCACGCTGACCCTCGCCGCAGTCCCCGCGTCCGCGGCGAACCCGATCACGTTCGCGCCGCGCGTGGACTACTCGACCGGGAACCACCCGGAAGCGGTCATCGACGCCGACCTCAACGGTGACGGCAAGACCGACGTCATCACCGCCGACCGCTACGAGTGGCGCCTCACCGTGCTGCTCGGCACCGGCGGCGGCGTCCTCGGCCCCCGCCAGACCATCTACCCGGGCGACGAGCCGACCGCCATCGCGGCGGCCGACTTCAACCGGGACGGCAAGGCCGACCTGGCCGTCACCACCTCGGGCGCCGTCTCGGTGCTGCTCGGCAACGGTGACGGCACCTTCGCCCCGCGCGTGGGGTACCCGGTCAGCGGCGGCGCGGAGGGCATCGCCACCGGCGACCTCAACGGCGACAGCAAGGCCGACGTCGTGATCAGCAGGCCCGAGGGCATCACCGTGCTGCTGGGCAAGGGCGACGGCACGCTCGGCACGCCCACCGACTACCTCTCCGGCGGCTACTCGCGCGGCGTGGTGCTCGCCGACCTCAACGGCGACCGCAAGGTCGACATCGCGACCGCGGGCTTCTTCACCGGCACCGTCTCGGTCTTCGCGGGTCTCGGCGACGGTACCTTCGGCCTGGCGATCCCGTTCCCGACCAGCGTCAACCCGATCGACATCGCGGCGGGCGACTTCAACCGCGACGGCAAGGTCGACCTGGCCACCGCCGACTACGGCGCGGGCACGGTCTCGATCCTGCTGAACAACGGCGCGGGCGTCTTCGGACTGCCGACCGCGAAGGCCATCGGCCCCAACCCGTTCGGCGTCGCGGTGGCCGACCTCGACCTCGACGGCGACCCCGACCTGGCGGTCTCCCTCTCCGGCGCGGACAGCGTCACGGTGCTCAACAACGGCGACGGCACGTTCCAGCAGACCGCCACGCTGGCCACCGGCACCACCCCGACCGAGGTGCACGCCGCCGACGTCGACAACGACAACCGCGCCGACCTGATCACCACGAACCGGGTCGCGGACGGCATCTCGGTGCTGCTCAACCGCACCGTCCTGCCGACCCCGAAGGCCAGCGACCTCGCGGTGTCCCTGCAGGCCTCGCCGCGCGTCGGCATCATGGTGCCCGCGCTGCAGTACGCGATGACCGTCCGCAACACGGGCCCCGACGCCCTGGTCTCCGGCACGGTCACCGCCGCGGTCCCGTCGCCGCTGCTCGCGGTCGCCGGCCCCGGCTGCACGGTCGCGGGCGGCACCGTCAGCTGCGAGGTCGGCCCGCTGGCGGTCGGCCAGTCGGTCACCAAGACCTTCTCGGTCCCGCTGAAGCTGTCGACCATCGGCACCTGGAAGGTCACCGCCAAGCGGACCGCGAGCTCCCCCGCCGACCCGAACGCCGCCAACGACAGCGGCACCCCGTCGAGCTGCACCACCCTCGGCTACATCGCCGCCGTCTGCTACACCGGCAGCATCTACTAAGGACTGTCCATAGCGGACAGACAACCGAATGCCCCCGCGGGTCGCCCGACCCCCTCCTTCGGGCGACCCGCGGCCACACCAGGGGTTCCGTCGCGGTGATGCCCCCACCGCGGCGGAACCCTGTTTTTTCCGCACCCCTAGGCTCATCCCCATGGGGACCGGACAATCGACCTGGCGGACCGTGGACGGGGAGCGGATCATCGGCTCCTCGCGCCCCGTGTTCGTCCGCAACCACGGCGAATACCACCTGGACAACCTGGTGGTCTACGCCGACGGCATGGTCGACTGGGGGACGCTGCACACCTTCGACGACTTCGTCGCGGCGGTCACCTCGGGCTGGATCGCCACCGAACTCCCCGAGGGCGCCACGGCCTCGGCCTACCAGCTCGCGGGCTGGGAGTTCGCCAACCCGCGGTCCCGCATCACCGCCGAGGGGCTGATCGGCGAGGCCCGCGACGTCATCGACAGGTACAACGACCGACCGGACTCCGCCGGCCGGTGCGTCGCCGCGCTCAAGGTCTTCCGCGACCACCCGACCGAGGAGAACCGCGCGGTGCTGCGCGCGGCCTTCGCCGCGGTCCCCGAACACCGGCGGGACTTCCTCCTCGGCGACCACGACCGCAAGGGCTGGCCGCTGCGCGTGGTGGCGGCCGGACCGGGCAACCACTACGTCAACCGACTCGGCGGAGCCGTGCTGGTCACCGAGGAGAAGCACGCCGAAGCGCTGGACTACCTCGTCCAGCAAGGCCGGGCCGCACAGCGCTACGCGGAAGAGGAGGCAGCGCGGCTCCACGCGGAAGGGGAACCCGCGAGCAGCCCGCCTGAACCGGACGAGCCCACCGTCGTCATCAGTGAGCCGCGGCCCTCGGACGAGAGACCGCCGAATCCCGGAATCCTGGTGCTGCGCAACGAGTTCCCGGCACCCATCACCGTCGCGGGCCGGACCTACCCGACCGTCACGCACGCCTACTGGGCGCTGGCGGTCGCCAACGAGCGGGACCAAGCCGCGATCCTGCGCACGGAAGCCGCGTACGACGCGCGGTTGCTCGCCATGCGGCTCGAACGCCGCGCCGACTGGCCCCACCTGCGAACCGCGACGATGGCGTACCTGCTGCGCCTGAAGTCCAGTGCGCACCCCGCTTTCGCCCAGGCGCTGGCCGCAACCGGTACCGCGCGGCTGGTCTACCCCCAGGAGCTGTCGGACTTCTGGGGCGTCCACGGGGTGGGCAACCGGAACCGGATGGGACAGCTGCTGGAGCTGATCCGCTCGGAGTCGGCGCTCAGCCGCGCCTGGATCCGGCTGTGAACGGGCCGTGGCCCGCCCGGGACCTACCCGGGCGGACTTCGGCGCGCCGATCGGCTCAGAGACCGATCATCTTCATGCCCTGCTCCGGGTACCGCTCCCCGGCCACGGACTCCAGCGGCACCGCCGCCTCGATCACCCGCAGGTCGTCCTCGGACAGCCGCACGTCCAGCGCCGCCACGTTCTCCGCGAGGTACTTGCGCCGCTTGGTCCCCGGGATCGGCACCACGTCCGCGCCCCGGTGCTGCACCCAGGCCAGCGCGAGCTGACCGGCGGTGACCCCGCGCTCCTCGGCCAGGATCCGCAGCGCCGCCACGATGGCGAGGTTCTTGGCCAGGTTCTCCTCGGAGAGCCGGGGCTGCGCCGCGGACCGGTAGTCGCCCTCGCCGAAGTCGGCCGTCGAGGTGTACTTGCCGGTCAGGAAGCCGCGGCCGAGCGGCGAGTACGGGACGACGCCGATGCCCAGCTCGCGGCAGGTCGGCACGATCTCGTCCTCGATGTCGCGCGACCACAGCGACCACTCGCTCTGCAGCGCGCTGACCGGGTGCACCGCGTGCGCCCGCCGGATGGTCGACGCACCGGCCTCCGACAGCCCGATGTGCCGGATCTTCCCCTCCGCCACCAGTTCCGCCAGCGCGCCGACGGTCTCCTCGATGGGTGTCTTGGGGTCGACGCGGTGCTGGTAGTACAGGTCGATGTGGTCCACCTCGAGGCGCCGCAGGGACGCCTCGCAGGCCTGCTTCACGTAGGCCGCGTCCCCGCGCACGTCCCGGCGGGTCGGGTCGTCCGGGTCGCGGACGATGGCGAACTTGGTGGCCAGCACGACCTCGTCGCGCCGGTCGCGGATGGCGCGGCCGACCAGTTCCTCGTTGGTGTACGGGCCGTACATGTCCGAGGTGTCCAGCAGCGACACGCCCAGGTCGAGCGCCTGGTGGATGGTGGCGACCGACTCGTCATCGTCGCGGCCGGCGTAGAAGTCGCTCATGCCCATGCAGCCCAGCCCCTGGGCGCCGACGGCGAGCTGACCGAGGTGCCGCGTTTCCAGCTTGCTCAACTCTCGTTTCCCCTCTTACTTGCCGACCGCGCGCATCATCCCGGGGGCGTAGCGGTCCCCGATGAAGGCGTCGGCCGGAGCGGCCGCCTCGATGGCGGCGATGTCTGACTCGGACAGTTCGATGGTGGCGGCGGCCGCGTTCTCCGCCAGGTACGCGCGCCGCTTGGTGCCGGGGATCGGGACCACGTCCGGCCCCTGCGCCTGCACCCAGGCCAGCGCCAGCTGACCGGCGGTCACCCCGCGCGCCGCGGCCAGCTCCTCCAACGCGGTCACGATGGCCCGGTTGCGGTCGAAGTTCTCCGCCGCGAACCGGGGCATGGCGGCGCGGATGTCGCCGTCGCCGATCTCGGTCGCGGTGAGCCGCCCGGTGAGGAAGCCCCGGCCGAGCGGCGAGAACGGCACCACGCCGATGCCCAGCTCGCGGCAGGTCGGCAGCACCTCCGCCTCGATGCCGCGGGTCCACAGCGACCACTCGCTCTGCACGGCGGCGATCGGGTGCACGGCGTGCGCGCGGCGGATCGTGTCCGCGCCCGCCTCGGACAGGCCCAGGTGGCGCACCTTGCCCTCGGCGACCAGCTCGGCCATGGCGCCGACGGTCTCCTCGATCGGCGTGTCCGGGTCGACGCGGTGCTGGTAGTACAGGTCGACGTGGTCGACGCCCAGCCTGCGCAGCGACGCCTCGATCGACTCGCGCACGTACGCCGCGTCACCCCGCACGGCCGGGCCGTTCGGGCCGCGACCGGCGATGCCGAACTTGGTGGCCAGCACGACCTGGTCGCGCCTGCCCTTGAGGAACCCGCTCAGCAGCTCCTCGTTCGCGCCGTCGCCGTAGACGTTGGCGGTGTCGAGGAACGTGACGCCCAGCTCCAGCGCCCGGTGCAGCGTGGCCACCGACTCCTCGGCGTCACCGGGGCCGTAGCCCTGGCTCATGCCCATGCAGCCGAGGCCCTGGGCGCTCACCTGCAGCGAGCCGAGTGCGCGGGTGGGGATGCTCATGCCGGAACCTCCTGGCGGTCCTGCTCGGAACCGCTGATCCGCTCGTAGTTCTCGATCTTGTAGTTGAGGACCTGCAGGCACGACCGCAGCTCCTCGATCCGCGCGAGCACGTCCTCGCGGTGGCGGACCAGGATGTGCTTGCGCGCGCCTACGGAGGCGACGCCCTGGTGGCGCAGGCGCGCGTACTCGCGCATCAGCTTGATCGGCATGCCGGTCGTGCGCAGCTTGGTGAGGAAGTGCAGCCACGCCAGGTCTTCGTCGGTGTAGGCGCGCCTGCCGCCGGAGTCACGCGCAGGCGGGTCGATCAGCTCGATCCGCTCGTAGTACCTCAGGGTGTCGATCGACAGCCCACTGCGGTGGGCCGCCTCGGCGATCGCGTAAGTCACGCACTGACCGTAAGAGCTGGAGTGCGCTCCAGGTCAAGCGTGTTTGATTTCTCGCACCGGCTACTCGTTCTTCGGCAGCGCCCAGGCCTCGAGGTGTTCGGCCATCTTGGGCACCTCGACGGCGCCGCGGCCGACCTCGCGCACCACTTCCAGGGCGTCGTCGGTGTCGGCGTCGATCCACCAGCCGTTGAGGTCGCACAGGGTGACCGCGGCGACCCAGCCGAGCCGCCAGTTGCCCTCGGCCAGGGGACGGGTGCGCACGATCGAGTCGAGCAGGGCGGCGGACTTGAGCCATAGGGTGCCGTAGGCCTCGACGCCGAGCACTGTGGCGCGGGGGCGGTAGGCGGCGGAGTCGAGCAGGCCGAGGTCGCGGACCACCAGGTCGCCGCCGGTCACCGCGGCGGCGAGCACCAGGAGGTCGCTGGCGTCGAGGTAGGTGGTCACCGAAAGATGATCACATAGGGGTCGGACAGTCCGCGTGCGGCTTTCAGACCGGGCCGAGCCGGTCGAGCAGGCCCTGGTAGCGCGGGAGGACGCGGGCCAGGACGTCGCCGAGCTGCTCCTCCTTGTGCAGGCGGGCCCAGCGGTCGGCCAGGGCGAGCCGCAGCACCTCCTGCTTCGAGCGCCCCTCGGCGGCGGCGAGCTCGTCGAGCCGGGCGTTGTCTTCCTCGGTGAGCCGCAACGTCATCGCCATGCGGCCGACGGTACCACGGTGGTACCACCGTGACAGTGTTACAGAACGGTAGACTCCCGTGGTGCCCAGACCCAGGACCCACGACGAGGCGCTTCGGGTGCGGCTGCTCGACCGAGCGGGGGAACTGCTCTCCGCCGAAGGCGCGAGCGCGCTGAGCCTGCGCAGGCTGGCCGCGGACGCGGGTACCTCCACCACGGCCGTGTACTCGCTCTTCGGCGGCAAACCCGCCCTGGTGCGGGAGCTGTACGTCGAGGCGTTCCGCCGTCTCGGCAGCCACCTCCGCGCGGTGCGCCCGACCGGCGACCCCGCGACCGACCTCGTCGCACTCGGCATCGCCTACCGCGAGAGCGCCCGGACCAGCCCCCACCTCTACGGGGTCATGTTCGGCGGCGCCATCCCCGGCTTCGAACCGGACGACGACGCCACCGAACAGGCCCGCGCGGCCCTGGCCCCCCTGATGGAGGTGATCACCACCGGCACCACCCGCGGCGTCTTCCACGACGACGCAACCACCATGACGATGGGCTGCTGGGGCATCGTCCACGGGCTGGTTTCCCTGGAACTGCGCGGGAACTTACCCCCGGGCCTGGACGTCCCGGCGATGTACGAACAGGCCCTCCGCGCCCACACCAGGGGCTGGACCGTGGCACCCCCGTGACGACTACCGCCGGGTCCCGGCCAGCCACTCGCGGAACTGCTCGTCCGAGTGCTCCTGGGCCTGGGTGAGCACCTGGAGCAGGCGGCGCTCGGCCTCGGTGAAGGGGCGTGCCGAGTGGTCGCACCAGTAGCGCGCCCAGTGCGCGACGGCGTCGCGTTCTGCGCGCCCCTCGACCAGGTCGACCAGGCGTTCCCCGATGGCGGCCAGGCCCGGCGGGGCCTCGGCGCGCAGGCGGCGGAACTCGGCGAACCAGTCGGCGACCTGCTCGTCCGCGAACAGGAAGCCGCCGTCGAGGTCGGGCAGGTCGACCCCGTGCAGCAGGTCGAGCGCCCACACCGCCAGCGGTTCCGGGGCGGCGCGGTCGTCGGTGTGCCACCGGGCCGCCCAGCGGTCGACCTCGTCGCGGGTCAGGCGGCCGTCGAGCAGGGCGGCCCAGTGCCGTTCGACCTCGTCGAGGAGGTCAGACCGCGCCGTACTGCCGGTCACCGGCGTCCCCCAGGCCCGGGACGATGAAGCCGGAGTCGTTCAGCCGGTCGTCGACGCTGGCCGTCACCAGGCGCACGGGCAGGCCCGCCGCGCCGAGGTGTTCGATGCCCTCGGGGGCGGCGAGGACGCAGATGGCGGTGACGTCCGTGGCGCCGCGGTCGGTCAGCAGGCGGATGGTGTGCAGCATCGAACCGCCGGTCGCCAGCATCGGGTCGAGGACGAACACCGGGCGGCCCGACAGGTCCTCGGGCAACGACTCCATGTACGGGGTCGGCTTGAGGGTCGCCTCGTCGCGGGCCAGGCCGACGAAGCCCATCTGCGCGTCCGGGATCAGCTTGTGCGCCTGGTCGGCCATGCCCAGCCCGGCGCGCAGCACCGGCACCAGCAGCGGCGGGTTGGCCAGCCAGTACCCGTCCGTGCGGGCGACCGGGGTGTGGATGCGCTCGACCCGCAGCGGCGCGGCCCGGGTGGCCTCGTAGATCAGCATGTTGGTGAGGTCGTGCAGCGCGGCCCGGAAGGTGGCGCTGTCGGTCCGGGCGTCGCGCATGACGGTGAGCCGCGCCTTGGCGAGCGGGTGGTCGACGGTGAGCACGTCCATGGGCGACACCGTAGCCGCACCGGGGCAGGCGGAACGCGGTCCACTTTTCCAGCGGTTATGTCCAGACCACGGCGCCACCCGATGGCGCTACCCTCATCTGCGTGAGTGAGCAGCCAAGCCTCCCCGGTCCGCGCGACATGCGCGCCTCCGACGCCGATCGGGAGCGGTTCGCCAAGGTCCTGCACGACGCCATGGCCGAGGGCAGGCTCACCGTCACCGAGCTGGACGAACGGCTGACGCACGTCTACGCCGCGAAGACCTTCGGCGAGCTGGAGCCGCTGGTCCGCGACCTGCCGGGGCAGCAGGTCATCGCCTACCAGCCGACCCAGCCCGGGCCGGTCGCCCAGCACGCCGTGGGTCACCGGATCGGGGGACGCGGCACGCAGAACAACGCCATCGCGGTGCTCTCCGGGTCCGAGGTCAAGGGACAGTGGACCGTGCCGCCGACCTTCAACGCCGTCGCGGTCATGGGCGGCGTGGAGATCGACCTGACGCACGCCACGTTCGAGGCCCGCGAGACCGTCATCCACGCCTTCGCGCTGATGGGCGGCATCGAGATCACGGTCCCGCCGGACGTCGTCGTGCACGTGACCGGCTCCGGCTTCATGGGCGCCTTCCACAACGGCCTGCGCGACCAGGCGCCGCCGCCGGGTGCCCCGGTCGTCCGCGTCACCGGCCTCGCGCTGATGGGCGGCGTGGAGATCCGGTCGCCGAAGAAGCCGAAGAACAAGAAGCAGATCGAGCAGGGCTGACCCACCCCGCCGCTCGCACAACCGCCAGACGCCCCTCGGCGCACGCGGTCGCTGCCCGATCCACACGCACTCGCCGCGCCGAGCAAGCCCCAGCCCGCGATCGACCCGCACTCGCCGCTCCGAGCCCAGCCGGCCCAGGTCCGCGATCAACCCAGCCGCAGCCAACCCTGCTGCGGCCCACCCCGAATCCGGGCGACCTTCAGCCAGGTACCCCATCCGGGCCGGGGATCCCTCAATATCAATTCTACCGGGCGAAAGCAGCCCGCGAGCAGGTCAGCGGGCGGCCTGTGGATAACTCCGATCGCTACCGCACCAGGCCGTCCAGCAGCGCGCGCAACGACCAGCGGAACTGGTGTTCCGTGTTCCACGTCGCCGCTGTCGGCCAGGTTTGGGCGGTCAGGGGGAAGTGCTCCGCCGGGATCTCCAACGACTGTCGAGCCGCGACGACCTCCTCCTCCGACCGCCCGTCCTGGTCCGCGGCGGTCAGCGTCGCCGCGCCCAAGACCTGCACGATGACCGCATACGTCGCCCGCGACGCCTCCGTCGGCGGTAGACCCGCCGTGATGAACAGCGCCAACAACCGCTCCCCCACCAGAAGCGCGTTGGGCCCGTCCATCGGAGCGGAGTGCAGCAGCGCCGCAGCCCCCCTACGGCGCAACAACACCCCTCTTAGCGCACACGCGTAATCCTCCACCCGACGACGCCAGCTGCGGCGGCCGAGCAGCAGGTCCGGGTCGGCCTCGGCCAGCAGCCGGTCCACCAGCGCGCGCTCCAGGGCCGCGCGGTCCGGCAGGTACGTGTACAGCGTGTTCGGCCGCACCCCCAGCCGCGCGGCGACACCGCGGATCGACGGGACCTCACCGTCGAACAGCTCCAACGCCACGTCGACGATCCGCCCGGCGGACAGGCTCCGCTTCGGGCCCGGACGACCGCTCTTCTCTTCCACGGTGCATCACTGTACAGTGTGCAATATTGCACGCCGTACAGAGATCGGAGCGACCGTGCTGCCCCTCCTGCTCATCGCCGGTGCCGCGGGCGCCAACCTGGCCTTCCTCGGCCTGGGAAGCGTCTTCGACTACCCCGACGTCCTCGCCAAGCCCGCCCAGGAGGTGCTCACGCAGTTCCACGCGAACCAGTTCGTCATCTCCGCGCTGTTTCTCCTCTTAGCCGCGTCCGCCGCTCTTATGGCCCCGATCTCCACCAACCTCGCCAAACGCACAAACAACCCCGGCCCGATCGTGCCGCTGGGCATCGCAGCAGCAGCGGTACAGGTCATCGGACTCATGCGGTGGCCGCTGATCGTCCCGTTCGTCGACGACCCCGACACCTTCCACGCACTGTCCACTGTGCTCGGAACCGTCATCGGCGAGACCATCGGCTACGCCCTCACCGCCGCGTGGACGTTCCTCGTCGCCCGCCGCTCCGGCCTCCGCGCCATCGCCTGGCCCGCCGCCGCGCTCGTCGCCACCGGCGTCCTCATCCCGCTCGGCGTCCCCGGCGCCGACCTGGCCAACTTCCTCGGCTACGTGCTGTGGACCGCCTGGCTCGTGGCCCTCACCATCAAGATCATCCGCACCGCCCGCCCCCGGCGAGCCCTCCAAGCCGCATAGACTCAAGCCCATGTCCGCGACGACAACGCACGAGTTCAGCGACGCGACCAGGGACGAGTCGTCGCTGCGGCGCTTCCTGCACGGCCTGCCCGGCGTGGACGCGGTCGGCCTGGAGCAGCGCAGCGCGGGCCTGGCCACGCGGAGCATCAAGAAGTCGAGCAAGCGCTGGGCCATCGACACCGCGATCTCCATGGTCGACCTGACCACATTGGAGGGTGCGGACACGCCAGGCAAAGTGCGCTCCCTGTGCGCGAAAGCCAGACACCCCGCCCCGGCCACCCCGCGCGTGGCGGCGGTCTGCGTCTACCCGGACATGGTGGCCACCGCCGCGCAAGAGGTCGCGGGCACCGGTGTCGAGGTGGCCAGCGTCGCCACCGCCTTCCCGTCCGGCCGCTCCAGCCTGCGGATCAAGATCGCCGACACCGAGTACGCCGTCGAGGCCGGGGCCACCGAGATCGACATGGTGATCGACCGCGGCGCCTTCCTCGCGGGCCGCTACGGCCAAGTGTTCGACGAGATCCGCACGATCAAGGCGGCCTGCGGCGACACCCACCTCAAGGTCATCCTGGAGACCGGCGAGCTGGCCACCTACGACAACGTGCGCCGCGCGTCCTGGCTGGCGCTGCTCGCGGGCGGCGACTTCATCAAGACCTCCACCGGCAAGGTCTCCCCCGCCGCGACCCTGCCGGTCACCAACCTGATGCTCCAGGCGGTGCGCGACTGGCACGCCGCCACCGGGCAGCACCGCGGCGTCAAACCGGCGGGCGGCATCCGCACCACCAAGGACGCCATCCGCCACCTGGTGGCCGTGCACGAGGTCGCGGGCCCCGACTGGCTGACCCCGAAGCTGTTCCGCTTCGGCGCCTCCAGCCTGCTCAACGACCTGCTGATGCAGCGCCAGACCCAGCTCAGCGGCCACTACAGCGGCCCGGACTATGTGACGGTGGACTAGATGACCTGGGAATACGACCCCGCGCCGGAATCGCGGGCCATCGCGAACCTCAAGCCGACCTACCGGCCGTTCGTCGACGGCGAGTTCGTCGACGGCACCGGCGAGCCCCTCAAGAGCGTCAACCCGGCCACGGAGGAGGTCCTGGCCGAGGTCGGCACGGCGGGCCCGACCGACGTCGACAAGGCCGTCAAGGCCGCGCGCCGCGCGTACGACAAGGTGTGGGGCCGGATGCCCGGCAGCGAACGCGCGAAGTACATCTTCCGCATCGCCCGGATGATCGCCGAGCGGGCGCGCGAGCTGGCCGTGCTGGAGACCCTCGACAACGGCAAGCCCATCAAGGAGTCCCGCGACACGGACGTCCCGACCGCGTCCGCGCACTTCTTCTACCACGCGGGCTGGGCCGACAAGCTGGAGTACGCGGGCTACGGCCCCGATCCGCGGCCGCTGGGCGTGGCCGGTCAGGTCATCCCGTGGAACTTCCCGCTGCTGATGGCCGCCTGGAAGATCGCCCCCGCGCTGGCCTGCGGGAACACCGTGGTGCTCAAGCCCGCGGAGACCACCCCGCTGACCGCGCTGGTGCTG
Organism: Actinokineospora auranticolor; assembly: GCF_041897805.1. GTDB lineage: Bacteria > Actinomycetota > Actinomycetes > Mycobacteriales > Pseudonocardiaceae > Actinokineospora > Actinokineospora auranticolor. The sequence goes on from NZ_CP154825.1 coordinate 7,658,300, forward strand.
GCGGAGATCATCCAGCAGGCCGAGCTGCCGCCGGGCGTGGTCAACATCGTGCCCGGCGCGGGCGACGTGGGCGCCGAGCTGGTCAACCACCCGGGTGTGGCGAAGGTGGCCTTCACCGGCTCCACCGAGGTCGGCAAGCTCATCCAGGGTTCCCTCGCTGGGACCGGCAAGAAGCTCACGCTGGAGCTGGGCGGCAAGGCGGCGAACATCGTGTTCGACGACGCCCCGCTGGACCAGGCGGTCGAGGGGATCGTCAACGGGATCTTCTTCAACCAGGGCCACGTGTGCTGCGCCGGGTCGCGGCTGCTGGTCCAGGAGTCGATCGCCGACGAGCTGCTGGACCGGCTGCACGAGCGGGTGGCGACGCTGCGCGTCGGCGACCCGATGGACAAGAACACCGACGTCGGCGCGATCAACTCGCGCGACCAGCTGTCCAAGATCCGGGAGCTGGTCACCTCCGGCGAGCAGGAGGGCGCGCAGCGGTGGACCAGCCCGTGCCCCCTCCCGGAGAAGGGTTTCTTCTTCGCGCCCACGGTCTTCGCCAACGTCACCCAGTCCATGCGCATCGCGCGCGAGGAGATCTTCGGGCCGGTCCTGTCCGTCCTCACCTTCCGCACCCCCGACGAGGCGCTGGCCAAGGCCAACAACACCCCGTACGGGCTCTCCGCGGGCGTGTGGACGGAGAAGGGCTCCCGGATCCTGTGGATGGCCGACCGGCTGCGCGCGGGCGTGGTGTGGGCCAACACGTTCAACCGCTTCGACCCCGCCGCGCCGTTCGGCGGCTACCAGGAGTCGGGCTTCGGCCGCGAGGGCGGCCGGACCGGGCTGGAGGCGTACCTCGATGTCTGACCGCGTGACGGTGTCCAAGACCTACAAGCTCTTCGTGGGCGGCGCGTTCCCCCGCTCCGAGTCCGGCCGCACCTACCCGGTGTCCGACTCGCGCGGCCGGTTCCTGGCCAACGCGGCGCAGGCCTCGCGCAAGGACCTCCGGGAGGCCGTGGTGGCCGCGCGCGGCGCCTTCGGCAAGTGGTCCGGCGCGACCGCCTACAACCGTGGACAGGTCCTCTACCGGGTGGCCGAGCTGCTGGAGGGCAGGCGCGAGCAGTTCGCCGCCGAGGTCGCCGCGGGCGAGGGCGCGCCGTCGCGGCGGGCGCAGTCGATTGTGGACGCGGCCATCGATCGGTGGGTCTGGTACGCGGGCTGGACCGACAAGCTGGCCACCGTGCTGGGCGCGGCGAACCCGGTCGCCGGGCCGTACTTCTCCTTCTCGGTGCCGGAGCCGACGGGCGTCGTCGGGGTGCTCGCGCCGCCGGACTCGTCGCTGTTGGGCCTGGTCAGCGTGCTGGCTCCGGTGCTGGCGGTCGGCGCGACGGCCGTCGTGGTGGCCAGCGAGGACCGGCCGCTGCCCGCGATCACGCTCGCGGAGGTGCTGGCGACCTCGGACGTGCCGGGCGGGGTGGTCAACCTGCTCACCGGGCACACCGCGGAGCTGGCGCCGTGGCTGGCCGCGCACGCCGACGTCAACGCGCTCGACCTCGCCGGGGCGCCGGTGGAGCAGCGGGCCGAACTCGAGCGGGCCGCGGCCGGTACGGTCACCCGCGTCCTGCGAGTCGGGCGCGGGGAGCCGGACTGGACCACGGGGCCGGATATCGGCAGGCTGCGCGCACTGGTCGAGACCAAGACCGTGTGGCATCCCATGGGGGTCTAGTACTTCCTGCTATGCCCTGACGTGTTCCCAGTCGGCCCCGCGCGTGCCATCGTGAGGGTTTGCCAACGATTGGTCTGGACCTTTTGGTCCAGGAAGCGAGGGGAACGGCTCCATGCGCGGCACCACTGTCTTACCCGGGACGCCCTCCCGCACCGCGCGTGCGGGAGAGCTTCCCATGCACCGGTTGGAGTTACCCACGGCGAACGCCCTCCCGTTCGTCGCGGGCACCTTCGACAGCGTCGGCCCGTTGTCGCGCGCGTCCTTCCCGCACCGGCACACCTTCCACGAGATCGTGCACGTCACCGGCGGCACCGGCACGCACGTGGTCGACCTGGCCCGCTGGGACCTGCGCCCGCCGCACCTGTGCGTGATCGCCCCGGGCCAGGTGCACCACTGGGAGAACACGCGCAACCTCGAGGGCAACGTCGTCCTGTTCACCGACGACTTCCTGCTCGACCACCCCGCCGACCGCGACCTGCTGCGCAGGCTCAGCGAACGCCCCTGGCTCACCCTCGACGGCACCACCCACGCCCAGACCGCGCGGCTCATGGGCGACCTGCACGACGAGTACCGCCGCAACGCCGAGGGCGCCCACACCGTGCTGCGCGCCCTGCTCCACGTCCTCATCGTCCGCGCGGGCAGGCTGCCCGAGACCCCGGCCGCCGCGCCCCCCGCGCCCGCCCGCGCGGGGTCCGTCGCCGACGAGTTCACCAGGCTCACCGCGCGCATAGACCTTGACTTGTGGTCCGTCAGGGCGTACGCCGAACACATAGGGGTTACGCCGGGCTACCTCACCGAGGCGGTGAAGGCGGCCACCGGGCGCACGCCGTCGGAGTTGGTCCGGGAGGCGCGCGCACACGAGGCGAAACGCCTGCTGCTGAGAACCGATCTCACGGTCAGACAGATCGCGGGACGGGTCGGTTTCGCCGACGCGGCGTACTTTTGTCGGTTTTTCCGACGAGAAGCCGGGGTGAGCCCGGGCGATTTCCGCCGCGGCGGCGGCGAGGAACGCATTGAGTTACGTGGGAACGACGTCCACAGTGGTAACAGCCCCCATGGGAATCACCACGTCCAACGGTTCCAGTCCATCGTCCACGCCGAATCGTCTACGTAGGTTCGTGTTCATTCCCCGGCGCCCCCACCCACAAGGAGCCCTACATGGACGCCCCCCTGCACGGCGACCAAGACCAGCCACAGGAACCCGGCAAGCAGGTCAGCCGCAAGGCCGTGCTGCGCGCCGCCATCGCCGCCGGAGTCGCCGCGCCGATCGCGCTGGTCGGCGTGCCCGCCCTGGCCCGCACCAAGGCCGAGGACGCGGCCAACGGCGAGCTGCTCGAACTGACCCCCGACTGCAGCGACGGGGACGCCCCGACCATCGAGCAGACCGAGGGCCCGTACTTCAAGGCCGGTTCGCCGCAGCGCACCTCGCTGGTCGAGCCCGGCACCGTCGGCACCCCGCTGACCGTCACCGGGTACGTCTTCGGCCGCCAGTGCCAGCCGCTCGCCAACGTCCTGCTCGACTTCTGGCAGGCCGACAACGGTGGCAACTACGACAACACCACCTACCGCTTCCGCGGCCACCAGTACACCGACGCCAACGGCAAGTACACCCTCACCACGATCGTGCCCGGCCTCTACCCCGGCCGCACCCGGCACATCCACATGAAGGTGCAGAACCCCGGCGGTCGGATCCTGACCACCCAGACGTACTTCCCGGGTGAGCCGCGCAACAACACCGACACCATCTACGACCCCCGGCTGCTGATGAACGTCCGCACCGTGGGCAACGGCAAGGAAGCGTCGTTCGACTTCGTCCTGAACGTCAACGGCACCCCGCCGACCTCGTCGACGACCCGTCCGCCGTCGAGCTCGACGACGCCGCCGACCAGCACCACCAACAACCCGCCCGGTGGTACCACCTGGGCCGCGGGCACCAACTACGCCGCGGGCACCCGGGTCACCTACAGCGGCGTGAACTACACCTGCCTGCAGGGCCACACGGCCCAGCCCGGCTGGGAGCCGCCGAACGTGCCCGCCCTCTGGCGCGTCGGCTGAGTGGTTGACCGCGTCCGGTACCGACCGACCCCGGACGAGGCCCGCACCAGCCTGACACGCCCCCGGTAGCCCTGTGCCGGGGACGAGCATAAAACCGTTGCCCCTCACGCGAACGCGTGGGGGGCAACGGTTTTATGCACCGCCCACGAGCGCGATGTCGAACTGCGCGGTAAGGGGTTCGAATTGACCGACCATCGCCGCGACGCACGCGTGGAGATAGTCCGTTCGGTCCAGACGCGCGAAATCCATTCGCCACCCCGCGAATAGCGCCAATTGGCGGAAGAACGCGCGCTGGGCGCGACCGTTCCCCTCGCGGAACGGGTGGACGACGTTTACTTCACCGAAGTAATAAGCGAACCGGTCGAGGAAATCCGCGCGGCGCAATCCGACGAGGAGGCGTTCGGCCTTCAACTTGGTGAACAGGTCGGTGAGCGCGGGCTCGACGTGGCGCCAGTGCGCGAAGCGGGACGTGCCCCGGACGAGGTCGACCCGGCGGTGCTTGCCCGCCCACGGGTAGACGTCGCCGAAGAGGTGGCGGTGGAACCTGGTGAGGTGCGCGGAGTCGTAGGCGCCCGGCAGGGGTAATCGCTTCAGCTCCTCGTCGCGGAGGAACGCCAGGTCGCGCTCGACGGCGGCGAGGGTGGCGTGGTCGGTGCAGCCGTGCAGGTTGCGCAGCACCCCGGTCTCGGGGTCGAGGTACGGGTCGGTCACACGCGTCGCCCGGTCGATCTTCCTTGGGTGGTGGTTCAGGCGCCCAGGAGCTCGCGCAGCCGCTGCCGGACGGCCTGGTCGGTGGTCATGGTGCCGTCCGCGACCCGGGAACAGGCCCGGCGGGCCTCCGCCGAGACCTCCAGGCCCTCCAACCGGGCGCTGGCGGCGGCCTCGGCGGCGGCGGTGTCCGCGTCGCACATCAGCCTGCCGAAGAAGCGGGCCATCACCGACTCCGACAGCCGCACCCGGCTGGGGGCCGAGTCGGGCAGGTCGCCGCGGGCCACCCGCCAGGGTTCCTCGTCGTGGGTCATGGCGCTGAGCTGGTGGCGGTCGAAGCCGCCGTAGCGGGCGACGACGGTGTCGACCAGCTCCCGGTCCTGGTCGCTGAGCCTGCCGGGGTCGCCCTCCGGCCAGTCCGCGACCTCCCGCGTGCCCTCGTGGCGGCGGTAGACCTCGGGGACCACGGGGCCCGCGGTCCACGCCTCGATGCGGTCGGGGAAGAGGGGTTCGCCGAAGCGACCCAGGTGCCAGCCCTGGGTGTAGTAGAGCAGCTTCTGCACCTTCATCGGCGACTCGGGACCGGTCCGATCGAGGATCGCGGCCACGACGTCGTGCACCGAGGCGGTACCAGGCACCGGAGGACCCCTTCCGTCACCTCCCATGATACCGGTCGGCAACCACACTTCCAGGGCTGTGGACAACTCCCCACGCGGTTGCCCGATGTGTCCTAACCTGGGAAACCGATCGCGGGGAGCGGTCGTCGAACCGGTCGGGCAGAGGGAGCAGGGGGACACCATGGGCGAGTCGGACGTCGGCGGCTACCGCGGCGAGGAGTCCGCCTTCCGCGCGTACACGGCGGGGGTGAACCCGCTGGCCGACCAGCTGCACGGCCTGGCCGACCGCGACCTGCACGGCCCCGGCCAGTTCGGCGCCCACGCGTTCTCCAAGATCGGCGACGAGGTGGGCCTGGCCCAGGCCCTCCGCTCGGCCACCCAGCGCCAGGCCGACGGCGTCCGCAGCCTCGCCACCAGCTACGGCGGCACGGCCGAGGCGGTGCGCAACACCTGGACCAACCTGTCCGCCACCGAGGACGACACCTCCGCCAACGTCCGCCGCGCCGCCGGAGACCTCGCGTGACCCCGCCCCACCCCACCGACACCGCAGAGGCCATGCCGAGCACGCGAACCACCGAGACCGTCACCGCCGGGCGCCGGATGGCGGGTGAGTCCGCGTGGTGAGCCCCGTGCACGAGCTGCTGGACCCGATGGTCCAGCCTGCCGCGACCGCGCAACGGCACCTGGCCACCGACGACGACGCGATCGACCGCCTGGGTCAGGCGCACGCGACCGTCAGCAACACCCTCACCACGGTCGACGACGACGCGTACCGGTACGCCGCCACCCTGCGGGAGGGGTGGACGGGGCAGAGCGCCGTGCGCCACCAGGAGGACGCCACGGCGCAGCGGGCGGCGAGCGCGGACCTGAGCCAGTACAGCGCCGAGGTGCAGCGGGCGGTGCGCGAGGCGGGCGAGATCCTCAAGGTCGGCCAGAAGGTCAACCAGGACCAGCTCGACGAGTTCAACCGCCGCGCCGCCGAACTGCTGCGCACCGCCGCCGCCCTGCGCCAAGCGGGCGACCCCGCGGGGGCGCAGGCCAAGCTGACCGAACTGGCCCGCTACGCCGCCCAGCTGACCGGCGACACGTCCACCAACCTCGAAGCGGTGATGACCCAGCTGACCGGCGTCGTCACCCGACTCACCGGCGGCGACGCGGGCGCCACCAGCACGGCGGGCGCCACCTCGACCGCCCCACCCCCACCCACCGCGTACACCCAGCACCAAGGCGGAGGCGGAGGCGGCGGTGGTGGAGGGGGCGGCGGCGGCTATTCCGGCGGCGGGGGTGGCGGCGGCACCGTCACCAAACGCAGGCTGCCCATGGCCATCCCACCGCAGCCGGGCACGGGCGTAGCCGTCAACCTCCCCGACGGCAGCACGGTTCAGGCCCCCAACGAAACAGCCGCCCGAGCAGTCCGAGCCGCCCTAGGCCAACTGGGCGTCCCGTACGTCTGGGGCGGCACGGCCCCCGGCGTAGGCCTCGACTGCAGCGGCCTCACCCAGTACGCGTACGGCGAGGGTGGTCTGGAGATCCCGCGCACCTCCCGCGAACAGGACATCGGCGCGGAGGTCCCGTCCGCCGACCAACTCCTCCCCGGCGACCTGGTCTGCTGGGAAGGCCACGTCGCCATGTACATCGGCAGCGGCCAGATCGTCGAGGCAGGCGACCCCGTCCAGGTAGGCCCCTTACGCACCACCAACTCGGGAATGCCCTTCGTAGGCTTCTACCGCCCCACCGGCTGACCCGTCACCCCTCCGAAACCACTCCAGCCCCGACCACCCCACCCACAGCTACCCATCGTCACCACAGTTTCCCCTGATCAAGCGATCCAAAGCTGGAACTTTGCACACCAGTTCGATCGTTCGCTTATCAGATCAGTACAGGCGAGCGGGACGAAACTGCGACACGGCACCCCACCCCGCAAGCCGGCCCCACCGTTGACTTGGTAACCACAAGGCACCCTCCGCCACACTCCAACCGGAAACCACCGCAGGCAAACCAAGCCCACCAACAGCGCGGCCACAGCTACGCCCACCACAGCTGCGCCGCCACCGGAGAGCGCCGCACCCCAAGCCAGCCCCGTCACACCAAGCCAGCCCCGTCACACGGGACACGCACCCGGCCGGGCGAGCCCCTCACGAGGGAAGACGGATGGGCGCGGCCGACCGCAGACGCAGGCTCGCCGAGCAGCGCATTGGCTCAAGCAGCCCATCGGCGTTGACTGGAAGTTAGCTCATCCGACGCCTCCTTTCGGCACACCGGCACCAACCCAACTCGGCCCACGGCCCGTGGCCCATCCACGCCGACACATCCCGATCCCGCTCCATCCCGCCAACCACCGCCGACGCCACGCTCGCTCTTCGCCCGCCAGCGCACGAGGCCGAGCAGCCGCGTCGCGCCAACAGCCGCGTCGGGCCGACAGCCGCGTCGCGCCAACAGCCGCGTCGCGCCAACAGCCGCGTCGCGCCAACAGCCGCGTCGGGCCAGCGCGCGGCCTTGGCGGCCGCGCGCTGGGCATGACCCGTTGTGCGGCGGCGAGGGCGATTCGGGGCGGCGGAGTCGATTCGGGGTGCCGAGATCGACTTGGGCTGGCCGCGGGGTTTGAGGGGAGGGATTGGGGGGTGGGCTCGGTTGTGCGGCGGCGGGTTCGGCCCAGGGGCGGCGGAGCACGGCCGGAAACCGCGCCGAGCGGACGTCACCTGTTTGGTCGTCGTTCGTCCAGGCGACCCCGAAGCGGGCCTTCAAGCCGCAGGCGCCGAGCATCGCCGAAGACGCTGGTGGGCCATCTCCGCGAACGGAGATGGCCCACCAGAAGAGCGGGATTACGCGCCTGCGGCGATGTCGCTGTCTTCGGCGTTCTCGTCGCGGACCTTGTCGGCCGACTTGGGGCCCTTGCCGTTGGTGCGGCGGCGGTTGCCCTGACGGGGCAGGGTGGTCGGCGGGGGCGGGGTGGGGGTGCCGCCGCCGAGCATGAGTTCGGCGAAGGTGGCCATGGCCTCGTCGAGGTGGCCGCCGATGCGGCGGACCGACTCGTCGTTGCTGCGGCGGACCAGGGTTTCCACCGAGTCCGAGTCGGGGCGGTTGGAGAGGGTGCCCTCGACCTTGGTCAGGCCGCGCTCGATCGCGCCGCCCAGGTCGCCCAGGCGCGCGGTGAAGCCGTCCTCGACGGTGTCGAGGCGGGTCGCCATCTCGTCGAGGCGGGTGGTGACCTTCTCCAGCCGCTGGGCGAGGGATTCCAGGCGGTCGCTGGCGTCGACCGTCTCCTTCGTCTCCCGCAGGGCGTTCTGCAGGGCGTCGGTGGCCTCGTCGAGCTTGCCGTAGACCGCGTCGCGGGAGGCGCCGACCGCCTCGCGGATGCCCGCGAGGGTCTGGGCCGCGGCGTCGTGCTTGCCGTGCAGGGCGTCGGAGGTCTCGGTGAAGCGGCCGTGCAGGGCGTTGGTCGACTCGGTGACCGCACCGCGCACGGTGTTGGTCGAGTCGGTCACCAGGCCGCGCACGGTGGTCGCCGACTCGGTGACCGCACCGCGCACCGCGTCGGAGGTCTCCCCGACCACCCGCGCCAGCGCGTCCTTGGTGCCGTCGAGGTGTTCGTGGACGCCCTCGTCGACCTCGTCGAGGCGGCCGCGCAGCGCCGTCTCCATGATCTCGATGCGTTCCCGCACCGGCCCGTGCACCGAGCCGGGCACCTGGTCGATGCGGTTGTCCTGCTTGTCGAGGTGGCTGTCGAGCTCGTCGATGCGCCGGTGGATGCTCGACAGCTTGTCCTCCAGGCCGTCCATCCGCCCGGCCACGCCCTCGAACCGGCCCGCGACCCCGTCGAGCCTGCCGTCGAGCTGGGCGAACGGCGTGGCGAGCTTGTCCACGATGCTCTCCACCGCGCGCCCGATCGCCGCGATGGCCGCGTTCTGCCCCTCCAGCTTCGCCATCGCCTCGTCGAGCCGCTCCGCCAGCACGCTGACCTCGGTGCGGTCCGGCATCTCGGACAGCCGCTTGCGCACCGACCCGATGGACTCAAGCGGCGAGAGCCGCGCGTGGATCTCGTCCAGGGCGTCGAAGATCTGCTGCTGTTCGCTCTCACGGATCTCGGCCGCGCGCGTGAGCATGTTGCGCATCCGGTCGAACGACACCGTGGGGTTGTTTTCGTTCACGGAGGTGACCTTCGTCCTGGGGAGGGGAGATGGGGGAGACGCTGGCGAGCCTAGCCAGTCCCAGAAGGCGTCCATACACCACCCGTTGCTCGTTCGTGGGCCCAGACACGGACTATTAGTCCGTTCGGTGGACGGCCATCCAGCGGTATAACGTGATCGTCACCCACCTTACGTGACGCTGGTGCTACCCGATCGGGTGGCGTCCCTGGTCTGAGTACCGTGGCCGCATGTCGACCCCCACGCCGGTGCCGGTGACCCCGGAGACCATCCGCGACGTCCCGAAAGTCCTGCTGCACGACCACTTGGATGGTGGGCTGCGGCCGGGCACCGTGGTCGAGTTGGCGGAGGCGTCGGGCTACCGCGGCCTGCCGACGACCGACCCGGCGGCCCTGGGCGTCTGGTTCCGGGAGGCGGCGGACTCGGGTTCGCTGGAGCGGTACCTGGAGACCTTCGCGCACACGTGCGGTGTCATGCAGGACCAAGATGCACTCGTTCGGGTGGCAGCCGAATGCGCGCAGGACCTTGCGGCGGATGGAGTCGTGTACGCCGAGGTGCGCTACGCGCCCGAATTGTTCACCGAACACGGCCTCGACCTACCCACCATCGTGGAGACCGTCCAGGCGGGTTTCCGCGAGGGCGAGCGCCGCGCCGCCGCGGACGGCCGCACGGTCCGGATCGGCACGTTGCTGTGCGCGATGCGCCAGAACGCCCGCGCCTCGGAGATCGCCGAGTTGGCTGTCCGCTACCGCGACGCGGGCGTGGTCGGCTTCGACATCGCGGGCCCGGAGGCGGGTTTCCCGCCCACCCGCACCCTCGACGCGTTCGATTACCTGCGCCGCGAGAACGCGCACTTCACGATCCACGCGGGCGAGGCGTTCGGGTTGCCGTCGATCTGGGAGGCGATCCAGCACTGCGGCGCCGAGCGGCTAGGGCACGGCGTGCGGATCATCGACGACATCACCGTGGACGGCGACGGCAAGGCCCACCTCGGCCCGTTGGCGTCGTACGTGCGGGACCGCCGGATCCCGCTGGAGATGTGCCCGAGCTCGAACCTGCAGACGGGCGCGGCCACCTCGATCGGCGAGCACCCCTTCGGCCTCCTGGCCGACCTGCGGTTCCGGGTGACGGTCAACACCGACAACCGCCTGATGAGCGGCTGCACCGTCACCAGCGAGCTGGCCGCCCTGGTCGACGCGTTCGGCTACGGCTGGGCCGACCTGCGCCGGTTCACGATCAACGCGATGAAGTCCGCGTTCATCGGCTTCGACGAGCGGCTGGCGATCATCGACGACGTCATCAAGCCCGCCTACGCACCCCTGGTCGGCGACTGGCGCGCGTCCCGACCAACCGCACCCGCCGGACGACCGGCTCCCAGGTAGACACCCGCGGTGCTCGGCTGGACACCTTCTCCTCCCCCGGGCACATCAAGTCCCGCTCGCCTGCACCGATCTATATAACGAACGTTCGAACTGGTGTGCAAAGTTCCAGCCTCACATCGCCTGATCAGGGCAACTTCCGCCCACTCAAGGTAGCCACACCCGCCGGAGCCAACCACCACAGGCCGACAGCGGGACCAGCGGTGCGCACGTGGGTGGCGACCGGTCGCGATGCGTGACGGCAGCAAAGCGAAGGGGGAGGAACCCACCCGGGTTCCTCCCCCTTCCGCGAGTCCGCGACTAGTGCGCGTTCAGGCGGTCTTCCAGGTCCTGCACCAGCTTGCTCCACGCCGCCGACTCGGCGGTGAAGGGGGCGCTGGGGGCCATCCGGGTCGGGTCCGGGGCCAGGATGAAGCTGACCAGCCAGCCCAGGGACTCGGACTGGTTGAGGGCCTCGGCGACGCCCTCGTCGCCCGCCCAGTCGGCGGCGTCGTTGAGCAGTTCCACGGCGAGGTCGAGCTGGACCGGGTCGACCGCGTCCACGCCCTCGCCCAGGTCGTCGGCCAGGCCCTGGAGGACGTACGTGTTGTCCGCGTGCACGTCGATCTCGAGGCTGCCGTCGGTGGCCTTGGCGGCGACGTCGGACCAGGTGGACACCTCGGCGAGGTCGTTCTCCGACAGGTCCTCGGTGGCCAGGAACTTGGCCAGCGCGCGCGGGGAGCCCGCGACGTCGATCTTGCCCTCGCGGCCGAGGAAGACCGGTTCGTCGTCGAGGTAGCAGCGGAGGGTGTAGTACTCGTGGCCGTCGGTAATGATCTTGATGGGGTCGATGCCGACCTCCGCCCAGAACCCGACCTGGCCCGTCTCCTCGTCCTCCGCCGTGTCGTCCTCGGAGTCGTCGGCGGCGTCGAGTTCGCTGTCGAGGTCGACGTCGGCGTCCTCGCCCGCCTCGGCGGCCTCCGCCTGGAACTCGGCCAGTTCCTGGGAGCTCTTCTCCAGCGCGGCCTCGTCCACGTCGGGGGCGGTCACCACCGAGTCCAGCGCGTCGAGCACCTCGTCCCAGCGCTCGGAGATGGTCTCGGCCATGTCGGTCCACAGCCGCTCGCCCTCGCGGCCGGTGAACGGGAAGGTGCCCTGTTCGAGCACGGAGAAGCCGTCGGCGGCGTTGAGGACCTCGTGCACCTCGTCGAGCTCGCAGACGTCGGCGAGCGCGCGGACGATGGTGATGATGTCGGCCAGCTCGTTGACCGTCCAGGTGTCCGGTTCCTCGGCGACCAGTTCGGGCACGCCGACCAGGTCGTACTGGTGGCCCTCGTCGGGCATCAGCTCGGCCACCGACAGCGCGGGCACGAGGTGCCAGGCGGGGTGGTCGGACAGGTCGTGTTCCTCGGTGGTCCGCACGAACGCCGCCAGGTGCGCGGCGTCGGGGAACGCGTAGAGGTCGTCCTCGTGACCGAGGAACGCCTCCCATTCCTCACCGTCTTCCCGCCACCGCGGCGCCCACAGCGTGACGACGTCACCCTGTGGCAACCCCAGCTCGATCGGGACGATGTCCTGGGCCATTGGAGGTCCTCCTGGTCGCGCAGCCATCGGCGTACGTCGCACCCCGCGAGCACGCGTGGCGCGACGGCAGCCTACGGGGTGCGGATCACCGGTCGGAACGTAGGGAGGACAGGTCGAAGGAAAGCGGGTCGTCCGGGTCGAAACCGTCGTTTTCGACCGTACCCGGGCCGCTGCCGCCCGGCCCGGCGGCAGCCGGGCTCACCTGATCGGGCGAACCGGGCCTGTCCGGGTGGTTGCCTTGTCCGGCAACGGTTCCCGGGGCGGGTGCCCAGTGGCCGCGGTCCGGTTCGGACGGTCCGGGCCCGGGGTGTTGGCCGGTCGCCTGCGCGTGCATCCGCTCGTCGCGCCTGCGCTGGAACTCCTCGGCGGTGATGCCGGGGCCGGTTTCGCGGCGCGCGGGGGCCGTTCGACCGGACAGCATCTCGATGGCCTGGGTCATGCCGTCGCCGAGGATCGGGGCGAGCTTGTTGTAGCCGGCCTGGGTGGCCTGGTCCATGGCGGCCTCGGCGACCAGGACGATGAGGCGGCCGAGCTGGTCGGGTCCCCAGCGGACGGCGTCGGGGCGCAGCCACAGGTCGAGGAGCTTGCCGCGGCCGTCGACGGTGACGCGGACGCTGCCGTGGTTGTCGTGGGCGGTGCCGCGGACGTCGGCGAGGACGGTGTCGACGGAGGCGAGTGCCTGTTGGCGGGCGCGGCCGTCCTCGATGAGTTGGCGGGTGCTGCGTTCGACGGGGACGCGGTCGGTCATCGGGCGCGCCGCCTGGGCTGGGCGCCGAGGGGGCGGTCGAAGACGGTGTCGTCGGCGTCTTCGTCGTCGATGGGTTCGTAGCCGAGGGAGGCGAGGTGCTTCTCGCCGGAGGGACCGAGCACGGGGGCGAGCGCGGCGTGCATGTTGCCGCCCGCGCGGCGGGTGGCCTTGGCGGCGAGGGCCGTGATCTGCGCGGCGAGGGCTTCGGAGCCGCTGGTCAGGGCGGCGGGGGTGAGTTTGACGGCGGACAGCAGGCCGCCGGGGCGCACCTCGACGGCGACGGCGCCGTCGGCGCTGGTGGCGCTGCCGGTGATGGGGCCGACCTGCTGGGCGCGGTCGCGCGCCTCGGCACTGGTCTGCTCGACCCGTCGCGCCACCGCTTCGAGCTCGCGCTCGACGTCGATCTCCACGCCCGCACCTCCGGTTTCGGCCAACAGTGTGCCCTAGGTGGGCGGTGTTCGTGGGCGGCTCGGCGGGAGTCGCACGGCACGGCGCAGCGCGGGCTCGACCGGGAAGCGGCAGACGTGGACCTGGTCGCGGCCGGGCGGGGCTGTCGGTCGGTGGCCGGGCGGGGCCGCCGGGAGTCGGTGATCAACTTCGGCGGGGTGGCCACGGCCCCCCGATCTCCATTGTAGAGGTGGGGGGCGACACAAAATCTTGATCGACTGGGGGGCTGTGGACAACTCCGGGTGGGGTGTGGACAGAAGGGGCGGCGCGGGCCGGACCCGAGCAGTGGGGCCACCTCCAGGCTGGTGAGGTGGCCCCACTGACGCCTGGCACCGCGGTGCCAGGACCGGTGCGGCTCGTTCCGGGGAACGGGCCGCACCGGGGTCTGCCGCGCCGTCCGCGCGTGCGCGGACGGCACCCCCAGTGCGATCGGGTCAGGTAACCCCCAGATCTGCGTATCGCATACGCGCTACTGCTTACGATATACGCAGCCGTATCCTGGTCGTCAAGCCCGTAACCCGAGAGCGAGACGATGCCCTCCGAGGAGACCGACACCAGCCTCCCCGCCAGCGTTGAGGCGGTCTGGGGGTTGCGTGGCAGGCCCGCCCGCGGTCCCAAGCGCGCGTTGAGCCTGGAGCGGATCGTGGCCGCGGGGGTGGCGGTGGCCGACCGGGAGGGGCTGGACGCGCTGTCCATGAGCCGGGTCGCCAACGCGATCGGGACCAGCGCGATGTCGCTGTACCGGTACGTCTCCGCCAAGGACGAGCTGCTCACGCTCATGGTCGACGCGGTCTACGCCGACACCTGGACCATCGCCGCGACCGGTCGCTGGCGGGCGGACCTGACCCAGTTGGCGTTCAACAACCTGCACACGCTGCGCCGCCACCCGTGGGTGGTGCGGGTGCCGGTCACCGGTCCGCCGATCACGCCGCACCAGTTGCGGTGGCTGGAGGCGTCGCTGGCCGCGTTGCGCGGGACGCCGTTGTCGGGCAAGGAGAAGATCGCGGTGATGCTGCTGGTCAACAGCCTGGTCCGGAACGACGCCACGCTCATGATCGACCTGCGGGTGGGTGAGCCGGAGTCCGAGGGCAAGCTCCCCGACTACGGGAAGACGCTGCGGCTCCTGTTGGACCCCAAGCACTTCCCGGAGTTGATCGACGTGCTCGACGAGGGCGTGTTCGACTACGACGACACGAGCGAGCAGGACTTCTCGTGGAGCCTGGAGCGGGCGCTCGACGGTGTCGCCGCGCTCATCGAGTCCAAGCGCTAGCGGATCGTCTCGACCACCAGCGGACCGCGGTCCACAGCGGACTCGCCGACGGCCCAGGCGCCCTCCAGCGCGGCCAGCGCGGACGGCACCGCTTCCGGGGTGTCGGTTCGCAGTTCCAGCACCGGGTCGCCCGCGCGGACGGTCTCCCCCGGTTTGGCGTGGCACAGGATCCCGGCCGCGGCCTGGACGGGGTCTTCTTTGCGCGCCCGGCCCGCGCCGAGCCGCCAGGCGGCGACGCCGACCGCGTACGCGTCGAGCCGGGTCACCACGCCGTCGGCCGGGGCGTCGACGAGGTGCACGTGCCGGGGTGACGGCAAGGCCGCGTCCGGGTCGCCGCCCTGGGCGCGCAGCATCCGCGCCCACACCTCGTACGCCCGCCCCGACGCCAGCACTCCCTCGGGGTCCACATCGGACAGACCGGCCAGTGCGAGCATCTCGCGGGCCAGCGCCAGGGTCAGCTCGACGACGTCGGCGGGGCCGCCGCCGCGCAGCACCGCGACGGATTCCTCGACCTCGACCGCGTTGCCGACGGCGCGTCCCAGCGGCACGGACATGTCGGTCAGCAGCGCCGAGACGCGCCGTCCGTGGGAGACGCCGATCGACACCAGTGCGCGCGCCAAGGCCCGCGCGTCGTCCAGGGTTTTCATGAACGCCCCGGACCCGAACTTCACGTCGAGCACCAGTGCGTCCGCGCCTTCGGCGATCTTCTTGCTCATGATGGAGCTGGCGATCAGCGGGATGGACTCGACGGTCGAGGTGACGTCGCGCAGGGCGTAGAGCTTGCGGTCGGCGGGGGCGAGTCCTTCGGTCGCCGCGCAGATGACCGCGCCGACGTCGGCGAGTTGGGCCTGGATCTCGGCGAGGCTGAGCCGGGCCCGCCAGCCGGGCACGGATTCCAGTTTGTCGAGGGTGCCGCCGGTGTGTCCGAGGCCGCGGCCGGAGAGCTGGGGGACGGCGGCGCCGCAGGCGGCGACCAGGGGCGCCAGCGGCAGGGTGATCTTGTCGCCGACGCCGCCGGTGGAGTGCTTGTCGACGGTGGGCCGGTCGACGTCGAGGGCGAGCACGTCGCCGGAGTCGACCATGGCCGCGGTCCAGCGGGCGGTCTCGGCGGCGTCCATGCCGTTGAGGAACACGGCCATGGCCAGGGCGGACATCTGTTCCTCGGCGACCGCGCCGCGGGTGTAGGCGTCGACGACCCAGTCGATCTGGGCGTCGGTCAGCCGGTGGCCGTCGCGTTTGGACCGGATGACGTCGACGGCGGCGAACGGCTCCATCAGGCGGTTCCCTTCGCGGGCAGGTCGTGCGGGCCGAACGCGTCGGGCAGCACGGCGGTCATGGGCTGCGGTCCGGCGGGGGTGTCGACCTGGCACGCGGGTCCGCCGAGTTCGTAGATCACCTGGCGGCAACGTCCGCACGGCATCAGCAGTTCCCCGTCGCCGCCGCGGCAGGCCAGTGCGACGAGTCTGCCGCCGCCGGTCAGCTGGAGCTGGCCGGCGAGGGTGCACTCGGCGCACAGCCCGAGGCCGTATGAGGCGTTTTCCACGTTGCACCCGGTGACGACGCGGCCGTCGTCGACCAGGGCGGCGGCGCCGACGCGCAGTCCCGAGTACGGGCAGTAGGCGGACGCGGCGGCGGCCACGGCCGCCGCGCGCAGCGCGTCCCAGTCGATCTCGCTCACCCGGATTGCCCCCTCCGGTACGGCTCGCCCGCCAGTTTGGGCGGTCGCAACCGCTGTGCCGCCAAGGTGAGCACAAGTAGCGTCACCACGTACGGGGCGGCGCCGACCAGTTCCGGCGGTACCTCGTCGCTGGCGAAGAACCACCAGCCGAACAGCACGCCGATGGCGGCGGCGAACCCGGACAGCACGTGGTGCCCGGACCGGTACTGGGTGACCGCGACGACCAGCAGCGCGATGCCGAGCAGCAACAGCAGCGCGTGCACGGCGTCGGAGCCGCGCAGCGACATGGCGTCGGTGTAGCCGAACAGGCCGGCGCCGGTGGCGAGGCCGCCGGGCCGCCAGTTGCCGAAGATCATCGCGGCGAGGCCGATGAAGCCGCGGCCGCCGGTCTGGCCCTCGCGGAACTGCCCGGAGCTGACCGCGAAGAACGCTCCGCCGAGCCCGGCGAACGCGCCGGAGGCGGTGACGGCGAGGTACTTGTACTTGTAGACGTTCACGCCGAGCGATTCCGCCGCCGCGGGGGCCTCGCCGCAGGAGCGCAGCCGCAGCCCGAACGCGGAGCGCCACAGCAGCCAGCCGGTGCCGATGATCAGCGCGGCGGCCAGCAGGGTCAGCACGGAGATCTGGGTGGTGAGGCCGCGCAGCACACCGGCGAGGTCGGAGAGCAGGAACCAGTGCTTGTCCTCGATGGTGCCCATGAGGTCGGCGAAGCCGGGCACGGTCACCTTGGGCGCGTCGCCGATGGGCGGTGACTGGCGGGCGCCGCCGCCGGGGGCGTCGGTGAAGTACAGCTTGGACATGAACAGCGCCGCGCCCGGCGCGAGCAGGTTGATCGCGACGCCGGAGATGATGTGGTCGACGCCGAAGGTGACGGTGGCGACGGCGTGCAGCAGTCCGCCGACGACGCCGAGGAACAGGCCGAACACCACACCGGCCCACGGTCCCCACTGGTAACCGGCGTAGCCCGCGCCGAAGGTGCCCAGCACCATCATGCCCTCGAGGCCGATGTTGACCACGCCGGCGCGTTCGGCCCAGAGGCCCGCGAGCGCGGCCATGGCCAGCGGCACGGCGGCGGTCAGCGCGGCCTGCACGGTGCCCGCCGAGGTGAGGTCGGTGGCGCCGGTGGTGACGCGCACCAGTGAGATGACCGCGAGCGCGGCCACCGCGAACAGCGCGTAGGTCCAGGGCGACGCGCGTTTGCCGCGCTTGGGCGCCGCGGCCGTGTCGAGTCCGACCGAGAGTCCGCCGACGGTCACGACGACACCTCCTCGAGGGTCTTGGTGCGGCCCAGCGCCCCGCCGACGGCGTGCTGTTCGGCGCGCACCCGGTAGCGGCGGACGAGTTCGTAGGCGACGACCACGGAGAGCACGATGACGCCCTGCATGATGTCGACGATCTCGCGCGGGATGCCGGAGGTGTCGAAGGAGTTGGCCGTGTTGGCCAGGAAACCCCACAGCAGCGCGGCGATGGCCATGCCGATCGGGTGGTTGCGGCCGAGGAGGGCGACGGCGATGCCGATGAACCCGAGCCCGGCGGGGAAGTCGAGGGAGTAGCTGTAGGAGGAGCCGAGCAGTTGCGGCATGCCGACCAGTCCGGCGACGGCGCCGGAGAGCAGCATGGACAGCACCACCATCTTCTTGACGTTGACGCCGCTGGCCACGGCCGCGGATTCGGAGAGGCCGGTGGCCTTGAGCTCGAAGCCGAAGCGGGTGCGGGAGAGCACGAACCAGTAGAGCACCCCGACGGCGGCGGCGAGGAAGATCAGCCCGAACAGCTTCGACGAGGAGCCCTCGACGGTGAACCCGGCGACCTGGCCGCCCTCGGTGATCTTCGGGGTGCCGATGTTGTTGCTGCCCGCGGTGCTGACCGCGAGCCGCTCCGGCCGGTTCAGGTAGGACACCAGGTAGGTGGCGACGGCGTTGAGCATGATCGTGGAGATCACCTCGGACACGCCGCGGGTGACCTTGAGCAGCGCGGCGAGCCCGGCCCAGGCGGCGCCGACGAGCATCGCGACGACGATGGTCACGGTGATGCGCAGGAACGAGGGCAGTTGCTCCATGAAGGCCGCGCCCGCGAGGGCGGCGGAGAGCAGGGCGGCGAGCCGGTACTGGCCGTCGACGCCGATGTTGAACAGCTTCATCCGGAAGCCGATCGCGACGGCGACGGCGGCCAGGTAGTAGTAGGTGGCGCTGTTGACGGCGTTGACCAGGGTGCGGGGTCGTTCGGCGGCGCGGGCCATGGCGTCGACGGCGTCGGTGGGGGCGTGCCCGGTGACGGCGAGGATGATCGCGGAGACGACGGCGGCGAAGACCAGCGCGCCGACGGGGGCGGCGAGTCCGAGCAGGACGGACCGGGGGGTGAGTTTGCGCATCAGCCTTCCTTCCCCGCGCCGGTCATCGCGGAGCCGAGCTGCTCCGGGGTCACGGTCCTGGGGTCGTACTCGGCGACGAACCTGCCGCGCAGGATCACCGCGAGGGTGTCGGACATGCCGATCAGCTCGTCGAGGTCGGCGGAGATGAGCAGCACGGCCAGTTCCTGGGCGCGGGCGCGGCGGATGTGGTCCCAGATGGCGGCTTGGGCGCCGACGTCGACGCCGCGGGTGGGGTGGGAGGCGAGGAGCACGACGGGTCGTCCGCTCATCTCGCGGCCGACGATGAGTTTCTGCTGGTTGCCGCCGGAGAGGGCGGAGGCGTTGACCTCGATGGACGGTGTGCGCACGTCGTACTCGGACACGATGCGGCGGGTGTCGGCCTTGGCGCCCTTGCGGTCGAGCAGCGGGCCGCGGTTGTTCGGTGGTCGGGTCTGGTGGCCGAGGACGCGGTTCTCCCAGAGGGACGCTTCGAGCAGGACGCCTTGGCGGTGGCGGTCCTCGGGGATGTAGCCCATGCCTGCTTCGCGGCGGTGGCGGGTGGAGGCGCGGGTGATGTCGCGCTGGTTCCCCGCGCGGTCGCCGAGGGTGACGCGGCCCGCGTTGGGGGCGTGGATGCCCATCAGCGCCTCGACGAGTTCGGCCTGCCCGTTGCCTTCGACGCCCGCGATGCCCAGGACTTCGCCCGCGTGGATGGTGAAGGAGATGTCGTCGAGGACGAGTCGGCCGTCGGCGCCGGTCACGGTCAGGTTCTTGACGGTGAGGACCGGTTTCGCGGTGACGGTGGAATCGCGCAGCTCGGGTACGGGCAGGGCGCTGCCGACCATGAGTTCGGCGAGTTCGCGGGCGGTGACGTCGCTGGGCGAGACGCTGGCGACGGTGGTGCCGCGGCGGATGACGGTGATGTCGTCGGCGACGGAGAGGACCTCGTCGAGCTTGTGCGAGATGAACAGGATGGTCAGGCCCTCGGCCTTGAGCTCGCGCAGGTTGCCGAACAGCTCGTCGACCTCCTGGGGGACGAGCACGGCGGTCGGTTCGTCGAGGATGAGGACGCGGGCGCCGCGGTAGAGGACCTTGAGGATCTCGACCCGCTGCCGTTCGCCGACGCCGAGGTCGTCGACCAGCCGGTCGGGGTGGACGCCGAGGCCGTAGGCGTCGGAGATGTCGCGGATCTTGGCGCGGGCGGCGGCGAAGTCGAGCGCGACGCCCTTGCGGGGTTCGCTGCCGAGTACCACGTTCTCCAGGACGGTGAGGTTGTCGGCGAGCATGAAGTGCTGGTGCACCATGCCGATCCCGGCGCGGATGGCGTCGGCGGGCGAGCCGAACGACACGGGTGCGCCGTTGACGGCGATGGTGCCCTCGTCCGGCGGTTGCATGCCGTAGAGGATCTTCATGAGGGTGGACTTGCCCGCGCCGTTCTCCCCGACGATGGCGTGCACGGTGCCCGCCCGGACGGTGATGTTGACGTCGGAGTTGGCGATGACGCCGGGGAAGCGCTTGGTGATCCCGGTCAGCTCGACGGCTGCTGGTGGCTCCGTTGACACGGCCGATTCCTTAGTCGCTGGCAGGGGTGGGGACAGCGCGGGGCCTCGCCTCGGCCGACCGGGGCGAAGCCGACGGGCCCGGGCCGCTGGGTGCGCCGCCGGGCCCGTCGGGACTTCTGCTCGCCGGTGTCGGCTACTTCTTGTCGGCGACCTTGATCTCGCCGGAGACGATCTTGGCCTTGTACTCGTCGATCTTGGCCTTGATGTCGTCGATCTTGCCGCCGCTGGTGGCGTAGTCGATGCCGCCCGCCTTCAGGTCGTAGACCTTCTGCCCGGCCTTGAAGCTGCCGTTCTTCACCGAGGAGATGAAGTCGTACACCGCGACGTCCACCTCCTTGATCATGGAGGTGATGATCACGTCCTTGACCTCGGCGAGCGCGGGCTGGTTGTACTGGTCGGAGTCGACGCCGATGCCCCACTTCGAGTTGGCCTTGGCGGTCTTGAACACGCCGTTGCCGGAGCCGCCCGCGGCCGCGTAGACGACGTCGGCGCCCGCGTCGAACATGCCCTTGGCGGCGGTCTCGCCCTTGGCCGGGTCGTTGAAGCCGGTGAAGTCCGGCGGCTGGGTCAGGTACTTGACCTGCACCGTCGCGTCGGCCTTCACGGCCTTGACGCCCGCGGTGTAGCCGACCTCGAACTTCTGGATCAGCGGGGTGTTGACGCCGCCGACGAAGCCGACGTTGCCGGTCTTGCTCTTGAGCGCGGCGGCCACGCCGACCAGGAAGGAGCCCTCCTGCTCGGCGAAGGTCAGGTTGGCGATGTTGGCGCCGGTGTCCACGCCGTCGGTGAAGTCGTCGATGATGGCGAACTTGACCTCGGGCGAGTCCTTGGCGACCTTGCCGATGGCCTCGGCGTAGGCGAAGCCGACGGCGACGACCGTGGTGTAGCCGCCCTCGACGAGTTGGCGCAGCCGGTCCTCCTTCTGCGCCTCGGTCTCGCCCGCGGTGGCCTCGAGTTCCTTGACGTCGAGGCCGAACTCCGTCTTGGCCTTGTCCAGGCCGCGCGCGGCGGAGTCGTTGAAGGACTGGTCGCCGCGGCCGCCGATGTCGTAGGCCAGGCCGATCTTGAGCCCGGCGGCGGGGGCGCCGCTGGTGGGGGTGCCGCCACCGCTGCCGGTGTCGTTGTTCTTCGCACCGCACCCGGCCAGGCCGATCCCCAGCGCCAGCAGGGCGGCGGCGAGACGAACTCCTCGCGTTCGGCGCAAGGCTTTCTCCTTCCGGATCCGACAGAGTCGGCAGTCGTTCGGTTTCTCGGCAGTGTTGGAGTTGTCGGCTCAGTGGCTGAGTCGTCTTCGTCTTCCCCGGTCCGCGCGCCGCGTGACGGGCGCCGCACGGCGTTGCCGCAGGACCGTACTCCCCGGTACGGCGCTTTCCGGCGTACCGTCCAGGGCGTAACCCAATTGTTGATTCACACCACCCACCGTGGCCACTCGAGGACACCTCCGGGTGGCGGCGGATGACCGGAGCGGGTGCCCGGCGGTCCTGAGTGGACACGGTGCGGTCACCGATAAGGCCCGGTGCGGGGATTCGCGCGGCGCGGCGTGATCGATTCAGAGTCTCGACCCGATCTCGGCATCGCCCGACACGGTGGTCACCGGCACCTCCGTGACGCGCGGTGACCAACACGCGGACCGGTTCGGGCGGTAGGGGCCCCACCAGCGGGGGACGGGCCCGGAGGCCGTGTCTCGTCCGTCACAGAGGGGATCGGCGGGTTGGGTGTGCCCGACTCGTCGGGTCTAGCATCCCTTCAGTCAAGCCCGTTTCGTGTGCGGTACCAGCACGGGCGCGGCTTGTCCACCAGACAGGTTCCAGACTGGTCCATCAGCGACGTGGAGGCCCGATACCGATGTCCGAATCGGCCAGCGCCACCGAGAAGGTGGCGGCCCGCGGGTCCCGGCGCACCGGGACGCTCTACCGCGGCGACCCGGGCATGTGGTCCTGGGTCGCGCACCGGATCACCGGGGTGCTCACCTTCTTCTTCCTGTTCGCGCACGTGCTCGACACCGCTCTGGTGCGGGTATCGCCGAACGCCTACGACGAGGTCATCGAGACCTACAAGACCCCGATCGTGAACCTCATCGAGGTCGGCCTGGTGGGCGCCGTGCTCTACCACGCGCTCAACGGCCTGCGGGTCATGCTGGTGGACTTCTGGTCCAGGGGACCGCGCCTGCAGAAGCCGATGCTGTGGACGATCCTGGGCATCTGGGTCGTGGTCATGGTCCCCGGTGCGTACTTCATGATGGAGCGCACCGTGCGCGAGATGTTCGGGGGCAACTGAGATGACTCTCGCACTGGACAAGCCCCGCTCGCCCCGCCGCCCGGCCGCGCGCCGCGGCAACTTCGAGATGATCAGCTGGCTGTTCATGCGCATCTCGGGGCTGGCGCTGATCGTGCTGGTGCTCGGGCACCTGTTCATCATGAACATCCTCGACGGCGGCGTGCACCGGATCAACTTCGCCTTCGTCGCGGGCCGCTGGTCGAGCCCGTTCTGGCAGTTCTGGGACCTGGCCATGCTGTGGCTGGCCGAGATCCACGGCGGCAACGGGTTGCGCACGGTGATCAACGACTACGCGCGCAAGGACAGCACCCGGTTCTGGCTGAAGATCATGCTGTACGTGTCGATGGTGCTGATCCTGGCGCTGGGCAGCTACGTCATCTTCACCTTCGACGCCACGATCCCGGCCAACTGACGCGCACCACCACCTGGAAGAAGCGGTAGATCCGATGCAGTTCCACAAGTACGACGTGGTGATCGTCGGGGCGGGTGGCGCGGGGATGCGCGCGGCCCTGGCGGCGGCCACCGAGGCGGGGCACGCGCCGCGCACGGCGGTGCTCACCAAGCTCTACCCGACCCGGTCGCACACCGGCGCGGCCCAGGGCGGCATGTGCGCCGCGCTGGCCAACGTCGAGGAGGACAACTGGGAGTGGCACACCTTCGACACCATCAAGGGCGGTGACTACCTGGTCGACCAGGACGCCGCCGAGGTGATGGCGAAGGAGGCCATCGACGCCGTCCTCGACCTGGAGAAGATGGGCCTGCCGTTCAACCGGACGCCCGAGGGCCGCATCGACCAGCGCCGCTTCGGCGGGCACACCCGCAACCACGGCGAGGCCGCCGTGCGCCGGGCCTGCTACGCCGCGGACCGCACCGGCCACATGATCCTGCAGACGCTGTACCAGAACTGCGTCAAGCACGGCATCGAGTTCTACAACGAGTTCTACGTGCTCGACATCTGCCTCACCGAGACGGAGAGCGGTCCGGTGTGCACCGGCGCCGTCGCGTACGAGCTGGCGACCGGCGAGATCCACGTGTTCCAGGCCAAGGCCGTCGTGTTCGCGACCGGCGGCTTCGGCAAGGTGTTCAAGACGACGTCCAACGCGCACACCCTCACCGGTGACGGCATGGGCATCATCTTCCGCAAGGGCCTGCCGCTGGAGGACATGGAGTTCTACCAGTTCCACCCGACCGGCCTGGCGGGCCTGGGCATCCTGCTCACCGAGGGCGCCCGCGGCGAGGGCGCGATCCTGCGCAACGCCTCCGGTGAGCGGTTCATGGAGCGCTACGCGCCCACCATCAAGGACCTGGCACCGCGCGACATCGTCGCCCGGTCGATGGCCCTGGAGGTGCTTGAGGGCCGCGGCGCGGGCCCGAACAAGGACTACGTGCTGCTGGACTGCACGCACCTGGGCGCCGAGGTCCTGGAGACCAAGCTGCCGGACATCACCGAGTTCGCCCGCACGTACCTCGCGGTGGACCCGGTGAAGGAGCCGGTGCCGGTGTACCCGACCGCGCACTACGCGATGGGCGGCATCCCGACCAACATCCACGGCGAGGTGTTGCGGGACAACGACAACGTGGTGCCGGGCCTGTACGCGGCCGGTGAGTGCGCGTGCGTGTCGGTGCACGGCGCGAACCGGCTGGGCACGAACTCGCTGCTCGACATCAACGTGTTCGGTCGCCGCGCGGGCCTGGCGGCGGCGCGGTACGCGGCGAACCACGAGCTGCTGGACCTGCCGGAGACGCCGTCCGCGGTGGTCGAGTCGCAGCTGGCGCTGGTGCTGTCCGAGCACGGCAAGGAGCGGGTGGCCGACATCCGCACCGAGCTGCAGGCCACGATGGACGCCAACGCGTCGGTGTACCGCACCGAGGAGACGCTGAAGCAGGCGCTGCACGACGTGCAGGCGCTCAAGGACCGCTACGTGCACATCTCCGTGCAGGACAAGGGCAAGCGGTTCAACACCGACCTGCTGGAGGCCGTGGAGCTGGGCTTCCTGCTGGAGCTGGCCGAGGTGCTGGTCGTGGGCGCGCTGGAGCGCAAGGAGTCGCGCGGCGGGCACGCCCGCGAGGACTACCCGAACCGCGACGACACGAACTTCATGCGGCACAGCATGTTCTACAAGCAGGGCGACGGTCTCAAGGGCGACATCCGGCTGGACTACAAGCCCGTGACCTTCACCCGGTACCAGCCCATGGAGCGGAAGTACTGATGACTGCGGTGACTTCTGAGCGGACCGCGACCGGCAAGCGCGGCGACCAGCCCCCCGTGCCCGATGGCGCGGTCACCGTGACGGTGCGGGTCCAGCGGTTCAACCCCGAGACGGACTCGGAGCCGCGCTGGGAGTCCTTCGGGGTGCCCGCGCTGCCCACCGACCGCGTGCTGAACCTGCTGCACTACGTCAAGTGGTACCTCGACGGCACGCTGACCTTCCGCCGGTCGTGCGCGCACGGCATCTGCGGCTCCGACGCCATGCAGATCAACGGCGTCAACCGGCTGGCGTGCAAGGTGCTGGTGAAGGACCTGCTGGCGGGCGGCGGCAAGCACACCACGATCACCGTGGCGCCGATCAAGGGCCTGCCGGTGAACAAGGACCTGCTGGTCGACATGGAGCCCTTCATGGAGGCGTTCCGCGCGGTCAAGCCGTTCCTCATCACCTACGGCAACGAACCCACGCGCGAACGCATCCAGTCGGCCGCCGACCGCGAGCGCTTCGACGACACCACCAAGTGCATCCTGTGCGCCTGCTGCACCACCTCGTGCCCGGTGTTCTGGAACGAGGGCAGCTACTTCGGCCCGGCGGCCATCGTCAACGCCCACCGCTTCATCTTCGACTCCCGCGACGAGGGAGCCGAGGAACGCCTCGACATCCTCAACGACGCCGAGGGTGTCTGGCGGTGCCGCACGACGTTCAACTGCACCGACGCGTGCCCCCGAGGCATCCAGGTCACCAAGGCCATCCAGGAAGTCAAGCGCGCCCTGCTCTTCCGCCGCTGACCGACTCGCACACGAGAGGCCGTGGATCCCGCCGGGGTCCACGGCCTCTTTCTTTGCACGGCAACACAGCACCGGGGCGGAGTTCGACGCCTGCCGTTGCTCAATCGGGTGAACGACACCGAAAACCGCCCGCTTCCCCGACAGCCCTGGCAACCTGCGCGGCTGGGACAAGGGGGCTGACATGGGTTGGTGGAACCAACCGCGCGATGCGGGTGGGCGTTGGACCGTCAAGGGCGGTGCCGGGGTCACGGTCACCGGCGCGGCCATCGCGCTGGCCGTGGCGAACGGAACCGGTGGGGCGGCCACGGGAGCGGCGGTCGAGGCCGCGGGCCAAGCCGCTGTCGAGCAGGCGGGCGGACAGGCTGCGCGGGGGAACACCCGGCGAGCCCGCAAGTCGGAGTCGGACAAGTCGTGGCGGCGGATGCGGCTCAAGCAGGTCCGGGAAGCCACCGAGCAGGCCGCGAACTGCGCGGTGAACTCCTACGGGCAGGTGCGCGAGTTCTTCCTCCGCAACCCGTGCCGCTCCCTGGAGCGCACCCTGTTCACCCTCGCCGCCCCCGACGGCGGCACCTTCGTCGTGTCCGTGTCCTGGGTCCGGATGCGCGGCAGCGGCGACACCGGCGACCTGCGGCGGCTGATCGACCGCGACGGCACCGGCAGCGTCAAGTCGATCGGGTTCGACCTGCTGGAGGGGCAGGGTGTGCGGTTCACCGGCACCCCGTACCGGTCGCGCCCGAAACGGGACCTGCTGGTCGTGGCCGAGGGGGCGGTGGTGTCCGGGAAACCCGACCCCGGGCTCATGCGGATGGCCGTGGACGCCGCCGCCGAACTGCCCGGCTGAAGCCGCCGGGGAGGCGGCTCCCGCCGGGGTCGGATCAGAGCGGCACAAGGGTCCAGGACTGCTCAGCGGCGCCCGTCGGCTTGACGGTGAGGACCTTGGCGGCGGAGACGGACAGGACGCGGCCGGAGACGTTGGTCAGCTTGAGCGCGGTGCCGGACTGGGTGAGCTGGATGTCCCAGTACTGGGTGCCCGTGTCGCACGACGACAGCCACACCTTGTCCTGCGCGCTGTTGAGGCACTGGCCGTCGTAGGAGATGCGGTAGCCGGTGGTGCCGTCGGTGTCCACGACCCAGGCGGTGTCCGTGCCGCCGCAGCCCTGGAGGGTCGTCGGGACCGTGTTGGGGACGCAGGTCCCCCGGACGGTGGAGCGGAGGTGGTACCACCCCGGATCCACGGCGGCGGTGGCCGGGGACGCCGCCAGGGCCGTCATGGTTGCGGTCGCGGCCAGGACACCTGCGCATCTGCGTGCTTTCGCGGTCATACGAACACCTTTAGCCCGTCCCGCGACCGCCCACTCCGGACGTCACCCACCCGGGCGGTCACACCACCCGGACGAACGACTCCACACCGGACGGTCAGCGCACCGCGAACCGGATCCCGGCCGCCACCAACCGGTCCAGGAGGGCGTCGCCCATGGCGACCGCGGTGGTCACCTGGCCCGCGGTGGCGGGCAGGTCGTCCAGGGCGAGGCACAGGGCCGACTCGCCGAGCATCTTGGCGGTCTCGTCGTAGCCGGGGTCGCCGCCGGTGACCTCGGTGGTGATGCGCTCGGTGCCCGCGCGGGCCAGGAAGGTGACCTTGAACCAGGACTTGGCGCGCTGTTCGGGGCTCGGGCCGGTGCCCGCCTCGCGCCGGGACAGCAGCCAGTCGCGAGTGAACGGGACCTGCGCCAGGCCCGCCACCGCGGCCACCCCGCCGACCAGTCCCACGACCGACGGCAAGCGCTTGATCCCCAGGTAGTGGCCGTATCGGAAGTCCGGTCCGTACGACTCCAGCGCGCGGGCGGACCGCAGCACGACCAGCGGGTCGATCGTCGGCGCGGGCAGCCCCCACAGCGCCAGCTCGTCCACCCGCCGGGGCCGGACCTTCATGCCCCGCACCCGCCGCCCGGCGGGCCTGCCCTCCGCGCGGCGGCGCTGGGTCGCGAGCCTGGACGCCTCGCGCAGGCGGGACATGACCAGGACGGCGGAGTGGAAGGTGCCGCCCGAGATGGCGGCGGACGCGCGGAAGAAGCCCTCGACGGTGATCGGCACGTCCCGGGGCAGCTGCTTGACCGTGAAGTACACGCCCAGGTCGTACGGGATCGAGTCGAAGCCCGCGGAGTGCACGATCCGCGCGCCGGTCTCCACTGCGCGGGCGTGGTGTCCCAGGTAGACGCGGTCGACGAACTCGGGCTCGCCGGTGAGGTCGAGGTAGTCGGTGCCCGCCTCCGCGCACGCGGCGACCAACGGCTCCCCGTGCGTCAGGTAAGGCCCAACCGTGCTCACGACAACCCGCGTGGACTCCGCGACCGCCTTCAACGACGCGGGGTCCCCCGCGTCCGCAACGAGTAGTTCCAGCTCGGGCAACCCGAGCCGGTCGCGCACCGCAGCCAACTTGGCCCGATCCCGCCCCGCGATCGCCCAGCGCAGCGTCGGCGGGGCGTGCCGGGCCAGGTATTCGGCGGTGAGCCCGCCGGTGAAGCCGGTCGCCCCGAACAGCACGATGTCGAGCATGCCCAGACCCTACCCGCCGGTAACCGAGCTCGCACGCGATCACCGACCCCCCACTGCGACCCTGGCCTGGTGAGCGATCTGGACTTCTTCGTCGACCTCATGACCACGCGGACCGTGCTGGGCCTCGACCACACCAGCACGGTGGCGGAGGTGGCGGCGGTCCTCGGACCCGGGAAGATCTCCAAGACTTGGCGGGGCAGGCAAGACGGTGGGGACACCATGCGCATCGACGACGGGCTCGCCGAGTTCGTCTGGACCAGGTGGCCCCCGCTCAACACTTGGTACCTGGCCCACTACGGCGCCTACCCCAACAGGCTCGACGGTAAGAACAAGTTCCCCGCGCTCAATGCCCACTACGGCCGATTCCGCCGCACAGAACTCCTCTTCGACGAACTGGCAGCCGCCATCCGCGCCCGCGGCTTCACCCTGGAACTCGACTACGAATGGACCCGGAACGACGCGGATGACCACCGCCAGTACTACGAACCCAGCTCCGGCATGTCCCTGATCACCTGGACGCACAAGCGATCCCGGTACTTCGGCACGGTCGAGAAGATGGTGACCGCCTACCAGACCCCCGCCGCCCGGCGGGGGCACCGGTTTCCACGGGACCACCGTGAGCAGGAGTTCGGCGAGCACGCCCAGGACCTGGCCGCCGCGGGGAACGTCCCGGCCTGGCTGGACCGCAACGAACCCCGCGACGACGACCGCCGCGAGTGGTGGTCGCTGTTGCTCACCGCCGCGGGCAAGGGCGACTCCCCGGTGTCGCACCCCGGGCTCCTGGCGCTCGTCCGGGAGGCGGTGGACCGCGAGGTGAACCCACCCGGCGACGACGCGTCCCTGCTGGTCGACCTCGCCTGGCACTTCGAGAGGTACCCGGACGACCCCCTCCCCGCGGAGGAGACCCGCCCGATGATCGACCACGGCCTCCGCCGCTGGCTGGCCGCGCCACCGGCGGACCTGGCCGAGGCCACCCGGCTCAGCCGCGCCCACCGGCTCGACGCGGACGAGCTCCGCCTCTCCCGCCGACTCCGCGACCAGATCCACCAGGTAGCCCAAGCCATACCCGAAGCAGGCGACCCGGACCTCGTCGAGCAACTACGCGCCTGGGCCCCACTACGACCCGAACTCCTCCGCTACCCGCTCTTCGCCCGACCACGCCTCAACCGGCACAAGCAGCTCAGCTCCAGAAGACCGCGAGCCCGACGTTGAGCACCACGAGACCGCCGAGGGTGGGGGCGAGCCAGCGTGGGCAGGCGCGTTTGGCCAGGTAGACGAAGGCCAGCACCAGGATCACCACGACGACCGTGAGCTTCACGCCGAGCTTGGCGTGGTTGTAGTGGGCGTCGGTCAGCGGGGCGAGCGCCATGAGGGCGATACCGGTCACCAGCTGCAGGCCCGAGCCGTGCAGCCAGCCCTTGTTCAGCTCGTTCGGCGTGCGCAGCTGCAGCAGCAGGGTGCCCAGCAGCAGACCCATGCCCAGCAGGTGCAGGAAGACCAGTAAGTGTCGGACGAACTCCACGTCAGCTCCTTCTCCGAGCGTTCCAGGCCCGCCAGCCGATGACCCCGATGATGGTGCCGAACGCCAGTGAGGCGGCCGTCAGCAGGGCGTGCACGATGAAGAAACCGGTCGGGCCGCCGTCCCACGAGCGGGGGTCGGCCCACACGTTCTTCAGGAACATGGGCCAGATCACCCAGGACCAGAGCCCGAAGGCGAGCAGGAACAGCGCTGACCGGCGGCTGAGCGTCACACGGGCAGTATCCAGCGCCCGGGCGCGGTGCCCACGTGTGGGTGATAGGGCGGATCGTGGCCGGACCGTGACACGTTCTACGCTGCGGGGGTGCGCTTCGCAGCCCGCAGGACCGTGACCGCTCTCCTCGTCTCGCTGTGCGCCCTGATCGCGTCGGCCGTGCTGGCCGCGCCGGGGGCCGTGGCCGCGCCGAAGAGCCCCCGGAAGGCGCAGCAGACCACCGGGGGCACGCCGACGCAGAACAGCGCGCAGTGCCAGAACCACGACCGGCCGCCGCCCCCGGTGGACACCTCCGAGGAGCCCAAGCCGGGCGAGCCGACGCCGAAGCCGCTGCCCGTGCCTGCCGAGCCGGTCGGCGGCACCCGGATGGGCGAGTGCGGGGTGGTGTCGCCGGTCGGCGCCAAGGCCGCCATCGCCGGTGACGTGACGTCGGCGTCGTGGGTCGTCGCCGACCTGGACTCCGGTGAGGTGCTGGCCGCGAAGGACCCGCACGCCCGGGAGCGGCCCGCGTCGCTGATCAAGACGCTGCTGGCCATCGCGGTGATCCGCGAGCTGCGGCCGGAGCAGGTGGTGACCGGCACGCAGGCGGACGCCGACCAGGAGGGCACCAAGGTCGGCATGGGCCCCGGCGGCCAGTACACGGTGCGGCTGCTGCTGCACGCGCTGCTGATGCGCTCGGGCAACGACGCGGCGCACGCGCTGTCGACGCTGCTGGGCGGCGAGCAGGCGACGCTGGAGAAGATGAACGCGCTGGCCGCCGAGCTGGGCGCGCTGGACACCCGGGCGGCCACCCCGTCGGGCCTGGACGGGCCGGGGATGAGCTCGTCGGCCTACGACCTGAGCCTGGTCTTCCGCGCGGCGGTGAAGCACAAGGAGTTCGTCGAGGCGATCTCGACGAAGTCGATCGACTTCCCCGGGTACGCGAACAAGCCGGGCTACAAGGTCGTCAACGACAACAAGCTGCTGGGCCGCTACCAGGGCTTCGTCGGCGGCAAGACCGGTTTCACCGACGACGCCCGGCACACCTACATGGGCGCGGCGGAGCGCGGCGGCAAGCGCGTCGGCGTGGTGATGATGCGCGGTGAGACGGCCACGGGGGCGCCGCTGTCGGACCAGGGGGCCAAGCTCCTGGACTACGGCTTCGCCCTGGCCGCGGAGAAGTCGAAGCCGGTGGGCGTGCTGGTCGACCACGCGCCGGATGTGCAGCAGAAGCCCAACACGGGCCTGAGCAACACCCCCGGCACCACCGACTCCCCCAACGCGCCGACCACCCCGGCCCCGGCCGCGATCTCCACCGCCGACCTGGACCGCTCGGCGTTCGGCAGCTACGGCATCCCCCTGGTCGCGTTGGCGGCCGTGGCGATCCTGGTCGCGTTCGGCATCTGGTTCCGCCAGAAGCGCGCCCGCGCCGCCCGGGCCAGGCGCATCGCCGCGGGCGGCTGACACCCGCTCGATCCACCGCCCCCTGCCCGTCGGACAGGGGGCGGTCCGGTTTTCCGGCGGTCGCGCCCCGATTCCCGATATCGTCGAGTGACCGTGATCCTCGACGCGGGTGGTGGCGCGAGATGGTGAAACCCCGTTCCCCTCACACGAAGTGGGCCATCGCGCTCCTGGTCGGCCTCACCGCGACCGCCTACGCCGTCTCCTTGGACGACGGCCCGACGCCCGTCGCGCCGGTGAGCCGGAGCGAAGCCGAGGGGGTGCTGCGGGACGCGGTTCGCCTGGCGCGGTCGGGCGACCTCGCCGGTCTGTGCCAGTCGGTGGCCGATGTCGCGGGGATCTGCCTGCACACCGTCGAGGGGACCCGGCAGTCGGGGCAGCACCCCGCGGAGACCGCGCCCACGATCGTGGGCGAGCGCAGGCAAGCCGACATGCTCGTGCTGGAGGTCGCGGGTACCCGGACCGACGGGACCGGGTACCACGCGGATTTCGGGGTGCTCAGGACGGACTCGGGTCCGCGCGGCTTCAACCCGGTCTACTGGTCCGGCGTGCGCATCGGGACCTCGCGGCCGTGCGCCGACACCCCGCCGAACGCGGTGTGCGCGCGGAGCGAGTCGTCGCCAGGTGACTAGCGCTTGCGGCGGCCCAGGAACACGCCCAGCAGCGCGCCGACGCCGACCAGTCCCAGCGCCTCCTTGCCGCGGGGCACGCGCGAGACCTCCAGCACCGGCCGGATGATCGCCGGGCCGGGCACCGGGGTGGGCTCCTCGATGATGTTCTCGCGGGCCGTGGCGGTCCACGCGGTGATGAACAGCAGGAAGCGGGCCACCAGGTTGGCGAAGACCAGGAGACCGACGACCGGTCCGACCAGGCTGCCGAGCGGACCGCCGAGGACCGTGTTCAGGTAGACGGCGCCGACCGCCTTCAGCGCCTCGAAGCCCACCGCCGCGGCGAGGGCGCCGCGGACCGCGCTCTTGACGCTCACCGGGGTCCGGGGCAGCCGCGAGATCACCCAGAGGAACACCAGCCAGTTGGCGCTGACCGACAGCAGCGTGGTGACCACGACCAGCAGGACCTTCGCCCAGCCGTAGCCGCCGAGGCCGATCGCGTCGAGCAGGGTGTCGGCGAGGCCGCTGCCGACGGCGCTGAGCGCGAAGGACACCGCGATGGCCATCCCCAGCCCGACCAGCGACAGCAGGTCGACGACGATGCCCCGCAGGAACGCCTGCTGCACCGGCTTCTGCCCCCACTGGGCGGTCAGCGCGTCGCGCAGGTTGCTCATCCAGCCGAGCCCGGTGACGGCGGCGGTGACGAGGCCGATGACCCCGACCTTGCCGCGCTCCTCCACCGCCGCGTTGACCAGGTCCCACAGCAGCCCGCGCAGGCTGGTCGGGGCCGCGCCGATGACGCTGGCCTGCAGCTCGCGGAGGGTGTCGGGCTGGTCGGCGAGGACGAAGCCGAGCACGGAGACGCCGATCAGCAGCAGCGGGAACAGCGACAGCACGCTGAAGTACGTGATCGACGCCGCGAAGTGGTTGCCGTAGCGCTCGGTGAACGCGTCGAACGACCGGATGAGGTGGTCGATGCCGGGGCGGCGGCGCCGCAGGCGGGCGAGTTTCGACTCGTTCTCCGTCACCGCCACCACTCTAGCGGCCGGGGGTCCGCACGCAACGCGAAAGATCTTCAACGATACTCCCCGGCGGCATTCGGACCGGGCACTGCCCCGATCGGGGCACCTTTCGTGAAGAACGGGTGATCAAGATTCACCCGGGACCACCCGGGGACCTAGCGTCGGCGGAATCCGCGTTTTCCGACTACCACCCGAGGACCGACCTGATGACACTGACAACCCAGGGCGTCGACGTCGCCGACCTGGTTCCCTCGCTGGGCGCCCAGCACACCGTGACGGTGACCAACAACTCCACTGTGGACGGTCACAACGCCGTCCTGTACCAGGACTCGCCGTCCCTGCCGGACAGCGCCGTCCGGTTGGCCTGGCTGGCGCGGCTGTCCCGGCCGGGTACGACAGTCGCGTTGGAGTGGACACTGCGCTACAGCTTCGTCTGGGGCAGGCAGGGCAACCTGCACGCGGGCGTCGACTACGGGGCGGGCACCGTCCTCGACGCGAGATTGGACCGCTACAACGTCGCCCGGCTGGTCTACGAGGGCGGCTTCGGGTTCCGCCGCGAACCGGGCGCGCACCCGCCGGGCGTGCTGGCCGTGCTCCAGGACGAGACCCTGCCCGGGGCGGGCGCGTACCGGCGCGGCTGCGTCGGCATCGGCATGGACGGGGCCGCCACCTTCGTCGCGCCCACCGAACCGGGCGTCGACCTGGTCTTCGACCCGCACCCGTCGTACTGGCTGGGGATGGCCCGCTACGCCGCGGGCGCCGTGGTCGACGACAACGACGTCACCGCCCCGGTGCGCCTGACCTTCCCCAACGGCAAGACGAACGCGCACGCCACCTTCAACGGCACCGACTGGACACTCACGTACGCCTGAGACGAGCCCCACCCGCGATCAGCTGTCGCGGGTGGGGACCCGACGAGGTTCAGACCCGCCGGCGCGACGGCCTCGTTCGCCGGTCGAGTGGTTCGACACGACACCACTACAGAACGGGCAAAACCGCCACGCCGGACGATTTTCAGGCCAGGAAGCCCGCCTTCTCGTAAACGCGCGACAGCGTCGCCGCCGCGACCTCACGGGCTCGTTCGGCGCCCGCGTGCAGGATCTTGTCCAGTTCGGCCGGGTCGTCCAGGTAGGACTTCACCTGGTCGCGGACCGGGGTGACGAAGTCGGCGACGACCTCGCCCAGGTCCTTCTTCAGGTCCCCGTAGCCCTTGCCGTCGTAGTCGGCCTGCAACTGCTCGACAGTGCGGTCGGTCAGCGACGAGTAGATGCTCAGCAGGTTGCTCACGCCCGGCTTGTTCTCCGGGTCGTAGACGACCTCCCGGCCGGTGTCGGTGACCGCCGAGCGGATCTTCTTCGCCGAGATCTTCGGGTCGTCGAGCAACTCGATGATGCCGGACGGGCTGGACGCGGACTTGCTCATCTTCGCGCCTGGTTCCTGCAGGTCGTAGATCTTGGCCGTGTCCTTGAGGATGTACGGCTCCGGCGGCTGGAACGTCTTGCCGAACCGCGAGTTGAACCGCTGCGCCAGGTCCCTGGTCAGCTCCAGGTGCTGGCGCTGGTCCTCGCCGACCGGCACGTACTGCGGCCGGTACAGCAGGATGTCCGCCGCCTGCAGGATCGGGTAGGTGAACAGGCCGACGCTGACCAGCGCCTGCTTGGCCGACTTGTCCTTGAACTGGGTCATCCGGCTGGCCTCGCCGAAGCCGGTCAGGCACTGCATGACCCAGCCCAGCTCGGCGTGCTGGTGGACCTGGCTCTGCGCGAACAGCGTGGTGCGCGCCGGGTCGAGCCCCAGCGCCAGCAGCTGCGCCGCCGACACCCGGGTGCGCTTGCGCAGCAGCTTCGGGTCGTGCTCGACGGTGATCGCGTGCAGGTCGGCCAGGAAGTAGAACGCGTCGTGGGTGTCCTGCAGGGCCACCCACTGGCGGACCGCGCCGAGGTAGTTGCCGAGGTGGAAGGAGTCCGCCGTGGGCTGGATCCCCGACAGCACGCGCGGCTTGCGCTCGGGTACCGGGTTCGTTGGCTCGGTCGACACACCACCATCCTGGCAGCCCTGTCGAGGCGGTTCCCCGCTGGGTGAGCTGGACCTTATGGCGGATTGCCCGCCCGGTGCCCGAGGTGACAGGTTCTCCGCAATCGGATCCGACGGCGTCTGACCGGCGCGGATCCGACACCACAGTCACATCTGGAGGGTTGTAGTGCACAGACGATCCCGTGCCCGCCTGCTCGCCGCCGCGGTGGTGATCGCCGCGGCCGCGAGCGTGGCGACCGCGGCGGGCCAGGCGACCGCGGCACCCGCGCAGGTTTCCGCGGCCGGGGCCGCGCACTTCGTCGTCCTCGGCGACGAGGGCCGCGGTTTATCCGCGGTCGAGAAGGCGGTCCGCGACTCGGGCGGCACCGTGGTCAAGAGCTGGCCGCAGATCGGCGTCGTGGTCGCGTCCTCGGACAAGGCCGACTTCGCCAAGGTCGTGCGCACCAAGCGCGGCGTGCAGGGCGCGGGCGCGACCCGCAACCTGGCCGAGCTGGTCACGCCCGAGCCGACCACCGCGCGCATCGCCGCGTCGGCCGACAGCGCGCGGTCGCTGGAGGCCACCGAGTCCGTGGTCACCAACGGCGGCAAGGGCGTCCCGTCCGACCCGGGCGACCCGCTCAGCGTCAACCAGTGGAACCTCGCGGCGATCAAGGCCGACAAGGCGCACAGCATCTCCGGCGGCAGCCGCGACGTCGTGGTCGGCGTGCTCGACTCCGGCATCGAGGCCACCCACCCCGACCTGGCCCCGAACATCGACGCGTCCCGCTCGGTCGGCTGCACCGACCAGGGCGTGCCGAACACGTCCCCGGCCGCGTGGGCGCCGACCACCAGCGACCACGGCACGCACGTCGCGGGCATCATCGCCGCGGCCAAGAACGGCGTCGGCGTGGTGGGCGTGGCCCCGAACGTGAAGCTGGCCTCGATCAAGGTCGTGGACGACGACCAGTTCATCTACCCGGAGTACGCGATCTGCGGCTTCGTGTGGGCGGCCGAGCACGGCGTGAAGGTCACGAACAACTCGTACTTCATCGACCCGTGGTTCCTGTGGTGCCGCAACGACGCCGACCAGCGCGCCGTGGTGACCGCGGTGACCCGCGCGATCGACTACTCCGACCGGCGCGGCGTGGTGAACGTGGCGGCGCTGGGCAACAGCAACTGGGACCTGTCGCACAACATCACCGACTCGGGCAGCCCGAACAACGGCACCCCGACGACCCGCGAGACCGGCCCGGAGTGCGTGAACATCCCGGCCGAGACGCACGGTGTGGTGGGTGTGTCGGCGACCGGTGTGAACAACCTGAAGTCGTACTACTCCAACTACGGCCGCACCGAGACCGAGGTGGCCGCCCCCGGCGGTGACCGCATGCAGGTCCCGGGCACCCCGGACGCGAACGGCCGGATCCTGTCGACGGTCGTCGGCGGGGCGTGGGGCTACAAGCAGGGCACGTCGATGGCGTCCCCGCACGCGGCGGGCGTGGTCGCGCTGATCCGCTCGACGCACCGCAACTGGTCGGCGGACCGGGTCGTCGACGAGCTGCAGCACGACGCCGACCGGCTGGCGTGCCCGGCCGGTGGCGACTACGACCCGGACGGCACCGGTGCGTGGAAGGCCAAGTGCGAGGGCGGCGCCTCGGGCCGCGGCTTCTACGGCGCGGGCCTGATCGACGCGCTGGACGCGGTCCGGTAGCGGTCACGCAGCCGACAGGCCCCCGCCGATTCGTTCGGCGGGGGCCTGTCGCGTGGTTTGTCTGCGCTGGTCAGGCGGGGTTGTCGGCCTGCGAGCGACGCGGCGCCGGGAGCTTGAGGGCGCCCACGACCTGGGGCGGCTCCTCGGTCTCGACCGGCGCGATCGGGAGGTTGGCGGGGGCCACGGCCACCCGGCGGCGGCGGCGGATCAGGCCCACGATGAGCCCCCCGGCACCGAAGATCACCGCGAGGGTGCCCACCGGGCCCGCCACCTCGAACGGGATGGAGCTCTCCACCGTGCCGGCGTCCGCCGACGCGACCCCGGCCGTAGCGACCAGGAAGCCCGCGGTCCCCAGCAGGGACACCGCGAGGCGCGAGCCCCGCGCTATTCGGTCCTTCACGACACGACACCGCTCGACACTGCTCTACCGTCCTTCGATTGGACTAAGCACTACCGGCCCTGCCCCCGAACGCCGAACCGACCGCGGGCGAGTTCGTCGCCGGGGCCGGTGCCGGGGGAGCGTATCCCCCTGCTCGGGTGCGCCACGTCACGGGGTAGTGGATCACCGCGAAGGCGCAGGTCGAAACCCCAAGGGCCTGCTACCACCCACACGGGGGATACCACTGTCGGTCTGATTCACCGGTCCGAGTGAGACGGGGCGGTGTTGAGCAAGTGGGTGACGACCGGTCACCCCGCCCCCACGGTCCGTGACTTGCCCGTGGTGAACTCATCCAGCAGCTCAGCGGCGCGCAGCGCGTCCCGGACGTACGCGCGCGGTTCACGCCGCATAGAGCAGCTCCCCGGTCTCCATGACCTGCTGCCGGAAGTACGGGTTGCGG
This sequence comes from Actinokineospora auranticolor, assembly GCF_041897805.1. GTDB lineage: Bacteria > Actinomycetota > Actinomycetes > Mycobacteriales > Pseudonocardiaceae > Actinokineospora > Actinokineospora auranticolor. The sequence continues at coordinate 7,695,739 of NZ_CP154825.1, forward strand.
ATGGCGGAACCGCTCACGAGGTCGACGGAACGCCCGAAAAGCCGCTCCACCCCCTCCTTCAACGCGAAATAGCTGCCGAAGTGGTCGAACCCGGGCGGCGCGTCGAAGTCCACGAGGGTGTCCACGTCGCTAGACGTGGGGTCGAACGAATCTCCGACTGCCGACCCGAACACATCGAGACGGCGGACGCCGTGTCGCCTGCACAGCTCTTCGATCTCGGGCAGGTTGGCGATGATGATCTCGTGCACCTCGTCACCTCCTGGTCACGGTTGTGCCTGGTCTCAGCCCCGCGAGACGTCGTAGGTGGCGGTCATGGGGGCGTGGTCGGTCCAGCGGGCGTCGTAGCTCTCCGGCCGCTCCACGACGGCCGAGGTGGCGCGCAGGGCCAGGCCGGGGGTGGCGACCTGGAGGTCGATCCGCCACCCCGAGTCGTTGTCGAAGGCCTTCCCCCGGTACGACCACCACGTGTACGGCCCCGGGCCGTCCGGGTGCAGGCCGCGCAGGACGTCGCGGTAGCCCGCTTCGTCGAAGACGCGGCCCAGCCACGCCCGCTCGCCGGGGGTGAAGCCCGCGTTCTTGCGGTTGGCCTTCCACGCCTTCAGGTCGATCTCCTGGTGCGCGATGTTCCAGTCGCCGCAGACCAGGACCTCGCAGCCGCTCGCGGCGGCCTTGGCCCGCAGTTCGACCAGGTACGGCAGGAACGTCTCCATGAACCGCTCCTTCTGGTCCTGCCGCAGCGTGCCGACCTCGCCGCTGGGCAGGTAGACGCTGGCCACCACCAGACCCGGGAACCACGCCTCCACGTACCGCCCGCTGGCCTCGAACTCCGGCACGCCGAACCCGACGCGGGTGGCGGTGGGCCGGGTCCGCGAGTAGACGGCGACGCCGTTGCGGCCGCGGAACAGGGTGGACTCGGCGTGGGTGGCGAACCAGCCATCCGGGGCGCCCGCCTCCGGGGGCAGCTCATCGGTGGCCGCACGCACTTCCTGCAGGCAGACGACGTCGGCCTCGGTGGCCGCCAGCCACTCCAGGAAGCCCTTCTTGGCCGCGGCCCGCAGGCCGTTGACGTTCACGGTCGACACGGTCAGCACCGCGCCAGCCTAAGGGGCTACCGGGTTTCGCCGTTCGCTCGCCCGGTCGGGGACGATGCCGGGTGGGGATGAGGGGGTTGGGAGGAATCAACCACAGTTGCGGCCCTGGAGGGGCTTGAGGAACTCGGCCGACGCCCAGCGGTTCTCGCCGAGCTTGCGGAAGCCGTTCTGCACGACGTTCTCCGCGTCCGACTCGGCGCCGGTCTTGTACTTGCCGACGATCTCGGCGTTCGGCTCCGGCGCGGAGCGCACGTTGAGCACGTCGGCGGTGACCGCCATCCGGCACTTGGCATCGCTGCTGGTCGGCGTGGTCGCGCTGTTCGGCGGGTCCACGCTCATCGAGTAGATCACCGCGAGGCCCACGATCGCGCCACCCACCATCATGGCCCGCTTCGGCAACAGCACGACAGACGCTCCTAGACCGGTTCCAACGCAGATCGTCATCCCCACGGTGGCGCACCGGACCCCACCCGCGCCAGTACCGGTCCGCCGAACCACCCGCAGGGGCCAACGCCGGGCACGCAGGGTCACGAACGAGACCGGGCCCCCGCTGGTCGGCGGGGGCCCGGTGCGGGAAGAGGGCGTCAGCCCGCCATCTTCTTCTGCAGGTTCTCGTCCAGGGTGCCGAGGAAGTCCTCGGTGGTCTGCCACGCCTGGTCCTTGCCGACCAGCAGCGCCAGGTCCTTGGTCATCTTGCCGCTCTCGACGGTCTCGATGACGACCCGCTCCAGGGTCTCGGCGAAGCCGGTGACCTCGGGGGTGCTGTCCAGCTTGCCCCGGTGGGCCAGGCCGCGGGTCCACGCGTAGATCGAGGCGATCGGGTTGGTGGAGGTCGGCTTGCACGCCTGGTGCTGGCGGTAGTGCCGGGTCACGGTGCCGTGCGCGGCCTCGGCCTCGACGGTGCGGCCGTCCGGGGTGGACAGCACGGAGGTCATCAGGCCGAGCGAGCCGAAGCCCTGCGCGACGGTGTCGGACTGGACGTCGCCGTCGTAGTTCTTGCAGGCCCAGACGTAGCCGCCCTCCCACTTCATGGCCGCGGCGACCATGTCGTCGATGAGGCGGTGCTCGTAGGTGAGGCCCTTGGCGTCGAACTCGGCCTTGAACTCGGCGTCGAAGATCGCCTGGAAGATGTCCTTGAAGGCGCCGTCGTACGCCTTGAGGATGGTGTTCTTCGTGGACATGTACACCGGGTAGTTGCGCTGCAGGCCGTAGGAGAAGGACGCGCGCGCGAAGTCCTCGATGGACTTGGTGAAGTTGTACATGCCCATGGCCACGCCGCCGTCGGGGCCGTAGTTGGCCACCACGTGCTTGACGGGCTCGGAGCCGTCCGCGGGCGTGAAGGTGATGGTCAGCTCACCGGCGCCGGGGACCTTGAAGTTGGTGGCCTTGTACTGGTCGCCGTGGGCGTGGCGGCCGATGATGATCGGCTTGGTCCAGCCCGGCACCAGCCGCGGGATGTTCGAGATGATGATCGGCTCGCGGAAGACCACGCCGCCGAGGATGTTGCGGATCGTGCCGTTGGGCGAGACCCACATCTTCTTGAGGCCGAACTCCTCGACCCGGGCCTCGTCCGGGGTGATGGTGGCGCACTTGACGCCGACGCCGTGCTGCTTGATGGCGTTGGCGGCGTCGATCGTCACCTGGTCGTCGGTGGCGTCGCGGTGCTCGATGCCCAGGTCGTAGTACTCCAGGTCCACGTCCAGGTAGGGGTGGATCAGCTTGTCCTTGATGAACTGCCAGATGATCCGGGTCATCTCGTCGCCGTCGAGTTCGACGACCTTCCCCTGGACCTTGATCTTGGACATGAGCCGCGGTGCTCCTCTCGCCTTCAACGCCTCGCAAACGGTACAAGCGTACTGGTAGCTGCCCACCCGCCGCTTGTGGGCACGGTCACCCGGGGCGGGATCGTAGGCTGTCAAGGTATCTTGACAGCCATGTTCGACGACTTCGCCGAGGAGTTCCCCGGCCACCGCCTCAGCGTGGTGGACCTGCGCCCGATCTGCGACTGCGGCTGGGCCGCGGACCGCTACTTCCCCACTACCGAGGACGCCACCACCCACTGGCTGCGCGACCACGCCTTCCCGGCGGTGGAGAGCCAGCCGCCGAACTGGCTGGTGGTGAAGTCCGATGTCCTGCGCGAACAGGTGGAGGAGATGATCACGACCCGACCCGAGGCCGCCTTGAAGCTGCTGGCCGAGGTGGAGAAGTGGCACCGCCCCCTGACCACCAAGGCGGTTCAGGCCGCCCGCCACCGCGGCGCGTCGTGGACCGACGTCGGCTCGGCGCTGGGCGTGAGCCGCCAAGCCGCCCACGAACGCTTCCGCGCCTTAGAACTGTGAAATCCCCATTCCCGCTCAACAACCTGGCCCCCGCCGCCCCTACGGTTGACGGCCCCGCCTCCCGGGCCGGCTCACCGGCCGAGTCGGCCCGCACCGCGAGATCGCGCCGGTCTCTGGACTGAGCGGTTCACGCGGCCCCTCGGGCCGCGTGAACCGCGAGGGAAGAGATCGGCTCAAAGGCGATCTCACCGCCGAGGCGAAGCCGCGGCGATGTCACAGTTACCGCGCTTTCCACTCTTCGGCGAGCAGGGCGTAGACGGCCTCGTCGGCCCAGCGGCCCTGGACGAACTCGTTCTTGCGGAAGTGGGCTTCCTTGCGCATGCCCAGCCGCTCGGCGAGGTTGGCCGACGCGGTGTTGTCCGCGTCCAGGCGGGCGACGATCCGGTGCAGGCCGATGACCTCGAAGCCCACGCGCAGGATCTCGAGGGCGGCCTCGTTGGCGTACCCGTGGCCGTGGTGGTCGGGGTGGAAGATGTAGCCGATCTCGCCCGTGCGGTGCTCGGCGCTGACCAGGCCGAGGTTGACGTCGCCGAGCAGCTCCCCCGTCGCGCGCAGCTGCACCGCCAGCACGATCCGGTCACCGACGTCGTTCAGGGTGGTGAACGTCATACGGTCGGCCACGACTTGCCGTACTTCTTCCCGCGTTCGCGGGCCCCAGTAGAGGTACTTCGTGACATCCTCCCGGGACTGGATCTTGTACAGCGCCTCCGCGTCCTCCGGGACGAACGGGCGCAGCACGAGCCTGCTGGTGGTCAGCGGCAACTCGGGGGTCGGCACCAGCCGAATCCTAGGCGCGCCGGGCCGCCGGGGCTCCCGATTTAGGAGGGGGTCGGCCGGTGTCCACCGGACCCACGCACGCGATGAGCGGCCTGACGGCCTGGGCCACGGTGACCGCGCTGACCCCCGACAACGCCCTGGGCCAGCTGTCCACCAAGGGGTGGCTGGTCGGCGCGGTCCTGGCCGCGGGCGCGGCGCTGCTGCCGGACCTGGACCACCCGGAGTCGACCGTGTCGTCGACGTTCGGCCCGGTCAGCCAGGCCGGGTCCAAGCTGATCAACACGATCAGCCACGGCGTCTACCGGCTGACCCGCACCAAGCGCGACTCCAACCGCGACGGCGGCCACCGCGGCCTGACCCACACGCTGTTCTTCGCGGTGTTGGCCACGGTCGTCACCACCGCGATCATCCAGACCAGCCGGTCGTGGGCGCTGCCGGTGCTGATGTTCTTCTTCTGCGGCCTGGCGGTGCGCGGGATCATGCACAAGTGGTGCCCCCGCAACGACGCCCTGTGGATCACCGGCACGGCGCTTCTGCTCACCTACGCGTGCCTCAAGTGGACGGACCAGACCGACGCGAACGCCGCCGCCTGCGGCCTGGCCGTCGGCATCGGCTGCGTCGCGCACTACCTGGGCGACGCGATCACCGAGCAGGGCTGCCCGATCCTGTGGCCGGTCCCGATCGCGTGGAAGACCTGGTACCCGGTCGCCCCGCCGAAGGTGTTCCGGATGCGCACCGGCGGCCGGGTGGAGATGGCCTTCGTCGGCCCGCTGCTGACGGTGGTGGCCGTGTGGATGTCGCTGATCGCCCTGCGCAACACGGGCGCGCTGCCGATGCTGCGGGACGTGCCGCTGACGTGGTGGGGGCAGGGCTGACTCAGCCGGGGTGCGCCCCGACGGCGTCCCGGATCTGGCTGCCGAGCTCGGCGCCCTGGCGGGCGCAGTGGGCGCAGCAGAAGAAGCGGCCCTCGACCTCGACGCCGTGCCCGAGCACCCGGCACGAGCAGTGCTCGCAAATGGGCGCGAGCCGGGCGGCGGCGCACTCGATGCTGTCGAAGGTGTGCACTTGGCCGCTGACCGTGCGGACCTCGAAGGACATCCAGTAGTCGTTGCCGCAGGTGTCGCAGATCGCCATGGGCCCTCTCCCGTTCGCCGTCACACCGCAGCGTGCGCCGGCCGCCCGAGTCCGGCAACCGGGACCCAGCACGGCGAAGTCACCACCCGCGTCCACTCTGACGAGGTGTGGGCAGTCAGGCCGGTGAAATGCGTACAGGGCCAACGTTGCCAATGAATCCGGGCTACCTATCGGGCAACTTTCGCACAACCTTCCCAAGGGCCACAACTAGCCCTTCAAGGCCACTAAGCTTGTGTGCGGCTTTGTTGAGCATCGGCGCATAGTCCGGCAGGCCAGCGAGCTTGCGCGAGGCTTCACTCAACATGGCAGCGGCATCGAAGTCTACCGCTCGTCCACCGCTTCGCAGTTGCTCGATCTCCGCTCGCAGCTCACGAAGGAGCGTCGCCGCCTCTGCATCGTTGCTTTCCAGTCTGCTGAGGGTCTGGTCAAAACGCTTGTTCTGTTCGGCAAAGGCATCCGTGAAGAGCTGCTGAAGACCCGCTTCCGCAACATTGCGCAGTCCCTGTAGCCCCATACAAGCCAACCAGCGCGATGACAATGCACAATACTTGTCACAACGAGGCCGCCGACCGGAACTGCCTCCGGGATTCTTCACTCGATTGGCGGCATGCCGGGAGTGATCAAAAGCTTTTGGTCGCAGATGCCATTACGCATGCCTCCGCTCATTATGTTGTTTGCCACCGGAACACCAGACGCAGCTATATTTCTCGCCTGCTTACGATTATTCCGCTGCTGGGCACCTGTTGTTCTACCTGTCGCCGGTCAAAGCCTTCGACCGGTGGACGACGTGGTCAGCCGGTTCTGAGGCCGCGGAGGGTGTAGCCGTCGGGGTCGAGGGCGCGGGTGGCCTGTTTGAAGAGGTATTCGGCGCGTTCGTAGGAGAGGCGGCGGCGGCCGGTGTGGGGGCAGAGGTCGTCCGGGGACGGGGTGCGGGCGGGACCGGGGCGGCGGTCGCTGAGGAAGAGCGGGCCGGAGGGGCGGTCGGCGACCAGGGCGGGCAGGAGCGCGGCGGTGCCGGAGCGCCAGGTGACCCAGGTGCCGCGGACGCGGGCGCGGCGGTCGGCGAGGTCCAGGTGCTCGATGTTGATGGCGAGGACGGTGGTGACCTTGGCTTCGGACTCGTGGAGCAGGCGCCAGAGGGTCTGTTCGCGTAGTGGGACGTCGGGGAGTTCCCAGATTCCTTGCAGCGGGGCGGGTTTGGCCGGTTCGCTGGTCTCGGGACGACGTTCCAGTTCGCCGTCTAGACTGTCCAATGAGGACCACTTGGCGAAGGTCCGGACCGCGGAGAGGTGGCGGTTCCAGGTCTTGGGGGCCGCTTTGTCCCATGTGGAGTTGAAGACTGTGGCGATGTCGGTCGCCGTTGTGGCGTCGAGAGGTTTGTTGTCGCCGAGCGATCGGCAGAGGCGACGCAGGGTTTGGGCGTAGGAGCGGATCGTCGAGGGGCCCAGGTCTTCGCGGGCGAGGAAGTCGGCGCAGGCTTGGCCGAGGGTGCGCGTGGTCGGGGTGGGGACGATCGCGTCGGCGCGACGGAGGAGGAAGGCGCGTTCGGCGGCGTTGGTGGTGAGGTTGGCGGCGCGCTCGAACTCTAGGCGCGCCTGTGTTTCGCGGCCGAGGCGGAGGAGGAGATCGCCGCGGACGGCCGGGAGCAGGTGGTAGTCGGGCAGGGAGATGGCGTCGGTCAGCGCGAGTCCGGCTTCGGGGCCGTGCGCCATGCCGACGGCGACGGCCTGGTTGAGGCGGACGACCGCGGTCGGGAGGACGCGGACCAGCGCCGCGTACAGGGCGGCGATGCGCGGCCAGTCGGTGTCGTCGGCGCTGCGGGCCTGGGCGTGGCAGACGGCGATGGCGGCCTGCAGGACGTACGGGCCGGGTGGGCCGCCGATTTGGCGAGCGCGAAGCATCGCCGTGAAGCCGCGGTGGATGAGCAGTCGGTCCCAGCGGCCGCGGTTCTGCTCGTGGAGCTGCACGGGTTCACCGTCCGGCCCGGTCCGGGCGGCGGTGCGCGACGCCTGGATCTCCATGAGCGCGACAAGACCGTGCACTTCGGACTCTTGCGGGGCCAGTTCGGCCAGCAAACGCCCCAACCGCAAGGCTTCCTGGCACAGCGCGGGGCGTTGCAGGTCGTCGCCGGAGGTCGCGGAGTAGCCCTCGTTGAAGATGAGGTAGACCGCCTCCAGTACCGACGACAGGCGCGCGGCCATGGCGTCGGGCTCGGGCAGGTCGAACGGCACCTCGGCCAAGGCCCGCTTGGCCTCGGCGATCCGGCGGGTGATGACGGCTTCGGTGACGAGGAACGCCCGCGCGATCTCCGCGGCGGTGAGCCCACCGAGCAGGCGCAGGGTCAGGGCGACACGGGCGGGGGTCGGGAGAACCGGGTGGCAGGACAGGAACATCAGCCGCAGGACGTCGTCCTTGTCCTGCGCCGCGTCTTCCTCCCGGACCTCCCTCGCCAACTCCGCTCGTTTGCGGTCCAGCGTCTCCGCGCGCCGGATGTGGTCCACCGCCCGCCGCTTGGCGACGGCCATGAGCCAGGCGCCCGGGTTGTCCGGGACGCCCGACCCGGGCCACTGTTCCATGGCCGCGACAAGGGCGTCCTGGGCCAACTCCTCGGCCAGGCCGACGTCGCGCACGAGCCGCGTCAACCCGGCGACCAGCCGCGCCGCCTCCAGTTTGAAGACGGCGTCGACCGCCCGCCGGACGTCGGTCACGGACCGAAGACCTGCTGGATGACGCTCTCCCCGTCACCGACGATCTTGCGGAACCGCCGGGTGAGCTCGATGGCTTCCTCCTTGGACCGCACCTCGACCAGCGCGAACCCGGCGACGGCCTCCTTGGCCTCGGCGAACGGCCCGTCGGTCACGGTGATCTCGTCCCCCTTGGACGACACCCGGATCCCGTCCGGCCCGAGCCCCCCGGTGGCCAGGAGCACCCCCGCCGCACTCAACTCCTCGACGAACGCGGCCATGTCGGCGAACAGCTTCTCGTCCGGGGTGCTGTCGCCGGAGTCCTTGGACATCATCAGGTAGCGCATTCGTCACTCCTCAGTCGGTGGGGTAGTTCCACCCACACGTCGAAGAAGATACCTGACAGGGAATGGACCCATTCCCTGTCGCATCCCCCAACCGACGTACTGCCACCAGCCACACCCGAGAGGACCCGCCGCATGCCGAAGCCCACCGTCGCCGAGTACGTCGCCAACGTTCCCACCACCCTCCGCCCCCTGACGGAGTCGCTGGTCGGGGCCATCGACGCCACCTTCCCCACGCCGGCCGCCATGTGGCACGGCCACCCCGTCTGGAGCCTCGGCGAAACCCCGGGCAAGACCCCGGTGTGCTTCGTGAAGGCCTACACGAAGCACGTCACCCTGGGCTTCTGGAAGGGCCAATCCCTCACCGACCCCACCGAGTTGTTGGCGGGGAGCGGCAGCCAGCAGATGGCGTCGATGAAACTGGACGAGACGACGGTCCTGGACCCGCCCCAACTCCGGTCCTGGGTCGAGGAAGCCCGGTCTTTGGAAACCCCCTGACCACAAGAGAGCCGCGATCCCACCATCGCCGCCCCGACCAGGCCCCCGTGCCACGATGACCCCATGACGCCGAAGATCTGTATCGCGCAGAACCCCGACGCGGACGCCCTGCTGTCCGAGAGCCCACTTGCCCTCTTGATCGGCATGCTGCTCGACCAGCAGATTCCTATGGAGGTGGCGTTCAACGGGCCCTTCAAGCTCTACACCCGGCTCGGGAACTCGTTGGATGTGAATGTTGTGGCGGAGTATGACCCCGATGAGTGGGTGGCCTTGTCGACCACCCCGCCTGCGATTCACCGGTACGGGGCGTCGATGGGGAAGCGGGTGCAGGTGCTTTGTCAGTACCTGGTGGCCGAGTACGACGGAGATGTCTCGGCGATTTGGGAGCGTGGGGAGCCGGATGGTAAGGAGGTGCTCAAGCGGCTCAAGGGGCTTCCCGGGTATGGGGAGCAGAAGGCGAAGATCTTTTTGGCGTTGTTGGGGAAGCAGTTGGGGGTTGTGCCTGTGGGGTGGCGGGAGGCGGCTGGGGATTACGGGGTGGTCGACTCGCGCAAGTCCGTGGCTGATGTGACCAGTGCGGAGACTCTGGCGGAGGTTCGGGCGACCAAGAAGGCGGCGAAGGCGGCGGCCAAGCAGGGGTGACGAGGGCAGGGCAGGGCAGGGCAGGGCAGGGCAGGGCAGGGCAGGGCAGGGCAGGGCAGGGCAGGGCAGGGCAGGGCAGGGCAGGGCAGGGAGAGTCTGCCTCGTGGGGGCGGGGAAGTAGATTCCACGCGTGCGTGATGTGCCTTCTCCACCGCAGATCGCGGGGCTCAGCCTGGCCGGTCCCCTCGGCCAGGGCGGGTTCGGCACGGTCTTCCTCGCCCGGCAGGACCGGCTGCACCGCGATGTCGCCGTCAAGGTGGACAACCGGGTGTTGCAGACCGACCGGGATCGGGATCGGTTCTTGCGCGAGGCGCGGGCCGCGGCGCGGTTGTCGGGGCATCCCAATGTGGTCAACGTGTACGACGCCGGGGTCACGGCCGACGGCAGGCCCTACATCGTCATGGAACTCTGCACCGGCGGCTCGCTGTCCGATGTGCTCAGCCAGCGCGGGCCGCTCCCGTTCGACGAGGTTGTCGAGATGGGGGCGAAGCTGGCCGACGCACTCGCGCACGCCCACCAGGTCGGCATCCTGCACCGGGACATCAAGCCGGCGAACATCCTGGTCAACTCGTTCGGCGCGGTGAAGTTGGCGGACTTCGGGCTCGCCGCGATCCTTGACGCCCATGCCGAGAGCACGGTCACCGTAGGTGCGCTTAGTCCCTACTACGCCGCTCCCGAGGTTTTCGCGCAAGCTGCACCAACCGCCGCCGGGGACATCTACTCCCTCGCCGCCACGATCTACACCCTCGCCTCCGGGTCACGCCCACGAGACATCCCCTGGCCCGCCCAGTCCCTCGACAGCCTGATCACGGCACTTCGCGCCCCCGTCCAACCCGTCCCGAACGCGCCCAACGCGCTCAACGCGGCCCTCTTGAACGCACTGCATCCGGACGCCGCGAGGCGTACTAGCACCGCGGCGCAACTACGGGACGAACTCAGTGGTCTTCGTCCGATTCGGCCTATGCCGCGTGTTGCGACGGACAGGGCTAAGACGGCACGGATAGCGGTAGCCGTGGTTGCGGTGCCTGTCTTGGTCGCTGCCGGGTTCTTCGGTCGAGGGCTGTTCGGGCATGGGAAGGCACAAGGTGGTGGGGCGAACTCCCCCACTACTACGACTGCGAGCAGCACCGCACCGGCCATACCTGCGGGGTTGGCGAACTGCGCCGACAGCGACGCTCACGGCCTCTGCGCGGTCGACAAGTGCTTCGGCGGCATCGTCAACATCGCCGACCTCGACGTCCGGGCCACCCCGATGGACTGCGACGCGAAGCACAACTGGCAGGCGTTCGCGGGCACGCTGCTACCCGACTCGGAGGCCGAGATGACGCTGACGGAGATGGCCGCCCTGCCCGAGGTGCGGCGGGCGTGCTCGAAGGAGTCCATGGCCGCGCGCACCAAGCCGGGCAAGGACACCGGGGGCTGGGACATCGAGCCGCTGCCGGTCAAGGCGCGGGGGCAGAGCAAGGCGCACCTGTTCTGCCTGGCCAAGCCGGAGGGGACGCAGCCCGCGGGCAGTGCGTTCGTTTCGGGCTGAGGTCCGGGCAAAACGGATACGCTGTCGTCGACCTGACCTCTCACCCGATGGGGGCATGATGCGATCCCGGCTGGCGACCACCCTGGCCGCGGCCGCCCTGCTCGGCGGCCTGACCGCGTGCGACACCGTGCGCGAGGCGACCGGCGCGGCGAGCAACGCGGCCGACAAGACCAGCGTGTGCCTGGAGGCGCTGAAGCTGGCCAACTTCACGCCCAGCACGCAGGACGTGTCGAAGACAGCGGACGAGGCCAAGAAGACCGCGGAGGACCTGACCGCGCTCAGCGCGAAGACGGCCGACCAGGCCGTCCGCGACGCCATCAACGACATGGCGACCAAGGTCAACGAACTGACCGTGCCCGACGTTAGCCCGAGCAGCATCACCGCCTGGGCCCAGAACAAGCTCGACGCCGTCAACGCGCTGAGCCAGGCCTGCCTCTGACCCGCCGACCGGCGGCGGACCAGCCGCGAAGGTGACCGCCGACGCCCGACAACGACGACCGCCCGCCCCGGCTCCCGGGGCGGGCGGTCGTCGGGTGGTTCGGTCAGACGTTGGTGATCTCGTCGATGAGGCCATCGATGTCGAAGTGGTCGCTCTCGGCGCCCATCGGGACGATCTCGGTGGTCGCGGCGAGGAAGCCCTGCACGGCGGCCAGGTCCATCTCCAGCACGGCGTGGCCGTCAGGGGACTCGATCTCCAGCGCGAGCACGGGGCGGCCGTCGCTGATCTCCGGGCTCAACCGCACGTCGCCCTCACCGGCGGGGCGGGTCAGGCCCTCGGCCAGCAGGTCGCGCCCGAAGATCCACTCGACCCAGCGGTCGGAGTCGGTCTGGAACGCCGCGACGACGGTGAAGGGCTCGTTCGCCCGGTAGCTCCAACGCGAGCGGACAGGAGTGCTGCCGCCGTAGAGCGAGATGATCTGCTCCGAGTGCTCGGTGTTGCTGGTCATCCCGTTGCCTCCTGTCCCGGTGTTCGCGCTGGTGGTTGGCGAACCGTCAGCAGGGAAACGCATTTGGCGGCAGCCCGTGATGCCATTAGCCAGACGTTCACGCTATCGGGGTATACAGCCTCGAATGGGTTAGCCGTTTAGCACCGATTTCACCGCGTCTCGGTATAGCTGGGCCACGTCGAAGCCCATTAGGGCGAACTGGCCGGTGAGTTCGAGACTGAGCAGCCCGTGCATGCGTGACCAGCCGACTACCGCCTGTCGAAAAGCCGACGGCGCGACGCCGACACCGCGGTCGGTGAGCCACTGGCCGAAGCTCTCGTCGACCGGGCACGCGGGCGCCGGGAGCCGCTCGAGGACCTGCGCGAACGCCAGCAACGCGCGCTGAGCCGCGGCGATCGTCTCGGCGGGGGCGGCGTAACCGGGCACGGGGGTGCCGAAGAGCAGCAGGTACCGCTGCGGCCCGGCCAGCGCCCACTCGCGGAAGGCCATGGCCATGGCGGTGAGCGCGACGACCGGTTCGGCCGCGCGGTGCTCGGCGGCGGTGGATTCCAGGGTTTCGGCCAGGTCCTGGTACGCCTCGGAGATCAACTCGGTGAGCAGCGCGTCGCGGCTGGGGAAGTAGCGGTACAGCGCGGGCCCGGAAAGGCCCATTCGGTGCGCGATCGAGTTGACCGAGATACCGCCGGGCCCGTTTTCCGCGAGTTGCGCCATGGCGTGCGCCTTGGCCTCTTGGCGCACCTCTTCGCGATACCGCTCGCGCCTGCTCATCACCCCTCCTTGACAGCTCGATGGTAACAGGCTCAAGCTTGCGTTAGAGCTTCTAACTTTGCGAGAGGGTGTTACGAATGGAAGAGGTTGTCGCAACGCGTCGCGGCGGGCCCGAGGTGCTGGAGCTGCGCACCCGCGAGCTGGTCCGCGACCTGCGGAAGGCCCTGGTCCGGGTGACGGCGGCGGGGGTGGGTTCGGCGGACCGGGAGATGCTGTTCGGCCGCTTCTACGCCCAGCCCGAGTTCCCGTTCGTCAGCGGCTACGACCTGGTCGGCACGGTCGTGGGGGGTGCACTCGCGGGCAAGCTGGTGGCTGCGATGCCGCGAGGTGGCAGCTGGGCCACCGAGGTGCAGGTCGATCCCCGCCAACTCGTCGTCCTGCCGGACGGGACCGACCCGGCGAAGGCCGTCGCGCTGATCACCGACGGGGTCACCGCCTGGCGGATGGTGCACCGCGTGGCCACGGTGCGGGCCGGGCAGACCGTCCTCGTGCACGGCGCCTCGGGTGGGGTGGGTCGGCTGCTGGTCCAGCTCGCGCGCCAGGCCGGGGCGTCCGTGGTCGGGACGGCGTCGGCGGGCCGGTTGACCGAGGTCGAGGCGCTGGGGGCGGTGGCGCTGGACTACCGGAAGCCGGTCCAGCTCGACGCGGACGTCGTGTTCGACCACATCGGCGGCAGGCACCTCGTCGACTCGTACCGGATGCTCAAGCCCGGCGGCACCCTGGTCAGCTACGGCAGCAAGGCCGACGGCGACGCGTCCGGGTCGCCCCTGCGCCCGTTCCTCGTCATCATCGCCCGGCTGCTCGGCTGGGAGGCGCGCAGGCTCACCGGGCTCGGCCGCGGCCGGAAGACCCGGCTGTTCAACGTCAAGTTCGACGCCGCCTTCCCCGCCGACCTCAACGCCGTCCTGCGGGCCGACCTCGACGTCCCCGTCACCGAGTACCGCCTCGACGACGCCAAGACCGCGCTGGCCGACTTCCTCGACCGCCGCGTCACCGGCAAGGCCGTGCTCGTCCCCTAGCGATCAGCCCAGCACGGTCTCGGCGACCTCGTCGGCCAGCCGGGGCGTGGCCGCGGCGATGCCGGACCAGCGGCGGGTGAGGTCCGGGTCGAACTCCAGGGTCCGGCCGCGCGCGTCGACGACCGCCCCGCCCGCGGCGGGCACCGTCACCATCGCCGCCGCCAGGTCGACGATGCGCAGGGTGTCCGAGCCGGGGTCGGCGAAGGCGTCGACCGAGCCCTCCGCCACCAGCACCGACTCCAGGCAGGTGGTCCCGAGGATCCGCAGCCTGCCCGCGCGGTCGGCGACGCGCAGCCACTCGTCGCGGGCGTGCGGTTTCGGTCGGAGCAGGCAGACCGCGGCACCGTCCAGTGTGGTGCGTCCGCTGGTCCGGTACGGAGTGGACTGACCGGCGCGCGCCCACCACGAGCGGCCGGTGTCCAGCCACACCGTCAGCGCCTCGGTGGCGATGGAGTCGCGGGCCAGCACGCCCGCGAAGCAGGACAGCGGCACACCGGACGCGGCGTTCGACGAGCCGTCGAGCGGGTCGATCACCAGCGTGGTGGCCGAACCGCAATCCACGAAACCGGCCTCTTCGGACAGCAGGTTCACCCCGTGCCGCTGGGCGGACTCGGCGATGGCGTCCTCGACGATCGAGTCGACCCGCATGGTCGGCGTGCCGTCCGCGCCCATCGCCAGCTCCTCGGCCAGTTGCGGCCGGGTGTGCAGGCGCCGGGCCTCGCGGTACGCGGCGGCCGCGGCGCGGGCGGCGTCGGCGAGCACCGGGTGCGTCGCCTGGGCTAACTGGGGCTCCGGCACCGGCCACGGGATCAAGGTCACCCCCGCACCGTAGAACACGAACGGCGGCTCGCACGGGCAATCCCGCGCGAGCCGCCGTGTCAGCGTCGGACCAGTCGGATCAGATGAGGCCGAGCGCCCGGACCGCGTCGCGCTCCTCGACCAGCTCGGCGACCGAGGCGTCGATGCGGGTGCGGGAGAACTCGTTGATCTCCAGGCCCTGGACGATCGAGTACTCGCCGCCCTGGCAGGTCACCGGGAACGAGGAGATGATGCCCTCGGGCACGCCGTAGGAGCCGTCCGACGGGATGGCCATCGAGGTCCAGTCGCCCGCGGGCGTGCCGAGCACCCAGTCGTGGATGTGGTCGATGGCCGCGTTGGCCGCCGACGCCGCCGAGGACGCGCCGCGCGCCTCGATGATCGCCGCGCCGCGCTTGGCCACGGTCGGGATGAAGCTCTCCGCCAGCCAGGTCTCGTCGTTGACGATGTCGGCGGCGGACTTGCCGTTGACGTCGGTGTGGAAGACGTCCGGGTACTGGGTGGCCGAGTGGTTGCCCCAGATGGCCAGCCGCTTGATGTCGCCGACCGACACGCCCAGCTTCGACGACAGCTGCGAGATCGCGCGGTTGTGGTCGAGGCGGGTCATCGCGGTGAAGCGGGCCGCGGGCACGTCCGGCGCGTGCTGCTGGGCGATGAGCGCGTTGGTGTTGGCCGGGTTGCCGACCACCAGCACGCGGATGTCCGAGGCGGCACCGGCGTTGATCGCCTCGCCCTGCGGCTTGAAGATGCCGCCGTTGGCCTCCAGCAGGTCGCCGCGCTCCATGCCCTTGGTGCGGGGGCGGGCGCCGACGAGCAGCGCCACGTTCGCGCCGTCGAAGGCCTTCTTCGCGTCGTCGGTGACCTCGATGCCACTCAGCAGCGGGAACGCGCAGTCGTCGAGCTCCATCGCGGTGCCCTCGGCGGCCTTCACGGCCTGCGGGATCTCCAGCAGCCGGAGGCTGACCTGGGTGTCGGGACCGAGCAGGGCACCGGAGGCGATGCGGAAGAGCAGGGCGTAGCCGATCTGGCCGGCCGCGCCGGTGACGGTGACGTTGACGGGTGCCACTTGGCAGATCCTCCCGAGACAGATGGATGATTCAGCGCCAGCGGTCACGCGGCAGTCGGTGCCCTGTCGGCGACGTCGCCCGGCAGGGGGGAGGCTACCAAGCAGGGCGCCCGCCGACCCCGCGCGGTGAGCAGGGTCTCGACCCCATCGGGTGGACTTACCCCGACAAGGCCCCTCACCAGTGGTTACTTCCTCCCGAGCACGGAGATCATGCCTGGGTGACGCTCCACGCACCGGACACCACGGTCCGGCTGGAACTGCTCGGCGAGGAACTGCGGGCGCACCGCGAGACCGCCGGGCTGAGCCTGGCCGACGTGACCGCCAAGACCGGCATCAGCACGTCCAAGCTGAGCCGGTTGGAGAACGGGCGCAGGCCGCACAAGGTGGACGACGTCACCGCGCTGCTCGTCCTCTACGGCGTGCGCGAGGCCCACCGCGACGACCTGCTCGCCCTGGCCCGCGACGCCGCGGAGCCCACGGCGTGGCCGGAGCAGCGGCCGTCGGCGACGCTGCGGGTGCTGGAGTCCAAGGCCGAGATGCTGGTCGACTTCCAGGCGGCGCTGGTGCCCGCGCTGCTGCAGACCGTGCCGTACGCGCAGGCCGTGCTGCGCGAGGTGGACATGGTCGAGGAGCGCGCGATCGAGGACCGCACCACGGACCGCATCCGCCGCCAGGCCGTGCTGCGCAAGGCGCAGCCGCCGCGCTACTACGCGATCCTCACCGAGGCCGCGCTGCGCACGGTGGTCGGCGGGAGCGACGTGATGCGCGGTCAGCTGCGCTACCTGACCGAGGCGGGTCAGAAGCAGAACGTCACGATCCGGGTCGTCCCCCGGTTGCACCACGGGCACCCCGGGCTGCGCGGGTCGTTCCGGCGCATGCAGTTCCACCGCCGCGGCGCGCTGGTGCTGCTGGAGAACCGCACGTCGAGCCTGTTCGTGGAGGACACCGCCGAGGTCAAGCGCTACGACCAGGTGGTGGTCGAGCTGCTCAGCGTGGCGTTGGACGAGGCGGCCTCGGCCCGGCTGATCACGGAGCTCAGTGGCTGATCGGCCCGGGTTCGATGGTCACCGCGACGGCGATGACCAGCACCCCGAACAGCCCGTAGAGCAGCAGGTCGATGGCCCGGCTGCGGATCGCGAGCAGCCCGGCCTGCTCGTCGCGCAGCAGCACCCGCAGCCCGCCCGCGAGCAGCAGCGCGAGCCCGATCCAGAGCGAGCCCTCGCGCCAGTAGTACTGCATGATGCGCACCAGGCCGAGCACCACGACCGCCATGACCATGGCGAACGGCAGGTGCACCAGGACCGGGTGCCGCCCGCCGCCGCGCTGCGGTGGGGAACTCACGCGGGCAAGCCCCGCTCGGCGGCGTCGACGGTGTTGCTCAGCAGCATGGCCACGGTCATCGGCCCGATCCCGCCGGGCATCGGCGCGAGGTACCCGGCGACCTCGCGCACGTCCGGGTGCACGTCGCCGACCAGGCCCGCCTCGGTGCGGGTGACGCCCACGTCGAGCACGACCGCGCCCGGCTTGACCATGTCCGCGGTGATCAGGCCCGCGTTGCCCGCGGCGGCCACCACGATGTCCGCGCGCCGCACCTCGGTGGCCAGGTCCTTGGTGCCGGTGTGGCACAGGGTGACGGTGGCGTTCTCGCTGCGCCGGGTCAGCAGCAGGCCCAGCGGGCGGCCCACGGTGACGCCGCGGCCGACCACGGTGACGTGCGCGCCCGCCAGCGGGATCTCGTAGCGGCGCAGGATCTCCACGATGCCGACCGGGGTGCACGGCAGCGGACCGGCGTCGCCCAGCACGAGCTTGCCGAGGTTGGTCGGGTGCAGGCCGTCGGAGTCCTTGGCCGGGTCGACCCGCTCCAGCGCGCGGCCCGCGTCGAGGTGGCCGGGCAGCGGCAGCTGGATGAGGTAGCCGGTGCACTCGGGGTTGGCGTTGAGCTCGTCGATGACCGCTTCGAGCTCGGCCTGCGTGGTGTGCGCGGGCAGGTCGCGGCGGATCGAGTTCAGGCCGATCTTCTGGCAGAAGTTGTGCTTGCTGCGCACGTAGGCGTGTGAGCCGGGGTCGTCGCCGACGAGCACGGTGCCCAGCCCGGGCACGACACCGCGCGCGGCCAGCGCCTCGACCCGGGTGCGCAGTTCGGCGAGGATGGCGTTGCGGGTGGCTTTGCCGTCAAGGATCTTCGCGGTCACGTACCCCATTCTGGCATTGCCTCTTATCCACGCACCGCGACCCGTGCCCGTCCGCTCGGGACCGCGGCGAGCCCGGCGGCGAGCAGCGTGACGACCGTGCCGACGAGGGTGGTCACCTCGATGCCGCCGGAGGCCAGGACGTCGAGCAGCACGGCGCCTGCGACCTGCGCCGCGACCGCGCACAGGCCCACCAGCAGGGCGCCGATCTGCCGGACGGCGAACACGGTGGTCAGCAGCAGCACGACCCCCAACGTCCCGCCGAGGTAGAGGCGCGGGTCGGACGGCGGCGCGGCGGGCAGCCCGGTCGCGAGCACGTCGACCAGGCAGGCGATGACGAGGAACACCGTGCCCACGGCGAAGTTGACCAGCGCGGCGAACCCGACGCTGCGGGTGGCCGCGCCGACCAGCCCGTTGGCCGCCTGCGCCCAGCCGATGCCCGCGCCCGCCAGCGCCGGGACCAGCGAGAGCCACAGGTGGTCCGGTGTGGACAGTTCGTCGGAGACGGCGATGCCGACGGCGACGACGGTGAGCAGGGCGCCGAGCGCGCGCGTCGGGGTCACCGGGCGCGGGTCGCCGGGGCCGAAGCCCGCGCGGTCGACCAGCAGGCTGCTGACGACCTGGCCCGCGACGCCTGCCACGGTGAACATGGCCACGCCGAGCAGGGTCACGGTGAGGCCTTGGGAGGTGACGTAGCAGGCGCCCGCCGCGCCGCCGAGGCACTGCCACGGGCGGATTTCCCCCGAGCGCAACGCGGCGGTGAACCGCGGTGCGGCCGACCGCCACGACGGTGTCGCGACGACGATGACGACCAAGAGGACCAGTCCGACGCCGAAGGACGTCAACGCGGCGAAGAGCCCGTCGCCGAACGCGTGGCCCAAGGCGCCGTTGACCTTGCTCTGCACCGCCAACGCGAGCCCCGCGAGCAGGGAGGCCGCTACGGCTAAGAGGCGCACGGTCAGATCCACCGGTGTCGGACGGCGTGCACGGCGAGTTGGAAGCGGGAAGTGGCGCCCGCGTGGTCCATCAGCCGCTGGAGGTGGCGGAACACCGTGCGCCTGCTCACGCCGAGCTGGCGGGCGATCGAGTCGTCGTTGGCGCCCGCGGCGAGCAGACCCAGCAGCCGCTGCTCGATCGGCTGCACCGGCGACGGCGCGCGGGCGCCCGCGTGCAGCGGCACGGCCAGCCGCCAGGACGCCTCGAACAGCCCGATCAGCGCCGAGAGCAGACTGGACGGCCGGACCACCAGCAGCGACCGGTTGACGTCGGCCTCCGCCACGGGCAGCGACACCGTGGCGAACTGCTGGTCGACGATGGTCAGCTTCACCGGCACCTCGGGCAGCACCCTGGCCTGCTCCCCCGCCGCCACGCACGGCTGGATGTTCTGCGCGTAGCGGCCGGGGTCCTCGATCGCGGCGCGCGCGTAGACCACGCGGTAGGTCACCTCACCGCGTCCCAGCTGCTCCAGCTCCGCGTTGTTGACGTGTCCCTCGGCGAAGTACGGCGGCGACTCCAGCCTGCGGATCTCGGTGCGCGCGCTCAGCTCCATCTGCTGGATGCGCTGGGCGATGGCGGTGCCGGTGACGACCTCGATCAGGTCGTCGGTGCGCTGCGGGGAGACCGCGCGGCGGAAGGTGTCGTAGGCGTTGAGCGTGGCGACCCTGGCCTGCTCCAGCTCCGACTCGCGGCGGCGGCTGAGGATCTGCAGCCCGGAGCCGGGTGGGACGGGGGTGATGACCAGCCCGTCGGGGCCGCCCGCGCCGAGCAGGCCCGCGTCGACGAGGGTGCGCACCGACCGGCGCACGCCGTCGACCGGCCCGGGCAGGCCCGCCGCGACCTCCTCGGCCGTGGCGGGGCCGGTGCGCAGGAGGTAGAGGTAGGCCCGGATGTCGTCGTCGGGCAGACCCAGCCTGCTCAGGTGCGGCGCGAGGTCGCCGTCGGACATGCTCCTCCTTCGGGTGGGGCGGCAGCAGGCTGGCACAGTTGTGACGCTGACACCAAACCGCCCACTATCCGGTCGCGCGCACCCGCCCGGCCGGGTCCGGCACGGTCTGCGCGCACAGCGCGGCGGCCAGCGCGAACGCGGCGGAGGCGCCCGCCGCGGCGGCCGGGCCCACGTGGTCGAGCAGCCAGCCCGCGACCGGCAGCACCAGCGACCCGCCCAGGGTGGCGGCCATCATGACCCAGCCGAACACCTCCGACGCGCGGCCCTCGGGCGCCAGGTCGCCGACCCGGTTGTTGGCCGCGGCCAGTGCGGGCGCGACGGCCGCGCCACCCACCGCGAGGACGGCGCCGAGCAGCCAGACCGAGCCGTCCACCACCGGCGGCAGCACCACGACCAGGGCCAGGATGCCCACCGCCATCAGCAGGATCCGCCTGGTCAGCACGGGTGGCGCGGTCCGCGCCCCGGCGACGAGCCCCCCGACGGCCGAGCCGACGGACCAGACCGCGAGCAGCAGACCGGCGGCGGAGGCGGAGCCGAAGTCGCGGGCCCAGGCCACGATCGTCATGTCCAGGACGATCAGCGGGGCGATGAGGAACATGCAGGTCAGCAGCGCCGCGGGGATGCCGGGCAGGCGCAGGACCGACCCGGCGGCGGTGTCCGCGCGCGGCACCGGCGTGCGCAGCCCGGCCCGGTGAACCGCCACGGCGAACCCGGCGGTGCAGACCGGCGCGAGGAAACCGCAGGTCAGCATGCCCGCCAGCGGGTTGACCGCGGTGGCCACGGCGGCGATGAGGACCGGGCCGACGACCCACAGCAGTTCCTGCAGTGTGGCCTCGACCGCGTAGACGGACTGCCGGACTGCCGGGTCGGCGGCCAGTCGCGGGTAGCTCGCCCGGGCGATCTGCGTCACGGGCGGCTGGACCAGGCCCGCCGCGCAGGCGACGGCGGCGGCTACCGGCCAGAGGGTGGCGGGGAGGAGGGTTGGCAGGAAGGCTAGGAGCGTGATCCCCGTCGCGTAGGCCAGGGAGAGCGCGACGAGGAGCTTGACGGGGTCACCCGTGTCGGCGGACCGTCCACGGAGTGGCCCACCCACGGCGACACCCACGGTGTACAGACCACCCACGACACCGGAGGCGAGGTAGGAGTCGGTCCAGCCCGCGACCAGGAAGGTGATGGCCAGCGGGGTACCCGGCAGGTGCAGCCTGCCGAGCAGGGACCAGGTCAGCAGACCGGCGAGACCGCGGGTCGCGAGTAATTGGCGATAAGGACCCAGCACCCGGTCACTGTGCCCCACTTACCCGACCGGCTGATAACGATATGTCATCGTCGCAGGCAGACCGGCACCGATCGATCCACCGTATGCCGAAGGCATGCCATCAGGAGAAGATGTCACCGTGGCACTACCGACGCAGCTGAACCCGACCGAACAGGACGCCCTGGTCAAGCAGATCGGGCTGGCGCTGCTGCGGGCCGCCCCGGCGCGGTGGGCGTCCATCGTCGTCGAGTACCGGGCCCTCGGCCGCTACCTGGAGACCAGCGCCCGGGTGACGCTGGCGGACGAGACGACCGAGGACATCAAGGTGTCCTCGGACATCGCCATGCTCCTGAGCAGGCTGCGCGCGGGCATGTACCGGGAGGGGCGCGGGACCTGGTTCAACGCCCGCTACCTGCTGGAACAGCCGTCGGCGTACAACCTGGAATACGACCGCGACGAGCCGAAGTGGCTGAACCCGCCGCCGCTGCCCGCCTACACCGACGACCTGCGCGCCTTCCCCCGCGACGACGAGAACGTCCCGGAGTGGATGGTCCGCAGGATGGCCGCGCTGAAGCCGCCGTTCCGGGTCGCGCGCATCTTCGACGGCAAGGGCCCGTCGGGCCGCCCGATGATCAACCGGCCGCCGGTGGACGACCCGGAGGCGCTGCTGCGCTACCTGGACGAGGCGCCGCTGGCGCTGCCGAGCCGGGGGCTGGACACCGACCACCTCGACGACGAGGGTCGGCAGACGGTGCCGGTCGCGTTCCACACCGACGGGGCCTGGATCTGGCCCGCGGCGGTCAACTACTACCTGCGGGCGCACGGCGTGCCCCCGGAGCCCGACCTGGTGGAACACGTCCGGCGGGCCGGGTTCGCGCTCCCCGAGGTGGACGACCAGGCCAGAGCCAACGCGGCGGCGTTCCTCAACCGCGGACGGCCGATGCCGCCGCGGGTGAACGGCCACCCCCCGACCGGCCCGGGTCGCAACGGGTCGGCGGAGCCCGGTCTGGCGGGTTTCGCTCCCCGTCCGGGTGAATCGCCGGCCGACCAGGCTCGTGGTTTCGACGGTGCCGAAGCGGTCAACGGCCACCACCCGGAGGCAGCGCGTGGCGCTCGCCCGGGCGATTCGGTCGGGGAGCAGGACGGCAAGCCGGGTGGGTTCCGCAGTGGCCCCGGCGGCCCGGACGTGCCCCTGAACGGCTCCCCGGCCGGAGTGCGCGGCAGCGGCGGTTCTCGTGCGGGTGATTCGGCGCGGGACCAGGGCAACGGCGAGCCGGGTGGGTTCGGTGGCGGACCTGGCGGATTCGGCGGTCGTGAGGGCACTCGCGGTGGCGCCCGCACGGGCGAATCCACAGGCGACCAGGGCAACGGCGAGTTCGGCAACGGACCGGCAGGGTCCGGTATGCCCGAGGGCACTCGGGGCGCGGCAGGCGAGCACGGGTTCGGCGGCGGCGCCCGCACGGGCGGATCCGGCGGTGACCAGGGCAGCCGTGAGCCGGGTGGGTTCGGTGGCCCCGGAGAACACGTGGTCGGCGGCCGTGAGACGGCCCGCGGCGGCGCTCGCCCGGGCGGATCCGGCGGTGAGCCTGGCGGGTTCGGCAACGGACCTGCGGCCTTCGGCATCCCCGACAGCACCCGCGCAGACGGGGACCAGGGCAGCGAGGAGCCCGGTGGCCTTGAGGGCACCCGAGGCGCCACCGGAGAACCCGGGTTCGGCGGCCCGGAGGCGACCCGCCGCGGCACTCGTAGGGGTGAATCCCCGGGCGACCAGGGCGGCGACTTCGGCGGTCCGGAGGCCGGGCGGGTCGAGCCTCGTCCGGACGACTCGGCAGGCGAGCCCGGCAACGGCGGGTTCGGCGGTGCCGAGTCCGAAACCGCGCCGCACCGCCGTGGGTCGACCGGTGGTTCCCGCGAGTTCGGCGGTCCGGACACCGGGCGCGGAAGGTCTCGTTCGGGTGAATCCGAGCCGGGTGGCGACGGCGGTTCGTCGCCGAGGCTGCCCGATCCGCGCGCGTCCCAGCCGAAGGTCGGGGCGGGCCTGACGGCCCGAGCCGGTGAGGAAGTCCTCCCCGCGAGCCCGGCCGAGGCCCCGTGGCTGCCCGCCGAGGAGTCCGCCCCCGGCGCCGACGACCGCCCGACACCGGGCCCGATCGACATCGCCAGCGCTTTCGTGACGTCCGCCGAGCGCGTGGCCCCGAGCAAGACCGAGGCCAGCGCCTACGGCACCCCGTTCGACGCGTTCACCCCCGCGTCCGAGGCCGCGGCGCCGCCGTGGAGCCGGACGAGCCCATCGGAGCCGGGTGCGCGGGCGGACGAGACCAAGCCGTGGTCGCCGTTCGAGCCCGCGGTCCAGCCGGACAGCGCCGCCGCGGACCTCTGGACTCCGTCCGCCGCCCAGGCCGAGCCGGGTACCCGCAACGGCGCGGAGCCCGTGGCCGCCTCGCCGTGGTCGCCGTTCGAGCCGAGCACCCCGGTCGCCGACGGCACCACCGAGGACTCGTCGACCCGGGCACCGGCCGAGGTCACCCAGTCCCGCCACGCGACCACCGATGCCGCGGAGGAGTCGACGGAGGACAGTGCCGCGGTCGAGACCGACGACCGCGCCGAGTCCAGCACGTGGGCACCGGCCAAGCCCGAGACCGACCCGGCAACCGAGGCGCCGTCGAGCGACTTCAGCTCGGTGACCTGGGGAGCGTCCGACAAGCCCGGCCAGGACGCACCCGCCGCCGACCCGGCGGAGTCCCGCCACGCCTCCACTTGGGCGCCCGAGTCGGACACCCCCGACCAGGCCACGGGCGAGAGCACGCCGTGGTCTGCAGGCCAGCCGGGTGCGTGGGGCGCGTCCGGCAAGACCGCCGAGGCCGAGACCCCGTCGTGGGCGACCGCCAAGCCGTGGACCACCCAGCCGGACGCGCCGACCGCCGACAAGGCCTCGTGGGCCGGTACCGCATCGGAGCCGCTCCCGGCGCAGCCGAGCGACCAGCCCTCGAGCACCTGGGCACCGGAAGGCACCGCGGCCGAAACCGCCGCTCAGACGCCGCCCTGGGGGCTGTCCGACCAGCCGTCGACCACTTGGGCCGCCAACGGCACCCCGGCGCAAGCCCACCCGGAATCCGCCGGTCAAACACCGCCCTGGGCCACCGACCAGCCCGACTCACCGGCGAGCGGCCAAGCCTCGGCTACCTGGGCCACCAAGGCCGCGGCAGAGCCTGGCGCGGGGACCTCCGAACTCGCCGGCCAGGCACCGTCGTGGACCCCAGAGCAGCCCGGCGCACTGCCGAGCAGCCAAACGGCCTCCACCAGCACTCCGGCGCAGCCGGACTCGGGTGGCGCGGAACCCATCGGCCAGACACCGTCCTGGGCCACCGACCAGCCGGGCGCACTGCCCAGCAGCCAGACCTCCGACACCTGGGCCGCCAGCACTCCAGCGCAGCCGGACTCGGGTACCGCCGAGCCTGGCCGGGCACCGTCCTGGGAACCTGCCGAATCGCAGGCAGAACCCGACTCCGCCGACACCGCGGGCCAGGCACCGTCGTGGACTCCCGAGCGGCTTGGCGCAGGTCAGGCCTCGACTCCCTGGGGCACCAACGCCCCGGCGGAGCCGAACTCGGCGACCTCCGACGCCGCCGGTCAGGCATCGTCGTGGGCCCCGCAGCCGAGCAACCAGACTCCCGCTACCGACACCCAGGCACAGTCCGGAACCGCCGAGCCCGCCGACCAGGCACCGTCCTGGGCGCCAGCCGACTCACCAGCGGGCAACCAGCCTTGGGCGCCTGCACAGCCGGACTCGGCCACCGCCGCCCAGCCGCTGTCTTGGACGACCACCAGCACCCCGGACACGACTAGCTCCGACACTGCCGGTCAGGCCCCGTCGTGGTCTCCCGAGCAGCCGGACTCACTGACCGGCGACCAGACCGCGAGCACCTGGGCGACCACCAACGCCCCGGCTGGTTCCGACTCCACCAGCCAGGCGCCGCCGTGGACCCCCGAGCAGGTGCCCAGCGACCAGACCTCGGGCACCTGGGCAACCACCAACGCCGCAACGAGTCCCGACTCCACCGCCACCACCGACCAGGCACCGTCCTGGACCCCAGAACAGCCCGGCGCACTGCCCAGCGGCCAGACGTCGAGCACCTGGGCGACGGCCAGCGCCCCAGCAGGACCCGACTCGTCCGCCACCACCGATCAGGCACCGTCCTGGACACCTGAACAGCCCGATGCACTGCCCAGCGGCCAGACGTCGACTTGGGCACCGACCGAGGCCTCAGCAATACCTGACTCGTCCGGCGCCACCGGCCAGGCACCGTCTTGGTCCCCCGAGCAGCCAGGCGACCAGACCTCGACCGCGTGGGCCGGTGCCCCGGCCGAGTCGGACTCCGCGACCGCGCAAGCGTCCCACCGGGCACCTGCCGACTCCCCCTCGACCGACCAACCTTCTGCCACCTGGGCCACTACCGGCACCTCGACGCAGCAGGACTCGGCAGCCGCCGAAGCGGCAGGCCAGGCACCGTCCTGGGCCTCGCGGCCGGACTCACTGCCCGGCGATCAGACCGCGGCCGCTTCCGGCGCCGCGACCGAGCCGGACTCGGCGGCCTCCGACACCGCGGGCCGGGCACCGTCCTGGGCACCCGAGCAGCCGGGCGACCAGACCTCGACCACCTGGGCAACGACCAGCGCGGGAGCAGGCTCCTCCGACACCGCCGGTCAGGCGTCGTGGACACCTGAGCCGGACTCGCCCGCGGGCACCCTGGTCTCGGCAGCGACCCCTTGGGCCACCACCCAGCCGGACGCACCGGCCTCCACCTGGACGACTACCGGTCAGGCGGCTCCCTGGGCGACTCAGCCGGACGACCAGGCCCCAGCCACGCGCGCCACCATCGGCGCACCTGCTGAGCCCTCGGTCACCAACACACCGGCAGAGCCGCAGTCGACGACTGCCGACACGGTTCTCGGCGAAACCGCGCCTTGGGCAGCCCAGTCCGACGATCAGCCCTGGGCCACCACCAACACACCGGCAGAGCCGTCGCCCTCCAGCCAGACCGCGCCCTGGGCAGCCCAGCCGGACGCACCGTCCGGCGACCAGCCCGCTCGGACCGCCGAGGCGACCCCCAGCGCGAACGCTGACACCGGCCAGGCCACGTCGTGGGCAACGACCGACGCACCGGCCGTCACCGGCCAGGCCCCGACCACACGCGCGGCGGCCCCCGACCAGTCCGCGTCGAGCGACCGGACCACCGACACACCGGCCGAGTCGCGCACGACTTCCGAGGCCACGACCGCTTCGCCCGCACCGGATGCGGGCGAGCAGACCGCGGAGGTCCCGACTTCGCGGGCGCCGGTCGACGGTGGGCGGGCAGCGCGTCGGGCGGGCTCGCCGGAAAGCGCCGAGCCGAGTGCGGAGTCGACCGCGCCGTGGTCGCCCTTCGCCGATGACGACAAGGACGCGACCTCCCCGTGGGCGCCGAGCGAGGCGGCGGCGGCTCCGCAGACGCCTGCGACCACGGAGACCCCGGTTCAGGACTGGGCGGGTTCGCCTTGGGCTCCGGATTCCGCGACGCGCGACGAACACCCGAGTGAGTCCACTGTGGACAAACGAGGGCACGGCGAACTCGACGCCGACGAACCCGTCGAGCCCCGTCGAGGACGGCGGGCCCTGCACGCGGAGACCGCGCAGCCCACCGAGGGCGAGCCGCTGTGGCGGTTCGAGCAGCCCGCGGCGGAGCCGGGCGCATCCGGCAGCGCGCCGTGGGAGCGGGCGCCCAGCGTCGTCGCGGAGAGCGAGGTCCAGCCGCTGCGGGCGGCCGTCGGGGACTTCACGAACCGGGCGTCGAGCGCGCCCCCGCAACCGTCCACTCCGGACCGGCAGCCGCCCGCCGCGGCGTTGCCGTCGCAGAACTCGCCCGCCGAGATGGTGGAGCGCCTGCGGGTCCGGCTGACGGCGTTGGGGATTCCCGAGTCGCGGTACCGGATCGGCTCGCCTTCCGGTCCCGCGTGGACGATGGAGCAGACCGGTGAGGGTTGGCGCGTCGGGTGGTTCGACGAGCGGTTCGTCGCGCCCGCCGTGTTCGAGGACGTCGCCGACGCGTCGGCGTTCCTGATCGGCAAGCTGGTCCTCGACATCACGCCGCGCCCGCCGCGGGCCGAGCGCAGGCCGAGCCGGGACGAGCGGCCACGGCAGGCGGTCGACAACCTGTTCACCCCGCCGCGCCGCGCCGAGCCCGCGCCGACCGCGGTCGCGCCCGCGCCGGTGTTCGACGATGACGACGACGAGGTCGCCCAGCGGCCGCAGCCGCGGGCGCCGCGCAAGCCGGAGCCCGCGGCGTCGCGGTTGAACCGGACGGAGCCGACCTCGCGCAGGCCGCAGGACTGGCCCATCCAGCCCTGCGCGGGCGAGCCGCCGCTGACGTTGTTCCGCGGCAAGCAGTTGATGGAGCTGCCCCCGGGGACCGAAGTGGACCGGTTCGGCGATCCCACCGGCAACCTGACCTACGCGTCGGGCACGCCGTTCGAGCGGCGGTCGCTGGTGCCGGACTGGATCAACCGGCCCTACCGCGCGTACCGCGTGGTCAAGCCCACCCAGGCGTTGACCGGTGTCGCGATCCCGTGGTTCGACCAGCCCGGCGGCGGCGTCGCGTACCTGCTCAAGGCGTCGGTGGACGAGCTGGTGGCGAACGGGAACCTGGTGCCGCTGGACGACCGGCAGCCGCCCGGCCCGCCCAGGACCGGCCGCTGACCCGGTGGGGCCACTCGCGAGTGGCCCCACCGGTCCACTCGCGACTCAGTTAGCCGATGACCAGACCTTGGGCCGCCGCGAAGGAAAGGGCCAGGTCGACGTCGACCCGGGCGCCGCGGAGGTTCGCGGCCACCAAGCCGTTGGCGTCCAGGCGGGTGCCGCGCAGGTCGGTGCCGTCCAGCCGGGCGCCGTGCAGGCGGGCACCGGACAGGTCGGCTTCGCGCAGGTCGCACTCGCGCAGGTCGGCGTCGAGGAGGTTGGCCTCGCGGAGCCGCAGGCCGCGCAGGTCGGTCTTGCGCAGGGCGGCGCCCGCGAGGCTGACCAGGGTGAGGTCCGTGTCGGTGATGGTGATCGGCCGGAAGCGGACGTCGGTGAACGTCGACCCGATCAGCGAGCACCCCGTGAAGGTGCTGTCGGTGAGCGTGGCCCGGTCGAACGAGCACGTGCGGAACGCGGTGGTGGTGTGGCGGGACTCGCCGAGGTCGGCGCGGGTGAAGCGGCAGTCGATGAAGGTGCAGCCCGTGGTGGTCGCGGTGCGCAGGTCGGCGCCGCTGAAGTCGCAGTCGGTGAACGTGTGCTGGGCGAACTCCCGGCCGTGCAGGTCGGTTTCGCTGAAGTCCTCGTCGGTCGTCGTCTCCACCGGGCCAGCTTGTCACGGCACCACGACGACCGGCCGCGCGGCTTCGGCGATCAGGGACCGCGCCACCCGGCCGCCGTGGTGGGAGCGGCCGATGACGACGCAGTCGGCCGCCACCTCCTCGGCCACCGACTCCAACCCGCGCGCCGGGTCGCCGCGCAGGTGGACCACGTCCCACGGGACACCGATCGGGTCCAGGTAGCGGGTCGCGTCCAAGCGCAACTCGTCGACGTACGCGGCAGCGGCCTCCTGCGCGCCCGCGACGCTGACACCGGTCCAGTAGGCCGGGTTGGTGAGCGCCTCGACGAACACCAACACCAACCGCGCCTGCTCACGACGCGCAAGCCCCGTAGCCCAGGCGAAAGCGTTCATGGCGGACTGGCTGCCGTCGATCCCGACGACGACAACCGCCACCCCGTCCTTCGCACCCGGCACGCCCATGATGGTAGGCCGGACGACCTCAAATCCGCCTAACGCCAGCCAATCGCAACGAACACCCGAGCTCGACCGAGAGCCCAGGCCCGGCAGTCGTGCAAAAGCCTTGATGAAGCTCACCGGACCGGCTGGCCACGGCGGGCTTCGATCACCTCGACCACAAAGACCACGGCGACACGCGCAGACCGCCCGTGGCGGTTCCATATGCATCGGCCGCTAGTCCATGCCCCAGGCAAGATCGCGCTCAAGCCACGTTCAAGGTCGACAGAGGCAGCAGCGGAGCGACGCCCTCAGCGAGTTTCGTTGATCAATTTCCCCGAGCCCCGCGAGCACAGCCCCCGCCCTTCCCCTGGGGGACAGTCCTGCTCCAGTCTATCGGTGGTGGGGTTCGTTGGAAGAGTCGCGGAAATCCTGTGAGGCTTATTCAGCGGCGTAGAAATAGAGGCCGACAACTGCGGAGATGGCGTCTGCGAAAGTGTCGATGGGGCGCCGGTAGTCGGTGTGGAGAATCCGCCAGGTCTTGAGGCAGGCGATGGCGCGTTCGACCACGACACGGATGGAGTTGTGGTGCCGGTTGAACTCTTTTTCCCAGTCGGGCTGTTCACGGTTCCTGGGTTTTCTGATCGGGGTCAGAATGCCACTCCCGATATAGCCCTTGTCGCCGAGCCACGTGCTGGGGTCTCGGCCGTCGAGAATCCGTGAGGCTTTCAGGCCGACGATGTCGTTCCGGGCTCCCGGCATCGGATCGGACACCCATCTCAGGCGACCGTCCAGCGTGCACACGACCTGGACGTTGAAGCCGGTGGTCCGGTGTTTCCCGGAGAACAACTCCGGGCGGGAGGACCACGACCAGCATGGCAGCAGGGTTCCATCCACCATGTGGGAGCTGCGGTCGTCGAGATCGTCGGCTGTGGGAATGCGGTGTTCGAGGATGTCGGCCAACAGTGGCGTCACCGCGGCGATCGCCCGACTGATCGTCGACTGCGATACCTCAAAGGTTTCCGCCAACTCCGCTTGCACTCGATTTCGGCGCAAATACGCCAGCGTGACCACCACGGAGCGAGACAAACCCAGAACCGGCGGCCATCGGCGAACCGACTCCCCGGTCGCTTCGCCGATCAGGGCACATAATTCCTCGACACGGCCCCGAGTGAGGCCGGCGGTATGATACATGGAGGCGGTCCGTTTTCGAGCACTTGGTGTGGTAACTGAATTCTCTCAAACGGGCCGCCGCCTCTTACATCGGGGTAATCATCCCGGGGCGTGAATAAGCCTCTGTGGATGGGTGCCGAGGATGTGGATAAGTCGGCCGGACTTGAATTGACGGCGGCGCGGGCAGGCCGGGAATCGGGCAAGGAGGATCGGGTCTGCCTGGTGACGTCGTGTTCCAGTCGGGCGGCCCGGGAGTCGCGCAAGGCGACTCCGGCACCTGCCCGGCGAACCTCGGGTTCCAGCGGTCCGAGTCGAGCAGGCAACTGGGCCTGCC
Source organism: Actinokineospora auranticolor (assembly GCF_041897805.1). Classification (GTDB taxonomy): domain Bacteria; phylum Actinomycetota; class Actinomycetes; order Mycobacteriales; family Pseudonocardiaceae; genus Actinokineospora; species Actinokineospora auranticolor. The sequence goes on from NZ_CP154825.1 coordinate 7,726,078, forward strand.
CGGCGAACCTCGGCACCCGAAACCAACCGGGTGCGGGGCAAGGCGATCCCGGCTCCAGCCGCGCAGCCAAAGTCGGCCATGAGCAAGGAGGCTCGGAGGACCGTTCGAGGAGACCCGGACTGTCTGGACGACAGGGCAGGAATCGCCCTGGGTCAGCGGAAGTCGCGGGACTTGGACGGGATTCGCATGGCCAGGTGTTGCAAGTGGTCGGCGTAGAGGCTGGTGACGCCGTCCGCGTTCTCCACGGTGCCGCGGATCAGCAGGGCCGCGCTCGCGCGCGCCACCTTCCGGTACCGCGCCCACAGGCCGGGCGAGCAGACCACGTTCACCATGCCGGTTTCGTCCTCGATGTTGAGGAACGTCACCCCACCCGCGGTCTGCGGCCGCTGCCGGTGGGTGACCGCACCCCCGAGCAGCACACGGGTCCCGTTCTTGACCTTCGGCAACTCCGCGGCGGTGACCGCACCAAGGGACGCAAGGTGATCACGGATGAACTGGGTCGGAAAGCTGGTCGGCGACATCCCCGTGGCCCAGACATCCGCAACGGCCAGTTCCAACTGGTCCATCTCGGGCAGCGCGGGAGCGTGGACGCCGACCGCGGTCCCGGGCAGGTGCCCGGGTGTCTCGGCGGCCACCGCCCCGGCCGCCCACAGCGCCTCCCGGCGGCGGCTGGTGAAGCAGTCGAACGCCCCGGCGGTGGCCAGGGCCTCCAGTTGCGGCCGGGTGAGGTCGACCCGACGCGCCAGGTCGACCATGTCGTGGAACGGGGTGCTTCCCCTGGCGGTCACGATCTCGGCCGCCAGGGTGTCGCCGATGGACCGCACGGACGCCAACCCGAGCCGCACCGCCGGGCCGTCGCCTTCCAGGTCGGGGTGTGCGGCGCTGGCGTTGACGTCCGGGCCGAGGATGGTGACGCCGTGGCGGCGGGCGTCGGCGATGAGGGACTGCGGTGAGTAGAAGCCCATCGGCTGGGCGCGCAGCAGGCCTGCGCAGAACGCGGCCGGGTGGTAGAGCTTGAACCACGCGCTGGCGAAGACCAGGTGGGCGAAGCTGAGGGCGTGGCTCTCCGGGAAGCCGAAGTTGGCGAAGGCCAGCAACTTCTCGTAGATCCGGCCCGCCAGTTCCGCCCCGATGCCGTGCCGGGCAGCGCCTTGGTGGAAGCGGTCGCGCAGGCGTTCCATGCGGCGGGTGGAGCGCTTGGCGCCCATGGCGCGGCGCAGTTCGTCGGCCTCGGTGGGGGTGAAGTCGGCGACGTCGACGGCCATCTGCATGAGCTGCTCCTGGAACAGCGGCACGCCCTTGGTCTTCTCCAGGGCGCCCTTGAGCAGGTCGTGCTCGTAGGTGACGTCCTCCTTGCCGTTCTTGCGGCGGATGTACGGGTGCACGGAGCCGCCCTGGATGGGGCCGGGCCGGATGAGGGCGACCTCCACGACCAGGTCGTAGAACTCCCGGGGCCGCAGCCGGGGCAGGGTCGCCATCTGCGCCCGGCTCTCCACTTGGAACACCCCGACCGAGTCGGCGCGGCACAGCATGTCGTAGACGGCCTTGTCGGCCAGGTCCAGCGCGCCGAGGTCGACGAGCTTGCCCTCGTGGTCGCGGACCATCTCGACCATGTACCGCAGCGCGGAGAGCATGCCGAGGCCGAGCAGGTCGAACTTGACCAGGCCGACGGCCGCGCAGTCGTCCTTGTCCCACTGCAGGACGGTGCGGTCGGCCATCCGGGCGGGCTCCACCGGGCAGACCTCGCTGACCGGGCGGTCGCAGATGACCATGCCGCCGGAGTGGATGCCCAGGTGGCGCGGGAAGTCCTCCAGCTGCCCGGCCAGCTCCAGGACGGCGGGCGGGACGTCGAGGTGGTTGTCGCCGACCGTGCCCGCCAGCGGCCCCCAGCGGTCGATCTGCTTGCTCCACGCGTCCTGCTGCCCCGGCGAGTAGCCCAGCGCCTTCGCCATGTCCCGCACGGTCGACTTGGCCCGGTAGGTGATGACGTTGGCGACCTGCGCGGCGTGGCGCCTGCCGTGCTTCTGGTAGACGTACTGGATGGCCTCCTCGCGGCGGTCGGACTCGATGTCGAGGTCGATGTCCGGCGGGCCGTCGCGGGCGGGGGCGAGGAACCGCTCGAAGAGCAGCTCCCAGCGCACGGCGTCGACGTTGGTGATGCCCAGGGCGTAGCAGACCGCCGAGTTGGCCGCCGAGCCCCGGCCCTGGCAGAGGATGCCGTTCTTCCGGCAGAACTCGACGATGTCCCACACCACGAGGAAGTAGCCGGGAAAGCCCAACTCCTCGATGACGGCCAGCTCGTGCGCGATCTGCGCGTGCGCCCGGGGCGCCTCGGCGGCCGAGCCGTACTTGCGGGCGGCGCCGGTGTAGACGAGTTCGCGCAGGTAGGTGGTTTCGGTGTGGCCGGGCTCGACGTCGAACGGCGGCAACTTGGGGGCGACGACTTCGAGGTCGAACGCGAGTCCCACGCCGAGCACGGCGGCGCGCTGCACGGACCCGGGGTAGCGGGCGAACCGCAGGTGCATCTCGGCGCCGGTGCGCAGGTGCGCGGTGGGGGCGGGCGGCAGCCACCCGGCGAGGTCGTCGAGGCTGCGCCGGGCGCGGACCGCGGCCATCGCGGCGGCCAGGTGACCGCGGCCGGGGTGGGCGTAGTGCACGGCGTTGGTGGCGACGGTGGGAAGCCCGAGGTCGGTGGCCATTTTGTGGAGGAGGTCGTTGCGGGTGGTGTCGTCGGGGAAGCCGTGGTCGACCAGCTCGACGAAGACGCGGTCTTTGCCGTAGGCGACGGTGAGCAACCTGAGCTGCTCGGCGGCGGCCGCCGGGCCACCGGCCGCGAGTGCCCGGCGGACGGCGCCTTTGCGGCAGCCGGTGAGGACGACGCAGTTGTCGCGGGTCTCCTCGACGACCTCCTGCAGGTCGTACGCGGGTTTGCCTTTCTCCTCGCCACGCAGGTGGGCGGAGGTGAGGACGCGGCAGAGGCGGTGGTAGCCCTCTTGGCCGTCGGCGAGGAGGAGAAGGTGTTCGCCCTCGGGGTCGGCCACACCGTTCTGGGGGGCGGTGAGACCGAGGCTGAGTTCGGTGCCGAAGATCGTCCGCATGCCGACTTCCCTGGCCGCCTCAGCGAAGCGGACGACCCCGTACATGCCGTCGTGGTCGGTGATGGCCAGGGCGTCGAGGCCGAGCAGGGCGGCGGCCTCGATCAGCTCCTCGGGGTGGCTAGCGCCGTCGAGGAAGCTGAAGTTGGTGTGGCAGTGCAGTTCCGCGTAGGGGACGCGGTCGTCGCCGTCGGCTTTGTCGGTGACACCGGAGGACTGGGCGCCCGCTGGGGCGAGGTACCGCTCCCGGTGCCGGGTCCAGGCCGGGCTGTCCCCACCGTCACCGGTCTCGGGCGCGCGACCGGAGAGGATCCGCTCCAACTCCGACCACCGCACCGGCGGGTTGTTCCACCCCATGTCGAACGACCTCCGGGTTGACTCGGCTCACCGAGTTGGTGCGGGCGGATGGCGGCGGACCCGGGTTCGGGACTCCACCGCGGTGGAGCCGTTCAGGGAAACCGCCGTCGAGTGGCCGCGTAGCCGGGTGGGCGAGTGGCGGGCAGAACCTCCGGGTGCGACAGGACTTGGGCTGGTATCGGGTCTGGGGAATCGCGGCAGGACCAGCAACCTCCGCACGACCGGCGGACGATCGGCTGGGCGAGGAAACCCGGAAGCGGCAGGGCAGACCGAAGCAAGGTGCCCGCGCGGCGCCGGAATTCGGTTGGCGGGTCAAAGCTCCGACTCGGCTTCGGATCCGGTTGGCACGGCTGGGGTCGAGCCGGACCTGGCTTGGTCGGCCCACCGAATCGGGTCGAGTCGGCTCAGGCGGATCGGGGCGGACTCGATCAGATCCGCGCGCGGTCCGAGTCCGCCCCCGATCAACTCAAGCCGGGCGGACTTCGATCCGGGCAGGTCGACCGGATCCGGGTCGGAGTCGGGCCGGGACCGGATCCGCTCGATTCGGCCCCGACTCGGACTGGACCAACGCTCGCCAGGCAGGGATCGACCCTGGGTGAGTCGGACTTGCCTTGGACGGGCCCGGATCCAACTCGGGCTTGGGCGGGCTCCCGTGATTCGAACCGGCTCAGGCTGAGACCACCCCACCGGATCGGCTCGACCCCGGTCGAGCAGGCTTGCGACGTGGGCTGGATCGGCTCGGGTCCGGATCCGGTCCTGGCTCAGGGTTCCGGCTCGATTCAGGCTCAGGCCCAGCGGTTCGGCTCCGGAGCGACGGCTTCGACTCAGGTCCGGATCCGTCCGGCTCGACCCGAGTCCGGGCTTGGTCCAGTCCAAGGCCGGTGTGGGCCCGGAGTGCGGTCAGGGGTTGGGGTCGGGGGTTCGGGGGTGGTGGTTCTCCGGGGAGCGGCGGGGTTCCGGGATGAGGGCCGCGAGGTCGATCAGGTCCGGGAGGTCGACGGGGACGTGGCGGTCTTCGTGGGGGAGCATCAGTCGTATATTCCTTCTACAGACCATTTCTCGTTTTCGCGGACCAGGAGCAGGGCGCCCTGTCCGTCCTCTTCGGACCTTTCCGCCAGCAGGACCTGCAGCCGGGCTCGTCGGTGGGCGGTTTTCGGGTCCCACCAGCGTTCGTCGGCGGGCCAGGGGCCTGCCCAGGCGATGACGCGGTGGGTGGTGCCGTCGGGGGTTCGCACCTCGTCGGGGTTGGCGGTGAGGGCGAAGCGGCCGGTGACGCCGACCTCTTGGCCGTTGCGGTCGGTGACCGAGACCTGGACCGGGATGGCGGGGACGGTCGCCGGGGAGGGCGTGGGTAATCGGCCCGGCCACGGGGGTTCCGGGGCCTCCGGCTCCGGTCTCTCCTCCCCCCACGGCGTGAGCGTGACGCGGTCCGCCGGGGACCGGCCGCCGCCAACGGTGGGGGTTACCACGGCTTCCGGGCCGAGGAGTCCCTGGACGTGGACCATGGCGCGGCCCGCGCGTTCGGCGCCCTCGTCGTGGCCGCCCTGCCACAGGCCCAGTTGCAGGGCGTGGCCGTCGACGACCTCCTCCGGCTCCAACCGCAGCAGGGTGATGCCGGAGGTGGGGCGGTGGGGGCCGCGCAACCAGCCGTCGAGTTGCCAGCGGACGCGGTCGGCGATGCCCGACGGGGTCAGCGGGTCCGCGCAGCGCCACAGGCGCAGGAGTTCCTCGCCGGTGCCGGTGGCCGCGTGGATGGCCAGGCGGGTGCAGGCCAGACCGTGGGTGGCCAGGTGGTCGTGCAGCCGCTCGCCGAGGGTGCGGGCGGCGAAAGCTGCGGCGTCGACGCGGTCGATCGGCGGGTCGGGGACGTGCGAGACCGACAGGTCGACCGGGGGCCGCCTGCGCGACGGCGGGCGCTGCTCCAGGCCGCGGGCCAGCCGGTGGGCGTAGCCCGCGTCGGCGCCGAAGCGGGACGCGACGTCCGCCGGTTCGAGCGCGGCGAAGGCGCCGAGGGTGCGCAAACCCAGTCGGCGCAACAGGTCGACCAGTTCGGCCCGGTCCGGCAGCTCGTGCACGCCCAGCGGGGCCAGGAACTCCGCGCTGCCGCCCGGCGGGACGACGAGGCCGCGGTACGCGGCGAGGGTGGCGGCGAAGAGCCCGTCGGCGATGCCGACCTGCGATTCGGCGCCGGTGCGGGCCGCCACCTGGTCGATCAACCGCTCGGCGGCCGCCGCCTCCGAGCCGAAGTAGCCCGACGGGCCCTTGGCGGGCACGGCGACCACCCCCGCGCGGACGACCTCCACCCCCACGGCCAGCTCCTCGACCGCGGCGGCGACCGGTTCGAACACCCGGGCGTCGCGGTCGGCGTCGGCGGGCAGCACCGCGAGGTCGGGGCAGCGCTGCTGGGCCTCGCGGCGGCGCATGTCGCGCCGCACGCCCTCACCCCTGGCGAAGGCGTTGACCGCGACCACGCGATTCGCCGCGACCACCGCGGCCGGCGCGTCGACGGCGAGCCCCGCGGCGGCGCCCGCGGCCACTACGGGCCAGTCGGGGCACCAGAGGACGAGCAGTCTGGTCACGGCTTTCTCCGAGGTCAGGATGGGTGCGCACGGCGCTGTTCGCTGTCGTTTTCGAACATATGTTCAGTCTGTTCGACAGTCAAGGGCCCACTACCCTGGAGGGTGAACGGGAGCCGGGCGGGGCGAGCGGCGGCGCCCCGGCCGCGGGTGCGGACCTCGGCCTGGTGAGCACGCAGATGGCCGAATCCGTCGCCGAGCCCGGCCCAGCGGCCGCGGGCGGCTGTGAGTTCCACCTCCGCGCCCGGCCAAGCGCCGAACGCGACGAGCGCGGCGCCCCGGTTGCGCGCCCGCGCGGACAGCCTGCGGGCCAGGGACTCGCCGATCCGGCCCGCGGCCACGGCGACCACGTCGAACCCGTCCATCAGCGCGGCGACGACCTTGGCGACCTCCGGCCCCGGCTCGGGCACCAGGGCCAGCCGGTCGACGTCGACCCCCATCTCGGCGGCGGCGGCGAGACCCAGGTCGGGCAGGCCGACGACAGCGGCCCACGCGCCCGCCGCGCTGGGGCCGGCGAGCAGGTTCAGCAGGAGGGAGGTGTTGCCGCGCACCGAAACCGTGCCGCCGCGGCGGAGTCCGCCCCAGGGGAACGCCGCGGTCAGGCCGGGGTGCACGGGCAGCAGGCTCGGGCCGGTGTTCCCGGTTGTCCGGAACTCTTCGGAGAAGGCGGCTCGGGCGCCGATGAGCGCGGGTTCCCGTTGCAGGACAACGGGTTCTTCGACGGCGGGGAGCCAGGATGCCGCGTGCGCGGGGAAGTCGACTTCCAGGGCGGCGGCGAGGGCCAGGTTCTCGGCGAGGGAGACGGCGTGCTCAGGCCGCGCGTCGGCCCGGCGCGGGCAGACCGCGCGCAAGGGGCGCCTGCGAGCGGGGACGCGGTCGCCGCCCGCTTCCGAGTACTTCCCCGCGCCGGGAGCGGGCAGCGACCACACCGCACTACCTCCCTGGACGCTCGCGCGTACCGCTCAATACGCGCTGGCAACCGCGGGGAGGCGGCGGCCGGGGAACGAACGGCCTCGACTCCGACCGCACCCCTGGGTATTGCATCGAACGTCTGTTCGACATGAGCGAGACTACCCCACGCCCGGCGCGGCGACAAGCCAAAGAGGACAGGTTTGAGAAATGGCCCTGCGACAAGGGAAAGGCCGGTTCGAGTCGAGCGAGTCGGGCGCAGCCGCGATCGCGGAACACGGCGGGCCAGGCGTCGACATCTCGCCCGGACGAGAAGGGGATGCGCCAGGCGGAAGGGTGGGTGCGCCACGGCGGAGATGATCAAAGCGTGCCTCCGCCCCCGGTATCCATTCTACCGGCGCGCACCGACGGTTTCGGGTGAAGATGATCAAGCCTGTGGACAACTCGGGGAGCGGCGCGCGCGGCGGGGTGGCGGTGCCAAGAGGGGCTAGGCGGCAGACAGACAGGCTGAGCAAGGTGGGCAGGAGCAGGCAGAACAGACGAGACGGAGCGGGACGAGGCAGCGAGGCAGCGAGGCAGCGAGGCAGCGAGGCAGCGAGGCAGCGAGGCAGCGAGGCAGCGAGGCAGCGAGGCAGCGAGGCAGCGAGGCAGCGAGGCAGCGAGGCAGCGAGGCAGCGAGGCAGCGAGGCAGCGAGGCAGCGAGGCAGCGAGGCAGCGAGGCAGCGAGGCAGCGAGGCAGCGAGGCAGCGAGGCAGCGAGGCAGCGAGGCAGCGAGGCAGCGAGGCAGCGAGGCAGCGAGGCAGCGAGGCAGCGAGGCAGCGAGGCAGCGAGGCAGCGAGGCAGCGAGGCAGCGAGGCAGCGAGGCAGCGAGGCAGCGAGGCAGCGAGGCAGCGAGGCAGCGAGGCAGCGAGGCAGCGAGGCAGCGAGGTCAGGCAAGCACACGGGCCCGCGGTCTGGTGACCGCGGGCCCGTGTCGCTGTTCGGAGCTGTTCGGCTCAGTGGGCGAAGTGCCGGGTGCCCGTGAGGTAGAGGGAGATGCCCGCGGCCTCCGCCGCGGCGATCACCTTCGCGTCACCCACCGAACCACCGGGGTGCACGATCGCCTTCACCCCCGCCTCCGCGAGGACCTCCAGGCCGTCCGGGAACGGGAAGAAGGCGTCCGACGCGGCGACGGCGCCCTTGACGCGGTCCCCGCCCCGAGCGACCGCCAGCCGCGAGGAGTCCACGCGGTTGACCTGGCCCATGCCGACGCCGATGGTGGCGCCGCCGCTGGCGATGAGGATGGCGTTGGACTTGACCGCGCGGATCGCGCGCCAGGCGAAGGTCAGGTCGGCCAGGGTGGCCTCGTCCACGGCCGGGCCGGTGGCCAGGGTCCAGTTGGCCGGGTCGTCACCCTCGGCGGAGATGGTGTCGGCCGTTTGCAGCAGCAGGCCGCCCGACACCGGGCGCAACTCCACGCCGCCGCGCTGGGGCGGCTCGGCGACCAGGATGCGGACGTTCTTCTTGCGCGCCAGCACCTCCACCGCCCCGTCGGCGTACGACGGCGCGATGACGACCTCGGTGAAGATCTCCGCGATCTGCTCGGCCAGCACCACGCTGACCTCGCGGTTGGCCGCGATCACGCCGCCGAAGGCGCTCAGCGAGTCGCACGCGTGCGCCAGCCGGTGCGCCTCCGCGATGTCCACATCGGACACCGCGATACCGCACGGGTTGGCGTGCTTGATGATCGCCACGCAGGCCGCGGTGTGGTCGTGCGCGGCCCGCCACGCGGCGTCCGCGTCGACGTAGTTGTTGTACGACATCTCCTTGCCGTGCAACTGCTTCGCCGTCGCCAGCCCGGACGTGCCGTCACCCCGCACGTACAGCGCCGCCTTCTGGTGCGGGTTCTCCCCGTACCGCAGCACGTTCTCGCGCTCCCAGGTCGCGCCGACCCAGCCGGGGAAGCCGGAGCCCTCGTCGTCCGGCGCCAGCGCGTTGCCGATCCAGGACGCCACCGCCACGTCGTAGCTCGCGGTGTGCCGGTACGCCGCCGCCGCCAGCAGCTGCCGGTCGGCCAGGGTGAACCCGCCCGCCGCCACCTGCTCCAGCAGCCAGCCGTACCGCGACGGCTCGACCACCACGGCCACGCTGGCGTGGTTCTTCGCCGCCGCGCGCACCATCGCCGGGCCGCCGATGTCGATCTGCTCGACGCACTCGTCCGGCGAGGCGCCCGAGGCCACCGTCTTGACGAACGGGTACAGGTTGACCACCAGCAGGTCGAACGGCGCGATCTCCAACTGGTCGAGCTGCGCGACGTGCGCCGGGTCGCGCATGTCGGCCAGCAGCCCGGCGTGCACCCGCGGGTGCAGGGTCTTGACCCGGCCGCCCAGCGACTCGGGGAACCCGGTGACCTCCTCGACCGGCGTCACCGGCACCCCGGCGTCGGCGATGGTCTTCGCGGTGCCGCCGGTGGAGACGATCTCCACGCCTGCCGCGTGCAGGCCGGTGGCCAGCTCCAGCAGGCCGGTCTTGTCCGACACGCCGACCAGCGCGCGGCGGATCGGCCTGCGCTCAGCGGTTTCGGTCACGGGATGCTCACCTTTCGTCCGTCCACGGTGTAGCCGTCGCGGGACATCCTGGCCACCACGTCCACCAGCAGCCGCCGCTCCACCGCCTTGATGCGTTCGTGCAGCCCGGGTTCGTCGTCGCCGTCGATCACGGGGACCGCTTCCTGGGCGATGATCGGGCCGGAGTCGACGCCGCCGTCGACCAGGTGCACCGTGCTGCCGGTGACCTGGACGCCGTAAGCCAGCGCGTCGCGGACCGCGTGCGCGCCGGGGAACGACGGCAGCAGCGCGGGGTGGGTGTTGATCACCCGGCCGCCGAAGCGGTCGAGGAAGGCCGGGCCGAGGATCTTCATGAACCCGGCGGAGACCACCAGGTCGGGCTCGTGCGCGGCGACGGCGTCGGCCAGCGCGGCGTTCCAGGCGGCGCGGCCGGCGTGGTCGCGGACCCGGACGGTGAAGCCCGGTACGCCCGCGCGCTCGGCCCGGGCCAGTCCCTCGATGCCCGCGCGGTCCGCGCCGACGGCCACCACGCGCGCCGGGAAACCGGGGGCGGCGGCCTCGTCGAGCAGGGCCTGCAGCAGGGTGCCCGACCCCGAGACCAGGACGACGACCCTGGCAGGCGCGGCGGGCGGGTACTGGGCGCTCAGCGTGGACTCCTGCGACGGCCGGACGGAACACGCCCAGCGTAGGCCGTGCGAAGTCGATCTTGCTCAGCGCCCCGGCGGCTCCTCCGCACCCGGCTCGTCCTCGGGTTCCCCGACGTCACCGGCCTCTTCCGGCTCCTCGTCGGACTCCACCTCGGCGCCTTCGTCGTCGGGTTCCTCGTCGGAGTCGGCAACGTCACCGGCATCTTCGTCGACGACGTCATCTGCACCGTCGAGCTCCTCGGCCAAGGCGGATTCGTCCGGCTCATCGAGTTCGTCCGGCTCATCGAACTCGAACTCGGGCAACTCGACCTCGGGCAGCGGTCGCGGCCCCATCAGCCACGCCACCACCCCGCCGGGCGCCGCGATCCACGCCACCAGCGCCAGCGACAACCACGGCGCCCGCAGGTCCAGCGGGTCGAACGGCCCACCGGCGAGCGCCCCGCCCGCGCACCCGGCCAGCACCGCGAACACCATCCCGGCCGCCACCGCCGCCACGGCGACCGCGCGCAACCGGTCCCTCGGCTCCTCCGCGCACTCCCGCAGCAGCCACCCGACCAGCGTGCCCACCGCCCCCGGGAACGCGAACAGCAGCACCCACCACGGCGCCGCGGTCTCCGGCAGCGCCCCCAGCAGCGGCAGCGGCGGCACCGCGCCCCCGGCGAAGTCCACCGGGGACACCACGACCGGCCCCAGCGCGAACCCGGGTCCGGCCGCGAACCCGGCCGCCGCGATCACCGCGTTCGGCAGGTAGCCCGCCGACAGCAGCAGCATCCCCAGCCCGCCGCCCGGCCCCTCCGCCGCGAACAGCCGGGTGACCGTGCCGCCGGACAGCACCAGCGACAACGTCAGCACGAACGCGCCCGTCGCCACCATCGCGACCACCGCCAGCAGCCCCGCCGACAGCCCGCGCAGCGCGAGCGGGTCGACGCGGGCCGTGACCAGCGACCACACCCCGGACTGCGGCAACACCCCCACCACCGCGGCGAGCCCCGCGACCAGCGCCGGGTAGTACAGCCCCGCCAGCGGGTCGACCACCACCCGACCGGTGCACAACAACCCCAGCGTCAACCCGACCGCCGCGTGCGCGCCGACCACCGACAGCACGACCTGCGCGGCCTCGCGCGGGGTCTCGACCTCCAGCCGCTCGGCCGCGCCCGCCGCCGTCCGCCAGACCAGGACCGCGACCAGGACCGTCGACAGCAGCGGCAGCACGCCCAGCTCGTGGCCCTCGATCCGGACCGGCACCTGGTAGGCGGCCAGCCAGCCGGGCACCGCCGAGGCCAGCACACCGCCGGTGGTGAACGACGAACGCGCGGCCGTCGCGGTGACCAGGGCGAGCACCGCCGCCACCGCCGCGTACCCGGTGAGCAGCGGACCCACCGCGGCCACCGCGAGCACCTTCACCCGGAGGCCCGCGGTGACGGGCACCGGCTCCTCGTCGTCCTCCACCAGGTCGGTGTCCACCAGCGACATGGCGTCCACTCTCGCAGCCGCGTTGCTCCGTTCGGAGCAGCCACGCCGCCGTCAGCCGATCCGGTGACGAGGGTCCCCGGACGCGAGAAGGGGCGGCACCGACGAATCGGTACCGCCCCTTCCGAGGTCGATCAGCCCTGCTGCGGGTACCCGCCGGGCGGGGTGCCGGGCGCCCCCGGCGGCGGCTGCTGCGGCTGGCCGAACTGGCCCTGCTGCGGCGCGTAGGTGGTCTGCTGGCCCTGCTGGGGCGGCTGCGGCTGGCCGTAGGGCTGCTGGAACTGGCCCGACGGCGGGTTGTAGCCACCCGGCTGGCCGAAGTGGCCGTGGTGCTGCTGGGGCTGCGGCGGCTTGACGAAACCGGCGTCGAACAGGAACGCGGCGACGGCCGCGATGGCCTGCAGCAGGCCGAAGATCAGGATCATGATCCCGCCCGCCTTCATCTCGCCACCGGAGGCGAAGACGGTGAACAGGAACGCCAGCGCGATGCCGAGGACCACCGCGACGGAGTGGATGCCGACCTTGCGCTCACCCGGCAGCACGGCGGGCAGCGCGAGCAGGCCGCCGACGAAGAACAGCGCGGGCACCCAACCGCCGCCGCCCTCGTAGAAGCTGTACGAGCCGGACAGCGGGGCGAAGCCGAGGAACAGGTTGAGCGTGCCGATCCCGGCGACGGCGAGGTGCAGGATCTGCGCCAGCGAGAACTTGCTCGCCGCGGGCGGTGGCCCGAAACCCTGCGGTGGCTGCTGCGGTCCTGGCCCCGGATATCCGCCCGGTGCACCGCCTGGGTAGGTCATCGCGTGCTCTCCTCAGCGACGAAAGTTACTTCTAGGAGCCCTGTACAACGCCCCGGGACGACCTAGGACACTAGCCCGTCCACGACATCGGACGCTCGGGGGCCGGAGCCGGTTCCCCCCGGAAAAGCACGCCGGGGGAAGACGAACGTGGGGCCGGACGCTACCAGCGTCCGGCCCCACGTGGTCACGGCGACCGGCCCTAGCCGCGGGCCTGGTACAGCTCGCGGGCCAGCGCGGCGGTCTCCGACGGCGTCTTGCCGACCTTGACCCCGGCGGCCTCGAGGGCCTCCTTCTTGGCCTGCGCGGTGCCCGCCGAGCCGGAGACGATGGCGCCCGCGTGGCCCATGGTCTTGCCCTCGGGGGCGGTGAAGCCCGCGACGTAGCCGACGACCGGCTTGGTCACGTTCGCCTGGATGTAGGCCGCGGCCCGCTCCTCGGCGTCGCCACCGATCTCGCCGATCATCACGATCAGCTCGGTCTCGGGGTCGGCCTCGAACGCGGCGAGCGCGTCGATGTGCGTGGTGCCGATGATCGGGTCGCCGCCGATGCCGACCGCGGACGAGAAGCCGATGTCGCGCAGCTCGTACATCATCTGGTAGGTCAGCGTGCCGGACTTCGACACCAGGCCGATCTTGCCGGGGCCGGTGATGTCGGCGGGGATGATGCCCGCGTTCGACTTCCCGGGGCTGATCAGGCCGGGGCAGTTCGGGCCGACGATCCGGGTCTTGTTGCCCGTCGCGACCGCGTGCGCCCAGAAGTAGGCGGTGTCGTGCACCGGGATGCCCTCGGTGATGACGACGGCCAGGCCGATCTCCGCGTCGATCGCCTCGAGGACGGCGTCCTTGGCGAACTTCGGCGGCACGAAGATGACCGACACGTCCGCGCCGGTCTCGGCGATGGCCTCGGCCACGGTGGCGAACACCGGCAGCGACTGGCCCTCGATCTCGACCTTGGTGCCCGCCTTGCGCGGGTTCACCCCGCCGACGATGTTGGTGCCGGACTTGAGCATCCGCGCGGTGTGCTTGGTGCCCTCGGAGCCGGTCATGCCCTGGACGATGACCTTGCTGTTCTCGGTCAGGAAGATAGCCATGATCAGACCCCCGCAGCCGCGAGCTCAGCAGCCTTGTCGGCGGCGTTGTCCATGGTGTCGACGACGGTCACCAACGGGTGGTTGGCCTCGGCGAGGATGCGCCGACCCTCTTCGACGTTGTTGCCGTCCAGGCGGACGACCAGCGGCTTGGTGGCCTCGTCGCCGAGGATGCCGAGCGCGGACACGATGCCGTTGGCGACCGCGTCGCAGGCGGTGATGCCGCCGAAGACGTTGACGAAGACCGACTTCACGTCCGGGTCGCCCAGGATGATGTGCAGTCCGTTGGCCATCACCTCGGCCGACGCGCCGCCGCCGATGTCGAGGAAGTTCGCGGGCTTGACGCCCTTGTGCTTCTCACCGGCGTAGGCCACGACGTCCAGGGTGGACATGACCAGGCCCGCGCCGTTGCCGATGATGCCGACCTGGCCGTCGAGCTTGACGTAGTTGAGGTCCTTGGCCTTGGCCGCGGCCTCCAGCGGGTCCTCCGCCTCCTGGTCGACCAGGTCGGCGTGCGCCGGGTGGCGGAAACCCGCGTTCTCGTCGAGGGTGACCTTGCCGTCCAGGGCGATGATCTTGTCCTGCGGGTCGCGGACCAGCGGGTTGACCTCGACCAGGGTGGCGTCCTCGGCGACGAAGGTCTCCCACAGCTTGACGATGACCTCGGCGGCCTGGTCGGCGACTGCGGCCGGGATCTTGGCCTGGGCCGCGATCTCCTTGGCGGTGGCCAGGTCCACGCCCTTGATCGCGTCGACCGGCACCTTGGCCAGGGCCTCGGGGCGTTCGACGGCGAGCTGCTCGATCTCCATGCCGCCCTCGGCCGACGCCATCGCCAGGAAGGTGCGGTTGGTGCGGTCGAGCAGGAACGAGAAGTAGTACTCCTCGGCGATGTCGGACGCGACGGTCACGAGCACCTTGCGGGTGATGTGGCCCTTGATGTCGAGGCCGAGGATGGCCTCGGCCTTCTCCTGCGCCCCGGCGGGGTCGTCGGCGAGCTTCACGCCGCCCGCCTTGCCGCGGCCGCCGGTCTTCACCTGCGCCTTGATGACGACGGTCTGGGCGAGGCGCTCCGCGATGGCGCGGGCTTCCTCGGGGGTGCTTGCCACGTCGCCCGGCAGGACCGGGACCCCGTGGGCGGCGAAGAGATCCTTCGCCTGGTACTCGTACAGGTCCACTCGACAGTCTCCTGACTACGGTGTCGACGTGCTGCTGTCGGACGTCGTGCGCTGGATTCGCGCGGCCGGACGTCACGGAACCCTAGCGACGTGGGATTGGGGTTGACACTTCGCACCCGGTGAGGTCCGTCACGACCGGTGGTGAGTTCACTCACCGGCCGTGTCGGCCAGCCAGGCGAGAGCCCCGTCGGCGGCGACCACGGCGATGTCCTCCGCGCCATTGTCGGCCAACAACGCGGTGATCGCCGGGAGAGCGGTGGCCGCGACCACCGCGTCGGCGTCCTCTTGGACCGCGGTCGCGGCGACACGGGCCGGGTCGGTGTCGGTCAGGTAGACCACCTCCGCCCCC
Organism: Actinokineospora auranticolor; assembly: GCF_041897805.1. GTDB lineage: Bacteria > Actinomycetota > Actinomycetes > Mycobacteriales > Pseudonocardiaceae > Actinokineospora > Actinokineospora auranticolor. The sequence continues at coordinate 7,741,086 of NZ_CP154825.1, forward strand.
GCGTCGCGTAGTGCGCGGGCGAGGTCGTCGGCACCCGTGAGGACGATTCGCATCTCTTACGCGCGAGCGCGCCCCACGGCGACCATGGTCGCGACGACGAGCGCGGCCACGCAGGCCAGCGCCACCCACATCGCCTGACCGGGGGTCGCACCGTCGACGCGACCGGACGTCAGGGGGAACTCCAGCACCCGCACACCGACCAGACCGGCCGCGCCCAGGAGGAGCGCGCCCGCTCGCCCGGGCCGGGACAGCGCCGCGAGCGCGACCGCCGCGACGACGGCCAGGGCGGCGAGGAGGAGTCCCCAGGAGGCAAGGCGGAACTCGGTCCAGATCCCCGGCGGCACGAGCCCCGGCGCCTTGACGGCGGGCAACCCGAAGGCGCCGATGGCGAACAACCCGGCGGCGGCGAGTGGACCGACCAGCGCGAGGTTGATCTCCCTCTCGGAGACGTCGACGTCGTCGCGCTCGGCCGCACCCGCCAACCCGGCCGCGACGGCGGCGGCCGCGGCCAACAGGACGGAGAGCCCGGCGAACCAGACCCCCGTGCCGACCCGCACGGCCCCGGTGGCGGCGGTCGCGGTGAACGCGTCGTCCAAAGTGGACGCGGCGACCAGCGGAACGGCGGCGAGCACGACGGTGAACGCCGGGCGAACCCCGTCGGCGGCGCGCCGGAAGAGCAGCGGGGCCGCGAGCGCGAGGACGAGGAGTCCGCAGGGGATGAACAACCGGTTGCCGTAGGTGCCGAACCGGTCGCCGGTCTCGGTGTAGACGAGGTTCGCGGCGAACGCGGCGACCAGGGCCGCGACACCGGCCAGCAACCCGAGCACACCGGCGGCCCGGTGCAGACCACCGGACTCGAGGCTGACCTCGGCGTCGGCCTCGTCGGTCTCCGGCCGGTTGGAAACCCAGACGACGACGGTGAGCACCGTCATGGCCAGGAGGGCGAGCAGCGGTCCCGGGGCGAGGGAGAGCCGCGGCACGACGAGGCCCGCGACGATCTGCGGCGCCGTCACGGCGAGGACCCCGAGGGTCGCGCCGAGCAGCACCCCACGCGCGACGGCGGGGCGCGTGGACCCGGCGCCGGCGGCCGCGGCGACACCGGTCGCGACGGCCAGGGCGAGCAGGCCGTAGCGGAGGAAGCCGGAGGCGGTGAAGACGTCGTCGGCGGGCAGGAACGCCTCGGCCGAGGAGAACGGGGCGAGGAGGAGCCCGATGGCCGCCGCGGCCCCGGTCACCAACGCGACGAGCAACGCGGTGCCCCGGGTGCGCTGGGAGCGGTCGTCGGGGGAGGCGTCGAACTCGGCGTCGTACGGGGACCCGGGAACGGCCCCCGCCCGCCCGACGGCGAGCACCCCGGCGGCGGCAGCGAGCAGGTGCCCCGCGAGCAGTGCCCACAGCCCGAGCGCGGGGGTGAGGGGGGCGAGGGAGGTCGGAACCATCAACTCGGGGCGCGACACGGCGGTGGCGTCAACGGCGAACTGGGCGTCGAGGAGCGCGCGACCGGGGACGAGGAGAGCGGAACCGAGCAGGAGCCCCGCACCGATCACCGGCTGCCCCCTGACGGCGAAGGCAACCGCGAGAAGCGGCGGAACGAGCGCGAGGCCGATCAGAAGGGGAAGCCCCGCAAACCCGGCAGGCGCCTGACCACCGACAAGCCCGACAGCGAGCCCAAGGCACTGGAGCACCGCCCCACCAACCGCCACCCCAAACCCGACGCGCAGTCTCGGTGGGCTGTCCCCCCAGCGGATCCGCTGCTCGGGCAGGGGAATCGGCCCCGGCAGGTCACGGGCAGACGGGGTACTGGTCCGCGAAGTCATCGCGAGCAACGCTAGCAACTGAGATCGCTCCGCGCGGCCCCACGCCGGGTGAGATCCCCACACCCACCCCAATCCCCCTCAACCGGTGACCCTCCCCCCTCGCACCCCCTATGCCGCCCTTCGGGCTCCTTTTCCACCCCCCGACCACCCCGAGCACAAGCCCCTCCCGCCCGGGGGCAGGCCCTTGAGGCAACCCTATCGCCGCAGCTCAGAGGGCCGGAAGGGGGTTTGACGGAGCTGTGGATGGTTCGCGGGGATGTGGATAACTCGTGATCTTGCTGGATTTTCGGCGCGGGGGCGGGCGGGCGAGGCGGGCTGGTGGAGCGGGACGAGACAGACGGCGAGCCGAGTCGGCCAGGCATGGCGAGCGGGACGGCGGAGCCAGCCGGGCACGCAGGCACGCAGGCACGCAGGCACGCAGGCACGCAGGCACGCAGGCACGCAGGCACGCAGGCACGCAGGCACGCAGGCACGCAGGCACGCAGGCGAGCTGATCAGAGCGTGCCGAACGAGACAAGCCGACGCGGGAGTGGCGAGGCCGTGAAGTGGTGGCTCACCCGAGTGCGACGCCGCACAGAGGTGGGGCGGCGAGGCGGAGACCGGCAGGCGGAGAAAGGGCGCGGTGAAACCGGGCGCGGCGAGGCAGAGCAGCGCGAGGCGAGCAGGCAGAGCGGCCCGAGGAGCGGGCAGGGAAAGGACGGGGCGAGACGGACCAGACGAAACAGCCAAGTAGGACAAGCAGGGTGAGACGAAGTGGAAGGACAGAACGGGCAGAACGAGACGGAGCGAGAGGCAGCGAGGCGGGGGCGGAGGCGGGCAGGCGAAGGACGGGGCGGAGCCGGGAACGGGCGAGGCAGAGCGGCGCGACGCAGGCACAGCGGTTCAGGAGCCGAGAGACGGGCAGCGCCCGATAAAGCAGCCAGAACGGATGATGTAGGGCAAAGCGGGCCGGAGATAGGCCGTACAGGTGGAGCCGGTGGGCAGGTAAGCCCTACCGAGAGATTCGAAGCAGGCGAGAGCGACGTTTGCGTGTGGCCCGCGCGCCACTCCGGGGTGACCGGAGTCGGGCGAGCCTGCTTGAGAGCAGGTGGCCGGCGGGCGCGCTTCGGCCGGACTGGCGCAGTGCGACCAGGCGTGAGCCGCAGGAGGCTCACGTCGGCGCAGGTCACGCGGAGTGGCGAGTGGACTCGTGGCGGGTTGGTTGGCGGTGGGGACACTGAGCGGGGTGAGGCATCCGAGACGTCCTGGTCGTCCGGATCGGGACGAGTGGCGGTGGTTTCGGTGCGTGACCGAAGGATCGCCACTTCTCCGTGATGCGTGAGGACGGAGACGCGCGTGTGGGTGATGCCGTTGATAACGGTGGGTTCACGAAGAGCCGTGACCTGGGCGAAAGGCTGGGGCCGCGCGGGTGACGCGCCGGACACGAACGAGTTGCCACCCGGATGGCCGATTGAACCGAGACACAGCTCACACTAAGAGTGTGACATCGGGTTAACTTTCCGTAGTAACCCCAGGGTGTTCACTTTCCCGAAATTCCCCCGCGACCGGAATCGGGTGACGACTGTTGCCCTGCCCGCCGCCGCCCCGTTACTGTCCCCGGGTCCGTTGTCACAGTCCGGTCACGAATAGGACAGGGAAGGCATCCAAGCTCCACCGCCCTCCCAACCGGGTCCCCCGCCCGGTGTCCGGCACCGCGAAGCTCGTCCCCCGCGAGCCTGGTGTTTCGAACCGAACTCCCCGAACGCGGAAGGCTGGGTCTTGTCCCGACATCGCTCGACCGGTGGTGAACGCGAGTTCGCCGCGCTGGACGAAGCGCTCGAACGCGGTGCTCGCCGCGTGAAGGGCGCGCACCGGATCGCTCCCCCGTCCTCCGCCCTGCGTGGGCGGGTCGTGGTCGCCGCGGTCGCGGTCGGCGCTTTCGCCGCTGCCGCCGCCGGTCAGACCATCCAGGCCGCCTCCAGTGGCGGTGCGTCCGCCGCCGACGACGTCGCGCCCCCGCTCGCCGGGGTCCGGCAGGCCGCCGCGTCGATGGGCTCCGGTGGTGACACCGGTGGCACCACCGCGGCCCCCGAGCTGCTGACCCTCTCCAAGGAGACCGACGGCTCGGCCGAGGTCCAGAAGATCGCCACGGCGCAGCGCCTCACGGAGGCCCGCAACGCCCGCGCCGCCCAGCTCAAGGCCAAGCAGGAAGAGGCCGCGCGGCCCAAGTTCGTGCAGCCCGCAGTCGGCACCTTCACCTCGGGCTTCGGCGCCCGCTGGGGCGTCACGCACTACGGCATCGACATCGCCAACCGGATCGGCACCCCGATCGTCTCCGTGGCCGACGGCACCGTCATCGAGGCGGGCACGGCCAGCGGGTTCGGCCTGTGGGTGCGAGTGCAGCACGAGGACGGCACCGTCTCGGTCTACGGCCACGTCAACGACTACGTGGTGCGCGAGGGCCAGCAGGTCAAGGCCGGTCAGCTCATCGCGCACATCGGTAACCGCGGCCAGTCGACCGGCCCGCACCTGCACTTCGAGATCTGGGACACCAGCGGACGCAAGATGAACCCCCTTCCGTGGCTTGCCGCACGCGGGATCTCGTTCTGACCCCAGAGTTCACCCAAATCGGCCCCCGGTAAACCCACGTCACCCGATTTGGTTGCGCGCGGTACTACACGCGCAGGCCGACGGGCCCGCCGTGCACTGGGCGGAGCGGCCCGGACCGGCCCTGGTCCTGCGCGGCCCGGCTCCGGCGCCGCGCACCCCCGCGAACGCGCCCACACGGGTCACCAGGCAGGGGCGCGCCCCCACGCACCGGCAGGACACCGCACAGCGGCTCGGCGCGCCCACCGCGAAGTCCCCCTCGGCTTCGGCGCGCAGCCCGACGGCCAGGTCCAGCGCCCGGCGCACGCGGTCGTCCATGTGTCCACCTCCCAGTCGCTTCCCCAGTCGCGAGTCTTCAGCGACCCCCAGGTCAGGCGCCATTTCCGACGCTGAGCACAGTCAACAGCAGGGGTACGACAATTCCGGGCGCTGTCGTGGGGCCGCGCTAGGTTCGGAGCCGTGAGCAACCTCTCCCGGCCCCGGCTCGACCGGTGGCGCACCCGGATGGCCGAGCACGTCGAGTCCGGGTCGGTGCCCGGGATCGTGGGCCTGCTCAGCAGGCGCGGCGAGACCCACGTCCACGCACATGGCGTCCGCGAGGTCGGCGGCGCGGCGATGGCCGAGGACACAATCTTCCGGATCGCCTCGATGACCAAGCCGGTCGCCGCGGTGGCGGCGATGATCCTCGTGGAGGAGTGCGGGCTCCGGCTGGACGACCCGGTGGCCGAGTTGCTGCCCGAACTGGCGGAGCCGCGGGTCCTCCGGGCGCTCGACAGCCCGGTGGACGAGACGGTCCAGGCCGAGCGCCCGATCACGGTGCGCCACCTGATGGACTCCACGTTCGGGCACGGGATCATCATGGCGCCGCCCGGCACCTATCCCGTCCAGGACGCCCTTGCCGAGGTCGGCCTCACCCCCGGACCGCCGCAGCCATCGTCCACACCGGACCAGGACGAGTGGATCAGTCTACTCGCGACCGTCCCTTTGCTCTCGCAGCCCGGCGAGAAATGGTGGTATGACACGGCTTATGACGTGCTGGGGATTCTGATCTCGCGGGCGTCCGGCAAGCCGTTCGATGTGTTCTTGCGCGAGCGGATCTTCGAGCCGCTGGGCATGGTGGACACCGGCTTCCACGTACCGGCGGACAAGATCGACCGACTCGCCACCGCGTACACCACGGAGGGCGACCAGCTCACCGTGTACGACCCCGCCGTCGGGGGACAGTGGAGCAGCCCGCCCGCGTTCGCCTCGGGCCGGGGCGGCCTGGTCTCGACGGCCGCCGACTACCTCACCTTCGGCCGCATGCTGCTCGACGACGGTCGAGGCCCGAACGGTCGCCTGCTCTCCCGGCTGTCCGTGCGCACGATGACCACCGACCAACTGCTGCCCACCCAGAAGGCGGGCGCGGGCCTGGGCGACGGTTTCTTCGACAGCTCCGGCTGGGGCTTCGGGGTGAGCGTCGTGACCCGCCGCACCGACATCCACATGGTGCCCGGCCGCTTCGGCTGGACCGGTGGGCTGGGTACGACGGCGCAGATGGACCCGACGGAGGATCTGGTCGCGATCATGCTGACGCAGCAGGCGTGGACGTCGCCTGACGGGCCCAAGGTCTACGCCGACTTCCTCACGTCGAGCTACCAGGCCATCGACGATTGATCGGTTGCTCGGCGTTCCAGCGGGGTGGGGTTCTCTCGTGGTCTGGGCGCGAGTTGTCGAGCGTTGCTCGATGGGGTGAATTGTCTTTGTGTGGGGCCCCTACGAGCCTGCGGTGGGGCGGGCAAGCCACCCCACCCGCGGGAGAGCTTGGCAGGCTCGTCCCCCCACACAAAGACAATCCACACCCATCGAGCAGTTCAGACGGGCGCGGTGGACTGAGTGGTAGGTCGGGCTGGCAGACGTCGAGGGCCGGCGGGTTCGGCTTGGCGGGGTGGGGAAAGTAGCGGGGGCGGCTGAGGTGGGTGGGCGAGCGCGGCTTGGGCGGTGCGCAGGCCGAATCCACCAGTTGGCACAACGCGAATCGCCGCTCAGACCGTTCACCACGTCGCCCAAATCAGGCGCCCTTGGAGATGACGGGCTGGGATCTGGTGCCGATGCCGAGCAATGAAGGCAGGCCTCAGCATGGGAGTGGGCATCGGCTCGCCCCTCGGCGTTCAGGCCGGTCCACGACCTTTTGAACCCCACCGCCCGAATCGAGCGCAGCCCTCGCCCTCCTCTGGGGGGACAGCCCTGCTCCAGTCTATCGGCGGTGGGGTGGTGCGGAAGGGGCCGCGAAATCCTGTGGATGGTTTCGGCGGATGTGGATGGCCGGGGCAGGCAAGATCAAATCGCGGCCTGCCCCGGTCTGTGGATCGGGTTAGAGCTTCACCATCGGGACGCTGCCGATCAGCATCAGGCGGATGGTGCCCGAGCTGCCGAAGTCGATGGTGGCCGTGGCACGGGGGCCTTGGCCGTCGGAGGCGACCACCGTGCCCAGGCCGTATTTGTCATGGTTGACGCGGTCGCCGACGTTCAGGGACAGGGCCGGGGTGTCCTGCCAGCCCTTGCCCGGGGCCGAGCGCAGGCGGTTCGTCTGGGTGGCGGTGGTGGAGCGGGTGCCACCCCACGTGGTGGCCCGGGTGGGGCTTGAGCGCTCCGGGCCGACTCGGCGCCAGTCGATGAGGTCGGGGGGGATCTCGTCGAAGAAGCGGGAGGCCGGGTTGGTCATGGGCTGGCCCCAGGCGGAGCGGACCAGGGCTCGGGAGAGGTAGAGGCGTTCCCGGGCGCGGGTGATGCCGACGTACGCCAGGCGGCGTTCTTCGGACAGCTCCACCGGGTCGCTCAGGGCCCTCATGTGGGGGAAGATGCCGTCTTCCCAGCCCGTCGCGAAGACGACCGGGTACTCGAGGCCCTTGGCGGTGTGCAGGGTCATCAGGGTGACCACACCGCCGGTGTCCTCGGCGTCGGGGATCGAGTCGGCGTCGGCGACCAGGGAGACGCGTTCGAGGAAGGCGTCCAGGGAACCAGCCACCGGGCCGGTGGGCTCGATGGGGGCGGAGCCCCCCGGGGCGTCGTCGGCCGGGGTGGCGTCGGGCTGCTCGGTGAACTCGCGGGCGACGGTGATCAGCTCGTTGAGGTTCTCGAGCCGGGACGCGTCCTGCGGGTCGTCGCTGGCTTCGAGTTCGGCGCGGTAGCCGGTCTGGTCGAGCACGGCGTCGAGGACCTCGGCGACGTCCTGCCCGTCCTCGACGAACCGGCGGAGGCCGTCGACCAGTTCGACGAAGCCCGAGATGGCCCGCTGCGAGCGCGGGTTCAGCATCGGCACCCGGCCCTCGGTGGCGGCGCGCAGGGCCGCGGCGAAGGAGACCCGCTCGCGGTCGGCGAACGCGGCGACGCACGCCTCCGCGCGGTCGCCGATGCCCCGCTTGGGCACGTTCAGCACCCGGCGGAGGCTGACCGTGTCGTCGGGGTTGGCCAGCAGGCGCAGGTAGGCCAGCGCGTCGCGGATCTCGCGGCGCTCGTAGAAGCGGACGCCGCCGACCACCCGGTAGGGCAGGCCCAGCCGGATGAAGATCTCCTCGAAGACGCGGGACTGGTTGTTCGTCCGGTAGAAGACGGCGACGTCGCTGTTGTTCGCCGCGCCGCTGTCCACCAGGCGGTCGATCTCGCCCGCGACGAAGTTGGCCTCGTCGTGCTCGTTGTCGCCGACGTAGGCGACGATCTTCTCGCCGTCGCCCATGGCCGTCCACAGCCGCTTGTCGCGGCGGTCGGTGTTGCGGGCGATGACCGCGTTGGCCGCGGTGAGGATGTTCTGCGTGGAGCGGTAGTTCTGCTCCAGCAGCACCGTGGTGGCGTCCGGGTAGTCGCGCTCGAACTCGACGATGTTGCGGATGGTCGCGCCGCGGAAGGCGTAGATGGACTGGTCCGCGTCGCCGACCACGCACAGCTCGGCGGGCGGCAGGCCGTCCGTGCCCTTGCCGACCAGCTCCCGGACCAGGGTGTACTGGGCGTGGTTGGTGTCCTGGTACTCGTCGACCAGCACGTGCCGGAACCGCCGGTGGTAGTACTCCGCCACGTCCGGGAAGACCTGCAGCAGCTCGACCGTGCGCATGATCAGGTCGTCGAAGTCCATCGCGTTCGCCTCGCCGAGGCGGCGCTGGTACTCCCCGTAGACCTCGGCGACGCGGCGCTCGAGGTCGTTGCCCGCGTTCTGCGCGGCAGTCTCGGCGTCGAGCAGCTCGTTCTTCAGGTTCGAGATGTGGATCGAGAGGGTGCGCGCCGGGTACCGCTTCGGGTCGAGGTCGAGGTCGCGCGCGACCAGGGTGATCAGCCTGCGCGAGTCGTCGGCGTCGTAGATGGAGAAGCTGGAGGTCATGCCCAGGGCCTTGGCCTCGCGGCGCAGCACCCGCACGCACATCGAGTGGAAGGTCGACACCCACATGGCGTTGGCCCGGCGGCCGACCAGCTCGGCGACCCGCTCCCGCATCTCGGCCGCGGCCTTGTTGGTGAAGGTGATGGCCATGACCTGGCCGGGGTGCACGTGCCGCTGGGCCAGCAGGTAGGCGATGCGCCGGGTGAGGACGCGGGTCTTGCCCGAGCCCGCGCCCGCGACCACCAGCAACGGGGTACCGGCGTGCTCCACGGCCCGGCGCTGCGCGTCGTTGAGGTCGGCCACGAGCGCGGCGGCGCCGTGTGGAACCGCATGCGGCGCGGGGTCCCGCGCGGGGGGCTCGGCGGGCAGGTCGGCGGGGAGGTCGAAGAGAGCTTCCATCGTGGCGTCCACGGTACCGGGGGGCACCGACAATCCGGATGCAGGTCACGCTTGACGCACTCGACTGCCACGGCCGGTTTGTGCCAGACTCGGGGCGTGCTGCGCTGCTACGAGTTTTTTTACGGGACCCGGACTCCGGCTCCCGTGGACTCGCCTACAGCGGCGTAGGTCAAGAACCCACAGCGAAGCCCCGGAGTCCTCGGACCCCGGGGCTTCGCCGCTTCACGGGGACCAGGGGACCAGGCGCGAGAACCAGGCGAGGATGACGATGAGCCCGATCACCCAAGGCCAGACCACCGAGAACGCGACCGCCGAGGACACCAAGGCGGGTCTCGAGCTGCCCGCCCCCGAAGAGGTCGCCGAGCTGCGCAAGGAGATCGACGTGCTCGACCAGGAGATCCTGCGGCTGGTCAAACGCCGCGCGGAGGTCTCCCGCACGATCGGCGCCGCGCGGATGGCCGCGGGCGGGCCGCGGATCGTGGTCAACCGCGAGATGGACGTGCTGGCCCGCTACCGCGAGCTGGGCCCGGCGGGCCGGATGCTGGCCATGGCCCTGCTGGACCTGGGCCGCGGCCAGCTCGGCCGCTAGCCCGCGACCGCCGACCGCCCCGGCCCACCGCCGGGGCGCGGCGGGTGGCGGCGCGCGGACCAGGGTCGACTCCGGGTTCTCCCCCATCACGGGTGGCCCCGCGTCCGGCAGACTTGGGGCATGTTCGATCTCATCGCGGTCCTCGTCGCCGTCGTCGCCCTGGTAGCCGCCCTCGGCCACACCGCCTACCTGGCCCTGCTGAACTCCGCGGCGCGCAAGCGGGGGGTCAGCGGCAACCCGGTCGCCGAGTACGTGCGCGGTCGCTGGCCGGTCGCCGGGGTCACCACCGCCGGTGCGGCGCTGGCCCTGCTGCTGACCAGCGGCGGCGGCTTCCTCGACACCGTGGCCATCCTGCTGGCCGCCGGTTCCGGCGCGGTCGCGGGCAGCTCGCTGTCCAAGACCGTGGAGCGCTACCGCGGCAACCGGTAGGGCGCGGGAAGCGCACCGGCGCGCGGCGACCGGTGCACCCAGCGGGGAATCCGGCGTGGCGGTTTCACGCCAAAGTGTGGTTTGCGCGCGATAAACGTGCTCGGGCGTACGAACCGGTCGGAAACGCTTACTCTTCTCCGCGTGATCGGTGCGACTCCCCGTGATGACGTGCGGCGGGCCCTCGTGGTCTGCGCGCACCCCGACGACGTCGACTTCGGGGCCTCCGGCACCGTCGCGGGCTGGGTCGACGCCGGGATCGAGGTCGCCTACTGCCTGGTCACCTCGGGCGAGGCCAGCGGTGACGGTTCCCGCCCGCCCGCCGAGGTGGCCGCGACCAGGCGGGCCGAGCAGCGGGCCGCGGCCGACGTGCTGGGCGTCGGCGGGATCACCTTCCTGGACCACCCGGACGGCTCGGTCGAGCCGAGCATCGCGCTGCGCCGCGACATCACCCGGGTCATCCGCCGGTTCCGGCCGGACCGGGTGCTGACCTGGTCGCCGGAGATCAACTGGGACATGGTGCCCACCGCGCACCCCGACCACCGGGCGACCGGCGCGGCCACCTTCGCGGCGGTCTACCCGGACGCGCGCAACCCCAACGCCCACCCCGCGCTGCTGCGCGAGGAGGGCTTGGAGCCGTGGACCGTGCGCGAGCTGTGGATCGCCGACGCGCCCCGGCACCTGCGCAACCACGCGGTGGAGATCACCGAGCGCTTCGACCGGCGGATGGCCGCGCTGCGCTCGCACGTGTCCCAGGTCGGCGGCAACCCGGGCCTGGAGGCGGGGATGCGCGGCCACTTCGCCGACACCGCGGCCCGCTACGGCCTGCCGCGGGACTGCCTGGCCGAGGAGTTCCAGCTCGTCGACACCGCTTGACCAGCCCGCCGACCAGGCGCCCGCCGCGCAGGAGGAGGAGTCCGGAGCAGATGGCCAGTTCCCCCGACCCCGAGTTCCCGGGGGCCGACGACCAGGGCAGGCACCGGGTGGACGGGCGGCCGCGGCGCGCCCGGCGCGGTGGCGCGCACTCGCTGGAGGGCGCCGCGCGCGCGGCGGGCGACACCGACGTGCTGCCCGTGGTCGGCCCGACCGTGCACGTGGACGGGCCCGCGACCGGGCTGGCCAAGTTCGACCTGGGCACCATCCCGGCCTCGGTGACCCCGCCGGTCTCGTGGCGGCGGGCCGCGTGGTTCGCGGTGGCCTCGGCGATCCTGGTGGTGTTCGGCCTGACGTACGCGGCGGTCACGCTGATGACCGGGCCGCGCAGGCCGGACGTGATCGACGCGCTGCCCGGCCTGCCGGGGATGCCGAGCAGGCTGCCGGAGCCGCTGGTCGACGGCCAGGGCGGGACCCCGTCCGCCGCCCCGCGCCCCGGCGGGGCGCCGAGCAGCGGGGCGCCCGCGCCGACCTCGGCGCCCGAGTCCCCCGGCCCGGACGCCGGGGACGGCGACCAGACGAGCGAGTCGTCCGCGGACGGTTCCCCCGTGACCACCACCCGGGTGGCGGCCGCTGGACCGGGTGACTACTTCAACGGTGGGTCGGTGCCCGCCCCCCAGGTCACCGCGGCGCCGCGCAGCACCGTCGTGACGCCGATGCTGGTGGTCCCGCCCAACGACCCGAACACGATGGGTGACCGGACCGAGGCCTTCTACCGGGCCATGCCGGGCGACCCGGGCGCGGCCTACGCGCTGACCACCGGGCACCTGCGCCGCGAGGGCCAGGAGCAGCTGCGCCGCCACTACGCCGACGTGGTGCGGGTCGACGTGGTGCGGATCGTGGTCGACCCGAGCCGGGCGCGGACCAAGGCGCTGCTGAGGCTGGTCCGCCGGGACGGCTCGGTGACCACCGAGGAACGCGAGCTGACCTTCACCTTCGGCGCCGACCCGCGGATCAGCGCGGAGCGGGCGACGCCCTGACCAGGCCGGACCGCGCCGATCACCCGATCGGCGCGCGGGGCCATACCAATGCCGCGATTCTCACCGCGCGGGGATTCTCTTCGCCGTCCGCGTGGTGAATGATGTGCGCGTGAGACCACCGGGGTGATGACCAAGGTGGGCGGACGTGATGGACCACCTGACCCGCCGTGTTGCGCCGATCGCACCCGCCCCGGCGGATATCGGCCACCGCCGATGGCACATGTTGCTCTTTTCAGGTGAATCTCGTCGCCATCCATCGCCTCGATCGGGTGATGAGCCGAGAAAGAGTGGTGTGGGCCCCCGGCAGCACGGTACGAGTTGCCCCGTTGCGCGACTCAGGCGGAGGAAAGCGGCAGTGGATCGTCCGACGACCGGCAGGCGGCGGGTGCGCTCCGGCTCGGTACGTGTCGCCGAGCTGATCCGAAGGCAACCCGCGACCACGACCCCACCCGTTGCGGCAGCGGCAACGCCCCAGCCGGAACGGGTGTGCGCGGAGCCCACCGAGACCCTGCCCCGGATCGACCCCGAACCCACCGAGGCGCCCTGGGTACCCGAGGAGCCCGGCGAGGCCCGGCAGGCGACCGCGGCGGTGCCCGCGGACCGCTCGCGGGTGGCGCACGCGGCCAAGCTCGCGGGCCTCGGCGTGGCCGTGGTCACGCTGTGCGGCGCGATCGTCACCGCGACCGTGGTGTCGCGGGACCGGACGAACCAGGCCGCGGCGGGTGCCGAGCGGGCCCCGCTGCAGATCACCGGCGAACAGGCGCTGCTGCCGCACGAGCTGGACCGCACGGTGACCTCGTCGACGGTGTTCGTACCGTCCCAGCTGCTGGACGTGCCCGCCACCGGGTCGGCGTTCGGGAACGTGACGCCGGACACGCGGCCGGACTCGTCGATGCGCGCGGTCAAGCAGACCCTCCCGAGCGGGCACCGCCGCGGCTCGGACAGCGACACCAGCCCGGCCGGGTCCTCCCGGGTGCCCGAGCGCGGGGTCACCTCCAGCCGGGAGCTGGTGCTGGAGTACTACCACCTGGTCGAGGTCAACCCGCGGCTCGCGTTCGACCTGGTCGCGGGCGAGCGGCTGGGCACCACGCTGGCGGAGTTCGTCGGCTCGTGGCAGACGGTGCGCTGGATCCAGGTGCTGGACGTGGTGGAGCGGCCGGACGGGGTGCTCGCGGTGGTCCGGATCCACCTGGGTGACGGCGCCCACTTGCGGGTACAGCAGCTACTGAAGGTGACGGTGAGCGCTCCGCAACGCATCGTCGGCGCGGAGTTGGTCTCCGCGCAACTGGACTGAACCGCGCCGGAGTCCGCGACTAGTTCGACCGACCCCCGATTGGGGGACGATTGTGACAGTATGTAGCCGTTGCCAGGCCGGGCCCGCACAAGTGGGACTTGCGTTCATGCGCACTGAGTGAACGCCTAGCCTGGAACGGTCGGCCAACCCCGGGCCAGAGCACGGCGTCACCGAGGCGCCGGACTGGGGTGTGCGCCTAGACGATGCCCGCGACCACCTGACGCGGGCAGGGGAGGTTCCGGTCGGGATGAGCGACGATGGCCGGCTGGTCGCCGGGCGCTACCGGCTGGAGCGGCGGATCGGCAGCGGCGCCATGGGCGTGGTCTGGCAGGGCGTGGACGAGCGCCTGAACCGGCCCGTCGCGGTGAAGAAGCTGCTGCTGTCGCCGGGGCTGCCCGAGGACGAGGCGGAAGAGGCCGTCGCCCGCTGCATGCGCGAGGGGCGCATCGCCGCGCGGCTGCACCACCCGAACGCCATCGCGGTCTTCGACGTGGTCGACGAGGACGGCGTGCCCTGCCTGATCATGGAGTACCTGCCGTCGGTCAGCCTGGCCATCGCGCTCGCCGAGCGCGGGCCGCTGGACCCGGTCGAGACGGCCAGGATCGGCACCCAGGTGGCCGCGGCGCTGGCCGCCGCGCACGCCGCCGGGATCGTGCACCGCGACATCAAGCCGGGCAACATCCTGCTCGGCGACGACGGCTCGGTGAAGATCACCGACTTCGGCATCTCCCGGGCCACCGACGACGTGACGGTCACCAAGACCGGGCTCATCGCGGGCACCCCGGCCTACCTGGCCCCCGAGGTCGCCGTCGGGCGCGACCCGTCCGCGGCCTCGGACGTGTTCTCCCTCGGCTCCACGCTCTACGCCGCGACCGAGGGCGAGCCGCCGTTCGGGCTCAGCGACAACACCCTGGCCCTGCTGCACGCGGTGGCCGCGGGCAAGATCAACCCGCCGGAGCGCTCCGGCCCGCTGACCGACGTGTTGGTGGCGCTGCTGGCCGCGACGGCGGAGGACCGGCCGTCCACCGCCAAGGCGCGGGACATGCTCAACGCGGTGGCCCGCGGCGAGGACCCGAACGTGCCGCCGGTGCCGGTCGCGGTCGCCGAGGCGCACACCCGGCTGGTCGCCGCGCCGGGCGCGGACCCGACGCCGTCCAACCCGGCCGCGCGGACCACCGTGGTCGGCGGCGGCAGTCGGGTGGGCACCGCGCCACCGCGACAACCGCTGCCACCGCGCTCGCGGGTGCCGTTGGTGGTCGCGGGCGTGGGGTTGGCCGCGATCCTGGCCGCGGGCGCGATCATGATCTTCAACCGGGACACCGACGCGAAACCGCAGGGCCCGTCCGGTCCGGCCGACACCACGACCACCGCGTTCGTGCGACCCACCACCACCGCCGAGCGCCCGGAGAGCACCGCGCCCACCACGCGGACCGCGGTGCCGCCGCCCAACCAGCCCACGACTACGGTGCCGCCCACCACCACGACCACGGTGGCACCGACGACCACGACCACGGCGGAGACGACGACCACCACGGTGCCGCCCACCACGACGACCACGGTGGCACCGACGACCACGACCACGGGTGTGCCGAGCGCGTCGGCGACGCCCGTCCAGTAAGCCGGGAGTAGCGATGACCAGCGAGCAGACCTTGGTGGCCGGGCGCTACCGGCTCGGCGCGCGCATCGGCAGCGGGGCGATGGGCGTGGTGTGGCAGGCCCGCGACGAGCGGCTGCACCGGACGGTGGCGGTCAAGCAGCTGCTGTCCCAGCCCGGGCTCACCGCGGACCAGGCCGAGGAGGGCAGGCAGCGGGCGATGCGCGAGGGCCGGATCGCGGCCCGGCTGGCGCACCCCAACGCGATCACCGTCTACGACGTGGCCGAGCACGAGAACGAGCCATGGCTGATCATGGAGTACCTGCCGTCCAAGAGCCTGGCGGCGGTGCTCAACGAGCGCGAGGTGCTGCCGCCGGTCGAGGCCGCCCGGATCGGTACGCAGGTGGCCGCCGCCCTGGTCGCCGCGCACGCGGCCGGGATCGTGCACCGCGACGTCAAGCCCGCGAACGTGCTGCTCGGCGACGACGGCACGGTCAAGATCACCGACTTCGGCATCTCCCGGGCCACCGGCGACATCACCGTCACCGCGACGGGCATGCTGGCGGGCACCCCGGCGTACCTGGCGCCCGAGGTGGCCAAGGGCGAGGCCCCGACGCCCGCGGCGGACGTGTTCTCCCTCGGGTCGACGCTGTACACGGCCGTCGAGGGGCACTCGCCGTTCGGGCTGAGCGAGAACACCCTGGCGCTGCTGTACGCGGTGGCGGCCGGGAAGGTGACGCCGCCGCGGCAGGCGGGCCCGCTGACCGCGCTGCTGATGCAGCTGCTGCGGGCCGATCCGCTGGAGCGGCCGTCGATGACCGCGGCGAAGGAGGCGCTGGCCGCGGTCGCGGCGGGCAAGCCGCTGCCGTCCGTGCTGGACCAGCGCACGGTGCCCGCCCCGCTCCCGCCGCCGCGCCCCCAGCAGCCGGGCACGCGGCTGGACATGAACCCGTTCGCCGAGAGCGGCCCCAAGACCCCGCCGCGGCCCGGGATGCCGCCGCAGGGCTACACCGGCACGCCGCCGGGCGGGTTCGGCCCGCCGACGCCCGCCGGGGGCATGCGCACACCCGCGGGTGGGACGCGCCAGCCGACGGGCGGGATGAGCCACACGCCCGCGAAGGGCGTCCGCCGCCCGCCGCCGCAGCCGGAGCCGAAGAAGAAGCGCGACGCGCGGTCGATCATGCTGACCGTGCTGGCGATCGTGGCCGCCGCGCTGCTGGGCATCCTGGTGGCCAGCCTGGTGACCAAGGACTCCACCCAGGCAGGCGGCGGCGACCCGTCGACGACGACCACCGCGGCGGCACCGCAGACCACCACGTCCGCGAAGCCGACCACCACGACGAAGAAGTCCACGACGCCGACCACCACGTCGTCGACGACCGCGGTCACCACGACCGACGACGACAAGCCCTCGCCGGATGACTACGAGGCCGCGCTGCGCAACTACTACCAGCTGCTGCCCGCGAACCCGCCTGCCGCGTGGCAGCTGCTGACCTCGCGGGCGCAGGAAGCCTCGAAGAGCTACGAGGACTTCGAGAACTTCTACAAGCGGCAGGAGTCGGTGGAGGTGACCGAGGCCAAGGCCAAGGACGACAAGGTCGCGGCGAAGATCAAGTTCGTCACGAAGAAGGGCGAGACCAGCGTCGAGTCCTACTCGTTCACCTTCGCCGAGCAGGACGGCAAGCTCAAGATCGACAGCTACACCCGCGCCCAGAACGGCTGACCCGGAACCGTCTTCCGACCCAGCCCCGGTCGGCCTCCGCCGACCACCCTCCGCGTCCCGAACCCAGGACACCCTGATGGACGTCCACTTGGACAGGCGTCGGACTGATGTCATGGACACCAGCGGGCACAAGTCGAATACGCGGTCCTGAGCTGGGAGGACCCGTTGAGCAACACGGAAACATCGAACGCACCAAGGTGTTCTTGCCGATGCGATTCCAAGGCGATCCCGGCGAGGAATAGCGCGGAACCGGTGGCTGCTCAGCCGTCCAGCTGGGCCGCGGCGGCGTCGCGGAGGGCGGCCAGGAGGAACACCAGGGCGGGTTGGCCGAGGGACGCGACGCGGACGGCGGCGTGGATGGCGCGGGCCGGTTCGGGGCGGCGGACCTTGCGGACGACCACCCCCGGGTGCCGGTTGCCCAGCCCCATCATCGGGATCAGGCTGATGCCCAGGCCCGCGGCGACGAAGCCCTGCGAGTTCGTGTAGTCCTCGCTCTCCACGACCACGTTCGGCGTGAAGCCCGCCGACGCGCAGGCGTCGTAGACGATCTGGCGGCAGGGGGCCGAGGTCCACTCGTTGACCCAGGGTTCCTCGGCCAGGTCGGCCAGGTCGATGACCCGTTTCGCGGCGAGGCGGTGGCCCTTGGGCAGGACGACCCGGTAGGGGTCGTCGAGCAGGTGGGTCATCTGGATGCCGTCCGGGATCACGTCCCGTGAGCGGGCCACGATGGCCAGGTCGGCCCGTCCTTCCACCACCTCCGGCAGCGGGTCCTCCGGGTCGAACAGCTTGAGGTCGACCTGGACACCGGGGTGCTCGGCGCGCAACCGGGCCAGGGCCGGGGGCACCAGGGCCGCGCCCGCGGTGGCGAAGCAGCGGATGGCGATCCGGCCGGTGCGCCCCGCGCGCAGGTCGGCGAGCGCCGTCTCAGCTTCGGCCAGGTGCTTGCCGATGATGGCGGCGTGCTCGGTGAGCAGCAGCCCGGCCGCCGTCGGCTGGACGCCGCGGCCGACGCGTTCGAGCAGGGAGGTGCCCGCCTCGCGCTCCAGGGCGGCGATCTGCTGGCTGATGGCCGACGGCGTGTAGCCGAGGTTGGTCGCCGCGGCCGTGATCGAGCCGCTGGTGACCACGGCGCGCAGGACCTGGAGGCGACGGACGTCGAGCATGTAGCTGAGCTTAATGGTCCCTCAAGGACATTTCACTTGTTCTTGAGGTAGCGCCGGGTGAGAGTGAGTGGCAGAAGACCACCGAGATGGAGGAACGGCCGTGATCAGTGGGAACCGGGGGACGCTGGTCCGGATGGGCATCCTCGCCCTGCTCTGGGGTTCCAGCTTCCTGTGGATCAAGCTGGCGCTCCCCGGGCTGAGCCCGGTGCAGATCACGGTCGCCCGGTGCGCGCTGGGCGCCGTCGTGGTCGTCACGCTCTGCTACCTCGGCCGCAACCGGCTGCCGCGCGACCGGCGCACCTGGGGGCACCTGGTGGTCGCCGCGCTGTTCGGCAACGCCATCCCGTTCGCGCTGTTCGCGGTCGGCGAGCAGACCGTCTCCTCCGGCGTGGCCGGGGTGCTCAACGCCACCACCCCGCTGTGGGCGCTGCTCATCGGCATCCTGATCGGCACCGAGCGCGGCCTCAAGCCGGTGCGCCTCGGCGGGCTGCTGCTCGGCTTCGCGGGCACCCTGCTGATCTTCGCGCCGTGGGCGCAGGCCGGGCTGGCCAGCTGGGGCTCGCTGACGATCCTCGCGGCCGCGGCGAGCTACGCGGTCAGCTACACCTACATCGGCCGCACCCTGGCCGGGCGCGGCACCGCGCCGATCGCGCTGTCCGCCGCGCAGCTGATCACCGCGACCGGGCTCAGCGCCGTCGCGGTGCCGGTCAGCGGTCTGCAGACCGTGCACCTGAACGCGACCGTGCTGATCGCGATCGGCGTGCTGGGCGTGTTCGGCACCGGGTTCGCCTTCGCCATCAACTACCGGCTGATCGCCGACGAGGGCGCGACCAACGCCACCACCGTCGGCTACCTGCTGCCGGTCGTGTCGGTGCTGCTCGGCGCCATCTTCCTCGACGAGGGCATCAACGCCCGGGTGATCGTCGGCATGGTCGTCGTGCTCATCGGCGTCGGCATGACGCGCTGGCAGCGGCGCACGCCGTCGCCGGTCGTGGCCGAGGACCCGACCGGCGTGCTCACCAAGGCGGCGTGAGCCGCTGGACCAGCCCGGCGGGGTGAGCCGAGCTCAGACCAGCCTGCGGTCGGAGGCCCAGCGGGACAGCTCGTAGCGGTTGGACAGCTGGGTCTTGCGCAGGACGCTGGACACGTGCGTCTCCACGGTCTTGACCGAGATGAACAGCTCCGAGGCGATCTCCTTGTAGGCGTAGCCGCGGGCCAGTAAACGCAGCACGTCCCGCTCGCGCGGGGTCAGCAGGTCCAGCTCGGGGTCGTTGATCGGGGCCGCGCCCGGCCGGTCGGCGAACGCGTCGAGGACGAAGCCCGCCAGCCGCGGCGAGAACACCGCGTCGCCCTCGGACACCCGCAGCACCGCCGTGACCAGCTCCTGGCTGGAGATCGTCTTGGTGACGTAGCCGCGGGCACCGGCCCGGATGACCGCGATGACGTCTTCGGCCGCGTCGGAGACCGACAGCGCCAGGAACACCACCTCGGGGTGCGGCTTGCGCGACTGGCGCAGCACCTCGGCGCCGCCGCCGTCGGGCATGTGCACGTCGAGCAGCACCACGTCGGGGCGCAGGTGGCCGATGCCCGCCACCGCCTCCCCCACGGTGCCCGCCTCGCCGACGACCTCGATGGCGTCGGTGAGCGTGTCCAGTTCGGCGCGCACGCCCGCGCGGAACATGCTGTGGTCGTCGACCAGGTACACCCGGACCGGGCGCTTCTCGGCCGGGGTGCCCTCCGGCTCGCCTGCTTGCTCGCTCATGCGGCCACTTTCGCACGTGGCATGTGCAGCTGTACCTCGGTCCCGTCCCCCGGCGCGGTGCGCAGCTTGATCTCGCCGCCGTTGCGCTCCATCCGACCCCGGATCGAGTCGGCCAGGCCGTGCCGGTCCTCCGGCACCTCCTCGGGGTCGAAGCCCTTGCCGCGGTCGCGCACGAACACCGTGACCGTCTCCGGCTCGACCTCGGCGTACACCGAGACCTCGGCGACCCCGGCGTGCTTGGCCGCGTTGACCATCGCCTCCCTGGCGGCCATCACCACGGCGGTGAGCTTGGCGTCGAGCTCGCAGTCGCCGACCACGACGTGCTGGACCTTGATCGCGAAGGTGTCCTCGACCTCGCCGGAGGCCCGGGCCAGCGCCTCGGCCAGCGAGCCGCCCGCCGCGCCCCCGACGCCGCCGTAGCCCGCGGGGCCGTAGAGCCAGCTGCGCAGCTGCCGCTCCTGGCCGCGGGCCAGCCGCAGCACCTCGCGCGGGGCGTCGGCCTGCTTCTGGATCAGCGCCAGCGTCTGCAGCACGGAGTCGTGCAGGTGCGCGGCGATCTCGGCGCGCTCCTCGGTGCGGATCCGGGCGCGCCGCTCGTCACCCAGGTCGCGGACCATGCGCAGCCACCACGGCACGGTCAGCATGGCCACGCCGACCAGCGCGGCGACCACCGCGAGCAGGGTGAACTGGACCTGGTCCAGGCCCATGCTGCTGATCAGCACCATGACGATGCCGGTGACCACCAGCGCGCCGCCGCTGAGCACCCGGACCAGCGCGGAGCGGCCACCGCCGCCGAGCAGGGCGCCCTTGACCCGGCGGCGCTGCGACTGGTCGGCCTCGCGCCAGACCAGGGCCGCGCCGACCAGGGTGACGCCGATGGACCCGGCGAACCAGCCGTTGACCGTGCCGGAGAGGGTGCCCGCCCCGATGGTCAGCCCGGCACCCAGCGCGATCAGGCCGAACGCCTGCTGGCGCTCGCGCGCGGACACCTCGGGGGCCGGGTCGTCGGTCGACGCCTGCGCGGCGAAGATCCAGAGCAGCCCGTAGGCCATCGCCCCCGCGCCGCCGAGCGCGGAGAGCACGGCGAAGGCGACCCGGACGTAGAGGACGGGCACGCCGACGTGGTCGGCGAGGCCGCCCGCGACCCCCGCGATGGCGCGGCCCTGCCTGCGCCTGCGCAGGCGCGGCGCGGCGGGCTCGGCCACCGCGGTGCTCTGGCTCGCGCTCGGGCTCGACATGGGGTCCGTCTCCGCGGTCCGGCGTTCCTGGACAGCTGCTTCCACGACAAGAATGCTCACACGGGGGCCGCCGCGCCACATCGGGGTTGGACCCTGAACGCAAAGTCAGGGTCGTTCCCCGATGTCGTGAGCGGTGTCGGGGAGCGATCCTCATCAACGTGAGTGGCACATCGAACCAGGCGCACGGCGCCGGCGTGGAGGACACGCTCAAGGACTTCTGGGCGACCCGCCCACGGCGGCCGAGGTACGGCCGCAAGGTGGCGGGCGTCGCGGCGGGCATCGCCAACCGGTACGGGCTCGACCCGGTCATCATCCGCGTGGCGTTCGCGGTCGCCACCTTCTACGGCGGCGCGGGCGTCGTCTTCTACCTGCTCGGCTGGCTGTTCTTCGCGGCTGAGGACGACGAGGTCTCGCCCGCCGAGGGACTGGTGGGCCGGGGCCGCAGCTCCAGCTCGACGCCGTTCGCGCTGCTGCTGTGCCTCGGCGTGCTCGGCTCGTTCAGCTTCCTGTTCGACCACGCCTTCAACGGCTGGCTCGGGCTGGCGATCGTGGGTGGGCTGGTGTTCCTGCTGCACCGCGGCCGCCGCGACCAGGGTGTCGTGCCGACCGGCCCGGCGCCCGTCGAGGCGGGACCGGTGCCGATGTGGGTGCCGGTGCAGCACGGCCCGCCGGTGCCCCCGCCGTACCAGCCCTACCCGACGCCCCAGGGGGCCCCGGTGACCATGCCGACGAGCACCACCGAGACCCCCGCCGGGGCCCCGGCGGACGCGACCGCGGAGGTGCCGAAGCCCGCGGTGGACGAGGACGGTTTCCGCACCGAGCCCCCCGCGTGGGACCCGCTGGGCGCGGCGCCGTTCGCCTGGGACCTGCCCGAGCCGGGCCGCTCGCTGGTGCCCGACTACGAGCCCGAGCCGCCGGAGCCGCGCAGGCGCTCCAAGGTGGGCCCGATCGCGGTGGCGGTGTCGCTGCTGACCATCGGTGGGGCGGTGCTGGCCGAGTCGCACGGAGCGGCCTGGCTCAGCGTCCCGCACGTGATCGGGATCGTGCTGGGCATCCTGGGCTTGGGCATGGTGGCCGGTTCGTTCGTCCGCGGTGGCCGGGGCCTGATCGGGCTCGCCGTGCCGCTGGCCGCGGTCGGCGTCGCGATGACCACGTTCTGGCCGAACGGCGCGCACGGCGGCGTCGGCGAGCTCACCGCCCACCCGACGACGCTGGACCAGGTGAAGCCGGACTACTCGCTGTCGGTCGGCAACATCGCCCTGGACCTGTCCGACCTGCCCGGCACCGGGTCGATCCGCACGTCGGCCTCGGTCGGGGCGGGCGAGATCACGGTGACCGTGCCCGCGAACGCCGACGTCGAGGTGTCCTGCGAGAGCAAGGTCGGTGAGATCACCTGCCTGCACGACAACCTGGACGGCGTGAACAAGTCGACCACCCTGACCGACAACGGCCCGGACGGTCCGGGCGGACTGAAGATCTTCCTGCAGGTCGAGGCAGGAGCTGGGAGCTTGGCGGTGAACCGTGGCTGACAACCGGCAGACCTCGCGGCGGCTGGACCCGATCACCCTGGTGCTGGGCCTGCTGACCCTGTTCGCCTCGGGCTACGTGCTCAGCGACGGGCGGCTGTGGTTCCCGCAGCTGGACCTGCGCTGGATCTTCGCGGGCGGCGCGGTGCTCGTCGGCCTGCTGCTGCTCGGCTCCTCGTTGCGCAACAAGGGGAAGCGGAAGTAGCCCCACCACCACTCACACGCCGAAACGGCCCGGTCACCTGGTGACCGGGCCGTTTTCGTCGCTATTCCCACTCAATGGTGCCCGGCGGCTTGCTGGTCACGTCGAGCACGACCCGGTTGACCTCCGGGACCTCGTTGGTGATCCGGGTGGACACCCGCTCCAGCACGTCGTAGGGCAGCCGGGTCCAGTCGGCCGTCATGGCGTCCTCACTGGACACCGGGCGCAGCACCACCGGGTGGCCGTAGGTGCGACCGTCCCCTTGGACCCCGACGCTGCGGACGTCGGCGAGCAGCACCACCGGGCACTGCCAGATGTCGCGGTCGAGGCCCGCCGCGGTCAGCTCCTCGCGGGCGATCGCGTCGGCCGCGCGCAGCGTCTCCAGGCGGTCCGCGGTGACCTCGCCGATGATCCGGATGCCCAGGCCGGGGCCGGGGAACGGCTGGCGGTGCACGATCGTCTCCGGCAGGCCCAGCTCCGCGCCGACCCGGCGCACCTCGTCCTTGAACAGCGCGCGCAGCGGCTCGACGAGGTCGAACTCCAGGTCGTCCGGCAGGCCGCCGACGTTGTGGTGGCTCTTGATGTTCGCGGCGCCGGTGCCGCCACCGGACTCGACCACGTCCGGGTAGAGCGTGCCCTGCACGAGGAAGCGGTACTTGTCGCCGCCCGCCTCGGCCTGCAGGTCCAGTTCGGCCTGTTCGAACACCCGGATGAACTCCCGGCCGATGATCTTGCGCTTCTGCTCGGGGTCGGTGACCCCGGCCAGCGCGCCGAGGAAGCGCTCGCGGGCGTCCACGGTGACCAGGCGGACGCCGGTGGCGCTGACGTAGTCGCGCTCGACCTGGGCGCGCTCGCCGGAGCGCAGCAGGCCGTGGTCGACGAACACGCAGGTCAGCCGGTCGCCGATGGCGCGCTGGACGAGCGCGGCGGCGACCGCGGAGTCCACGCCGCCGGAGAGGCCGCAGATCGCGCGGCCGTCGCCGACCTGCGCGCGGATCCGCGCGACCTGCTCGTCGACAATCGACGCGGTGGTCCACTGCGGACGGATGCCCGCCACGTCGTGCAGGAAGCGGCGCAGCACCTCCTGGCCGTGCGGCGAGTGGTGCACCTCGGGGTGGTACTGCACGCCCGCGAACCGGCGCGCGGTGTCCTCGAAGGCCGCGACCGGGGCGCCCTCGCTGGTCGCGGTGACGGTGAAGCCCTCGGGTGCCTTGGTGACGCAGTCGCCGTGGCTCATCCACACCGGGTGCCGGGCGGGCAGGTCGTCGTGCAGGACGCCCTCAGCGGGGCTGAGGTCGGTGCGGCCGTACTCGCGGGTGCCGGTGTGCTCGACCGTGCCGCCGAGGGCCAGGGCCATGGCCTGGAAGCCGTAGCAGATGCCGAACACGGGGACACCGGCGTCGAACAGGGCCGGGTCGACCGCGGGGGCGCCGTCGGCGTAGACGCTGGCCGGGCCGCCGGAGAGCACGATCGCGGCCGGGTCCTTGGCCAGCATGTCCGCAACGCTCGTCGTGTGCGGGACGACCTCGGAGTAGACCTGCGCCTCGCGCACCCGGCGGGCGATGAGCTGGGCGTACTGCGCGCCGTAGTCCACCACGAGGACGGGGCGCTGCGTGTCGGTCATCGTCGAACCTCATCTGGGTGTTGCGGACCACGGGGACGCCGAGGGCTGTTTCCGGACCCGGCGCACCGGTGCCCAGCACCGTGCGCCGACCGGTCCCTCCCTGGGTTTCTCTCCCGGAGATGCCTGCCCGCTCGCCTGTCCGCGCGGGCTTTCCGTGACGCTCGAACCAGACCCGCGTTCATGTTCACCCGCGGCGGAACCCTAGTCACCATCGTCGGTCAGCCCCCACATCCTAACCCGGGGCCTTCTTGGCCAAGCTTCTCGGCCGGAGCGGGCATACCGTTGAGCCATGACCGATGAACCATTGCCGGGCCAGGAGGCCATCGTCGCCAAGCCGCGGCCCTTCTGGGTGGCGGGCAGACCGCGGACCAGCGTAGATACCATCGACGTGCGCCACCCGTACGACGGCACGGACGTGGCGACGGTGTCGGTGCCGACGGCGGCGGACGTGGAGGACGCCATCGCCGCGGCGGCCGCCGCGGCCAAGCCGTTCCGGTCCGCCCCGGCGCACCTGCGGGCGAGCGCGCTCGAGCACGTGTCGCTGACGCTGGCCGAGCGCAAGGAGGAGATCGCCGAGACGATCACCGCGGAGAACGGCAAGCCGCTGAAGTGGTCCACCGCCGAGGTCGGGCGCGCGGTGTCGGTCTTCCGCTTCGCCGCCGAGGAGGCGCGCAGGCACATCGGTGAGCTCCAGCGGCTCGACACCGACGTCGCGGGTGAGGGTCGGCTGGGTCTGATCCGCCGCCGCCCGCGCGGTCCGGTGCTGGCGGTGGCGCCGTTCAACTTCCCGCTGAACCTGGTCGCGCACAAGGTCGCCCCGGCGCTGGCGGTGGGCGCCCCGGTGATCGTCAAGCCCGCGTCGGCGACCCCGCTCTCGGCGCTGCTGCTCGGCGAGATCCTGGCCGAGACCGACCTGCCCGAGGGCGCGTTCTCGGTGCTGCCGGTGCGCGGCTCGGCGATGTCCACGCTGATCGAGGACCCGCGGCTGCCGGTCATCTCGTTCACCGGGTCGACCGGTGTCGGCCACGGCATCTCGGCGGCGGCCCCGCGCAAGCACGTGGTGATGGAGCTGGGCAGCAACAGCGCGGCGATCCTGTGTCCGGACTGGACGGATCTGGACTTCGCGGCGACCCGGATCGCCACCTTCGGCAACTACCAGGCGGGCCAGTCCTGCATCTCGGTCCAGCGGGTCGTGGTGCACCGCTCGCTGGCCGACGAGTTCATCCCGAAGCTGGTGACCGCGGTCGAGGCGCTCAAGACCGGCGACCCGCACGACCCGTCGGTCGACGTCGGCCCGCTGATCGACGAGCGCAACGCCGAGCGCGTCGCGGACTGGATCGACGAGGCGGTGGGCGCGGGCGCGACCCTGCTGACCGGCGGCACCCGCACGGGCGCGACGGTGGCGCCGACGGTCCTGTCCGGCGTGGCCGCGTCGGCGAAGGTGTCGTGCGAGGAGGTGTTCGGCCCGGTGCTGGTGGTGACCGTGGTCGACAGCGTGGACGAGGCCTTCGAGATCGCCAACGGCACCGACTACGGCCTGCAGGCGGGCGTGTTCACCCGCGACCTGCAGATCGCCTTCCGCGCGTCAGCGGAACTGGAGGTCGGCGGCGTGGTCATCGGCGACGTCCCGTCGTACCGCGCGGACCAGATGCCCTACGGCGGCGTGAAGGGCTCCGGCACCGGCCGCGAGGGACTGAAGTCCGCCATGGACGACTTCACCGAGGAGCAGATCATGGTCCTGTCGGGCCTGGAGCTGTGACCGGCCGGGGACCGGGCGGGGGTTCGCCTGGTCCCCGCCCTCGGGCCAGGTGCAGGCGGAGGAACTCGTGCCGGAACTCGTAGACGGGCCCCACGGCGCGCAGTAGCCCCATGCGGTGGGCGTCGTCGAGGAATGCCACGAGCGCGCCGGGCAGCTCACCGGCCATGGCGAGCCGGGTGGTGGCGAGCTTGTACGCGAACCACGCGCGCGCCCCCCGGGGTGCGATGAAACTTCCCCACACAACCCCCACCTTCAACACGTACAGCACCGCGCCGAGCCACGAGCTGCCTGGCGTGACCGTCGTGGCGAGGTAGGCCGCGAGGGCCGCCAGCCCGCCGACGCCCACAGCCAAGCGGAACAGGCTCATCCCGCGATCAGCCGACCACGTGGCGATCGGGGTCGCGGGCCCGTGCTGGGTCGCGGGCGTGTCCAACCACGCGTAGAGCGAGAAGACGGCGACGGACCCGCTTCCGATGGCAGCGCTCGCAACCAACGCCACGCTCCCGGTGATCACGTAGAGCACACCGATCGTCGCGGTGAACAACACGGTCCCCACCGTCTTGTTGACCTTGTCCAGCTTGCTGGTGTCGAGGTACCGCGGTCGGTCGAACTCCCCCGCCCGGCTCTCCCTCGCCATCACCAGGCCCATCACCGCTCCGCAGGTGGTGGACAACGGGACACCCAGCACCAATTCCGTCGTCCCCGCTCCCGCGAGGACCGTGAAGCCCAAGCCCACCGCCAGCCCGAGCAGGCCGAGGCTCACCGCGAAGCCCAGGGCGACCCGGCGGCTGGAGCGGGTCCGGTCGACGTCCGCGGCCAACTCCCACCACGCGAAGGCGTGGCCCGCGTTCATCCGGCGGGCCACTGCGCTTAGCCAGGCCGTGACCTGGTCGGGGTGGTACTCGCGACGGGTCGTGGAGGGTGGGGCGGCGCGGCGGCGCAGGAAGCGGTGCCAGGCGGATCGGCCGCGGTCGGGTGCGCCGCGCCGGACCAGCGCCGGGATCGCGAGGTCGAGCAGTGCGGATCGGGTGGACACCTCATCCGGGGTGTTCGCGAGGCGCTCGGGGTCGGTCGCTGGATCGGTGGCGGCCACCCCGATCAGCCAGAGGCCGAAGGCGGTGCGGGCCAGGTCGGCGAGGCCCCGGGCGCGGCCGGAGCGCAGGTCGTCGAGGCAGTGCCGCCACGGGTCGGTGGGGGTACCGAGGATGCCGCGCAGGTAGGTGATGGCGTCGGCGCGGGTGAGGGGTTCCGGCTGGATGGTGACCAGGGGGCCGAGAGCGCGGCCCGCGTCGGGGAAGTCGGCGGTGCGGCAGCAGATCAGCAGCGGGTCGGCCGACGAGTGGGTGCGGGCGAGTTCGGCCAGCGCTCGGCGGCGCAGTGCCGGCCGCAGTTCGTCCACACCGTCGTAGATGACGAAGACGTGCCTGTCCGCGACCAGCTCGGCGAGCAGGGCGGGGGTGAGTCGCGCGCTCTTGGCGTAGGTGCGGGCGAGTTGGTCGACAACCCAGGAACGCACGTCGGGGTGGGTTTCCGGGTTCCAGCCCGCGATCGGCAGCAGGACCGGTACGGGGTCGGTGTCCACGCGGCGGGCGAGGTGGGCGAGCAGGAACTGGATGGCGAACGAGGTCTTGCCGGTGCCCGCGTCGCCCAGCACGGCCCAGCGCTTGCGCGGGGCGGCGCGGAAGGCAGCCACCCAGTCAGCACCGAGCGGGGTTGAGGGAGTCCAGTGGATCGGGATGCCCGTGACGTCGTCGAGGCCGCGGCGGACCGCTTCGCGGCGCCACTGGTCGGCGACGAGGGTGGCCAGTTCGGTGCGGGCGGCCTCCAGCCGGGACGGGGGTCGGGTGGTGAGGACCACCGTGCCCGCTTGGACCACCGGGCCCACCGGGTTGCCGATGATCTTGTTCTCGGTGGGGTGGTCGACCAAGGGTCAGGTGCGGTGGATGGACTGGGGGAAGGTGAAGACGGCGTCCGGGTCGTAGCGCCGGACCACGCTGTCGAGCCTGCTGAGGTTCTGGCCGTAGTAGGCGGGACCCCAGTCCGGCATGGCCGCCTCGATGTAGTTCACGTACCCGCCGCGGGCGCCGAGGCGGGCCAGGGCGTCGCGGACTTCGGCGACCGAGCGGTTGGCCGCCTCGACGTCGGTGACCTTGGTGTTCAGGTAGATCTGCACCGTGCCGAGGGCTTTTCGGTGCGGGAAGGCGGTTTCCTCCGGCCCGAACTTGGCCACGGCGCCGCCGAGGGCGTCGAGGAGCAGGGTCATGTCGGGCCTGCCGTCGAGGGTGGCGACCAGGCCCTGGGCGTCGAGGGGCGCGGTGATGACCCGCGAGGACGCGACGAAGGCGTTGCGGGGTTGGTTGGGTGGCGGGCAGTCGCCGCCCTTCTGGGTGCAGCCCGCGAAGTAGCGCATGGCTTCCAGGTAGCCCTTTTGCTGCACCAAGCGGCTCTTGGGTTTGCCCGCCTGCTTGGTGAACTGCTCCAGCAGCGGGTTGAGGTTCGCCGGTGTGCCGATGAAGCAGCCGGAGAGCGCGGCGCCCTTGGCGGCGTCGCCGTTGACCGCGACGGCCGACCAGAGCTCGTCGGGTACCGCGGTCGCCCAGCCCTGCCAGGCCGCGACCACGGCCGCCGCGGCGGCCGCCGGGTAGGACAGGTGGAAGACGGTGACGTCCGGGGCGGGTTCGGTGGTGAAGGTGAAGGACGTGACGACGCCGAAGTTGCCGCCGCCACCGCCGCGCAGCGCCCAGAACAGGTCGGGTTCGTTGGACGGCGAGGCCGGGCGCAGCACGCTGTCCGCGGTGACGATCTGGGCGGACACCAGGCGGTCGCAGGTCAGACCGAACTTGCGGGTGAAGACGCCCAGGCCGCCGCCGAGCGCCAGACCCGCGACGCCGACCGTGGGGCAGGTGCCCGCCGGGAGGCAGCGGCCCTTGGCGGCCAGGGCGGTGTAGACGTCGATGAGCCGGGCGCCCGCGCCGATGACAGCGGTGCCGTCGGTGCGCACCTCGACCGACGCCATCCGACCGACGTCGACGATCAGGCCCCCGTCGGGCGCGGAGTAGCCCGCGTAGCTGTGGCCACCGCTGCGGGCGGCGATCGGGATCTTCGCCTGCCGGGCGAACTCGACGCACGCCTGGACGTGCTCGGCGCTGCCGCACAGCGCCAGGCCCGCCGGGTTGCGCTTGTCGAAGATCGGGTTCTTCAACCGGATGGCGGCGCCGAAGTCGGGCGAACCGGACTGCAGCAGCGCACCGCCGAGCCGGTCGCGCAGCGCGCCCCAGTCCAGCGGCGCGGCACTCGTGCTCGTGGCCGCCGCCGTGGTGGTGGCGGACGTGCGCGCACCGGTCGCGTTGGCGGCTGTCGGTCCCCCGCCGGAACACCCCGCCACGGTCGCCGCCGCCCCCAGCCCGCCCACCCGCAGAAACGATCGCCTACTGATCAAGTCCTCGTCCTCCCGCCCGCGCGCGGTCCAGATCTCACCACCCTGGAAGTACCCCTGCCTAGTGCCGCGCCCCCACAACATCTTTCACAAACCCGGAAAAAGGTGTGTGATGCTCACGTTTTCGGGCGTGTTGGGGTGTGGAACCGGTGGCCCGAAAGGCATCTCGGGGGCCTGGCCGCCAAGCCACCGGCGAGCCCGCGCGGTGCGGCCAGGCGGAGTGGGACGCCGTGGCCGCGTTGGCGGTCGCGGTAGGCACATGCGCCGGACGATCACAGCCCGCGCGTCGAACGCCTGGCTGCGGAGGGCGTCGATTGTCGTGGGCGACGCGGGGTCAAGGCGATCTTCTCGCCGGAGGCCGGGGTGATGGGCCGACTCCCGCGTGGTTCTTGTGAGCTTGGCGGTGGCGTAGGCGCTTGGTCGTCGCCGAATCCCGCGAGCACTCGGCGCCGAAGAACAGGCCCCGAAGGAGACGCATGGGCTGCGGCCATGGGCTGCGGCCATGGGCTGCGGCCATGGGCTGCGGCCATGGGCTGCGGCCATGGGCTGCGGCCGCGACGGGTGCGGTGCCGATCGGGGCCGATCGTCAGCCGAGCCACCTGGACCGGTGGCGGAGCCCTCGCCACCCGCAACGGGTTGAGCGCGTAGACGGTGTGGCCGGCCGCGGCCATCATCGCCACATGGCACCACCTACTCGTCGGGAGTGGGTGGGCTCATTTTCCGACCGACCAGGGTTCCGGGGCGCGGACGGTTTGGCGTCCGCGCCCCGGAACCAGCGGGTCAGGTTCCGGATTCGCGGTCGGTGTGGTTCCAGCCTGCCGCCTGGAGCAGGGCCGGGGTGAGGTTCTTGGCCAGGTCGACCTCGTCGGTGAAGGTCGCCGCCAGGAAGCCGTCGGGGCGGACCAGTGCGGCGGCGGTCGGGGGCAGGTCCAGTGCCTCGACCGCGTTGGCGGGTAAGGGCACGACGCGGGGTGGGGCCAGGGTGGCCAGTTCGGGGGCGGCCAGGAGTTCGTCCGGGATGGTGGCGTCCGGGGCGGCCAGCAGGGTGAACAGCGGTCCCAGGTGGTCCCGCAGCCGGGTGCCGTCCGGGAACGGGACGTCCGGGCAGAGCACCCCGGGGACCGTCGGCCGGGGGACGCCCGGCTCGCGCGGGAAGGCCGACAGGTCGGCGTCCGGGGCGTGGCTGGTCAGCGGGGAGTCGAGGTACCAGAAGGGCTCGGCGAGCCGTCCGGAGTCGATCTTCGCGGCGACCTCGGGGTCGGTCACGCTGCGCTGGAGGACGTCGAGGCGGCGGGCCCATTCCTCGTCGTCGGCCGGGCAGAGGAACCGCATGGTGGTGCCGGTGACGCGCAGGTTCTCGTCGGTGGCCGGGCCGCGTTCGAGGTCGTAGGTGTCCAGCAGGGCCGGGGCGCCCCAGCCGGTGCGGATGGCGGCGATCTTCCAGGCCGCGTTCTCCGCCTCGGTGATGCCCGAGTTCATCCCGCGCGCGCCGAAGGGGCTCATGATGTGCGCCGAGTCGCCGCACAGCAGGATCCGGCCGACGCGCATGGTCGGGACGCGGCGCTGGTGGAAGCGGTACAGCGACGCCCACACCAACTCGTACTCCAGGTCGCCGAGCACCCGGCGGATGCGCGCCTCCAGCGCGCCGCTCTCCTGCTCGGCGGCGAGGTCGTACTCGTCGGGCACCTGCCAGTCGATGCGCCAGACCGAGTCCGGCTGCGGGTGCAGCAGCGCCTGGCGACCCGGGTTCCACTCCGGGTCGAAGTAGAACCGCCGCTCCGGCACGGGGAACCCGAAGTCGGCGCGGATGTCGGTGATGAGGAACTTGTCGCCGTACGAGTGCCCGTTGAACGTGAGCCCGAGCAGCTTGCGCAGCGTGGACCGGCTGCCGTCGGCGGCGACGCAGTGCGTGCCGCGCACCGTCTCCGTCCCTTGTGGACCCTCGATGGTCAGCGACACCCCGTCCGCGTCCTGCTCGACGGCCACCGCCTTGGTGCTGTACCGCAGGTCGATCAGCGGTTCGGCGCGGACCCTGGCCTCCAGCACGTGCTCGATGCTGTTCTGCGGGGTGTTCACGAACGGCGGGAAGTGCCCGGGCGCGGGCTCGGGCAGGGTCATCGAGAAGACCTCGTGCTCGCGGTAGAAGATCCGCCCCGAGTACCAGGTGACACCGCGCTCGACCACCTCGCGCCCGGCGCCGACGCGCTCGAGCACGTCCAGCACGTCCCGTTGCACGCAGATGGCGCGGCTGCCCTCCAGCAGCCGCCCCGGCAGCGCCTCGACGACCAGGCTCGGCACGCCGTGGCGGGCCAGCACGAGCGCGGCGGTCAGCCCGACCGGACCACCGCCGACGATGAGGACCGGCTCGGTCACCGGCCCTCCTGGAGCGCCGCCCACACCTCGCGGTCCCGCTCGGCGGTCCAGACCACCGGCCAGTCGTGGCCGTCCAGCTCGTCCCAGTAGCGCTGCACGTCGAAGGGCAGGCAGTGCTCGAAGATCGGCCAGCGGCCGTACTCCGGCTCCAGCGCGGTGTGGGTGGCGCGGAACGCCTCGCCGACCGTGCCGCCGCGGCGGTGGACCTCGCCGACGATGCGGCGCAGCTCGTCGAGGAAGTGCCGGGACTGGGCGATGGCGGCGGCCACGGCCTCGGTGCCCTGGGCGACCGCGCCGCGCCCGCCGACCAGCGTCTCGGCGCCGAAGGCGGCCACCGCGTCCAGCGTGGTGGTGGCCCAGTCGTCGTGGAAGGCGTCGCCGGTGTACAGCGCGGCCTTGGCCTCCACCAGGTCGCCCGCGAACAGGATCTTCTTCTTCGGCAGCCAGGCCACGATGTCGCCCGCGGTGTGCCCGCGCCCGCAGTACGCCAGCACCAGGTCGCCGCGGTCGCCGCCGAGCGGGATGACCATCCGGTCGGTGAAGGTGAGCGTGGGCCGGGTGAGGCCCGGGATGCTGTCCGGCTCCTCGAACAGCCGCGGCATCCGCCCCAGTTCGCTGGCCCAGTCGGCCTCGCCGCGCTCGGCGATGAGCTCACGGGTGGTCTCGTGGGTGATGATCTCCTGGGCGTCGAACGCGCTCGCGCCGAGCACCCGGACCGCGTGGTAGTGACTGAGCACCAGGTAGCGCACCGGTTTGTCGGTGCGCTCGCGCAGCAGGTCGAGCCAGCGGCGGGCGGCGACCGGGGTGGCCCTCGCCTCGAAGCAGACCACGAAGTCCTCGCCCTCGACGGCGCCCACGTTGGGGTCGCCCTCGGCGGTCAACGCGTACACGCCGTCGGCGAGTTCGGTGAAGGTCTCGACTTTGCGCTCGAGGTCGGCGCTGGACGCGAATGCTTTTGTCACAACGGCCACCCTGCCACCGCGACCGCCCCGGGTACAGGCCCCCGGAACGACCTGTGGAGAAAATCGGCCCATGTGGACAACTCACTCCGGCAAAGATCAACCACAGGTCAGCGACCGGAAGGCCGCAACGCCGCGGTGCACGGCGCCATCACTTCCTCGACCACGATCTCGTGGTCCCAGCAGTCCCCGAAGTCGTAGTGGTAGCCGATCTTCCCGCCGACCCCGGGCGCCACGTCGGCCAAGGTGGCGGTGTCCTGGTCCGCGAAGCCCATGTCGGAGTAGGGCACGCCGAAGTCACCGCGAGGCGTCCGGAAGACGTGCAGGTGACCGCCGTCCCAGTCGAACGCCCGCTGGATCACCTCGTGGAGCCCGCCGAGGAAGATGTCCGCGGCCACCTCCAACCGCCGCCAGATCGGCGGCGTCGCCCCCAGCAGCGAAACCTTGATCCGGTAGACCGTCTCCGGCGGGACGCTCCGCGGCGCGGCGCCGGCTCGCAACCCGGCCACTCCGCCTCGCAGCGGGGTCACGACCTCCGGTCCTGCCTGCTTCTCGTCGACCAGGTGCGCGAGTCGATCGCCGTCCACCTGGTGAGCGTCTCAAAGGCGCGGCTTGGTGGTGCGGGCATGGCTCAGTCGCAGGCATCCGCGCGCGGTGGGACCGCGGTGGGGCGAAGGGCGGCAGGTGCCGAGGCGGGCACG
Organism: Actinokineospora auranticolor; assembly: GCF_041897805.1. Classification (GTDB taxonomy): domain Bacteria; phylum Actinomycetota; class Actinomycetes; order Mycobacteriales; family Pseudonocardiaceae; genus Actinokineospora; species Actinokineospora auranticolor. The sequence continues at coordinate 7,774,518 of NZ_CP154825.1, forward strand.
GTGGGCGCGACCGGGTCGACCGGGTCCACCCGGCGGTACGGCGTCCCGGGGTCGGGGCGGGGATCGGGTTCGCCCTTGTTCGGCCACAGCGAGAACGCGCGCTCGGCTTGGGCGGTGATGGTCAGGGACGGGTTCACGCCCAGGTTGGCGGTGATGGCGGCGCCGTCGACCACGGACAGCCCCGGGTAGCCGTGCACGCGGTGGTACGGGTCGATGACGCTGTCGTCGGGGGACGTGCCGATCGGGCAGCCGCCGATGAAGTGGGCGGTGATCGGGACGTCGGCCAGGTCGCCCCAGGTGCCGCCGGGCATACCGCCGATGTGCCGGGCGGTCAGCTCGTTGGCCACCTGCCCGGCCGGGATGAACGACGGGTTGGGCTCGCCGTGGCCCTGCCGCGAGGTGTAGCGGCGGCCGAACAGACCGGGCCGGGTGTAGGTGGTGATCGAGTTGTCCAGGCTCTGCATCACCAGCAGGATCACCGTCCGCTCGCTCCACCGGTAGCCCTGCAGCAGCTTCGCGGTCTGGACCGGGTGCCGGGCCATGAACCGCAGCGCCTGCCGCCAGCGCGGCACGGGCGAGGTGCCGTCGGTCGCGATGGTCTGCAGCAGGCTCATCGCGTTGCTGCCCTTGCCGTAGCGGACCGGCTCGATGTGGGTGTTCGCGTCCGGGTGGAACGACGAGGTGATCGCGACACCCCGGCTGTAGTCCACCGACGGGTCCACGGACGTGCGCCCCGCGCCGAGGATGGCCTCCGAGTTGGTCCGGGTCAGCTCCCCCAGCCGCGACGACAGGCGCGGCAACGTGCCCGTGTCCCGCATGGCGTGCAACAGGTTCTGCGTACCCCACGTCCCGGCGGCCAACACGACCTGTCCGGCCGTGACGGTCGTACGGAACCTCTTGGACCGCGTTCCGGTCTTACGCAAATCGACCTCAAAGGACCCATCGCCGCGCGGACGCACCGCGGTGACCGTCGTGAGTGGAACGATTCGCGCCCCGGCTTTCTCCGCCAGATAGAGGTAGTTCTTCACCAGGGTGTTCTTGGCGCCTACCCGGCACCCGGTCATGCACGACCCGCATTCGGTGCACCCGGTGCGTTCCGGCCCCGCGCCGCCGAAGTACGGGTCTTGCGCGCGCTCACCCGGTGCGCCGAAGAAGACCCCTACCGGCGTCGGGTGGTAAGAGTCCGCAACCCCCATGTCCGCGGCGACCTTGCGCATCACCTCGTCCGACGGCGTCACCGTCGGGTTCGTGACCACGCCGAGCATCCGCGTCGCCTGGTCGTAGTGGGGCGCGAGTTCGCTCTCCCAGTCGGTGATGTGCGCCCACTGCCGGTCCGCGTAGAACGGCTTGAGTGGACGGTAGAGCGTGTTCGCGTAGACCAGCGACCCACCGCCGACACCGGCCCCCGCGAGCACCAGCACGTCCTTGAGCAGGTGGATGCGCTGGATGCCGTAGCAGCCCAGCGCGGGCGCCCACAGGTAGTTGCGCAGATCCCACGACGTCTTGGCGAACTCGTCGTCGGCGAACCGGCGACCCGCCTCGACCACCGCGACCCGGTAGCCCTTCTCCACCAACCGGAGCGCGGCGACGCTGCCGCCGAACCCCGAGCCGACCACCAGGACGTCGTAGTCGGCGTTGTTACCGGCGAGTTGCGCACCCATGCCGAGAGGCTAGGCGCAGCCGGACACCCGCGACCAGCCCCCGAACGGACTTTTCTGTAACCGCCGGTAACACGGATCAGGCCAGGTCGGACCGCAGCAGCCCGTACATGACCATGTCCCGCCGCTCACCACCGCGCAGCTGCGCGCCCCGCGCGACACCCTCCCGCCGCAGCCCGGCCGCCTCGATCGCGCGCTGCGCCGCGGTGTTCACCACGTCCGTCGACGCCTCGACCCGGTCCAGGTCGGTGGTCGCGAACAGGTGCGCCACGAGCAGCCGCAACGCCCCCGCACCGGCGCCCCGACCGCGCGCGGACGGCAGCAACCCGATGCCCATGTTCCAGGCCCCGCACGCGTACGTGCGGCCCCAGGACACCCGGTGCCAGCTCATGTCCCCGAGCGGCGCACCAGTGACCTGGTCGACCACCACGGCCCGGTGGATCTCCGACGGCGGCGCCACCGGCCGGTCGTCCGGGTCCACGTCGAACGCGCCGTCGAAGCCCGCCCGGACCAGTTCCAGATCCGCCTCGGTGGCCTCGACCAGCGCGAAGCCACCACCCGACCGCAGCACGGTCCTCATCCGCGGACCGTCAAGCCGACCTTCTGGAACTCCTTCAGGTCCGAGTAGCCGGTCTTGGCCAGCGCCCTGCGCAGCGCGCCGAACAGGTTGACCAGCCCGTCCGCGTCCCCGGACGGGCCGAACAGCAGCGTCTTCAGGTCGACCTCGACGTCCTCGACGACCGGCACCACCCGGCTGCGCGGCAGCGACGGGTGCGCCGCCGCCGACGTCCAGTACAGGCCCTGACCGGGCGCCTCGGCGGCCACCGCGAGCGGCGCGCCCAGCATGACCGCATCCGCGCCGCAGGCGATCGACTTGGCGATGTCGCCGCTGGCGTGCACGTCGCCGTCGGCGATGACGTGCACGTACCGGCCGCCGGTCTCGTCCAGGTAGTCCCGGCGCGCGGCCGCCGCGTCGACGATCGCGGTGGCCATCGGCGTGCCGATGCCCAGCGCGGCGTCGGTCGTGGTGACCCCGGCGCAGTGCCCGTGGCCGACGATCACGCCCGCCGCGCCGGTGCGCATAAGGTGGATGGCGGTGCGGTAGTCGTGCACGCCGCCCGCGATGACTGGCACGTCCAGGTCGGCGATGAAGCTCTTGAGGTTGAGCGGGTCGCCGTTGTCCCTGGTCACGTGCTCGGCGGAGACGATCGTGCCCTGCACCACCAGGATCTCCACGCCCGCGGCCAGCAGGTGCGGGGTCAGCTCGGCGGCCCGCTGCGGGCTCACCCTGGCCGCGACCGTGACGCCCGAGTCGCGGACCTTGCGGATCGCCTCGGTGAGCAGCTCCACCTGGATCGGCTCGGCGTGCAGCCGCTGCAGCGCGCGCACCAGGTCCGCCGGGTCGTCGCCCTTCTCCGCGGCCTCCACCAGGCGCAGCAGCGCCGTGTCGACGTCGGCGTGCCGGGCCCACAGGCCCTCGGCGTTGAGCACCCCGAGCCCGCCCAGCTCGCCGACCGCCACCGCGGTGCCGGGCGAGACGATGGCGTCGGTCGGGTGCGTGACCAGCGGGATGTCGAACCGGTAGGCGTCGATCTGCCAGGTGGTCGAGACGTCCTTGGACGAGCGGGTGCGCCGCGACGGCACGATCTCCACCTCGTCGAGGCCGAAGGCGCGCCGGGCCGTCCGACCCATGCCGATGTCGACAAGATCCCGCACTGGGGGTGTTCCTTTCCGGGTGCCGAGCCGGGGCTCAGCGGGTGGTGTAGTTCGGCGCTTCGACGGTCATGGTGATGTCGTGCGGGTGGCTCTCCTTGAGCCCCGCCGCCGTGATCCGGATCAGCTGCGCCTGCTTGAGCTCCGGGATCGTGCGCGAGCCGGTGAAGCCCATGCCCGCGCGCAGCCCGCCGACCAGCTGGAAGATGACCTGCGAGAGCGGGCCGCGGTAGGGCACCCGGCCCTCGATGCCCTCGGGCACCAGCTTGTCGTCGGAGAGCACGTCGTCCTGGGCGTAGCGGTCCTTGGAGTAGGACTTGGCCTCGCCGCGCGAGCGCATCGCGCCGAGCGAGCCCATGCCGCGGTAGCTCTTGAACTGCTTGCCGTTGACCAGGATCAGCTCGCCGGGGGCCTCCGCGGTCCCCGCCAGCAGGCTGCCCAGCATGACCGCGTCCGCGCCCGCCGCGATGGCCTTGGCGATGTCGCCGGAGTACTGGATGCCGCCGTCGCCGATCACCGGGATGCCCGCCGGGCCCGCGGCCAGCGACGCCTCGTAGATGGCGGTGATCTGCGGCACGCCGACGCCCGCGACCACCCGGGTGGTGCAGATCGAGCCGGGGCCGACGCCGACCTTCACGCCGTCCGCGCCCGCCTCGACCATGGCCTGCGCGCCCGCGCGGGTGGCCACGTTGCCGCCGACGACGTCGACCGCGTCGCCGAGCTCCTTCTTCAGCCGGGCGACGATGTCGAGCACCGCGCGCGAGTGGCCGTGCGCGGTGTCCACCATCAGCACGTCCACACCGGCGTCGAACAGCGTCATCGCGCGCTTGTAGCCGTCGTCGCCGACGCCGACCGCGGCGCCGCAGATGAGCCTGCCGTCCGGGTCCTTGGTGGCGTTCGGGTACTGCTCGGTCTTGACGAAGTCCTTGACCGTGATCAGGCCGCGCAGCTTCCCGTCGCCGTCGACGATCGGCAGCTTCTCCACCTTGTGCCTGCGCAGCAGGCCGAGCGCGGCCTCGGCGGACACCCCGACCTGGGCGGTGACCAGCGGGCCCTTGGTCATGACCTCGGAGACCAGCCGGGTGTGGTCGACCTCGAAGCGCATGTCCCGGTTGGTGATGATGCCCACGAGGGTGCCCTGCGCGTCGGTGACCGGCAGACCGGAGATCCGGTAGCGCGCGCACATCGCGTCGACCTCGGCGAGGGTGTCGCCCGGGGAGCAGGTGACGGGGTCGGTGACCATGCCCGCCTCGGACCGCTTCACCGTCTCCGCCTGCCGCGCCTGGTCCTCGATGGAGAGGTTGCGCTGCAGGATGCCGATGCCGCCCTGGCGGGCCATCGCGATGGCCATCCGGCCCTCGGTGACGGTGTCCATCGCGGCCGACGCGACCGGGATGCGCAGCGTCACATTGCGCGAGATCCGGGTTCCCGTGTCGACAGTGCTGGGGATCACATCCGATTGCGCCGGTTGCAGCAGCACGTCGTCGAACGTGAGCCCGAGGGTGGCGAACTTGGTCGGGACCCCGTCAGCGTTGAGCTCGCTGGTCATGGTGGGTGGCGGACCTTCCTGCCTGCTGGCGGTCCCGGTGGCCGTGCCGGGGGTGCTGGGGTGGCCTGCTACCGAGCCGAGAGCCCGCGCGGGTGAGCGGGTGACCCGGTTCCGACATGGTATCCGGGCAGTCCCCCGGCATCGCCCGGTACCGTGCGTGGTCGTGCCGCATGACGCAGTTCCCCCCAACCCGTTCTCCGGAGGCCCCAGGGACGACCGGCCCGCCGGGGACCCCCGCCGCGGGGCGCTGCCGCCCGACCCGTTCGCCGACGACCCCGACGACCCCGCCCGGGTGCTCGACGAGCCCGACGACGAGGCAGGCCCACCGATGAGCGACGAAGAACGCGAAGAGCTGCTGGCCGACCTGTCCGACCTCGCCGTGTACCAGGCGCTGCTGGAGCCGCGCGGGGTCCGGGGGATCGTGGTGGACTGCGGCGAGTGCCAGGAGCCGCACTACCACGACTGGGCGCTGCTCGCGGCGAGCCTGGAGCAGCTGCTCAACGACGGCCGGATGCGGCCGCACGAGCCCGCCTTCGACCCGGACCCGGTGTCCTACGTGAGCTGGGAGTACTGCCGCGGCTACGCGGACGGCGTCACGGCCAGCGAGAACGCGCTCTAGGCACCGAAGACCACACGACGAAGGCCGCCCCCGGGTACTGCTCCGGGGGCGGCCTTCGTCGTCGTTGTCGCGCCGGTCAGGGGGTGGTGCTCGTCGTGCCGTTCGCGCCGGGCGCCGAGAACGACTGGCCCTGGCTGTTGCCGCCTTCCGCCGGGGCGACGCCGTTGCCCGTGCCACTGGTCGGCTCGTTCATCCGGGGCGACTCGGTCTGCGGCTGGGTCTGCGTCGTCGTGGTCGGCGGCGGTTCCGTGGTCGACGGCGGCGTGACCGGATCGGTCGTCGTCGGCGGGGTGCTCGGCTGCTGCTGCGACGTCGGCGCGGGCTGCTGCTGGCTGTTCGACGACGTCGACGGCGGCGGGTTGAGCTGCTGGGTCGGCGTCGGCGACGCGGTGCTCGGCGTGGCCGACGGCGGTACCTGCACGCCGTTGGCGGGCACACCCGGGAGCTGCGACAGCAGGTCGGCGTGGGTGGCGGCGAGTTCGGCCTGGCCGTCCTCGCTGGCGATGACCGGCAGGCCCTTCTGGGCGTCTTCGAGCTTGGACTTGGCCTCGGCGACCTTGCCCTCGGCGAGGGCGGTCTGGGCGATGTCCAGGTCCTGGCGGACCGACGCCGCCGCCTCGACGGAGCGGGCGTGGTCGGCGTAGAGGACCTTGGTCAGGCTCCACAGCGTGTCGCCCGGCTGGGCGTCGCGCGCGGCCAGGCCCGCGCCGGTGAAGGCGATGGCCAGCACCGCGGCGGCAGCGGCGAACGGCACCAGGAGCCTTGGTCTGCGGCGTCGTCTGGCCTTCGCGGCGAACACCGTGGCCACGGCCAGCTGGGAGTCGACGATCTCGCCGATCGGGGCCGAGTCGACCTCGTCGCGCCACGAGCTGAGCAGGGCCGCCAGCTCGTCGTCGCGGAAGTCGGGGGGCAGGTCGGGGATTTCCGCGCCGAGGTCGCCGAGGTCATCGAGGTCGTCGTGCATACCGCGGTCGCCGCGGACCGCGGCGCCCAGCAGGTCGAGGAACGCGTCGTCGGCGGCGACCCGGGAGATGTCCACCGCGTCGTCGGCGTCCTCGAGGTCGGCCAGCTCGGCGGGCTCCGGGTCGAGCCGCAGCCCGGACCCGAACACGACCGGGGTCACGTTGGACAGCCCGGGAGATGGGTCCGCGCCCGGCTCCCCGGGCACCGAGGGCGTCGTCACCTCGTCCGCACCGCGCTCATCGCTACCGCTCTGGTCGGGCACTTCAGGCCACCTCCTCCGCCGACAAAGTCTTCCGCAACCGGGCAAGTGCCCGGTGTTGGGCCACCCGAACCGCTCCGGGAGTGGATCCGACCGCCTCCGCCGTCTCCTCCGCCGACAGACCCACCACTACCCGCAGGACGACGATCTCACGCTGCTTGTCCGGCAGGACCGACAACAACTCGCTCATCCGCCGGGACAACTCGCCCTGCATGGCGCGCTGCTCGGGCCCGGCCTCGGTCTCCGGCTCGTCCGGGACATCGGCGACGGGCTCGGAGCGGTTACGGGCGGAGGCGCGGTGCGCGTCGGCGACCTTGTGCGCGGCGATGCCGTAGACGAAGGCCAGGAACGGGCGGCCTTGGTCGCGGTAGCCGGGCAGCGCCGTCAACACCGCGAGACACACCTCCTGCGCCACGTCGTCCGCGGACGCGAACGACCGTTCCTGCCTGCCGACACGGGCGCGGCAGTACCGCACCACCAGGGGGCGAACCGACGCCAGCACCCGCTCGACCGCTCGAGGGTCACCCTCGACGGCAGCGCTCACCGACGCGTCCAGTCCGTCCCCCAATGTGGTCATCGCAGAATGCAGCCCTGGTGTTACGAATGCGGTCAACTGAAGGACACCGAACCGAGGCCGAAGCCGGGCTCGCGGTCCACCGTACCGCCCTGGCCGGGCACCGCCGCGACACGCTCGTGCCGCTCGGGCCCACCCCGGGCTGGCGTGGCACGCGACACAGTAGCGGGCACCCGGGCGCGCGCACGAGTGTCCGCGGACCCGGCCCGCTGGTCGGGAGGGGCCGGGTGGTGGTGGCGGGTCGGTCCAAGCGGCGTCGACACGACAAGCCGTGCGTGCCCGTTCCGCCCCGGGCACGCACGGCTCGCCGCCGACGCCGTTGGACCTAAGAGACCAGGCCGCGCCGGAACCCATGGGCCACCGCCTGGGCGCGGTCCCGCACCCCGAGCTTGCGGAACAACCGCCGCGCGTGGGTCTTGACGGTGTCCTCCGACAGGTAGAGCTCGCGGCCGATCTGGCCGTTGCTCTTGCCCTGGCTCATGCCGCGCAGCACCTGCAGCTCGCGGTCGGTGAGCTGGACGCCCGGGTCGGAGGGCTGGCGGGGCGCGGGCACCGAGGTGCTGGCCAGGGTGTGCGCGAGCGCGGCGACCAGCTCGGGGCGCGAGGCGTCCCAGCGCAGGTAGCCGCGGGCGCCGCCCGCGATGGCGGCGGCGATGCTGCCCGCGTCGTCGGGTGCGCCGAAGACGATGACATTGGCCTGGGGGTTGGCCGAGACGAGCCGCCGCGTGGCTTCGACCCCGGTGGGCACCGCGCGCTGCGTGCCGACGAGGACGACGTCGACCGGCTGCCGGGAGAACCGGGCGAGCAGCTCGTCACCGTGCGCTACGCAGTCGATGCGACTGACCCCTGGCACAGCAGACATGACACGGGTCAAGCCCTCCCGCACGCTGCGGCGGTCGTCGCAGATCAAGACCGTCGTCACGGGGACTCCTTCCTGCAGCCGAGTGACGTTCCAATTCCCCTATCGGACGCTGGAGCCCCAACCTTGACACGATTCGGTGGTAAATCTGTCAACCAATCAACCGGAAGACCGGACCGCCGATGTCACCTGTTCGGACCAAGGCCAAAACCCGAGGTCGGGAGCCACGGCGACGCGAGGGCGAGCGCGCGGCCCGCCGGGTCGGAGTGTCGTAACACACAGTGCAGGACCCGCTCCGCTCGCGAGCGGTGCTCGGCGGCGACCCCGGGCGCCAGATCGGCGAGCACGAGCGCGCCCGCCCACCGCAGCGGCAGCAGTCCGTGCTCGACCGACTCGCGCAGGCACCCGGTGATCAACCGGTGCGCCGCGGCGGGGTCGCCGGTGGCCGCGCGGACCGCGCCGAGCACGAGCGCCGACTTGGCCCGGTGGCGCACCGACCCGCACCCCTCGGCGGCCTCGGCGGCGGCCTCGGCGGGGTCGACCGCGGCGGCCGGGTCGCCCGCGGCCAAGGCGATCTCGGCGGCCACCCAGCCGCGCCGGATCCGCGCCCGCCAGCCCGCGTCGACCCAGGCGGACTCGATTCCGAACAGCCTGCGCGCCTCTCCCGGCCTGCCCAGGCCGACGGCGTCCGCGGCCAAGCCGAGCAGCACGTCCGAGCGGGCGGCGGCGAGGTCGGCACCTTCCTCCCCCAGCGCGCCGCGGTGGTCGAGGGGCCCCGCGCCACCGGTCAGCGCGCCCGCCTCGGCCAACGCGCGCAGGCCCGCGCCGTCGAGGCGGCGGGCGGCGGCGTGGCCGCCCAGCTGCCTGCGGTGCGAGGCCAGGGTCGAGGCGGCGAGCGCGACGGTCGCGGGGTCGGCGCGCAGCGCCCCGGAGATCACCGGTTCGAGGAGCGCGGTGGCCGCCGCGTAGCGACCTTGACCACCCAGAGCGACCGCCGCCAGCCACCGCCCGGCCGGGTCAGAGCCGTTCGGGCCAGGGGATTCGCCCGGTTGGGCGCCGAACGCGGCGGCCCACCGGGTTGCACGATCGTGGTCACTCATCTGGTCCATCTTCTCGCTTGGGCCTCTCCGCTGAGTGGCCAAAGGCCTAGGTCGAACGCCCCGGGACGACACCCGGAGGAAGCCCGCGCGGTGCACCACCGGGGCAACCGGACCCGCGGCCGAGCGGTTTGCGCGGTGCCGACCAGGGGCGCGACCGGGCCGCCGCGCGCTTGGTCACGAATCGGACTCACCAGATGTACGCAGCGCGTACCGCGCCGCCGCGACAGGTGACACCCCGTCGGGCAAAGGCCGCCGCACCGCCTCCCGACCGACCTCGACCGCCGGACGCGGGCGCCCACCCGTTCAAGCGGGCGTCTGCCGCCCCACGTGCGCGAAACCGCCGAGACTACATCGGGCCCGCGCGCCACTCCGAACACCCTCGGTATCGGTTTCGCGGACGCGGGCGAGTCGCCACGAGGACCACCCTGGGTGGCTCCTACCGGGCTTCGACGTGGGGATTCGGCGGCCGGATGGCGATTTTCGGGTGACCCCCGGCACGGCCGCACCGGGGTCGCCGGCCACGCTGTGTCGACCGGGTGATGCCGATCGGCTGAATCGTGTATCCGATGAGTCGATCACCCTTGAACAAAGTATTGGCGCGGTTCTAGCGTGTAAATCGCTGCACCGAATGGAGTAACGCGCTCCGCCGGTTCCACGCCAGTCCACTCGCTCCACCTCGCTCAGGAGGCTGCCACCATGGCGGACACTCGCAGGCTGCCCGGTCCGAACGCCGACGTGTGGGACTGGCAGCTTGAGGGCTCGTGCAGAGGCATGGACAGCGCGTTCTTCTTCCACCCCGACGGCGAGCGCGGCCCGGCCAGGGCCCGCCGGGAGGCCAAGGCCAAGGCGATCTGCCAGGCCTGCCCCGTGCTGTCGCTGTGCCGCACCCACGCGCTGGCCGTGCACGAGCCGTACGGCATCTGGGGCGGCCTCTCCGAGTCCGAGCGCGAGGCGATCATCAAAACCGAGAAGCGCACGCTCGCAGTAGCGAAGTGACGTTTCACGCACGGGACACCCATGCTCACGGAGAGCGTGAGCCGGTGCGTTCCACTATTGAATCCGGGGGGCGACCCCCAGATCCCCACGGCCTCAGCCGAGGTGTGCCCGCGGAACGCGCGGGCCCAGTCGGCCGTCATTCACACTGGGGGGCGACCCCCCAGACCCCCACGGTGCGGCGAGTTCCTGAACCAGCTTGGCGGTGCGGGGGTTTCTGAACCAGTTTGATCGAGTTTGGACGAACGTGAAGGGCCCGGTCCGAGGTGGACCGGGCCCTTCGCGTGTGGTGCGGGGGTGGTGCTTGGTCAGTGGCCGTGACCGTGGCCGTGGCCGTGGCCACCGGCGGCGGGCTCCTCGGCCTTCTTCTCCACGACCGCGCTCTCGGTGGTGAGCACCATGCGGGCGATGGAGGCGGCGTTGGCGACCGCGGAGCGGGTGACCTTGACCGGGTCGACGACGCCGTCGGCGAGCAGGTCGCCGTAGGTGAGCTTGGCGGCGTTGAAGCCCTGGCCCCAGGGCAGCTCGCGGACGTTGTTCACCACGACCGCGCCCTCCTGGCCGCCGTTCGCGGCGATCCAGAACAGCGGCGCGGACAGCGCCTCGCGGACGATGGTGACGCCGGTCGCCTCGTCGCCGGTGAGGCCGAGGCCGCCCTCGAGGTCCTTGCTGACCTGGACCAACGCGGAGCCGCCGCCGGGCACGATGCCCTCCTCGACGGCCGCCTTGGTGGCCGCCACGGCGTCCTCGATGCGGTGCTTGCGCTCGGACAGCTCGGTCTCGGTGGCCGCGCCGACCTTGATCACGGCGACGCCGCCCGAGAGCTTCGCCAGCCGCTCCTGCAGCTTCTCGCGGTCCCAGTCGGAGTCGGTGGCCTCGATCTCCTTGCGCAGCTGCTCACCGCGCGCGGCGATCGCGTCCTTGGCGCCCCCGCCGTCGACGATCGTGGTGTCGTCCTTGGTCACCACGATGCGGCGGGCGGTGCCCAGCGACTCGAGGGTGGCCTCGGAGAGCTTGGTGCCGACCTCGGCGGAGATGACCTCGCCGCCGGTGACCACGGCGAGGTCGTCGAGGAACGCCTTGCGGCGGTCGCCGAAGAACGGCGCCTTGACGGCCACGGCCTTGATCGTCTTGCGCAGGGCGTTGACCACCAGGGTGGACAGCGCCTCGCCCTCGACGTCCTCGGCGATGATGAGCACGGACCGGCCGCTCTCCACGACCTTCTCCAGCACGGGGAGCAGGTCGGCCAGCGCCGAGATCTTCTCGCGGTGCAGCAGGATGTAGGCGTCCTCCAGGACGGCCTCCTGCGCCTCGAGGTCGGTGGCGAAGTGCGCGGAGACGTAGCCCTTGTCGAACTGCACGCCCTCGGTGATGACGAGCTCGGTGGCCAGCGTGGAGGACTCCTCCACGGTGATCACGCCGTCCTCGCCGACCTTCTCGATGGCCTCGCCGAGCAGCGCGCCGATCGAGGCGTCGCGGGAGGCGACGGTGCCGACCTGGGCGATGTTGTCGCGGCCCTTGACCGGGGTGGCCTTGGCCTTGAGGGACGCCACGACCGCGTCGGCGGCGGCCTGGATGCCCTTGCCGATGGCGGTGGGGTTGGCGCCCGCGGCGACGTTGCGCAGGCCGACCCGGACCAGGGCCTGGGCCAGCACGGTCGCGGTGGTGGTGCCGTCGCCCGCGACGTCGTTGGTCTTGGTGGCGACGTTCTTGGCGAGCTGGGCGCCGAGGTTCTCGAAGGCGTCCTCGAGCTCGATCTCGCGGGCGATGGTCACGCCGTCGTTGGTGACGGTGGGGCCGCCGAACTTCTTGGCGAGCACGACGTGCCGCCCGCGCGGGCCGAGGGTGACCTTGACCGCGTCGGCGAGCTTGTTCACACCGCGCTCGAGTGCCCGACGAGCGTCCTCGTCGAAGCTGATCTGCTTGGGCATTGCCTACCTCTCCATTGATCGCAAAACGCCCCGGGTGCCCCGCAGGGGGCCCGGGGCGCTCAGCTTGTCGGCCGATCCGTCCTAGTTGATGACGGCCAGCACGTCGCGGGCGGACAGGAGGAGGTACTCCTCGCCGTTGTGCTTGATCTCGGTGCCGCCGTACTTGGAGTAGATGACGACGTCACCGACCGCCACGTCCACCGGGACGCGGTTGCCCTTGTCGTCGATCCGACCCGGTCCAACGGCCAGGACCTTGCCCTCCTGGGGCTTCTCCTTGGCGGTGTCCGGGATGACCAGGCCGGAAGCCGTGGTCGCCTCGGCCTCGCTGGCCTGGACGAGGATCTTGTCTTCGAGCGGCTTGATGTTCACGCTCACCGCGTGACCTCCACGGGTCGTCGAAAGCGTTGGCAGGTACAGGGCGCGGGTGGGAACCCGCGCCGACGGCTCCTGCCACCCCGCCGTCGCGGGGGTCGGGGCGGTACTGGCGCCGTGCAACTGGCACTCTACCCAGGCGACTGCTAAGCCTGCAACGACCCCTCGGTGTGACGTGGGATCCTGGCCTGACCAGCCCCGACCGTGGTAGAGGTTCGGGGGTGATCAGGAAGGCGGTCCGGGCGGACTACCCCCGGATGCGGGAGATCGAGGTCATCGCGGGCGCGGCGTTCGCCGACGTGGGCCTACCGGAGATCGCGGAGGACGACGGGTTCTCCGACGAGGAGTTCGACGAGCTCCTCGACGACGGCGTCGGGTGGGTGCTCGAGCAGGACCGGGTGGACGCGTACCTGCTGGGCGGCGAGGTCGGCGGGTGCGGGCACATCGCCCAGGTCACCGTGGACCCGGCGTACCGCGGGCGGGGCCTGGGCCGGGAGCTGGTGGACCACTTCGAGCGGTGGGCGCGCGCGGCGGGCCTGGCGGCGCTGACCCTGACGACGTTCCGGGACGTGCCGTGGAACCGGCCCTACTACGAGCGCATCGGCTTCCGGGTGATCCAGCCGACACCGGAGTTGCGGGAGCTGGTCGCACTGGAGGCCGAGGAGGGGCTGGACCCGGAGCTGCGGGTCTGCATGCGCCGAGACTTCAGCTGAGTACGTCTGTGCCATGGCCTCGGCTCCGATCGCCTTTGAGCCGATCTCGTCCCTCCCGGTTCAGTCCAGAGACCGGCGCGATCTCGCGAGGGCGTCTACAGCCGCACGGCGGCCCAGGTGCACGGCTCGGCGCAGCAGGATCGTGTCGCGGGTCAGGCGCGGGACGTCCGGGGCGGTGACCGGTGGGCGGATCTCGAGGATGTTCGGGTGCGCGGCGAGGTCGGCGTCGTCGGCGAGTTGGCGGGCGTGCCGGTCGGTCCACGCGGCGAGCGCGCCGGGGGCGGCCTTGCGCAGGTAGCGGGAGACGACCGCGGTCTCCAGCCGGGACGGCGGCTCGGCGGTCCAGCCGACCGCGCGGGTGCGCAGGACCAGGACGTCGGTGGCGCCGTCGGCGGTGGCGGTGCGGAACGGGATGGCCTCGGCGAGCCCGGCGTCGACCCAGGTGCGGCCCGCGAGGGTGACGGGCCGCCCGGAGAGCAGCGGCAGGCCGGTGGAGGCGCGCAGGGCGAGCTGCAGGGTGCGCTGGTCGGTGATCAGCGGGCGGAGGTCGACGGCGGCACCGGTGGCCGCGTCGGTCGCCATCGGGTGGAAGGTCGTGGGGTTGGCCAGGATGCCCGCGAAGTTCATCGGGATGGCCGGGTAGATGACCTGCACGAGGTGCTCGGTGTCGACGACCCGGCGCAGCCGCCACGGGTTGGTGACCCGGCGCATGATCGCGGGGTCGGACCAGCCGGTGGTGCCGAGCTGGGCCTGGCCGCCGAGCATCCAGGCGGCGTTGAGCGCGCCCGCGGAGGCCCCGTAGACGGCGTCGAAGCAGTCGACCAGGCCGAGGTCGTCCAGGCCGGCGACCATGCCGCCGGAGAAGGCGCCCCGGCTGCCGCCGCCCTCGATCACCAGGGCGAGGCGCCTGCCGTCGGCTCGGGTGTTCGCGGCGCGGCGGGCGTGGAGCAGGGCGGCGACGGGGTGCACGGTGGCGACGTTAGTCCGGTCGAGGGACGGGTCAGCGGGTGGTCGCCGACCGCTCACCAAGCGCTCACCCCGAATCCGATCGCGGGAAACCGCCACCCTGCCAAGGTGGCCTGCCGGTATCACCCATCCGGGAGGTCTCCCACCACATGAACGCTTCCACGAACCGCCGTTCCGTGCTGCTCGGCGGCGCGGCCGCCATCGGCCTGTCCACGGTCGCGCTCGGCCTGCCCGCGGGTGCGGCGCCCGGCCGCGGGCTCACCGACCCCTTCACCCTCGGCGTCGCCTCCGGTGACCCGTCCGCCGACGGCGTCGTGCTGTGGACCCGGCTGGCCCAGGACCCGCTGGCCCTCGACGGGCTCGGCGGCATGCCCGACCGGCCGGTGCCGGTGTCCTGGCAAGTCGCGACCGACGAGCGCTTCCGGCACGTGGTCCGCGCGGGGGTGGAGGTCGCCCGCCCCGAGTCCGGGCACAGCGTGCACGTCGAGCTGTCGGGCCTGCGCCCCGGCGCGGAGTACTTCTACCGCTTCCGCGCGCAGGGCCACCTGTCCGAGGTCGGCCGCACCCGCACCGCCCCGGCCCCGCACGTGCTCAGCGGCGCGCTGACCATGTGCTTCGCCTCCTGCTCCCACTACGGCGAGGGTTTCTTCACCGCGTACCGCCGCCTCGCCGAAGACCACCCGGACCTGGTGCTGCACCTGGGCGACTACCAGTACGAGTACGCGGGCAAGGCGGCGGACGTGCGCGCGGTCGTCGGCCCCGAGACCCGCACCCTGGCCGACTACCGGCTGCGGCACGCGCAGTACAAGTCGGACCCGGACCTCCAACTGGCGCACCAGGTCGCGCCGTGGCTGGTCGTGTTCGACGACCACGAGGTGGAGAACAACTGGGCCGACGACGTCCCCGAGGCCCCGGATCCCGCATTCCCGGCCCGGCGCGCGGCGGCGTTCCAGGCGTACTACGAGAACATGCCCCTGCGCCGCACAGCCCGCCCGCGCGGCCAGGACATGCAGCTGTTCCGCCGCGTCCGCTGGGGCGCCCTCGCCACCTTCCACATGCTCGACACCCGCCAGTACCGCGACGACCAGGCCTGCGGCGACGGCACGAAGGTCGACTGCGCGGACCGCCTCGACGCCGCCCGGACCATCACCGGCACGGCCCAGGAGAAGTGGCTGCTGGACGGTCTGCGTTCCTCGCGGTCGAGGTGGGACGTGTTGGGGCAGCAGGTGTTCTTCGCCCAGCGCGACCTGACGGTGGGTGAGAAGCAGGGGTTCAGCATGGACTCGTGGGACGGGTACAAGGCGAGCCGGGACAAGGTCGCCGCCGGGCTGGGCACGACCCGCAACGGGGTCGTGCTGACCGGTGACGTGCACCGGCACTGGGCGGGGGAGGTCAAGGAGAGCTGGGACCGCCCGGACTCCCGCAACGTCGGGGTGGAACTGGTCACCACCTCGATCACCTCCACCGGCGACGGCGGCGAGGACACCAACGCGGCGGTGCTGGCGGAGAACCCGCACCTGAAGTTCTACAAGAACCGGCGGGGGTACGTCCGGACGCGCTTCACGGCCAGGGAACTGCGCGCGGACTTCCGCACGCTGCCCCACGTCCGCACCGCGGGCGCCGAGGCCACGACGGCGGCGAGCTTCGTCGTGGAGGACCGCGGCCACACCCTGAACCGGGCCTGACCGACCCGGGTGGGCGCGGAACCTCGACCGCGCCCACCCGGGCGCACGAACCCGTCCCGGGCGCGACCGCCAAGCCGCAGCACGCACCGGACGGCACTGACCCTGCCCCCACAACGAGGCTGGCCACGCTCGACCAGCTCCATCCCACCCAAGCGGCTCCAGCCCACACAACCGCAGCACCCCGACAACCCGTTCCACGCGTCAGGCCGACCCCCTGCCCGCCGCCCAAGCCGCACGCGCTCACCTGGCACGACCATCCCGGCAACCCGTTCCACGCGTCAGGCCGACCCCCTGCCCGCCGCCCACACCGCACCCGCCCACCCGACGCACCAACCCGATAACCGGTCCCACCCCGCCAAGCCGAACCCGCCACCCGACGACGTGTATCAACCCGACCCCCACCCAATCCATCGCGCCCCACCTTCTGCTCGATGAGTGTGGATTGTCTTTGTGTGGGGGGGACGAGCCTGCCAAGCTCTCCCGCGGGTGGGTTGGGCTTGCCCATCCCCACCGCTCTTCCCCACCGCAGGCTCGTAGGGGCCCCGCGCAAAGACAATTCACCCCATCGAGCAACGCTCGAAAACTCGCGCCAGGACCACGAGAGAACCCAACCACGCTGGGTCAAAACGTCCACGCGATCACAAGAACGCGACCACGCTAGGTCAGAACCTCCACACGATCACAAGAACCCAACCACGCCGGGACGAAACACCCCGCGCCCAAGCCCCCACCCCACCAGCCAAAACAGACACAGCCAGCAAGATCAACCCACGCCTCCGGCCCCCGGTAACCATTCTACCGACGCACACCGACACCCAGCGCCAAAGACGATCAAGCCTGTGGACAACCCGCCCACACCTGTGGAAACCGCTAGGGCACCTTCAACGCCCGCTTGGTGACCTTGCCCATCTCGTTGCGCGGCAACGATTCCAGGAAGTGCACGACCCGAGGTCGCTTGTGCGGGGCCAACAGCCGCGCAACGTGGTCAGCCAAGTCCGAGGCCGCAGGTGGTTCCCCCTCAGCAACGACCCACGCCACGATCCGCTCGCCCAGGTCCTCGTCCGGCTCACCGGTAACCGCGACCTCCGCCACCCCCGGGTGCTCCATCAGCGCGTTCTCGATCTCCCCCGCCCCGATCTTGTACCCGCCGCTCTTGATGAGGTCGGTGGCTCGTCGGCCGACGATGCGCAGGTAGCCGTCCGGGTCGCGGATGGCCATGTCGCCGGTGCGGAACCAGCCGTCGCGGAGGGCGGCGGTGGTGGCGTCCGGGCGGTTGAGGTAGCCGAGGAAGAGGTTGGGGCCGTGGACCTCGATCTCGCCGATCTCGCCGTCGACCACCGAAGCGCCGGTTTCGTCCACGACGCGGACCTCGACACCGTCGATCGGCGGCCCGACCGTGCCCGCCCTGCGGTCCCCCGACGCCCGGACCCCGCAGTTCATCAAGGTCTCGGTCATCCCGTACCGCTCCACGACCCGCTGCCCCGTGGCCGCCGTGATGCGTTCGTGGTCGGTCGCGGGCAGCGCCGCCGAGCCGGACACCAGCAGCCGCGCGCGCCCGACCACCGCGGCCAGCGACGGCGACGCCTCGCAGTCCGCCGCGAGCCGGTGGTACATCGTCGGCACGCCGAACACCACCGTGGCGCCCGCCGCCAGCGCCTCGCCCAGCGAAGCCGACGAGAAGCGGCCCAGGTGCCAGACCGCGCCGCCGAGCCGCAGCGGGCCGAGCACGCCCAGGATCAGGCCGTGCACGTGGAACAGGGGCAGGCCGTGCACCACCTTGTCGGCCGCGGTCCACTCCCACGCCGCGGCCAGGGCGTCCAGGTTGGACGTGATCGCGCGGCGGGGCATCAGCACGCCCTTGGGCGGGCCGGTGGTCCCCGAGGTGTAGACGATGAACGCGGGCGACTCCGGGTCCGGCTCGGCGGGCAGGTCACCCGAGCCGCGCGCCGCCGGGTCGACGTGCAGCCGGGGCAGGTGGGCCAGCGCGGGGGGCAGGTCGGCGTCCGGTTCGGCCAGCACCAGCTCCGGTGCGCTGTCGCCGAGGATGTGGGCCAGCTCGCGCTCCCCCACCTTCGGGTTCAGCGGCACCACGGGCACCCCGGCGGCCAGCGCGCCGACGACGGCGAGGCACGTGTGCGGGGTCGGGGTGGCCCAGACCGCGACCCGGGTGCGGCCCGCGAGCGCGGCGGCCGTGGCGCGCGCGGATCCGGCCAGGTCGGCGTGGGTGATGACGAGGTCGCCGAAGCGGACGGCCTCGGCGGAGGTGGGGTTCACCAGCGTCGGCAGCAGCACCGCACCGAGACTAGTGAACTCGGTCGCACCCGGTAGTCCGGTGTTACAGCGGGCACACTGGTCGCGATAGGCAGACCAGGGAGAGCCCTGGCGGTGGGGAGCGTCGTGCAATTTCGCAAGCTGTTCGCGCTGTTGGCGCGCCGGTGGCTGGTCATCGTGCCGCTGCTGGTGCTCACCCTGGGCGGCGCCGGGTACGCGTACGCGACCACCCCGCTGAGCTACCAGTGGACGGGCTCGGTCGTCATGCTCGCGCCCAAGGACGGCCGCATCGTGCGCCCGGCGAGCCAGCGGGAGCAGACCAACTCGCTGCTGGCGTTCGCGCCGACGCTCTCCACCATCACGATCATGCTCATCGAGGAGACCGCGGTCTCGGCGGCCAAGCTGGTCACCCAGCCCAAGGACGGCGTGGAGATCAGCCGTGAGGGCCCGTTCATGACGGCCAAGGTCGAGGGCGCCACCGAGGCCAGGGCCAAGGAGCTCGGCCAGAACGCCTTCGACCTGATCCGCGACTCCCTCGACGAGAAGCAGCGCGACCTCGGCGCGCCGCCGAGCACGTGGGTGACGGTCAGCGTGGTCGCCGCGCCTGCGGAGGCGGAGAAGCTGCCCAAGGCGCGCATCGGCAAGGTCGGCGGCGTGATCGCGGGCGGCGGTTTGCTGGCCCTGGTGTGCGCGTTCGCGGTGGAGAGCGTCTCGGTGAACCGGCGCGAGCGGCGCGCGGCGGGCGACGTGTCCCGGACCACTTCGGAGCCCGGCGGCGAGCCCTCGTACTCTTGACGACCGTGCTGGTACTAGCGGTCGACACCGCCACCCCCGCGGTCACCGCCGGAGTCGTCGAGGTAGCCGGTGGCGCGTCGACGCTGCTCGCCGCGCGGGTGACCGTCGACGCCCGCGCGCACGGCGAACTGCTCACCCCGCACCTGCGCGACGCGCTCGCCGAGGCGGGCCGCGCCTTCGCCGACGTGGACGCCCTGGTCTGCGGCATCGGCCCCGGCCCGTTCACCGGGCTGCGCGCGGGCATGGTCACCGCCGCCGCGCTCGGCCACGCCCTGGACCGGCCGGTGCACCCGGTGTGCTCGCTGGACGCCATCGCCGCCGACGTCCCGGGTGAGCCGCTGCTCGTGGTCACCGACGCGCGCCGCCGCGAGGTCTACTGGGCCGCGTACGCCGCCGACGGCAGCCGCCGGACCGAGCCCGCCGTCGCGCCGCCCGCCGAGGTCGCGGCGCGGGTCGCCGAGCTGGGGGTCACCCGGGTGGCGGGCGCGGACCTGTTCGACTTCGGCCTGCCGCGGGTCGGATCCGCGCACCCGAGCCCGCTCGGCCTCGTCGCCGCCGCGGACCTCGGTGCCGAACCCGGCCCGCTGACCCCGCTCTACCTGCGGCGGCCGGACGCGGTCGAGCCTGGTGCGCGCAAGCGGGTGAGCCCGGGATGAGCGAGCCGACGCGGATCGGCGTCCTGGGGCGCGCCGACCTGCGCCGCTGCGCCGAGCTGGAGCGCATCCTGTTCCCGGACGACGACCCGTGGAGCGAGTCGGCGTTCGCGTCCGAGCTGGACTGGGGCCACTACTACGTGGGCGCGTACGCCGGTGAGCTGCTGGTCGGCTACGGCGGGTTGGGCATGGCGGGCAAGCCGGGCGACATGGAGGCCAGCGTGCACAACCTGGGCGTCGACCCGGTGTGGCAGGGCCGCGGCGTGGGCCGCGCGCTGCTGCGGGTGCTGCTGGCCCGCGCCGACGAGCACCTGGCGCAGGTGTTCCTCGAGGTGCGCACCGACAACGCGCCCGCCATCGGGCTCTACGAGGCGCACGGCTTCGCCACCATCGGCCTGCGCCGCCGCTACTACCAGCCCTCCGGCGCCGACGCGTACACCATGGTCCGGCCCGCGCGGGTGGACCGGACAGTGGAGAACACCCCATGACGATCATCCTGGGCATTGAGAGCTCGTGCGACGAGACCGGCGTCGGCATCGTCCGGCTCGGCGCGGACGGCTTGGAGTTGCTGGCCGACGAGGTCGCGTCCAGCGTCGAGCAGCACGTCCGCTTCGGCGGGGTGGTGCCCGAGGTGGCCAGCCGCGCGCACCTGGAGGCCATGGTCCCGACCATGCGGCGCGCGTTCGACACCGCCGGGCTGGCGCTGTCGGACGTGGACGCCATCGCGGTGACCTGCGGGCCGGGGCTGGCGGGGGCGCTGCTGGTGGGGGTGTCGGCGGCCAAGGCGTACGCGACGGCGCTGGACGTGCCGCTGTACGGGGTCAACCACCTGGCCGGGCACGTCGCCGCGGACACCCTGGAGCACGGGCCCCTGCCGTCGCCGGCGCTCGCGCTGCTGGTCTCCGGCGGGCACAGCCAACTGCTGAGGGTCGACGACCTGGCGGGCGGCATCACGGAGATCGGCTCGACCATCGACGACGCGGCGGGCGAGGCGTACGACAAGGTGGCGCGGGTGATCGGGCTGCCGTACCCGGGTGGGCCGCCGATCGACCAGGCGGCGCGGCGCGGGAATCCGTCGGCCATCGCGTTCCCCCGTGGACTCACGGGCCCCCGGGACGCGAAGTACGACTTCTCGTTCTCCGGCCTGAAGACTGCCGTCGCGCGGTGGGTGGAGGCGCGGGAGCGGGATGGCGAAGAGGTGCCGGTGGACGACGTGTCGGCGTCGTTCCAGGAGGCGGTGGCGGACGTCCTGACGGCGAAGGCGGTGCGGGCGGCGACCGACCTGGGCATCGGGACGATGGTCATTTCCGGTGGTGTGGCGGCGAACTCGCGGTTGAAGGAGTTGGCGGCGGAGCGCTGCGCGGCGGCCGGGATCGAGTTGCGGGTGCCGCGGCCGCGGTTGTGCACGGACAACGGCGCGATGATGGCGGCGTTGGGCGCGCACCTGGTGGCGGCCGGGGTCAAGCCGTCCTCTTTGGACCTCTCGGCGGACCCGGCGCTGCCGGTGTCCACTGTGTGGGTGTAGCGGTGCGGGTGTGCCGGTAACACCCGATTGGCGCTCGCGATGAGACGGGCGTGGGTCGACGTGGGCTGATAGTCGTGGTTGTACTGGTGGGTGTGGCCGTTGCCGCTGCCGTGTGGTTCTTCGGCGGTCGAGGGGTTGGGGGAACTCCCTTCGCCAGCCCCACCACTCCTTCGGCGTCGAGCGCGGTGCCGTTGACGGTCGAGCGGGCGCGTGAGTTGACCGCGGACCTGACCAGCGGGTCCGAGGGGCGGGTGCGCGAGGCGATCGCGGTCTCGCCCGACCAGCCGCTGGACGACGGGTTCGTGACCTCGTTGGCGGGGACACCCGTCGAGTTCGACGTGTCGAGCTTCCAGGCCGCGGAAGGTGGGCGGGCCAAGGTTTCGGCGCGGGTGGGTGGCGCGGTGTGGACGGTGTGGTTGGTGGCCGTCGACGGGCAGTGGCTGATCAGTTCGACGGAGGCCGCGCAGTGATCGCCCGGGTACTGGCCGTGTTGTTGTTGACGTTGCTGTGCGCTGTGCCCGCGCAGGCGCAGAAGTTGCCGTCGCAGTGCGAGGGGGCGAGGTCGACCAAGGCGGGCGCGGGGCAGTCGCGGTCCAAGCGGCCGGTGGTGTTCGTGCACGGGTGGAACGGCGACCCCATGGACGACTCGGCGAAGAAGGTGGCCGGGCAGTTGGACGGGCGGGTCAGCGCGTACACGTTCGACTACAGCAGGTGGGCGGCGTACTGGGCCTCGGATTCGCACATCGCGCCGTGCCTCGCGGCCTACCTGGGGCAGGTCTCGTCGGCGTACGAGAAGGCTGGCGGGGACGGGAAGGTCGTCGTCGTCGCGCACTCGATGGGCGGGTTGGCGCTGCGGTACGCGCTGAACACCGAGTTGGCGAAGGTCGTGCCGTACGTCATCACGCTGGGGACGCCGCAGCTCGGGTCACCGTGGGGCGGCGAAGGCGGGCCGTCGCGGCTGATGGAGGTGCTGCGGCACGTGACCGGCAAGGAGTTGCCGCCGATCGACGGGCGCGACGGCGGGAAGTGCTTGGCGGAGCACGAAAAAGGGGCTTCGCTGCCGCGCGGGTGCGGTGACCTGCCGCCGTGGCTGGCGAGTGGGGTGAACCTGACCCAGGTGGCCGGGGACGTGACGGTGAACCGGACGTTCTTCGGGTTCACGGCGTACTCGATCCCGCTGTTCAGCGACGGCGTGGTGCCCGTGCCCTCCGCGCACGGCTACCCCACCTCCGGACCGACCGGCGTGCCGCCGGAGGAAGGCGGCAAGTCCTACTCCCGCACGGACCGCTGCACCGTCGACTTCGGACTGGTCAACGGCGCGGCGCACAGCCTGTCGTTCGCCTCGGCGTCGATGGCCTTCGACTACTTCACGTTGCAGGACCTGCAGGAGAACCGGTTCAGCGCCCCCGTGCAGGCGTACCTCGGTGGTGTCACGATCGTGGCGGCCTGCTCGCACCTGCGGCTGCCGACCGACCAGAGCGCGGTCAACCAGGTGACGGAGATCGTGCAGGGCGCGCTGACCGAACTGGGCAAGTCCACCGGCGCGGCCACCAAGGTGGTGAACGTGGCGGGCGTGGACAAGTCGGGCAACTCGACGAGCGGCTACACCGTCGCGGAGGACCCGGAGGAAGTCGAGGACTGCTACCCGTCACCGGCGGCCGTGGGACCGGACGTCGTCGCCTGCTCCCCGTCGGCCGCGGGCGCACTGGCCTGCTGGGTGGAACCGAACCGCCGCGACCTCCTGTGCGGCGGTTTCCCGTGGAAGAAGCAACTCCGGCGAGCCGTGTCGAAGGAAGCGGTCCCCTCGGTCACACCGTCCCCGAACCCGGCCCCCTGGGGCCTGGAACTGGACGGCGGCGCGAAATGCCTGCTGCGCAACGGCGGCAGCTGGGGCGGACGCGCGGACGGCTATGTCGGCGCTTACTCCTGCGACCAGGGAAACTCGGACTTCGTCCTAACCGGACCCGATGGCGGCGACGTGGTCGACCGCTCAAAGCCGGTGTGGACGGTCCAGATCGGCCAACTCGGCGGCGACGGGGAATCGTTCCCGCCGCCGACCACGAAGGAGGTCAAGGTGGCCTACTTCGCGGCAGCCCCTTGACGCAGGCCGGACCACGACTCGCCGCGACACCGCAACGGCCGAACCCCGCCCCAAACGCCAGCGAGGGGTACCCCGCCATAGGGGAGCCTTGACCTCAACAGGTCATCGCGCCACCATGGTTGATCAGCAGTTCGTTGAGTTTCTCGACGGGTTTGTACCAGTCGAGGGTCTGCCGGGGGCGGCCGTTGAGCTCGCGGGCCACCTCGTCGAGGTCGGCCTGGGAATAAACCGAGAGATCCGTCCCCTTGGGGAAGTACTGCCGAAGAAGGCGGTTGGTGTTCTCGTTCGTTCCGCGTTGCCACGGTGAGCGTGGATCACAGAAATAGACGGGCATCCCGGTCACCGTCGTGAAGGTGGCGTGGTCGGCCATTTCGCTGCCCTGATCCCAGGTCAACGATTTCCGAAGGAACTCGGGCAACGTCATCATCTTCTCAGCCAACAACGCCGCGACACGATCCGCGGACCGATCATGCGGGACCCGGATCAACATCACGAACCGGGTCTGACGCTCAACCAACGTCAGAATCTGCGACTTGCACGCCGACCCCAGAATGAGGTCCCCTTCCCAGAAGCCGGGGACCGCCCGGTCCTCGGCCTCCGCCGGACGCTCGCCGATGTTGACCATACCCACGATCAGGTCGCGCCGCGACCGCTTCGCCGACGACGGCACACGTCTCGCCCGACCCGACCGTTCCATCTTCCGAACTTTCGGCCTGGCCCGCGCCGAGGCCGCCCGCCGCCCCGCCCGCACCGCGCGATAAGCCAACCGGCCACCATTGAGAGCGACCTCACGAGCGACCACCGAATGATGCCGACCCAACACCCTACCGATAAACCGAAACGACCGCCTCGCACGTAACTCGCGCGAGATCGTCTCCCGATCCTCGCAACTCAAAATCACCCGACATGCCACAACAAGATCTCCGATCACTCACCCACGAAGATCATCCCACACCCGGCGCAACGACCCCTTGAGGTCAAGGAGCCCCTGTTTTCGATTCTATTCGGTGGCGGCAGATGGTTGAAGGCACTGGAGGCGGGTTGTGAACAACCTGAGTGCATGTGGACAACCTGCGAACCAATCAGGGTCGCCCGTCGGGTGACGGGCGACCCCGATTCGCCGATCAGGCGCTGGCGAAGGTCCAGCTCTGGTTGGCGCCGCCGTTGCAATCCCACTGGATCACGTCGGCGCCGTTGTCCTGGCTCACACCCTTGACGTCCAGGCACTTGCTGCTGTGTTCGGCCACCAGGTTGTAGCTGCCGTAGCCCGCGTCGTTGAGGTACCACCGCTGGTTGGCGCCGCCGTTGCAATCCCACTGGATCACGTCGGCGCCGTTGTCCAGGCTCACGCCCTCGACGTCCAGGCACTTGCCGCTGTGGCCCGCGACGAGGTTGTAGGCGCCGTCCCCCACCGCGTAGAGGGTCCAGTACTGGTTGGCGCCGCCGTTGCAATCCCACTGGATCACGTCGGCGCCGTTGTCCTGGCTCACACCTTTGACGTCCAGGCACTTGCCGCTGTGGTCGGCGGTGACCCGGTAGCCCACACCGTCGACCGGCGTGTCCAGGGCCTTCGCGGATGCTGGTGACGCCGCCAGCACGACTCCAAGTCCGACCGCTCCGCTGATCACCAAGGCGCGTGTCTTCATGGGATCTCGTCCTCCAGGATCTGGCGTTGTGTCCGGACGGGACTGTCCCGCCCGGACTCACCTTGGCTCACAACGCCAGGCGCCGCCTTCCCCCGAAGGGTCTTTCAGGCTGCACTAAAGGGGGTTTCGGCCGTCCAGCCACCGGTCCAGGACGGCGGGCAGCTCGGACATGCGCTGCACAACCGCGTCGGGCACCACGTCGACGGCGACCTGTTGCGCCAGCGGGATGTCGCTGTGCGGGATGAAGATGGTCCGCATCCCCACCGCCTGCGCGCCGCTGATGTCGTCGTACGGGCGGTCGCCGACGTAGACGCAGTCGGCCGGGTCGTCGACGCCCACCGCCGCCATCGCCGCCTCGAAGGCCACCCGGTGCGGTTTGGTGTAGGCCAGGTCGCTGCTCCACACCAGCCCGTCGAACAAGTCGCCGACGCCGTCGCGGTGCAGGACCTCCTCGTGCCAGGCACCGGGCCACGCCGTGGACGAGAGCACCCCCGTCCGCAGCCCGCGCTCCCGCAGCTCGCCGAGCATCGGCGCCACCTCCGGGTCGGTGCGGGTCGCCGGGTCCCAGTAGGTCCGGAAGGCGGCCAGCGCCGCCTCGTCGGGCGGTGCCCCGGCGGACTCCAGCACCTGGGTCAGGTGGAAGGCCGTGTGGTGGACCCGGACCCGCCCCCAGGCCTCGTCCTCCGCCGCGAGCAACGCCGCGGCCAGCACCCCCGACGCCTCGGCGTCTCCCGGGTGGACGATGTCGGCATAGGCCCGCCACGCGGCCAGGTGATCCATCGTCACCCACGGCGTCAGCGTGCCACCCCAGTCAAAGATCACTGCGCGCATGCCAGGACCCTAGACCCGCACCCCGGCACCGCCGAAGGGGAAATCAGACCCGCGACACCCAGTCGCCGTGCGGTTCGACCGACGCCAGGCGGGAGTCGTCGGCCTCCCGGGCCAGGCGGATGAGCAGGTGGTCGGCGTTGAGCCGGTCCGCCGAGCCCTCGCCCCACTCGACGACGACCACGGACGCGACCAGTTCCGAGTCCAGGTCCAGGTCGTCGAGCTGCTCCAGGTCGCCACCCAGCCGGTACGCGTCGACGTGCACCATCGGGATCCCGCGCGCGCCCGCCTTGTGCTCCCGGGCGATGATGAACGTCGGGCTGCTCACCCGGCCCAGCACCCCGAGCCCCTCGGCGATCCCCTTGGCCAGCACCGTCTTGCCCGCCCCCAGCGGCCCCGCCAGCAGCACCAGGTCCCCGGCCCGCAACCGGGTGCCCAGGGCGCGCCCGTACGCCAGGGTGTCCTCGTGCGTGCGCAGCAGCACGGTCTCAGCCACGGTCCTCACCTCTTCCGACCCGCGCCGCGGCCCCGGGCGCAGTCCCGCAGCAGCGTAGTCAGGTGCTCGTTCACCACATCGGGGCGCTCCAGGATCACCAGGTGACCGGCGCCGGGCACGCGGACCAGGGTGGCGTCCGGCAGGGCCGTGGCGATCCGCTCGGCGTGCGCGAACGGGGTCATCCAGTCGTGGTCGCCGCTGAGCACCAGGACGCGGGTGTGCTTGAGCCCGGCCAGCGCCGCGTAGCGGTTGTGGCTGCCCAGCGTGTCCACGAAGTCGGCGAGCACCCGGACGGGCGTGCCGTCGAGCATGTCGACGAGGAACCCCACCAGCTTCTGGCTCACCTCGCCGGGCCCGAACCCGACCGTGCGGGCCGCGCCCCGGGTGACCGCGCCACCCACCGAGCGGACCAGCTCGACGGCGGTGGGCTGCCACTCGGCGACCCGGCCGAGGACGCGGGTCAGCGGGTTGTACTTCGACAGCAGCGGCCGGGGCAGCCCGCTGCGCCCGACCTCACCCGCCGACGTGCCGATCAGCGCCACCCCGCGCACCCGCTCGGCGAACAGCTCCGGGTGCCGCTCGGCCAGCGCCATCACGGCCATGCCGCCCATCGAGTGTCCGATGAGGACGATCGGTCCACGGGGCACCACAGCGCGGATCACCTCGTCGAGGTCCGCGGCCAACTGCTCGATCGTGCTCGTGCTGATGTCGGCGCGGGCGGAGCGGCCGTGGCTGCGGTGGTCGTAGAGCACGAGCCGCACCCGGGGGTCGGTGAGCCGGGCCAGGTCGCGGCGCTGGAAGTGCCAGCCGCGCCTGCTCATCGCGAAACCGTGCACGAACACCGCGGTCAGGACCGGTTTGCCGCCGTCCTCGGGGTCGACCTCCTCGACGGAGAGGGCCAGGCCGTCGTCCGCGGCGACCGTGCTGGTGCGCGACGGCGGCAGCTCACCCAGCGGCTCGTCGGCGTACGGGTCGTCGCCGGACGCGCGGCGGCGGGTGACGCCGACCGCGATGGCCGTGGCGGCGGCGAGCACGCCCGCGCCCGCGGCGACCTTGCCCGCGCGGTTCATCCGCCGACGTACCGGCGGGCCACCCGGGGCCGGTACATGCCCGTGACGATCTCGTAGTCGATGGTGCCGATGGTGTCGGCCCACTCGGTCGCCGTCGGTTCCCCGCGCGTGCCGGGGCCGAACAGCACGACCTCGTCGCCGGGCGAGACCTCGTCGTCGCCGCAGTCGACGACGATCTGGTCCATGCACACCCGGCCGCGCACCGGCCGCCGAACACCGCCGAGCAGCACGTCGACCCGGTTCGACAGCAGCCTCGGCACACCGTCGGCGTACCCGGCCGTCACCAGGGCGAGCGTGGTGTCACGCGGCGCGGTCCAAGTCTGTCCGTAGGAGACCGACTCGCCCGCGGCCACCCGCTTGACCATGGCTACCGACGCCCGGAAGGTCATCACGGGAATGAGGTCTTCCTTGGTGGGCAACGGGTTCAGCCCGTACATCGCGATGCCGAGCCGGACCATGTCGAAGTGCAGGTCCGGTCTGCTCAGCGTGGCCGCCGAGTTGGCCAGGTGCCGCCGTGGGGTGAGACCGGCGTCCAAGGCGGTCTTGTAGGCGTGCTCGAACCGCTGCGCCTGGGCGTCGACCGACGGGTGGCCGGGCACGTCCGCGCAGGCCAGGTGCGACCAGACCGCGTACACCTCGTTGTCCGACTCCGCCGCGGCGCGCACCAGGTCCGCCCACCGGCCGGGCGGACACCCGTTGCGCGCCAGCCCGGTGTCGACCTTCAGGTGCACCCGCGCGCCGGACAGCCGGTCCAGTTCCTCCACAGAGGACACACCGACATCGATCCCGGCTTCCACGGCCGCGTCCATGTCCGCGTCCGGGGTGTCCAACCAGGACAGGATCGGCGCGGTGATCCCCGCGTCCCGCAGCACCAGCGCCTCGTTCAACGAACACGACCCGAGCCAGGTCACCCCGGCCGACAGCGCCGCCCGCGCGACCCGCACGGCCCCGTGCCCGTAGCCGTCGGCCTTCACGACCGCCATCGCGTCCGCGCCCGGCGCGCGCGCGACGAGCAGGGACACGTTGTGCCGCAACGCGTCCAGATCGACCACGACCTCCGCGCGACTCATCTCGCCCCCAGCAGCCCGCGCAGTGCCGTCGGCACCGCGTCCACGATCGCCGACGCGGGCACCGGAGCGCCCAGCGCGGCGGCTTCACCCGCCCGCACGTGCAGCCACGCCGCCGCGCCGCCCGCGAGCAGCGGGTCGAGCCCGGCCGCGAGCAGCGCGCCCGCCAGCCCGGACAGCACGTCGCCCGAGCCCGCGGTCGCCAGCCAGTGCGAGCGGGCCGGGTTGACCAGCGCGCGCCCGTCCGGCGACGCGACCACCGTGGCATGCCCCTTGAGCAACACGGTTACGTCCAGTTCGGCGGCCAGCGACTTGGCCGCGGCCACCCGGTCGGCACCCAGCTCGATCCCGTGCGGTTCGGCGATCCTGGCGAACTCGCGGTCGTGCGGGGTGAGCAGCAGCGGCGCGTCCGGGTCGCGCGCGTCCCACAGGTCGGGGTACCGGGCCAGCAGCGTGATGCCGTCCGCGTCGACGCAGGTCGGCAGGCCCGCGTCGAGCACGTGCGCGAGGACGTCCCGGGACGCCTTGCCGGTGCCCATGCCCGGACCGGCCACCCACGCCTGCACCCGTCCCGCGTCGCCGACCGAGCCGGTGGCGACCACCTCCGGCCAGCGCCTGCGCACCTCGTCGGCGGCCGACCCGGCGTAGCGGGTGAGCCCCGAGGTGGCCAGCACGGCCGCGCCGACCGCGAGCACCGCCGCGCCCGGGTACGTCTCCGAGCCCGCGACCACCCCCACGACGCCCTGGGTGAACTTGTCGTCCTCCGGCCCCGGCACCGGCCACGCCGCGGCCACCTCCGCGGCGCCCAGCACCTCGAAGACGGGTTTCGCCAGGTCGAGCCCCAGGTCGATCAGGTGGACCGCGCCGCAGCGGGCCCCCGCGAGGTAGTGCACGGGCTTGTACGCGCCGAACGTCACCGTCACGTCCGCGGTCACCGCGGGCCCCTCGACGGCCCCGGTGTCCGGGTCCACACCGCTGGGCAGGTCGACGGCCACGACCGGCGCCCGCACCCGGCTGACCACGGCCGCCGCGTCCGGCCGCAGCGGGCCGCGCGCGGAGAGCCCCACGATCCCGTCGACGACCAGGTCGGCGAAGTCGACGTCCTCGGGCGTACCGACCCGCCCGCCTGCGCGCCGCAACGCGGCCAGCCCCTCGGCGTGCGCGCGCTCCGGCGCCAGCAGCACGGCCGTGACGCCGACCGAGCGGCGACGCAGGAAGGCCCCGGCCCAGAGCGCGTCGCCGCCGTTGTTGCCCGCGCCGACCAGCAACACGACCCGGCGGCCCGCGACGCCCCCGGTGTGCTGGTCGAGCAGCCGCGTGACGTGCAGCGCGACGCCGTGCGCGGCCCGGCGCATCAACGCGCCCGGCGCGGTCTTGGCGAGGACGGCCTCCTCGGCTGTCCTGACGGCTCCGGTGGTCCAGACGCCCCGCATACGGCTCCTACTCGACGGTGACGGACTTCGCGAGGTCGCGGGGCCCGTCCAGGTCGTACCCGCGCGACCGGGCGATCCCGGTGACGCGACCCGCGATTCCGCACACGCGCACGAGGGTACCCACCAGGTACTTCGACCACCGATAGGCTGACCCCCATGGCACGCACGGCCAAGCACCTCCTCGACGAGCTCGCCCGCCCCGGTCCGCACCAGGTCCTGCGCGGTGACCTGGCGCTGGTCGGGCTGCCCGGCGCGGTCTACACGCCGCACTCCGGCCGCGGCCTGCCCGCGGTCGCCTTCGGGCACGGCTGGCTCCAGCCGCCGTCGCGGTACCGGGGGCTGTTCCGGCACCTGGCGTCGTGGGGGGTGGTCGTCGCCGCGCCCGGGACGCACACCGGCCCGTTCGGCTCGCACCGGCTGCTGGCCTCCGACCTGAGCACCGCGCTGGACGTGTGCGTCGGCGTGCGCCTCGGCGACGGCGAGATCAGCGTCGACGAGGGCAGGCTGGGCCTGGCCGGGCACTCGACCGGCGGCGGCAGCGCCGTGCTGGCCGCGGCGCGCGACCAGCGGGTGCGGGCCGTCGCGACCCTGGCGGCGGCCGAGACCGCCCCGGTGGCCAGCAACGCCGCACGCGAGTGCCGCATGCCGTCGCTGCACGTGCTGGCGGGCAACGACCTGGTCGCCCCGCCGAGCGCGCACGGCCACCTCATCGCGCAGGCGTGGGGTGGGCAGGCGGACGTGCGCACCATCACCAAGGCCAGCCACCTCGGGTTCACCGAGGGCAGGCACTGGAGCGGGCTGCTGGTGCACGGCAAGGCGGAGCACGCCACGCAGCGGATCAGCCGCGCCCTGCTGACCGCGTTCTTCCTCACTCACCTCACCGGGCAGACCGAGTACGCCCGGCTGCTGGACGAGAACATCAAGGGCACAGTCCTGGATCGGCACCTCGTGCAGACTGGCTGACGTGCAGCCATACCCACCCCAAGGTCCACCGCCGATTCCGCCGTCCAACCCTCAGGGCGCGGTGCGCGCAGCGGGGGTCACCGCGTTGTCCGTCGGCGGGCTCACGGTGGGGGCGTCGCTGTTCGGGCTCGGGTTCATCGGGTTGATCGCCGCGGCGCTGTTGCTCTCCGGTGGCGGCATGCTGCTGGCCTTCCAGCCCGCCGGGCGGATCCTCGCGACGATCGGGGCCGGGATCGTCATCGCGGGCGGGCTCTGGGTGTCGGTGCGAGCGATGACGATCATGCCGAACCTGCTCATGACGTGGATCATCGTCGGCTTGGTGAGCGCGCTGGTCGGGGCAGTCGTGCCCGTGGTGCTGTTCCGGCGCGGAGTCACCCAAGGGCTGGCTTCGCCGCCGAACAGGGGATTCCAGCCGGGCTACCCGCCACCGGGATTCCCACCGCCCAGCGGTTTCCCGGGACCCGTTCCACCGCAAGGGTTTACGCCCGCCTACCTGCAGCCCGGCTATGCGCCGCAGGGATTCCCGCCTGCCGGGCCGCAGCCCGGCTTTCCACCGCAGGGGTTTCCGGCGCCGGGATTCCCGCCCCAGGAGCGGTCCTACGTGCAGGACCAGCCGGGGCAGTGGCCGCCGCGGTAGGTCAGCGGTTGGTCATCCAGCTGACCGAGAAGAAGCCCGTGTCGGACGGGTCGTCCGACTGCTTCTGCCGGGCGCGCTTCGGCGGCTCCGGTGGGGTTTTGGCCCAGCGCTCGCGGTCTTGCTCGTGCCGGGTGAGGGTCTGCTCGTACTCGGCCCGTGAGCGCTCGAAGTGGTCGCCGAGGCCCGCGCTGATCCGCTGGAACTCGGCGCGGACCGCGCGGACGGCCGGGTTGTCCTCGTCGAGCACGCTCACCCCTTGGCCCGGTTGGCCGGGTCTTCCCCGACGACGCCGTCGAAGAACGCGGCCGGGTCGTTGTCGTCGAACAGGCTGCCGACCAGCCGCCACTGGCTGGCCTTGCGGTCGGTGTCGCCACCGCCACCGCCTTGACCGCCCCCGCCGCCGCCCATGGGCATCCCGCCCATGCCACCGCCCGCCATGCCCGCGCCCGCGGCCGGACCCGCCGCCGCGGGCGCGGAACCCCCAACGCCCGCACGGGATTCCTGTGACGGGGGCGCCTCGGCGTTGGTCATCGCGCCGGGCTGCAACGGCGGCTGGCCCGCCGACGTGCCACCGCCACCACCGACCGCTGCGCCACCGCCACCAACTGAGCCACCCGCCGAGCCACCGGCGGGAACTCCCGCCTCACTGGGTGTGGCCGCCGCGTCGGGGGCCGGGGTGCCCGGGGTGTCGGCGGCGGCGCTCGCCGCCGCCGGTTTGGGCGCCGGTTGGGGGCTGGGGGCGCTGTCGACCACGTACTTCGTCGGCTTGCCGTCGCCGCGGTCCACGGTGATCCCCATCGACGAGTCCACCGTGATCGCCCTACCGCCCTCGCGGATGGTGACGCTCTCCCCCGTGGCCGCCCCGCTGGGCGCGGTGCCCGTCGGGACGGCGGCCGACGGCGCGGTCGACGACGAGGGGGTGACGGCGGTGAACGGGTCCGGGTCGACCGCGCGGATCGCGTCGGTGAACGCGCGCCAGCCCTGGGCGGTGGCGTCGTGCACGGCGCGCAGGTCGGCGCGGAAGCGGGCCACGGCGGCGGCGTAGCGACCGCAGTAGTCGTCGAGGTAGTCGATGACCTCGGCGCTGGGCCACGGGTCCTCGGCGATGCCGTTGAGGTTGAGCGTGCCCGGCGTGCGCAACTGCGCCGGGGTGTACGAGCGCAGGGCCGCGTCGAGGCGGTCGATCTGGTCCTGGCGGTTGGCGAGGTTGTCGACGGCGATGCCGCGCAGCGTGGCCGCTTGCGCGGCCCAGCCGTGCAGTGCGTCGGCCGCGACACCGCGACCGCCGTCGAGCGCGGTCGCCAGGCGCAAGAGCCCGTCGTGCCACGTGCGGGCGGCCACCGAGAGCTGGTCGAACCGGGTCGCGGCGGTGTCGGCGCCACGACCACCCCAGGTGTCGGATAACCGGGTCCGCAGGCCCGCCGCGCCCTCGCGCAGGGCTTCCGCGGCCTTGGCCAGCGCGGCCAACCGGTCGCGGGCGGCGGCCAGGCCACCGAACTCGGCGTTGCGCAGGTCGTCGACCATGCGCTCGTCGGCGGGACCCCACGGCTCGGGCGTCCAGCCGCCCTTGGCCGCCGGGTGCGCGCGCCACCGCCGGTAGACGGCACCACCGGCGCGCGGGGACAGCAGCCCGCGCGGCTCGGCGAGCGGGCCCTCGACCAGGGCGTCCGCGGTGTCGGCCAGGTCGGCGCCGGTCGGCGCGGTCAGCGCGGCCCGCACCTGCTCGGCCGTCACCGCTCACCGGCCCGGGTGATCCGCCGCGCCGCTTCCTCGTCGACGTCGGCGATCCGCTTCGTCGACTCGACCAGCTCCGCGACCATGCCGTCGACCTGCGGCACGACCTTCTCGAACGAGGTCAGCAGCGCCTCGTGCAAGGTGCCGAACGCCGCGCCCGCAGCCTCGCCCAGCGGGCCGAACCGCCGCGGCGGCGGCAGGTCCGCGCGGGCGAAGGCGGCCACCTCCTCCAGCGCGGACCGCAGGTCGGCGACCTCCTTGGCCAGCGCGGAGACGGCCTCGTGGTCAACCCTCAGCACACCGTCCGGCATGTCAGCGCACCCAGCTGCGACCGGACCAGTCGTCGTCGCCGTCGTCCTCGACCGGGGCGGGTGCCTGCCGCTTCGGCGCGGGCCGCGGCGGCGGGGCGGGTTCGTCCTCGTCGTCGGCGAAGGACAGGAACCGCTGGGCGGGCGTCGACCTGGCCTCCGGCGCGGGCTCCGGGGGCGCGACCGGCGGCGGCACCGGCCGGGGGCGCTCGGGGCGCTCCTGGGGCCGCTCGTCGTCGCCGCCGAAGGACAGCACCGTGGACTTGGTCTCCCGCGTCCACGCGGCGGCCTTCTGCTGCTCGGCCGCGGCCCGCTCCTGGGCCTCCCGCTTGGTCGCCTCGTGCGCGGCGTCGATCGCGGGCCGCTGCTCGGCCAGCACGCGGTCGCGCTCGGCCGCGGCGGCGTCGGTGCGGGTCAGCTCGGCGGCGAACTCCTCGCCGACCTGGTTGACCCGGGCGTGGTACTGGGCGGTGATGTCCTCGTACTTGGCCAGGATCAGCCTGGTCTCCGCGGTCAGGTCGGACATCCGGCTCACCTCCCGCCGTCGAAGCTGCCGCTGATGCGGGCCTCGGCGTCGGCGTAGTCGTCGTCGAAGAGCTGGCCGGTGGTCCGCCACTGCGAACCGCCGCGCTCGCTGTCGCCACCGCCCTGGCCTTGGCCGCCACCACCCATCGCACCCATCGGCATCCCGCCGCCCATGGGCGAGCCGGTGCCGGACTGGTCACCGGGCAGCCCGGACGCGGCGGAGGCCAGACCGGCCTCGCCCGCGCCCGCGGTCTGGGTGTCGCCGCCGTGGCCGTTGTCGTGCTGACCGTGCTGACCGGACTGGTCGTGGCCCGGGTGCGGGCCGAGCTGGTCGCGGGGCTGCTCGTCGAAGATGCTGCCCGAGGCCCCCCAGGCGTCCGAACTCCACGCGCTGCCCCCGCCGCTGGCGGCGTAGGTGGCCTGCGGGTGCCCGGGCTGGGCCGCGTCGTTGTTGAGCATGCCGTGACCGGACTGGGCGGCGTCGTAGCCGGGCACGCCGTGCCCGCCGGGGGCGACCTGGCCGGGTACCTGACCGCCCGGCGCGGGCTGGCCGTGACCGATGGGGCTGGCGTCGTTCATGCCGTGCGTACCGCCGCCAGGCACCTGGCCGCCCGGCTGACCGTGGCCGATCGGGCTGGCGTCGTTCATCCCGTGCGTACCGCCGCCAGGCACCTGGCCGCCCGGTGTGGGCTGGTCCTGGCCTGCCGGTGGGACACCGGGCCTGCCGGGCTCGGGTTGGTGGCCCGGCTGGCCGCCGTCCGGGTTCGCCCGCGTGGTGCCCGTGGCCTGGCCCGCGGTGTCGGTGGCGGGACCGCCGTGCTGGGCCCCGCCGGTCGCGCCCTGGGTGGTCTCGTCGAAGTCGACGGTGTAGCTGACGGGCTCGCCGGTGCCGTCGTCCACGGTGATCTTGACCGTGTCCGGGGAGCCGGGATCCCGCTCGGCGGTGATGGTGACGTCGCCGTCGTGGATGACCGCCTTGCCGTCGGGCCCGGCCTGCACGTGCTGGACGTCGACGGGCTTGCCGTCCGGCCCGATCGCCCCGTCGACCGGCCTGCCGTCGGGTCCGATCGCCCCGTCGACCGGCATGCCGCGGGTCTGGGCGTCCACGCCGTTGACCGGCCTGCCGTCCGGCCCGAGCGGGCGCCCCTCGGCACCGTCGGTGATCGGCTTGCCGTCCGGTCCGACGACCGGCTTGCCGTCGGGCCCGAGCTGCCCCTGCCCGGGCGTGCTCGCGCCGAAGTCGAGGTCGTAGGTCTTGGGCTTGCCGGAGCCGTCGTCGACGGTGACCTTGACGTGCCCCGCCCCGTCGGGGCTCTGCACCCCGATGGTCCGCCCGCCCTCGGAGATCGTCACCGTCTCCGGCGCGCCCCCGGTGGTCCCCGGCACGGCCCCCGGCGTCTGCGTCGGGTCCACGGCGGACGGATCGGTGCCCTGGTCGACCTGCCCGGGATCCGGCATCTGCGGCAGGTCCTCGGCCTTCGGCGGCGGCGGCATCTGCTGCTGCTTCGGCTGGTCCCCGGTCCCGGTCCCGGTATCGGTCGACCCGGTCCCGGTCCCCGGGTCCTTCTTGGTCGGCGGCTTCTCGTCCCCCGACTCGTCGTCCGGCGGCGGCTTGTCCGCCCCGCTGAGCGCGAGCTTGCCGAACGGGTCGGTGGCGATCAGCATCGAACCCGAGTTCAGCTCGCGCCAGGCGTCGGTGACCGCCGTGATCGTCTCCTCGATCTGGCGGCGCAGGTTGGCCATGGTCGTGAAGTAGCAGTTGCAGAAGTCGTTGAGCTCGTTGCAGATCTCGTTCGACCAGCGGTTGTCGCCGTCGGTGAGCAGGACCTTGCCGGGCTGGTGCAGGGTTTCGGCGGTCTGCTTGTCGCAACCGAGGTCGTCGAACGGCAGGCCCGGGGTGAACTCCTCGTTGAGGAACGCGTAGCCCGCGGTCCACTCCTCCTTGGCGTAGATGCCGGAGCGGAACGTGCCGTTCTGCAGGATGCGGCCCATCTCATCGATGTAGGTCGCGAGCTTGTCCCTCGGGAAATCGATGAAGTCGGTGTTGTCGGAGAACGCGTTCGCGCCGTAGCGGTCGGCGAGCGACTTGCCCCCGGTGCCGGACCCGGCGAACTGGGACAGGCGCTCCACCGGTCCCCGGCTGGCGTGCCAGGCGCCCTCGATGTTCGCGCGGAGTTCCCCGACGGCGGTGCCGTACTCCTGGGCGGCCGCGCGCAGGTCGTTGATCTTGGTGGTGGCCGCGTCGCCTGCCTTGCTGGTCCACGCGCCGTGCAGCTTCCCCGAGATGGCGTTCGCCGTGCCGTCCATCGCGGCGGCGGCCTTGGCCAGGTTGTCGAGCCTGCCCCGCGCACCCCAGATGAAGCCCCAGTTGATGATCTTGATCTTCCAGAGGCCGCCGGACTGGTCGGTCTTCTCCTGCCAGCCGTCGCCCGCGACCGGCTGTTCCTTCCACCGGTTGGCGTTGGCCGGGAGGCAGGCGGGGTGGCTGCGCCACTTCTCGTAGAGGAAACCGAGGAAGTCGCGGCCCAACAGCTTGATGTAGGTCTCCAGCGGCTCCAGCATCTTCGCCGAGTGGTCCTCGGTGTAGACGTCGGACGGGACCTGCAGGGCATCGGTGATGCCGTGGCTGAAGTTCTCCGCCATCGGTTACTTGCCCCCGGACTGGGTGAGGCCCCACGCGTTGTCGACGTCGGTCGCGGTGGTCGACTTGGCCGACGCGTCGATCCGCTTGGCCGCCTCGGTGCAGAACTGCTGCGCCTTGGTCACCGACTGGGCCAGCGCCTGCACGACGCCGTTGAACGAGCCGAAGGCGTTGAAGCCCTCCGGGGTGCCACCGAAGTGCTCGGCCTTGAGCCCGTCCCCGGTGGCGTAGGTCTGCACGGATTGCAGCGCGACCGCCATGTCCGCCATGTCCATCGCCGCGGACCGGACCAACTCGTGGTCCATCTTCATGGTCTCGTCTACTGCCACCGCTCCCCCTTGGAGGTTTCCCCTCGACCTGTCCACGCCTTGGACGCGAACCGCTGACCTGCGGTGCCGTCACTTACGCAAAGAGAAATGTACCGAGGACCACCCTTTCGGGACTGGCGAACGGCGGCATCCACCGCCCGGTCACCGGTGAGGTGGGCAACCGGGCGGGGCTGCCCGCGTCAGCTCAGCTCGCGGTCGCGACGACGGCGGCCAGGCGGTCGGCCGCGCCTTGGGCGGCCTCCTGCGTCGGCGCCTCGACCATCACCCGGACCAGCTGCTCCGTGCCCGACGGTCGCAGCAGCACCCGGCCCGTGTCGCCGAGTTCGGTCTCGACCTCGACGACCGCCGCGCTCACCTCGGGGGACGCCGCGACGGCGGCCTTGTCCGCCACCCGGACGTTGACCAGCACCTGCGGCATCTTCGTCATCGCCGCCGCCAGCTCCGCCAGGGGCTTG
The DNA here is from genome assembly GCF_041897805.1 of Actinokineospora auranticolor. Lineage (GTDB taxonomy): Bacteria > Actinomycetota > Actinomycetes > Mycobacteriales > Pseudonocardiaceae > Actinokineospora > Actinokineospora auranticolor. The sequence continues at coordinate 7,811,949 of NZ_CP154825.1, forward strand.
CCGGTGTCGGCGACCCGGGCCATCAGGCGGATCGCGGTCAGCAGGCCGTCGCCGGTGGTGGCGTGGCCGGGGAGCAGGACGTGGCCGGACTGCTCGCCGCCCAGGGCCAGGCCGGTGGCGCGCAGCTCCTCCAGCACGTACCGGTCGCCGACGGCGGTCGTGCGCAGCTTCACACCCAGGTCGCGCATGGCCACGTGCAGCCCGAGGTTGCTCATCACGGTCACCACGAAGCTGTCCTCGGTCAGCTCGCCCGCGTCGCGCATGGCCAGGGCCAGCACGGCCATGATCTGGTCGCCGTCGACGACCTCGCCCGCGGCGTCCACGGCCAGGCAGCGGTCGGCGTCGCCGTCGTGGGCGATGCCCAGGTCGGCGCCCTCGCGGAGCACGGCGGCGCGCAGGTCGTCGAGGTGCGTGGAGCCGCAGGCCTCGTTGATGTTGACGCCGTCCGGCAGCGCGTGCATGGCGATGACCTCGGCGCCCGCCTCCCGGTAGGCCCGGGGCGCGGTGGCCCACGCGGCGCCGTTGGCGCAGTCCACCACGACCTTGAGGCCGTCGAGGCGGTTCGGGGTGGCGGCCAGCAGGTGCGCGACGTAGCGGTCGTGCGCGTCGGCGACGTCGTAGACCCGGCCGACGGCGGCACCGGTCGGCCGCTCGGCGGCGCTGTCCAGACCCGCCTCGATCTCGTCCTCCAGCGCGTCGGAGAGCTTGTGCCCGCCGGAGGTGAAGAACTTGATGCCGTTGTCGGGCATCGGGTTGTGCGACGCGGAGATCATCACGCCGAGGTCGGCGTCCAGGTCGCCGACCAGGAACGCCACGCCCGGGGTGGGCAGCACGCCCACCTGCATGACGTCGACACCGGCCGCGGCCAGCCCGGCGCACACCGCGGCCTGCAGCATCTCGCCGCTGGCCCGCGGGTCGCGGCCGACGACGGCGACCGGTCGGCGCGCGCCGTCACCGGGGCGGGCGAGCACCCGCGCGGCCGAGGCGGCCACCTTGAGCACCAGCTCCGGCGTCAGGTCGGAGTTGGCGAGACCACGCACTCCATCGGTGCCGAACAGTCGTGCCATGGACTTGGAACCTCCGCGTGTGGGGATTGGGGAGCGTGTGGGTGACAGGGCGGGGGTCGACCAGTGGGACCGGTGGGACTACCGGGTGGAAAACGACCAGCGGGAGCGGCCTGTTCGAAGGTCGAACGTGCCGCTCCCGCTGGTGTGTGCCTGGGCGCAGGTCAGCGCTTGCTGTACTGCGGCGCCTTGCGGGCCTTCTTCAGGCCGTACTTCTTCCGCTCCTTGGCCCGCGGGTCGCGGGTCAGGAAGCCCGCCTTCTTCAGGACCGGGCGGTCCTCGCTGTCCAGCTCGATCAGCGCGCGGGCGATCGCCAGGCGCAGCGCACCGGCCTGGCCGGTGATGCCGCCGCCGTGCAGGTTCGCCCGGATGTCGAAGGACTCGGGCTTCTCCACGACCACCAGGGGCTCGCGGATGAGCTGCTGGTGCACCTTGTTCGGGAAGTACTCCTCGAGCGACTTGCCGTTGAGGAGGAACTTGCCGGAGCCGGGCTGGATCCGGACGCGGACCACGGCCTCCTTGCGCCGGCCGACCGTCTGCGCGGTCTCGGCGGTCAGGTGGGGCAGCGCGGGAGCGGCGGGCTCCTCGTCGGTACCGGCCTCGACCTCGGCGTCGAACTCGGGCGACTCGGAGGTGTAGACGTCGGTGTCCACGGCCTCGGTGTTCTCGGCGGTGTCATCGACCTCGGGGGTCACGACGTCCTCACTCACTTGGCGACCTTCGCAATCTCGAACGGCGTGGGCTGCTGGGCGGCGTGCGGGTGCTCCGGGCCTGCGTAGACCTTGAGCTTCTTGCCCTGGGCGCGGCCGAGCTTGTTCTTCGGCAGCATGCCCTTGACGACCTTCTCCAGCAGCCGGTCGGGGCGGGTGTCGAGCAGCTCGCCGAAGGACTGCTTGCGCAGACCGCCCGGGTAGCCGCTGTGCCGGTAGGCGAACGCCTGGTCCCGCTTGTTGCCGGTCAGGACGACCTTCTCGGCGTTGACGATGACGACGAAGTCGCCGGTGTCCACGTGGGGGGCGTAGGTGGGCTTGTGCTTGCCGCGCAGCAGCGTGGCGACATGCGTGGCGAGACGACCGAGCACCACGTCCTCGGCGTCGATCACGTGCCAGGCGCGTTCGACTTCGCCGGGCTTAGGGCTGTACGTGGGCACGGAGCTACCTCATCGTCAACATGCGTCATGGGTACCTGTGCGGGCCTCACCCCTGTACGACGCGGGTCGTACAGGGGCGCGCAACGCGGCTCGACTCGCGTTCGACCAGTCGAGCTTTACGCCCCGCGCCGCACAACAACGTAAGAAGATACCGGGTGGGTGTTGGAGGGTCAAAACAGCCCCCAGCCTGACGGCTGTGAACTGGCCCGGCGCAGGTCAGGTTCCGGCTGACCGGCCCGGGTGTTGGGCAATGGTAGCCACCGGCCGCGGACCGCCGAGCCACCACTACCGGGTGACCGCGATTGTGCTTTCGATCACCATCGGCCATTCACTGCTGAGTAACGATCCGAGCACACTCGGTCACCCGAGGCCGCGGTCCGGCACGGCGAGCCGGGCTCCCCCGCCCGGCCGGGCGACAGACGCGGCCGGGGTGAGGTGGGCATCGTCACGGACGAGCAGGGAGGCGGCCGGTTGCGGCTGGTGATCAAGATCAGGCGGCCCGCCGTCCCGGTGATGATCACTACCGACGGGGGCGCGCTCTCCCCGGACGACCGGAACCGGTCCAGCGCGGCGAGCTGTTCGGCGCGGCCGGTGCAGTCCCGCGCGTCGCCCTGGCGGCCGTCGAGGGTAGCGCGGCGGACACGAGCCGCGCGGCCACGCGTTCGTCGTGCGGGAACCGGTCGACCAGCTCGACCGGCCGCGGCACCGGCTCGGCGCCGCGGCCGGAGCGCAGCAGCCGGTCGTCGCGGTCGAGCGCGGAGAGCCCGCGGTGCCGTTCGGCGAAGTCGCGGAATTCGTTGAGCCACAGGGAGTCCAGGTCGCCGAAGTGCCATCCTCCTTGGCACAGCGCGAATGCCCGACCGAAAGGGCTGGGCGCTCCATCACGTCATCGACGTCCCCCGGGGCGACGCACCGGCGGGCGACTACCGGCCCGCGCTCACCCGATCACCCTGACTTGTCCACAGAGGACACTCCAAGCCTGGCACCCCCATCGGGGTCGCGCCCGATAGCCGATGCTCGGAACCGACTGTGCGACAAGGAAAAGCCGAGGCCCCCGGGAGCTGCTCCCGGGGGCCTCGGTGACCACTGGCGGTGACTCACGCCCAGCGGCTGGCGTTCGCGCTCTCGGTCTCCTGGTAGTTCTCGCCGGACTGGCGCACGGCGGTACCGATGGAGCCCAGGACCTGCTTCAGGTCGTCGTAGGCGGCGTCCCACTCGCGCTGCTTGGCGTCCCACAGCTCCGCGGCCTGGCCGGTGTAGCCGGCGCGCAGCGGGGCCAGGCGCGACTTGAGGTCGCCCAGCAGGGTCTCCAGCTGACCCGAGGTGGAGGTGATCGACTGGGCCGCGTTGGCGACCTCGGCGAAATTGACCTTGATGATGTCGCCGTTAGGCATTGCGGTGACTCCCTAAGTCTTTGCGGGGGGTGAAGAAGAAGGCTTGCGCCGAACGGAAATCAGCCGCCGAGGACGTTGCTGATGTTGGTCAGCGAGGAGGACGCGGCCTCTTCCTGCTGGACGTAGGCCGTGTTGCTGGCCTTGAGCTGCTCGGAGATGCCCTGCAGCGCGTCGTGCAGCTTGCGGGCGTCGTCGTCGAAGCGCTGCATGAGGGTGGCGAACGCGGCGCTGGCCTGACCCTGCCAGTTGTCGTGCAGCGGCGTGAGGTTGTTGCGCAGCGAGCCCAGCGCGTTGCGGCTCTCCTCGTTGACGTTGTCAACGTCGGTAGCGGCCTTGGCCATCTCTTCTGGCGTGATTCCGTAACCGGACATCGGGAGAAACCCCCTGGCTTGTGGTTGGGTCGCACACGTTCTTCGTTGTGTACGCCGCTTACGACGAAGACCCTGCCAGGTTTGGTTCCGCCTCGGTGGCGGTTGCCGCGATGTCGTTGCTCCCGTTAACGGTCCCGGCCGGAACCCGCAGGTGGGACGGTGTTTGACGGGTGTGACGATGTCGTCGGCGGTTCCCGTTGGTGAACGATCGCCGCAGGTCAGCCCCCGTGGAAGAGGATCTGGTGCTGCGAGAAGTCGTCGTCGTCGGGGTCGTGCGGGGCGACCGGCCGGGGGGCCTGCTCGTCGACGGCGGACTGCCGGGAGGCGTGCCGGTGCACGTCCCGGCGGAACGCCGCGCTCAGCTCGCGGCCCTCGGCCGACGCGCGGCGGGCGCGGGTCACCGCGGCGTCCAACTCGGCCCGGAAGCGCGCCACCGCGTCCGCGAAACCCTGGTTCGGTCCGGTCATCGCCCCGCCTCCCAACCCGATACCGCTCAGCCGGTCACGACCAGCGACCGCACCACGGTCCCACACGCGCTCTGCACGGCGTCACGGCCGTCCGGGGTGTACTGGCAGCCGACGCTCACCTGGAACCTACCTTGCAGCAGGACGTACCACTCCACGGTCGCGTTGTCCGCGGGCAACGACTCGCGGTAGTAGATGACGTTGCGGCCGCCGAAGCTGGTCTGCTCGGTGAAGCCGGAGAACGCCTGCCCGCCCTTCGCGTAGTCCTCGCGCAGCCGGGAGACGGCGCGGTCCCGCTCGGCGCCGCTGTCGAAGCTGAGCTGCCGCTCCTGCACGATCAGCAGGTCGGCCCCGCGCTCGGCGCCGATGGGTTTGATCTCGGTGCGCAGCAGGTTCGGGTTGCCGCCGGTCTGCCGCCAACCGTCGGGGAGGGCGAAGCGGTACTGGTAGCTGTCCACGTAGCGACCGGGATCCTGCTCGCCCGCGGGGATGAGGAAGAAGGCCGCCACACCGGCCGCGACGACGGCGACCGCGGCAGCGATGAAGATGGGCGCTTTCCGCTTCGGCTGCTTGACGGGCGCGGGAGGTGGGGGCGGCGGCGGGACGACGGCCCTGGGCGCGGGCCGCGGCGCGTCGTCCACTTTGACGGCCCGCAAGGCACCCCGGGCGACGACGGTCTCGGGTTGGTCCAGGGTCACGGGCACGACGCCGGTGCGCTCGGCGACGAGGCGGGCGACCATCGGGATCCGGCTGGAGCCGCCGACGAGGAAGACCCCCGACAGCTGACCGGGGGTGACACCGGACTCGCGGATGGCGGCGGTGGTGAGGTCGGCGGCGGCGGAGACCTGGTGGGCGATCAGGCGTTCCAGGTCGTCGCGGGTGAGGTGGGCGTCGTGGAACGGTGGCGGGAGCGGGATGTCGGTGTAGGGGTGGCGGGAGAGCGTTTCCTTGGCGTTGCGGATGTCCTGCCGCAGCACCCGCCTGCGCCGCCGGTCGACCAGGTCGCGCCCCTCGGCAAGCGCTTGCCAGGCAGCGGGATCGGCGGCGGCGGCGCCGAGGTGGTCCATGATGGCCTGGTCGATGTCGGCGCCGCCGAAGTCGGGATTGCCCTTGGTGTCCAGGACGTAGAAGGAGGCGGGACGCGCGAAGGACGCGGGCCGGGCCTGGACGACGCTGACGTCCACCGTGCCGCCGCCGAGGTCGAGCACGGCGACCGCGTCGCCCTCCTGGCCGCCCCGGGGGACACCCCACGGCTGCGCGACCCGCTGGGGCCGCTGGGTGTTCCACGGCGCCGGGGGTTGCGGGATCGGACCGGTCGCGGGCGCGGGCGGGTCCGGTCGGCGCGGCCGGAAGTTCGCGGCGTGGAAGACGGCGGCGGCGACCGGTTCCGGCACCAGCTCGAGCCGGGCCGCCAACCCGGTCGCGGCGCGGCGCAGGACCTGGGTGCGGGTGCCGCCCCAGTCGGCGGGGTGGGTGAGCACCAGCTGGTCGACCGGCGCGCCACCCGCCACCCGCCGGGCCTCGTCGACGGCCCGGGTCAGCACCGCCCGGAACACCGCCTCGACCGACACGACGACGTCACCGAGCAACAGCTGCCCGTCATCGACCCGCCGCTTCGGGTGCGGCTCGTAGCGCGACGGGTCGAGGGCCGCCTGCCGCTCCGCCTCGGCCCCCACGAACAACGCGCCGTTGGCACCCGCCCACACGGCGGAGGCGAACAACGGCCCCCCGTCGACGACCACCACCTGCGGTTCCCGCTCGTCCACGGACAGGGCGACACACGTGCTGGACGTCCCGAAGTCGACCGCCACCCGCACCGCCACAACCCGCCCCGGTTCCACTCGTAGGCCCTGACCGCCCCCATCCTCCACCCGTTCTCGCGAATGGCGCTTCCGGGGGCGGGGCGGCAACCATTGATCACCAACGGGTGGCGGAATGGTTCCCGCCATCGAGCTACCGGAATGCGGAAACCCGATCATGATCATTTCCGTTGCTCGAATGCGCGGAGGGCGAACCGGCGAACCGGCGATTCGTCGATCTCGGCGGATCGGGCAAGCGCGGGTACGGATGAGCCACGGCACGCACCGAGGCGGAAGGCGCGACCCGCCCCCGGCGGTGGCCAGGGGCGGGTCGCGGAGGTGTGGCGGGGTGGTTAGTCGGGGGAGATCCAGGCGATGTGCATGAGGGACTGGCCCACCTTGCGGCTGACCAGGGTGCCGCGGCCCGGGGGCATGGCGGACGGCTTGACCGTGCCCAGCAGGTTTCCCTCGTCCTTGCTGCCGCTGCCGACCAGACCCGGGCTGGCGATCTCGCGGAGCTTGCCGAGGATCGGGTCGAACATCGCCCGGCTCGCGCCACCGGTGCGGCGGACGGCGATGACGTGCAGGCCCACGTCCTTGGCCTGCGGGAGGAACTCGGCCAGGGGTTGCAGCGGGTTGTTCCCCTGCGGGGCCACCAGGTCGTAGTCGTCGACCAGGACGAACAGCTCGGGGCCCTTCCACCAGGACCGGTTCCGCAGCTCCTCCTGCGTCACGTTCGGCCCGGGGAGCCGCTTGAGCATCGAGTCGCGGACCGTCTTGATCACGTTGCCCAGCTGGTTGGAGGAGACCGCGTACTCCATCAGGTGGTCGGTGTTGACGAAGCCCAGCATGGTGCGCCGGTAGTCGATCAGGAGGATGACCGCTTCCTTCTTCGCGACGTAGCGGTCCATGATGCCGCGCGCGATGACGCGCAGCAGGTTGGTCTTGCCGGACTCGCCGTCGGCGAAGGCGACGAAGTGGGGTTCGGCGTCGAAGTCGAGGTAGACCGGGGCCAGGTCGTTCTCGTCGACGCCGATCGGCACCAGCCTGCTGTCCCGGTGCCCGTCGATGGCCAGCAGGTCCTCGTAGGACATCAGCTCCGGCAGCAGGCGGACCCGCGGCGCGGTGGGGCCGCGCCAGGCGGACTTGATCTTGGCGACCGCGTCCTGCACCCCGGCGGCCACCGTCTCGGTGTCGCTGGAGGTGTCGACGCGCGGCAGGCCGGTGAGGAAGTGCAGCTTGTCGCGCGACAGACCGCGGCCCGGCCTGCCGGACGGCACGTTCACCGCGACCCGACGGTCCACATCGGACTCGCTCGGGTCACCGAGGCGCAGCTCGAACCGGGTGCCGAGCAGGTCCTTGAGCGCGGGCCGGATCTCCGCCCACCGGTTGGCGGCCACGATCACGTGGATGCCGAACGAGAGGCCCTGCGCGGCCAGGTTGACGACCTGCATCTCCAGCGCCTCGAACTCCTGGCGGAAGTTGAGCCAGCCGTCGACGACGAGGAACACGTCGCCGAACGGGTCGTCCTGGACCTCGCCGCGGCGCTTGCGGTTGCGGAAGTCGGTCATCGAGTCGACGCCGAGGTCGCGGAAGCGCTGCTCCCGCTCGGTCACCAAGCTGGTGACCTCGGCGATCATGCGCCGGACCTTGTCCGGGTCGATGCGACCGGCCACGCCGCCGACGTGCGGCAGCCCGTCGAGCGAGCCGAGCGTGCCACCGCCGAGGTCGACGCAGTAGAACTGCACCTCCTGCGGGGTGTGCGTCAGCGCCATCGACATGATCAGCGTGCGCAGCATCATCGACTTGCCCGACTGCGGCCCGCCCGCGATGGCGGCGTGCCCGGCGGCGCCGGAGAAGTCGGCCCACAGGGTGTCGCGGCGCTGCTCGAACGGCTTGTCGATGATGCCGAGCGGCACCTGGAGCCTGCCGTTGGCGAAGAACCCGACCGGCGAGAGGCCGCGGTCCTCGGTGAGCTGCAGCGGCGGCAGCAGCAGGTCCAGCGAGCTGGGGTCGTTGAGCGGCGGCAGCCACACCTCGTGCGCGCCCGGCCCCTGGTTCTCCAGCCGCTTGACGATCACGTCGAGCTCGCTGACCTCGGTGCCGCCCTCGGGCTTGACCTCCGGCTTCGGCGCCTCGGCGGGCTTCTCCGGTTCCTTGGGGATCTCGACGTAGTCGGGCACGAACAGCTTCGCGCGCCGGTCGCCGGTCACCGCCGCGGCGGGCCCGGCCACCTGCCCGCCCGCGGCCCGGTACGGCCCGGACACGTAGGACGCCTTGAACCGCACCATGGTGCTGGTGTCGTACTTGAGGTAGCCCGAGCCGGGGATCGACGGCAGCTCGAACGCGTCCGGCACGCCGATCGCGGCGCGGGACTCCGCGGCGGAGAACGTCTTCAGACCGATCCGGTAGGACAGGTGCGAGTCGAGGCCGCGCAGCTTGCCCTCTTCGAGTCGCTGCGAGGCGAGCAGCATGTGCATCTGCAGCGACCGCCCGAGTCGACCGATCGCGACGAACAGGTCGATGAAGTCCGGTTTCGCGGCGAGCAGCTCGGAGAACTCGTCGACCACGATGAACAGCGCGGGCAGCGGGTCGAGGTCGGCGCCGTTCTCGCGGGCCTTCTCGTACTCCCACACGTTCTTGAAGTTGCCGCCGTTCTTCAGCGCCTCCTGCCGCCGGTTCATCTCACCGGCGAGCGCGTCGCGCATGCGGTCCACCAGGGTCAGGTCGCCCTGCAGGTTGGTGATGGTGGCGGCGACGTGCGGCGCGTCGTCGAGGCCGAGGAACGTCGCGCCACCCTTGAAGTCGACGAGGACGAAGTTCAGCGTGGACGACGAGTGCGTGGCCAGCATGCCCAGCACCAGGGTGCGCAGGAACTCCGACTTGCCGGAGCCGGTCGCGCCGATGCACAGGCCGTGCGGGCCCATGCCCTCCATGGCCGCTTCCTTGATGTCCAGCTCGACGGCCTGCCCGTGCTCGCCGACGCCGAACGGGACCCGGTAGCGGTCGCGCACCGGCCGGGGCCGCCACGCGTGCTGCACGTCGAAGGTCATCGGGTCGCCGGGGATGCCGAGCAGCTCCAGCAGCGTCGGGTTGGACAGCAGCGGCTCCTCGTCGGCGGTGTCGACGACGGAGGTGTTGACCCGGTACGGGGAGAGCTTGCGGGCCAGCGCCTCGGCCTCGGCGGTGGTCAGCGTGTCCGGCTCGGCGAACCACTCGACGCCGCTGGCGCTGCGCGCGCCGAGCCGGTCGGGTTCGACGACCAGGCGCAGGCCGCGCCGGGCGGTGAGGGTGCCGAGGGTCTCGGACAGGTCGATGAGGGTGACGCCGACCTTGCCCTCGGAGAGCAGGACGGCTTCCTCGTGGGTGACCTCGCCGTCGTCGATGATGATGACGACCTGCGGCTGGTCCGGCTGGGGCGGGGAGTTGCGGGTGAACCGCTGCCGGTCGCGGATCTCGTCGCCGAGCCACTGCTCGACCTGGGCCAGCGAGGAGGCCATCAGCCGCATCTGGCCGATGCCGTCGACCATGGTCGGGTGCTGGGTGTGCGGGAGCCACTTGGCCCACTCCCACTCGGCCTTGGCCTTGCCGGAGGTGACGACGGCGATCAGCACGTCGTCGTGGGAGTGGAAGGTGACCAGCTGGGCCAGCAGCGCGCGGGTGAGGCCGCGGGCCAGGGCCCGGTCGCCGCTGACGCCGACGGCCGCGAAGCCGCGGATCGCGACCTGGATGGGCAGGTCGGGGACGATGGAGTGGGCGCGCACGAAGCGGCGCAGCGCCAGGGTGGCGATGGGTTCGAGTTCGTCGACCGGCCCGGTCTGCGGCGGTACCAGGCGGGTGGCCAGCCGCTGGGAGCCGCGGCCGACGCGCAGGTGGCAGAAGTCGGAGTCGGACTGGCGGCGTTCCCACATGCGCCTGCTGGTGGCGATCGACCACAGCGCCTGCGGGTCGGGGTGGGTCCACTCCAGGGCGGCGCGCTGCTCCAGCGCGGCCTCGCGGGCCCGGTCGCGCATCTGGCCGAGGTAGCGCAGGTAGTCCTTGCGGTCCTCGTTCATCTCGGCCTTCTTCTGGCCGCCGCCGCGCCCGCCCATGCCGCCCGCCATCATGCCGACGGTCGACATCAGGAACATGCCGCCGAAGAGCAGGGACGTGGGCTGCCTGCCGCCCACGACGAACATGAACGCCATCATGCCCACCGACGCCACGATCATCACCGCGGGCAGCAGCTTCATCACGATGTTGCCGGGGATGACGCGGGGCACCTCGGGCGGCGGTTCCAGGTGGACCTCGCCGCCGGGCTGCCGCGGCGCGGCGAGGCGGGGCGAACGCTTGAACTGCAGCGTGCTCACCGGGTGGACACCTCTTCGACTCGACTGGCGGATGGTGGGGCTGGCTCGGGGAGAAACTACCGAACCACCGGCGGCTACCCGGCGCGTTCGGACGATCCGGCTCGGCCCGCGGCCACCAGCGCGGCGACCGCGACCAGCGCGTGCGCCACACCCAGGGTGACGACGACGGACCCGGCGCCGGTGATGGCGAGCAGGTAGACCAGCAGCGCGGTCGCCGCCGTGAGCAGCAGGTGCAGGGCGAACCGGGCAGGCCCGGCGGCGCGGCGGGCCACCATCAGGCCGGTGGCGGTGAGTAGCAGCAGCCCGCTGAACTGGAGGTGGCGGAGCGGGTCGGCGGGCAGCAGGTCGACGACCGGCCCGGTCTTGGCGTCGGGCACCAGCCCGGCGATGACCACGGCACCCGCCGTCGCGGTGGCGGCGACGCCCAGCCAGCCGTCGAGGGCGATCGGGCCCTTGGGGCGGCGGACGATCAGCGCGCCCGCGGTCAGCGCGGCGATCAGGGCCCCGATGAGCAGCGACGACGTGTTGTGCCCGCCCGCCAGGTACAGCAGGACTGTCGACGCGGCGACGGCGGACAGCGCGACCACGCCGAGCCCGAGCCAGGCCGGGGCGTCCGGCCGGGACCACACCGCGGCCACCAGCGCGACCAGGCAGGCGACACCGGGGAACAGCGCCACCGGGTGGTGCCCGGCCGCCAGGAACACCAGCACCGCCAAGGCCGCCGCGGCGACGACAGCGGGCACCGGCAGCAGCCGCGGCACGAACGCCGCGTCGCGCCGGGACGCTTCCGCTCCCGCCATGTCGTCCCCCTCGTGGGATTTCGCTCGGTTCGACGCGGAATCCGCCATCGATTTCCCGGTCGCGCCCCGCCGTGCCCGCCGACTTGGCCGAACCGCCGCGAGCGGCGACACCGGTGCGGCCATACTAGGACCGGTTCCGGCCCCGGTGGGGTGGGGACGAACAGACCTGTGGACAACTCACGGGCCTGTGGACAGCGCAGACCTGGGACAGAAGTCGAGGGGGCAGGCAGTGGCGACCGGTACGACCGTGTTCAGCCGGGTGACGGTGGTCGCGCCGAACCGGCGCATCGACGTGGCGTTGCCCGTGGACGTGGCGGTGGCCGACCTGCTGCCGATGCTGTTGAAGATGGCCGAGGAGGCCACACCGGACGGCGGCGCGCGGCACGGCGGGTGGTGCCTGGCGAAGCTGGGCGACAGCCCGCTGGACCCGAGCCGCACCCTCGGTTCGCTCGGCGTGGTGGACGGTGAGCTGCTGCAGCTGCGCAAGCGCGCCGAGAACCCGCCGCAGCCGCTGTTCGACGACGTGGTCGACGCCATCGCCGAGTCGACCCCGGACAGCTACCGCCCGTGGACGAAGCAGACGGCGAACCGCATCGGGCACATCGCGGGCGCGCTGGCGCTGCTGGTGGGCGCCCTCGCGGTGCTGATGGCCGGGCCGCTGTTCGGCGGCGGGCACCTCGGGCCCGCGGTCACCGGCGGCACGGGCGCGGTCGTCGCGGTCGCGCTGGGCGCGGTGTTCGCCCGCGGCTACCAGGCGAAGACCACCGGCGTGCTGATCGCGGCGGCGGGCGGTCTGCCGCTGGCGTTCGTCAGCGGGCTCTCGATCGTGCCGGGCCTGCCCGGCCGGGCGAGCCTGCTGCTGGCCTCGGCGCTGGTGCTGATCGTGGCGTCCGCGGCGATCATGCTGATCGGCGCGGGGATCACCACGTTCGTCGCGGCGGGCACCGCGGCGGCCCTCGGGGTGATCGCGTTCGCGGTGGCGACGCTGGTCGCGCACCCGGCGGCCGGGATCGCGGCGGGCACGGTGGCGTTCGCGCTCGGCGCGCTGTCGGTGCTGCCCCGGTTGACGATCCAGCTGGCGCGGCTGCCGCTGCCGAACGTGCCGGGCAGCGCCGAGGACCTCAAGGAGGACACCGGCTTCCCGGACTACCGCTCGATCGAGCGGCGCGCGGGCCTGGCGCACGAGTACATGACCGGCATGATCATCGGCTGCGGCGCGGCGGCGGCGATCGGCGCCGTGGTGGCCGCCGCGGCGCCGGGCCTGTGGGGCGTGCTGCTCGGTGTGGTGGCGACGCTGGTGCTGCTGCTGCGCGGCCGCACGTACGCCAACGGCAGCCAGGCGATCGCGTTGCTGGGCACGGGGATGCTGGCCGCGGCCGGGATCCTGTTCGGCTGGCTGTTCGGCGCGGACACCTTCGACCGGCTGCTGTGGGTGTTCGGCGCGCTCGTGCTGATCGGCGGCGCCGCGCTGGTGCTCGGCGTGGTGTTCCCGGAGCAGCGGTTCTCGCCACCGCTGCGGCGCACGGTCGAGGTCATCGAGGCCATCTGCATCGCGGTGGTGCTGCCGCTGGCGCTGGCCGTGATGGACCTGTACGCGACGCTGCGGCACGTGTCGTTCTGATGCGCCGCACCGCAAGCAGGCTCGCGGCCTCGATCACCGTCGCGGCCATCGCGGTCGCCCTCCCGTTACCCGCGGCCGCGCAACCGTCCTCCCAGCCGTCGTCCCCCGCGCCCGCCAAGCCGGACTCCATGGCCAAGCCGCCGCCGCTGCCCGCGGACTTCCCCCTGCCCGGCGGGACCGACCCGGACACCAAGTACAACCTGGCCAACGAGTGCATCGGGTCGCTGAACCAGGGCACGGACCTGAAGAACAAGCCGTGGGGCCAGCTGCAGCTGCGCTTCGACGAGCTGCACCACTTCGCCACCGGCAAGGGCCAGGTCGTCGCGGTGATCGACACCGGGGTCAAGCAGCACGCGTACTTCGGCGGCCGGGTGCTGCCCGGCGGCGACTTCGTCATCCCGGACAAGCGCGGCCTCGAGGACTGCGACGGGCACGGCACCGAGGTGGCGGGCATCATCGCGGCGAACCCGCCCGCGGGCAGCGACATCGGGTTCAAGGGCATCGCGCCGGACGCGCAGATCCTCTCGATCCGCCAGTCCAGCGCGAACTACAAGGGCAACCGGCCGACCGCGGCCAAGCCCGAGGGCGAGGACCTGCCCGCGGGCACCCTGGAAACGCTGGCCAAGGCGGTCGTGTCGGCGGCGAACCAGGGCGCGTCGGTCATCAACATGTCGGTGGACAACTGCCGGCCGGTGGCCAGCGGGCCGATCACCGAGGCGGAGAAGCAGCTGCAGGCGGCGCTGCGGTACGCGTTCGAGCAGAAGAACGTGGTGCTGGTGGCGTCCGCGGGCAACACCGGTGAGCACGGTTGCCCGGACCAGCGGAACGGGATCGACCCGAATCGACCGACGCACATCGTGACGCCGCCGTGGTTCTCGGACTACGTGATCTCGGTGGCGGCGATGAACCGGAACGGGGACCCGGCGGAGTTCTCGGTGCAGGGGCCGTGGGTGACGGTGGCGGCGCCGGGGACGGACATCATTTCGCTGGACCCGGCTACGGACGGGCTGGCGAACATGCAGGTGCTGCCGGGGAACAAGCAGGTGTCGATCCAGGGGACGAGTTTCGCGGCGCCGTATGTGGCGGGGCTGGCGGCGTTGATCCGGGAGCGGTATCCGGAGTTGACGGCGAAGCAGGTGATGGAGCGGGTGAAGTTGTCGTCGTCGCACCCGGCCGCGCCTGGGGGGCGGGACAACCTGGTGGGGTACGGGATGATCAATCCCATTGGGGCGTTGACGACGTTGATCCCGAGCGAGCAGGGGGTGGCGGCGGATCCGGCGTTGGATGTGCGGGCGGTGATGCCTGCGCCGGAGCAGAAGGACTGGACGCCGATGCGGGTTGCGTTGGTGGGTGCTGGTGGTGGGGTGCTGTTGTTGTTGTTGACGCTGTTCGTGGTGCACACGGTGCGGCGGAATCGGCCTGGGGCGCGGAAGGAAGTTCGGGGTTCCGCGTAGGGCTTTGGTTTGGCTTTGCTGGGCGCGTTGGGTTTGTCCGGCTGTTCGCGGAAAAGATGTGGGGCCTCGATTGGGCGAACTTGCTTTGCGCGGGGCCCCTTCGAGCCTGCGGTGGGGAAGAGCGGTGGGAGGGGCAAGCCCACCCCACCCGCGGGACAGCTTGGCAGGCTCGTCCCCCCACGCAAAGCAAGCCCACCCAATCAAGGCGAATGGTGGGGGCGCGTTGCGTTCGGTGGTGGGCTGGGATTCTGCGGCGGTTACGGGGTGGGCCCGGCATGGCCAAGTCGCGTCGAAGTGAGACGGGCACGCGGACACCGGTTGCGGGATGAGCCCGGCTTAGCCAAGTCGCGTCGAGGTGGGTGAGGGCTGGGATCTGGCGGCGGTTGCAGCGGTGGCTCGGTTCGCCTGTCCCTTCCCTTCTGTTCCTTCCGTCTGCCCTTCTTTGCTGTCCGCTCGTCTGCCCCGAAGGGCTGATCCGAACAGCCGTTCAGAACTGGTCGGGGTTGTCGAAGACTGTTCGGAAGGCGTTGGCGTCGAAGGAATCCAGGTCGTCGGTTGTGGTCGGCGGCTTGGGGGTGGGGGTGGCCGGGGTGTCGCTTTCGCCGTCTACGTCCGGGAATTGGCGGGCATAGGCGTCGGCGGTCGTGGCGATGCTGGCGGTGTCCTCCGGGACCCGCTCCCTCATCAGGCCGACCACCTTGTCCCCCAAGGTCGCCTGCGCGCGTTGGATGGCGCGCATGATCTCGCCGGAGAGGGTCGGGCCGCGCATACCCGAGAGTTGTTCGGGTAGTTCCAGCGCTGTCACCACGCCCGCTCGGTTGACCGTGACCCGGACGTCCCCGCCCGCCGCCTCCCCGGTGCCCGTGATGGAGTCCATCTCGGTGTTGAGGCGTTGGTAGGTCTCGGCTTTCGCGCGGACCTGGGTGGCCCACTCGTCGATCTGGCGCTCCATGTCCGCGGGTCCGGTCGATGGCACGGCGCTGTCCTTCCTGGGCCAATCGGGGTGGATCGACGAGAACGGCCCCAGTATGCCGCAGCCGCTTCCTACACTGTCCGCGCGCGATCCGTTACCGGTAGGAGGGACGCCGTGGCTCAGCCTGGGTACAAGTACGTCACCGATGAGTTGGCCGCACACCGCGAACACCTGAACGCGGTCGCGGATTCGCTCAACCGGACCAGTGCGGCGGCGGGTTCCGGTGGTTCGGTGCCCAACGCGTTCGGGATCGTGGGGGCGTTCATCCCGTCGCTGCTGCAACCGATGGTGACCGAGGCGGCCGAGCTGTTGCGGGCCGGGGCCGAGTCGGTGGACCACACCTCGGCGATGATGGGCGGCACCGTCACCGACTACACCGCGACCGAGAGCGCCAACACGGGCAACCTCGCCGCCATCTCGGAGGTGCTGGGATGACCGACACCGAGACCGGGCTCAGCGCGACGATCGAGCAGCTGTCGTCGACGATCTCCTCGGGCAACTGGGCCGACCTGGACCTCAACACCGGCATCGAAGCGCTGGGCTACCTGGCGAACCCGGTGGACGCGCTGGTCAGCAGCGGTGTGCAGTGGGTGCTCGAACACGTGCAACCGCTGCGGGACGCGCTGAACGAGTTCGCGGGCGACCCCGGCGCGATCCAGGCCTACGCCGAGCACTGGCGCGAACAGGGGCGCGCGGCGACCGAGAGCGCCGTGGACCTGAAGAACTACGTGCAGACCGACACCTCCGGCTGGACCGGCGAAACCGGCGACGCCTACCGGGCGCAGGCCGCCGAGCAGGTCGACGGGCTGCTGGCCTCGGGAGCAGCGGCGAAGAGCGTGGCGAACGCGGTCGAGGCCGCCGGGCTCGTGGTCGCCGCGGTCCGGCTGATCGTGCAGGAGCTCATCGCCGAACTGGTCAAGATCATCCTCAAGCGGATCCCGATCTGGCTGGCGGCCACCGGGGTCACCCTCGGCATCGGCACCGTCGCGGTGGTGGCGGACCTGCTGGCGCTCATCGCCGAGTGGGTGTGACGGCGTGGGCCGGATCTCCCGGGCGATGAAGCTGGTGCCCGCCGCCATGCGCAAGCTGGAGCGGGTCGCGGGCGACGTGCAGGTCGCGTCGAAGCGCGCGAAGACGGCGCTCAAGCGCATCGACAAGGCCCCGTCGCCGTCCACGCGGGCCCGTGCCGCGACGGGCAAGGGTGCCAAGCCCCCGACCACCGGAGCCGCTAAGGTCGACAAGCGGTACGAGCGGCCGTCGGGCTACCGGAAGGGAGTGCGCGACAAGGTCTGGGACGCCGCGGCCAAGGCGTCCAAGGACGGCAAGGTGCGCGACCCGTTGACCGGCAAGGTGATGCGCAAGAACCAGCGCTGGGACATGGGCCACAAGCCGGGCTACGAGTTCCGCAAGCACCAGGAGAGCGCGGGCAAGCGGGGCATCGACCGGGACAAGTTCCTCGACGAGCACAACGACCCCGGCCACTACCGGCCCGAGCTGCCCAAGTCCAACCAGAGCCACCGCGGAGAGGACCACACCAGTGACTACTTCGGACCGTGACGGGGGTCGCTGAGCCGTGGCCGCCTCGGAGTCCAACCGGGCTATCGCCCGCGCCGCCGCCGCGGCGTTCGGCGGCAGGCCGACGGTCACGCGGTTCTACGACGACGACGAGCGCAACGCCGTCGACGTCCTGGAAGTCCCGGACAGCCCGGCGGGCGGCGTGACCTCGTACGCCACGCTGGGCCTGTCGGACCACCCGCTGGAGCTCGACGGCGAGGAGTACCCGGCGCGCGTGGAGATCCTCGGCGCCTGCGACAGCTCGGTCGAGTTCTTCGCCAACGTGGTGTCCACCGCGGCGTTCTGCGTCGTCAACGACAAGTGGTTCTGCGCCCCGGGTGCGGTTTTCCCCGAAGTGGTGCGGATGTACGCGCCGGAGAGCCCGCTGCCGCACCTGTTCTTCGTGTCGCCGTTCCTGTGGGGCGACGATCCGGGCACGCTGGAGTTGCCGGACAAGACGGTGGCGTGGCTGATGGTCGTGCCCATCTCGGACAGTGAACGCGACTACCTCGACGCCAACGGCCCGGACGCGCTGGAAGCGCTGTTCGAGGAGAAGCAGATCGACCTCTTCGACCTCACCCGACCGCCGGTCGTCTGACGCCTCAGTTGTCCCCGATGACCGCCGGGGACGACTTGGCGGGC
The DNA here is from genome assembly GCF_041897805.1 of Actinokineospora auranticolor. Taxonomy (GTDB): domain Bacteria; phylum Actinomycetota; class Actinomycetes; order Mycobacteriales; family Pseudonocardiaceae; genus Actinokineospora; species Actinokineospora auranticolor. Next base: position 7,829,584 of record NZ_CP154825.1, read on the forward strand.
TTGCCGAAGATGTCCTGCGGGTTCCCCGCGACGCGGGTGCGCGGCTTGTGCTCGTTGCTGCCACCCGCACCGTGGCCCATGCCGCCCATCATCCCGCCCATGGGCATGCCACCCATCATGCCGCCGCCGCCGCCGCGACCGCCACCCGACTCCGCCGCGGCGGCCAGGGGCGCGGGCATACCGCCGGGCCTGCTCGGCGGCGCCTCACCGGCGGAGACGTACCCGCCCGGCTGGGGCGGCGTGGGCGTGGCACCGGTCCCGGCGCCCGCGCCGATCCCGCCACCACCCAGTCCACCGCCACCGCCACCGAACCCGCCGCCGCCGGAGGGTTCGAAGCCCGCGCCCGCGGGGACGGACTCCGAGGTCGGCGGGGTCACGGGAGTCTTCGGCACCGTCACCTCGGGGACCTCGGCGAACGCCCAGTTCTCCCCGGGGAACTTGTGCTCCATCGCGACGGTGTCGAACACCTTCGAGCCGTCGAGGCTGTCGCAGAGCCGGACCAGCGCCTCCAGGACCTGCCGGACCGCCTCGAACAGCTCGCGGGTCGGGCGGTTCACGGCGTCGAGGTACTGGCGGGTGCGGTCGTCGTTGCGGCCGGGCCCGGACGTGGACTGCTTGCCGGTCTCGGCGACCTCGGCGAGCAGCCCGGCCATCTCGGTGACGATCTCGCGCAGCCCGTCCGCGGTCGCGTCGAGCACCTCGCCCATGGCGATCATGGCGTCGGACATGTCGTTGCCCGCCAGGCCGACCTTGGCCATGTAGCCGATGAACGAGTCGGCGTCGGCGCCCTTCCAGGCCGCGTCGAGGCCGCCGAGCGGCTGGGTGAGGTCGTTGACGACCAGCTCCGACACGGCGCCGACGGTGCGCCACCGCTCCGCCTCGGCGTGCATGTCGCTCCACCGGCCGACGACCGGCGCGAAGTACTCCTCGACCGGGTCCGGCATGCCGAGCTCGCGGCACAGGCGGGTGAGGAAGTCCAGGTACGAGCTGATGTTGGCCTCGATGTCCGGCCCGTCCAGGCCGCCCTGCACGGTCGGCACCTGGTCGGCCGGGGGCTGGGCGGAGGCCAGGCTCGGGGCACCCGCCCGCGGGCTGTGGGCGGCGCCTGCCGACGCCTCGACCGGCGCCGACTCGGCGAGCACCGCCTCACCGGTGTCGGCCTCGAAGTAGCGGCCGACGTCGATCTCGGCCGGTTGCCAGTCCGAGTCGTCCTGCCACTGCGCGCGCATCACAGGCCCCCTCAGAGCTGGCCGCTGCGTCGGATGGTCCGGGCGCCGTCGTCGTCGGAGCCCTGGTGGTGCGCGGCGACCTGGGTCAGCGAGGTCGCCGCCGCGTGCAGGGCCTCGACCCCGCGCGTGAGCTGGGTGCGCAGCACGTCGGAGGCCCGCGCGTACGAGTCGGTGAGGTGGACCGTGCGGCCGAGCGACCCGAAGGACTCGGCGGTGAGGGGGGCCGTGCGCAGGACCTCGGCACAGCGGCCCAGCTGGTCCGCGGCGGCGGCCACCTTGCGCGCGTACCCGTCCACCCAGGCCGGATCGACCTCGATCGCCATGGCTAGGCCCTCCCCGCTCGCGGTGCCCCTTCGACGGTAGTGGCAGGCGTCCGGTTCCCGAAGTCCGTCAATCGGCGGTCAGTTCCCACCCGTCGGCTGGGTGGCGGGCTGCGGCGCCTGGGCCGTGGTGGACGGGAACTGGCCCGCCGCGACCGGGACGACGTCGTAGGTCTGCAGGACGTCGCGGGTGTTCAGCGAGGCGCCGTTGGGCAGCAGCCGGACGATGGCGTCCGGGGCGGGCAGCTGGTTGGTCAGGCCCAGCGCCTCCGCGGTCCGCTGGTCCGGCACGCCGAACTTCACGCCCCGGTCGGAGATCAGGTAGATCGGCCCGGTCTGGAAGTCCTGCCGCGAGGTCGCGCCGCGCACGACCGCCGCGCGGCCGGGCGGCATGTAGAAGTGCTCGAGGCGCTGGCCGTCGGCGCTGGGGCTGCTGATGTCGATCGACGCCGCCTTGCCGGTGGCGTTGGTCGGCAGCGGCAGTTTGGTGCCGATGTGCACCTCGGTGTGCTGGTCGGCGTTCGGGCCGTCGCCGACCACGCTCCAGCCGAGGCAGGCCACCGGGTAGTTGACCGGGCTCAGCGCCTCGGGCACGACCTCGGGGAAGCTGCGGTCGTCGATGGTGCCCTGGCCCGCCACGGCCGGGATCTTGTCCGGCGGCACCCGGGTGATCTCGGCGCCACCGGCGGTGGCGGTGAAGCGGATCAGGTCCGCGGTGGTCTTCTTGATCTGCTGCACACCGTCGCGCAGCAGCACGTAGTAGTCCGTGCGACCCGCGCGCTCGACCTGCACGACCGAGCCCGTGGGCAGGTTGTTGATGTTGGCCGAGCTCGGCGAGCCCTGACCGGGGATCAGCGGCGCCTCCAGTTTCGGCGCCTCCGGGATGGCGTTGAGCAGCCCGGTGGTGATCTGCCGGATGTTCTCCTCGCGCAGGTTCAGCGCGGAGCGCATGTTGCCCTTGGACATGTCGACCTCGGCGCGCACGGTGTTGGCGTTCTTGATGTTCGCCGTGGCCGGGGTGCGGTAGACCAGGTACGTCTTCTTGGTCGTGGACCGCACCAGCAGGGCCTCGTTGTCGGCCAGCTCCGGCCCGAGGTCCTTGACCCCGCCCGCGACCGTGGTCTCGATCTTGTCCTCGCTGGCCTGGTTGACCAGGCTCGGGTCCAGCTTGTACTCGTCGCACACGGCCCAGTTGCTGCCGATCCGCTGGGCGGGCTCGGGCAGCAGCTGCGGGCCGTCCTGGATGCCGGTGAGCCGGTCGCGGGGGATGTCGACGAGCTGGCTGTCGGGGATGACCTCGGGGACCGTCGGCCCGGCCGCGGTGGCCGACCCCTGGGTCTGGCTGCCGGGCTGCTGGGCGCCCGGGTTGGTCCGGGCCAGCATCAGCAGCCGGGCCGAGGCGAGGTTGAAGGTCGGGATGAGGACCTTCCCCTTCTCGGTGTTGGTCAGCAGCACGTACACCGCGCCCGACGGCTTGGCGATGATGATGCCCGCCTGGTCGGGGAGTTTCGGCGCCGGGCTGAGCAGCCCGTACACCAGGAAGCCGAGCACGCCGACCGCCGCGATGCACACCCCGACGACCGTGGCGCGGCTGTGCGTGCGCATCGGGTCGTGGAGCATCACCGCGTCCTTGCGGACGAGCGCGGACTGCATCCTCCGCAGCACGAAGCGGTACGCCTGGACCTGTGACTTCGTAGTCGGTGTTGATGGCATTCTCGGCCTGCTGCTCTCCCCGTCGCGGTACGGTTCCGCAGGATAGCCGTACCGTGACGGCCGCATGTGGGTCTCCACCAAACCCGTGGACGGCCCAGCGGATGAGCCAGGCGCACTGATCGAGGGGAAGAGAACGAGCGGATGTCGGTGACCACTCCTCCACGACACGGCCGCACACCCCCTCCCGGTCAGCCGCCCCGACCCGGTGGCCCGGGTGGTCCCGGTGGCCCGGCGGGCCCCCCGCCCGGCGGCCGCGGCGGTGGACCTGGTGGACCTGGTGGCCCCGGTGGACCTGGTGGCCCCGGTCGTCCCGGCGGTCCGCCGCCCGGCCAGCCGCCGACCCGGCCCCCGGCCGGTGCGCAGCCGCCCGCGGCGCCGCGCGCCCGGGTGTCGGCGCGCAGGCGCAACCGGGGCGCGAGCCTGGGCGCGCTGCCCGTGGCGAACCTGGTGGTGCTGGAGGTCGGTGTCGCCATCGGGCTCGTGCTGCTGGCGATCGACCTGGAGCTCAAGTACGTCTCGATCGGCATCGGCGGGGTGGCGCTGATCCTGGCCGCGCTGCGCTGGCGGGGCCGCTGGTTCACCCAGTGGATCGGGCTGACTGCGCGCTACGCGCTGCGCTCCCACTCCCGGGTCAGCAAGCCCGCCGAGACGATCACCATGGAGCAGCTGGCCGCGGCCGACGCCTCCGCGGTGACCGGGCCGGACGACCCCCGGGTGAGCCTGCTGCGGCTGGCCGTGCCGGACCTGGTCGTCGCGCACGCCAAGGACCACGAGGAGAAGCCGCTCGGCCTGGCCTGGCACGAGGGCACCTGGACCGCGGTGCTGCTGGTCGACCCGGCGCCCGCGCTGGTCACCGAGGTCGGGTCGACGCCGAGCCTGCCGCTGGGCGCGCTGGCCCCGTGCCTGGAGGACCGGGGCGTGGTGCTCGACGCGATCCAGGTCATCTGGCACTGCTACCCCGGCAGCGCGGCGCTGCCGCCGAACTCCCCCGCGCTGGCGTCCTACCTGGAGGTGCTCGGCCCGCTGCCCGCGGTGGCGCGGCGCACCACCTGGGTGGCGGTCCGGCTCGACCCGCGCCGCTGCCCGGCCGCGGTGCGCGAGCGCGGCGGCGGTGTCGTCGGCGCGCACCGGGCGCTGATCGGCGCGCTGTCGCGGGTGCGCAACGCGCTGGAGTCGCGCGGCGTGCCGACCCGGCCGCTGGACCCGGACGAGCTGCTGAAGGCGGGCATCGCCGCGGCCGAGCTGTCCGGGGTCGCGGGCTCGAACAACCGCGTCGGCCTGCGGGAGCGCTGGAGCGGGGTGACCGCGGCGGGCATCGGCCACGCCAGCTACGCGATCACCGGCTGGCCCCAGGGCAAGGTCGCCACCAGCCTCAACGCGCTGACCGGCGTGCGCGCGCTGTCCACCACGGTCGCCATGTCGCTGACCCCGGGCAGCGACGACGGCCAGGTCGGCCTGCGCAGCCTCGTGCGGGTCAGCGCGCGCACCCCGGAGGAACTGGACCACGCCGACGACCGGCTCACCGCCATCTCCGACCGCCTGGGCGTGACGCTCACCCCGCTGCGCGGTCTGCAGGTGGCCGGGCTGGCCGCGACGCTCCCGCTGGGAGGACAGGCATGAGCGGACTGCTGGGGGTAGGGGCATGAGCGGGTCGAGCAGGCTGCTGGACACCCGGGGCGGCGGCGCGGCGGTCGCGCCGGAGTTCCTGGTCACCCCGGACATGCTGGACGCGGTGAGCCCGTCGGGTGACCGCGGCGGCATGGTGCTGGGCTCGGGCCAGCAGGGCGAGCCGCTGACGATCTCGGCGCTGCGCCCGGTGCCGACCAGGATCGTGCTGGTCGGCGGGCTGTACCTGGCCCGGCAGGTGGCGCTGCGGGCGATGGCGGTCGGCGCGCTGGTGGTCGTCGCGACCGGGCGCCCGGCGTCGTGGCAGGTCCTGCAGAAGGCGGCGGGCAACGGGCCGGACGGCCGCCCCGCGCCGCTGGTGCAGGTCCGCCGGTTGAGCCCGGTGGAGCTGCCGCGGCCGTCGGAGGACAGCCCGCTGCTGGTCGTGCACGACGGCGGCCCGACGCCGCAGGAGCTGTTCCCGCCGCGGTCGCCGTGGCAGACCACGGTCTACGTGCTGCCGTACATGCACCCGCAGGCCGGGGCGACCGCCAACGCGGCGGACCTGATCCTGCTGCAGCGGCTGCCGGTCGGGCAGGCGCAGCTGGCGGCCCGGATCTGGCGGCTGCCGCCGCACATGATCAAGCAGCTGACCACGCTGGCCGACGACCAGGTGGTCGCGCTCGGCCGGAACCTGTGGCGCACGATGCGCCTGGTGTCCACGGCGAAGGAGCAGCAGATCCTCGGCCCGGTGCGCCGCGGCGACTGAGCCGGGTACACCTCCTTCGCACTCGGCAGGCACCCGAGACGGCAACGGTGGGCGGGCTTCATGGTGGAGGTCATAACCCGCTCCCCACAGACGGCGGTCGCACCCGATGGGTGCGGCCGCCGTCGCCTCTGCCCCACCGGTCGCGCCGGGTACCCGGCCGACCACCGTTCGCCCGGGGTGGTTGACGCTCGGTACTGGTCTGGACTGACTTCGGTGATTTCTCACCTGAGTGACGATTAATCCCTCAGGAGTACACCCGATCGGCCGAACAGCGGAACCCGAGCGGGGTGCGCATCTCGGAAAGCACTCCGCACTGTTCGTTCTCAGGCACACCACGGGTCCCCCGATCGCGGCGTAACGCGGCGGTTGGATGTGTGGGTGACGCGACTCGCGTCACTCCATCTCCGACCGCCGCGGTGCACGGGTTCGCAGGGCCCACGAGTGTCCCCCTGCGAAGGAGACCAAGGAATGGGTATGTCTCGCGCCGCACGGATGCGGCGAATCAGCGGTGTCACCGTGGCGGTCGCCGCGCTGGGCGCTGCCGGACTGGGCCTGGCCCTGTCCAACTCGGCGAACGCGGCGGAGGGTCCGGTGCTCGGCACCAACCTGTCCACCACGGTCCCCGGCAGCTACATCGTCGTCTACAAGGACGGGGTGGCACCGACCACCTCGACCTCCGACAGCCTCACCAGCAAGCACGGCGGCAAGGTGAAGCAGCGCTTCGCCAACGCGGTCAAGGGCTACTCGGCGACGATGACGTTGCAGCAGGCCAAGTGGACCGCGGCCGACCCGGCCGTGGCCTACGTCGAGGCCGACCAGAAGCTGGTGGCCACGGGCGACCAGACCAACCCGCCGTCGTGGGGCGTGGACCGCATCGACCAGGCGTCGCTGCCGCTCAACGCCAAGTACACCTACCCGACGACCGCGTCGAACGTGAACGTCTACGTCATCGACACCGGCATCAACCTGACCAACTCCGACTTCGGCGGGCGCGCGGTCAGCGGCACCGACAAGGTCGACAACGACAACGACGCGACCGACTGCAACGGCCACGGCACGCACGTGGCGGGCACCATCGGCGGCACCACCTACGGTGTGGCCAAGGGCGTCAAGCTGATCGGCGTGCGCGTGCTGGACTGCAACGGCTCCGGCACCACCTCCGGCGTCATCGCCGGTGTGGAGTGGGTGACCGCGAACCGCGTCAAGCCCGCCGTCGCCAACATGAGCCTCGGCGGCGCGTCCTCGGTGGCGCTGGACCAGGCCGTGCAGCGCTCGATCGTGGCGGGCGTGACCTACGCCGTGGCCGCGGGCAACTCCAACGCGGACGCCTGCAACTACTCCCCGGCCCGCGTCGCGGAGGCCATCACCGTCGGTGCCACCACCAAGACCGACGCGCGCGCCAGCTACTCGAACTACGGCCGCTGCACCGACATCTTCGCCCCCGGTGACGCGATCACCTCGGCGTGGATCGGTGGCACCACCGCGAAGAACACCATCAGCGGCACGTCGATGGCGTCCCCGCACGTGGCGGGCGCGGCCGCGCTGTACCTGTCGGCCAACCCGAACGCGACCCCGGCCCAGGTGAGCACCGCGCTGGTGAACGCGGCGGTGGCGAACAAGGTGACCAACCCGGGCACCAGCTCGCCGAACAAGCTGCTGCAGCTGGTGGCCCCGACCGCCACGCCAACGCCCACCCCCACGCCGACCCCGACGCCGACCCCCACCCCGACTCCGAAGCCGACCACCCCGACCCCCACCCCGACGCCCACGCCCACCCCGGCGACCTGCGCCCCGGTGAGCAACGTCGGCAAGGTCGTCCTCCCGGACGGCGGCTCCGCCATCACCAGCGCGATCACCATCAGCGGCTGCACCGGCAACGCGTCGGCCACCAGCAAGGTGACCGTCGACTTCACCCACACCTTCCGCGGTGACGTCGGCATCGACCTGATCGCCCCGGACGGCACGATCTACAAGCTGAAGAGCGTGTCCACCACGGACTCGGCGGACAACATCAAGGAGACCTACACGGTCAACCTCTCCGCCAAGGCCAGGAACGGCGTCTGGAAGCTCCAGGCCCGCGACTACTACAAGGCGGACACCGGCTACCTCAACAGCTGGACCCTCTCCCTCAACGGCTGAGCAAAACCAACAACAGCACCACACAACCGAATCGAGCACCCATGAACTGATTCACGCTGACTGGCTGTACACACCATGAACGCCCCCGGCCCAGGCCGGGGGCGTTCGTGTCTTTACACCCCAAGCACTCCACCCCGACCACGCCAGGTAGAACCCACCCCACCTACTTCTCTATCGCCCCAGCCACCCCGGCAACCGCCACCCCGAAGCCCAACCCTCACCCCAACGCGGGCGGTACCAGACCCGCCCGCAACCGCAACAGAAGGCCCACCCCGCCGCCTTCTCTTCTCTCCCCAACCATCCAGACAACCGCCGCAGGACCCCCGGCCCCCGCCTAACGCATTTCTCCCCAGCCACCCTCACCACCGCCGCAGGATCCCCACCCCGCCCCCACTCCCACCCAACACGTTCCTCCCCAGCCACCCTCACCACCGCCGCAGGATCCCCACCACCGCAGAACGCAACGCGCCCCTGCCACACGCCTTGATTGGGTGGACTTGCTTTGCGTGGGGGGACGAGCCTGCCAAGCTGTCCGGCGGGTGGGGTGGCTTGCCATCCCCACCGCTTTTGCCCCACCGCAGGTTCGTAGGGGCCCCGCGCAAAGCAAGTTCACTCAATCGAGGCCGCCCCTGTTTTTCGCGTGGGGCTGGACTGATCAACCCGGCCCGGCGCTGGTCTGGTCCGCGGCGTGAGGTGGGTATCGATCGACCCAGCGGGGACCTGTTCTCCCGTGGTCTGAACGCGACATCGAGCGTTGCTCGATGGGGTGAAACGTCTTTGCGCGGGGCCCCTACGAACCTGCGGTGGGGCAAAGCGGTGGGAGGGGCAAGCCCACCCCACCCGCAGGGAAAGCTTGGCAGGTCCGTCCCCCCACACAAAGACGTTCCACCCCATCGAGCAGTGAGCAGGAGCGCGACGAGTTCGGTGGGGGTCGGGCTGGCACACGTCGGCGGGAAGCGGGCTCGGCCTGGCGGGGCGGAGACGGGTTGCGAGGCGACCTGGGTGGGGAGGGCGTGTGCTGCTTGGGCGGGTGGAGGCCAGGGCTGGCGCAGGTCGATGGGTAGCGGGTTCGGCCTGGCGGGGCGGCGAAGAGGTTGCGAGGCAGCCTGGTGCGGCTCGGGGGGGTGAAGGCTGGGGCAGCGGGCAGCGGGCAGCGGACTCGGCCTGGCCGGGCGGGAGAAGTTGCGAGATCACTGCTGCGAGTGGGTGAGCGCGAGTACGCAGTGCAGGGCTCAGCCTTGCCCCGTCAGAGAGTCCGCACGTTGCGGGTGATCAGTGAGCGGGCCGCCAGGTCTTCATCAGCCGGGTAGTCCACACCGATCAACGCCAACCCGTGGGCAGGTGCCACCGTGATGGCGCTGGGGCGTTCCGTCGCCGTCAGCATGGAAGCGGGCCAGTCGGCGGGTTTTCGGCCTTCGCCGACGGCCAGTAAGGCGCCTACCAGGCTGCGGACCATCGAGTGGCAGAAGGCGTCCGCCGAGACCCGGGCCGTCAGTACCCCGTCCCCATCACGGGTCCACTCGAGACGCTGGAGTTCGCGGATGGTGGTGGCTCCGGCGCGGCGTTTGCAGAACGCCACGAAATCGTGCTCGCCGACCAGCAGCCGTGACGCGGCGTTGAGGGCGTCCAGGTCGAGGCGCCGGGGCCACACAACGACGTGGTTGCGGGTCAACGGCGCCGCGCGCCACTGCTCGTCGCACACCCGATACGCGTAATGCCTGCGCAGGGCGGCAAACCGGGCGTCGAACTCCCCCGGCACCCGCCGCAGCGCGGTGACCCGGACGTCGCCCGGCAGGGCCCGTGCCAGTCGCGGGACCAGCGCGTCGATGTCCACGTCCGAGGGCAGGTCCATGTGGGCCACCTGCCCCGTCGCGTGCACACCCGCGTCCGTGCGGCCCGCGACCGTCAACCGCACCTTCCGGCGCAGCACCTGCAGCAGGGTCTCCTCGAGCACACCGCAGACCGTCCGACGGTCCGGCTGGGCGGCCCACCCCGAGAAGTCCGTGCCGTCGTAGGCGATGTCCAGGCGGACACGAACGAGCCCGCCGCCCCCAGCAGGGGTGGCGGGCTCGTTCGCGGGTTCTTCGACCGTCAGGACTTGTCCTCGGTCTTCGCCTCTTCGGTCGCCTCGGCCTTGGTCTCGGTGGCCTCGGGGGCGTCGACCGCCTCCGGGGTCTCGTCGACCTTGGTCTCCTCGACCTCGACCGGGGTGGCCGGGGTCTCGTCCTTCTTGGCGTCCTTGGCGAACTTGGTCTTGCGGGCGGCCTCGGCCTCCGCGGTGACCGTCTTCTCCTGGATCAGCTCGATGACCGCCATGGGGGCGTTGTCGCCCTTGCGCGGCATCGTCTTGGTGATCCGGGTGTAGCCGCCCTTGCGGTCGCTGAAGAACGGACCGATCTCGGTGCACAGGCGCTGCACGACGTCCTTGTCGCGGATCACCTTCATGATCTCGCGGCGGTTGTGCAGGTCACCGACCTTGGCCTTGGTGATCAGCCGCTCGGCGTACGGGCGCAGGCGGCGGGCCTTGGCCTCGGTGGTGGTGATCCGGCCGTGCTCGAACAGCGCGGTGGCCAGGTTGGCCAGCAGCAGCCGCTCGTGGGCCGGACCGCCGCCGAGGCGGGCGCCCTTGGTTGGGGTGGGCATTGCTTGCTCCTTGGGGAAATCCGCTGCTCAGGAGTCCGCTGTGGACCTAGAGCTGCTCGGTCTCTGCGTAGTCCTGGCCGTCGTCGGTGCCGGTGTCCGCGCTGTCGGACCAGCTGTCGGTGGCGTAGTCCGTCGCCGCCGCCGTCGGGTCGAACCCGGGCGGGCTGTCCTTGAGCGCGAGGCCGAGGCCGACGAGCTTCATCTTGACCTCGTCGATCGACTTGGCGCCGAAGTTGCGGATGTCCAGCAGGTCCGCCTCGCTGCGCGACACGAGCTCACCCACGGTGTGGATGCCCTCGCGCTTGAGGCAGTTGTAGGAGCGCACGGTGAGGTCGAGGTCCTCGATCGGCATCGCGTAGGCGGCGATGGTGTCCGCCTCCTGCGGCGACGGGCCGATCTCGATGCCCTCCGCGTCGACGTTGAGCTCACGGGCCAGCCCGAACAGCTCGACCAGCGTCTTGCCCGCGGACGCCACGGCGTCGCGCGGGGTGATCGACGGCTTGGTCTCCACGTCGAGGATGAGCTTGTCGAAGTCGGTCCGCTGCTCGACGCGGGTCGCCTCGACCTTGTACGTCACCTTCAGCACGGGCGAGTAGATGGAGTCGACCGGGATCCGGCCGATCTCCGCGCCCGCCTGCTTGTTCTGCACGGCCGGGACGTAGCCGCGACCGCGCTCGACCACGAGCTCGATCTCCAGCTTGCCCTTGCTGTTGAGCGTGGCGATGTGCAGGTCCGGGTTGTGCACCGTGACGCCCGCGGGCGGCACGATGTCGCCCGCGGTGACCTCACCGGGGCCCTGCTTGCGCAGGTACATCGTCACCGGCTCGTCCTCCTCCGAGGAGACCACGAGCTCCTTGAGGTTGAGGATGATGTCGGTGACGTCCTCCTTGACCCCCGGCACGGTGGTGAACTCGTGCAGCACACCGTCGATGCGGATGCTGGTGACCGAGGCACCGGGGATCGAGGACAGCAGCGTGCGCCGCAGCGAGTTGCCCAGGGTGTAGCCGAAGCCGGGCTCGAGCGGTTCGATGACGAAGCGGGAGCGGGTCTCGTTGACCGGCTCCTCGGCGAGGCCGGGACGCTGTGAGATGAGCACTTCTTGGTTCTTCCTTCCCGGTGGCGCCCGCTATTTGACGCCGGTGGTGATGGGATGCCGCCGGTGGTGACCGGCGGCGGGGAGGCGGCACTCGGCGCCGCCTCCCCGGCAGCGCCTACTTCGAGTAGAACTCGACGATCAGCTGCTCGGTGACCGGCACGTCGATCTGCGCGCGCTCGGGCAGCTGGTGCACGAGGACGCGGAGGTTCGACGGGACGACCTGCAGCCAGCCCGGGATCGGGCGGTCGCCGAAGGACTCCTTGGCGGCGACGAACGGCAGCGTCGGCAACGACTTCGGCTTCACGTCGATGATGTCGAACTTAGACACCTGGAAGCTGGGGATGTTGACCTTCTTGCCGTTCACGATGAAGTGGCCGTGGCTGACCAGCTGGCGCGCCTGGCGGCGCGTGCGGGCGAGCCCGGCGCGGTAGACCACGTTGTCCAGACGCGACTCGAGCAGCTGGAGCAGGACCTCACCGGTCTTGCCCTGGCGGCGCACGGCGGTCTCGTAGTAGCGGCGGAACTGCCGCTCGAGGACGCCGTAGGTGTAGCGCGCCTTCTGCTTCTCCTGCAGCTGCTGCAGGTACTCGCTGTCCTTGCTGCGACCGCGACCGTGCTGGCCGGGCGGGTACGGACGGCGCTCGAACGCCTGGTCCCCGCCGACGAGGTCGACCTTGAGCCGACGCGAGATACGGGTGGCTGGGCCGGTGTAGCGTGCCATGTTCTCTCAGTCCTCCCCGTTCCTCAGACCCGGCGCCGCTTGGGCGGGCGGCAACCGTTGTGCGGCTGCGGGGTCACGTCCTGGATCGTGCCGACCTCGAGGCCCGCCGCCTGCAGCGAGCGGATCGCGGTCTCCCGGCCGGAACCGGGGCCCTTGACAAACACGTCGACCTTCTTCATGCCGTGCTCAGCGGCCTTGCGCGCGGCGTTCTCCGCGGCCATCTGAGCGGCGAAGGGCGTCGACTTGCGCGAGCCCTTGAAGCCGACGTGCCCGGACGACGCCCACGCGATGACGGCGCCGGTCGGGTCGGTGATCGAGACGATGGTGTTGTTGAACGTGCTCTTGATGTGGGCGTGCCCGTGCGAGACGTTCTTCTTTTCCTTGCGCCGGACCTTCTTGACTCCGGCGCCGGTACGCGACTTGGGGGGCATGTCTTGGGGTTTCTCCTAGCTGGTGCGCGAGGTGGTGATCTCAGGAGCTGCGTTGCGGATGATTGATCCGGCGTCCGTGTAGAGCTCGCGCAGTGCAGCCGGGCGGGCGCACTTGGGCGCGACGGTGAGGGCCATGAAGGCCCGGTTCCGACGTCGTTGGGGAACGACGGCGACCACGGTCTCGCAGCTCTTGGTCACTTCTTGCCGGCCTTCTTCTTGCCGGCGACGGTCTTCTTCGGTCCCTTGCGGGTACGGGCGTTGGTCTTCGTCCGCTGACCGCGGACGGGGAGACCGCGGCGCCACCGCAGACCCTCGTAGCAGCCGATCTCGATCTTGCGACGGATGTCGGCCTGCACCTCGCGGCGGAGGTCACCCTCGACCTTGAAGTTGTTCTCGATGTAGTCCCGGAGCCGGACGACGTCCTCGTCGGACAGGTCCTTGGCCCGCAGGTCCGGACTGATCCCGGTGGCGGCCAGCAGCTCCTTGGAGCGCGTCCGGCCGATGCCGAAGATGTAGGTCAGCGCGATCTCCATCCGCTTCTCGCGGGGGAGGTCGACGCCTGCGACGCGTGCCATTGCGGCGGTTTCTCCTCTTGAGTTCTCCCCAGGTCTGCTCCCGCACCGCCCCGGGCGAGTGCCCGGGCCCCGGCCTGGAGTCCGGGGGTGCATCAGGTCCGAGTGACCCGACAGGTGGCGGGAGGTCCTCTTCGTCGCTGTCGCGTAGATCCGGCGACGGCTAGGCGGTGATCAGCCCTGGCGCTGCTTGTGGCGCAGGTTCTCGCAGATCACCATGACCCGCCCGTGGCGGCGGATCACCTTGCACTTGTCGCAGATCTTCTTGACGCTCGGGTTGACCTTCACGTCTGCTTCTCTCTCTTGCTTCGGCCGCGTACCCCGTGGCGTGCCAGGGGCACCAGTAGTGGCATCCCGGCGGTGACCGCCGGGTTCGTCACTTGTAGCGGTAGACGATGCGGCCGCGGGACAGGTCGTAGGGCGACAGCTCTACGACGACCCGGTCCTCGGGCAGGATGCGGATGTAGTGCTGCCGCATCTTGCCGCTGATGTGTGCGAGAACCTTGTGGCCGTTCTCCAACTCGACGCGGAACATCGCGTTGGGGAGTGGCTCGACCACGCGGCCTTCGACCTCGATGGCCCCGTCCTTCTTGCCCATGTCCTCCGCGTTTCGTGACAGGTTTCGTGATGGTTCGCGGGCCGGGCCCGCACCCCGTCGACGCGCCGAACAGCGGCAGCCAGGGCCGCACCGGAAGGCACGCACGACGGAACTGGCGCTGATTCCAGCGCCAGCTGTCAAGTGTACGCGCGTGGGGACAAGGCCCCAAATCGGGGGTCGACCCGGGAGGAAATGACCTATTCGGGGGCGGTCAACACCCACGGACCGTCATCGGTTACCGCGACCGTGTGCTCCCAGTGGGCGGCACGGGAGCCGTCGGCGGTGACGACCGTCCAGCCGTCCTCCAGCTCCACGGTCTCCTCGACGCCGAGGGTGAGCATCGGCTCGATGGCGATGGCCATGCCGGTGCGCAGCCGCGGGCCCTTGCCGGGCTTGCCGTAGTTGGGCAGGAACGGCTCCATGTGCATGGCGCTGCCGATGCCGTGGCCGCCGTACTCGCGGACGATGCCGTACTCGCGGCCGTGCGCCTTCGCGGAGGCGTGGATGGAGTTCTCGATGGCGTGCGAGACGTCGGTGAGCCGGGCCCCCGGGGCCACGGCCGCGATGCCCGCCTCCATGGCCGCCTTGGTGGCGTCCGACAGCGCCCGCTCGGCGTCGGTGACCGCGCCGACGTACAGGGTGACCGCGGAGTCGCCGTGCCAGTCGTCGAGGATGGCACCGCAGTCCACCGAGATCAGGTCGCCCTCGGCGAGCACCTGCGACCGCGACGGGATGCCGTGCACGATCTGCTCGTTGACCGAGGCGCAGATGCTGGCCGGGAAGCCGTGGTAGCCCTTGAACGAGGGCACCGCGCCCGCGTCGCGGATGGTCTGCTCGGCCAGCTCGTCCAGCTCCGCGGTGCTCACCCCGGGCCGGGCCGCCGCGGCGACCCCGGCGAGCGCCGAGGCCACCACCAGCCCGGCCGCGCGCATCGCGTCGAGCTGCGCGGGCGTCTTGATCTCGATCATCCGGCCGCGCCAGGACGACAGGGCTGTGCGCAGACCACCCAGCAAGCCACCGGTCACGACCGGGCGCGCAGCGCGGAGAGCACCCGCGCGGTGATCTCGCCGACCTCGCCCACCGCGTCCACGGTGATCAGCAGGTCGCTGTAGTAGGCCAGCAGCGGGGCGGTCTCCGTGCGGTAGACCTCCTGGCGGTGGCGGATGACGCCCTCGCTGTCGTCGCTGCGGCCGCGCGCGAGCAACCGCTCCACCACCAGGTCCTCGTCGATCTTGAACTCGACGACCGCGTCCAGCGGGGTGTCCGCGGCGCTGAGCAGCTTGCCCAGCACCTCGGCCTGGCCCACGTTGCGCGGGAAGCCGTCGAGCAGGAAGCCGCCGCGGGCGTCCGGCTCGTCCAGGCGCACCCGCACCATCTCGTTGGTGACCTCGTCCGGGACCAGCTGCCCGGAGTCGAGGTACCGCTTGACGTCCTGCCCCAGCTCGGTGTTGTTCGCGATGTGCGCCCGGAAGAGGTCCCCGGTCGAGATGTGCGGTACGCCGAGCTGCTCGCTCAGGGCCGCGGCCTGGGTACCCTTGCCCGCTCCGGGCGGGCCGACGAGAACAACACGCGTCACTTGAGGAACCCTTCGTAGTTGCGCTGCATCAACTGGCTCTCGATCTGCTTCACGGTGTCGAGACCAACGCCGACCATGATCAGTACGGCGGTGCCGCCGAACGGGAAGTTCTGGTTCTGCCCCTCGCCGGTGACCTCGAGGAAGAAGTTCGGCAGGACCGCGATGATGCCCAGGTAGATGGAGCCGGGCAGGGTGATGCGGCCGAGCACGAAGCTCAGGTACTCCGAGGTCGGGCGACCCGGGCGGATGCCCGGGATGAAGCCACCGAACTTCTTCATCTCGTCAGCACGTTCGTTCACGTTGAACGTGATGGTGATGTAGAAGTACGTGAAGAAGATGATCAGAGCGAAGTAGACGCCGATGTGCACCGGGCTCGACTGCTTGACGATGTGGTCGGCGATGAAGCGCTGCCACGCCGAGCTGTCCTGGCCGATGAGCCGGGTGATCAGGTCGGGCAGGTACAGCAGCGACGACGCGAAGATGACCGGGATGACACCCGCCTGGTTGACCTTCAGCGGCAGGTAGGTCGAGGTGCCGCCGTACATGCGGCGACCGATCATGCGCTTGGCGTACTGCACCGGGATGCGGCGCTGGCCCTGCTCCACGAACACGACGCTCGCGATGATGAGCAGGCCGAAGACGCACACGATCGTGAAGACCAGTGCACCCTTGTCGAAGATGATCGCGCCCTCGGACGGGATCCGGGCGGCGATGTTGACGAACATGAGCAGCGACATGCCGTTGCCGATGCCGCGCTCGGTGATCAGCTCACCGAACCACATGATCACCGCGGTACCGGCGGTCATCGTGATCACGATGACCGTCAGGGTGAACACGTTGCTGTTCGGGATGATGTCTTCCTCGCACTGCCCGAACAGCTGGCCGCGGTCGGCCATCGCGATGATGCCGGTCGCCTGCAGCACGGCAAGGCCGATGGTCAGGTAGCGGGTGTACTGCGTGAGCTTGCCCTGACCGGCCTGACCCTCCTTCTTGAGCTGCTCGAAGCGCGGGATGACGACCGTCAGCAGCTGGATGATGATGCTGGCGGTGATGTACGGCATGATGCCCAGCGCGAAAACCGACAGCTGGAGCAGGGCACCGCCGCTGAACAGGTTCAGCAGGCCGTAGACACCGCCGCTGTCGACCTTGTCGAGGCACTTCTGCACGTTCGGGTACGAGACACCGGGCGACGGCAGCAGGGCGCCGATGCGGTAGATGACCACGATCCCGAGGGTGAACAGGATCTTGCGGCGCAAGTCCGGCGTCGCGAGAGCCGAGCGGAAGGCGCTGAGCAACGCAAGAACCTCCTCGGCGTCACCGGTAGCTCGTTACCGGTGAACGGCTTTGCCCGGCTGGTCGCCGGCGGGTACAGGGTCCGGTCCACCAGGTGCTGGCAGGCCAGGGGCGCTCCGGGGTACGACCCCGAAGCGTGCGTTCGACTCTAACAGCACGCCGGGCGGCTCCAGCACCCCGAGGGGCGCACAAACTCGCCGACCCACCCCCGTGTCGGGCGTGATGTCGCTAACAAATGGACTAATCCGGGAAATCACCAGAATGCCGGGCCGGTATGGGGTCCGCTTTACGCCGGCCCACCCGGATCGCCGGGTTGCGCCCCGCGAACTCCGCCGTGCGCTGTTCGCCCAGCTCACGACCGGTTTCAGCGCGCTCCCGGTCGGACTTTGACAACGGTTTGGGCACAACAACCGACGTATTCGCGCGGGTGCCCGCTCGTGGCCGCGAACACCTTGGACGACAACGAAGTCGGACGTCGGAACAACCCTCTCCGAGGGGTGGGGATAGCCGCCGAGGGGTGGGATCGCGGTGAAGCTGGCGGCGTCCGTTCAGGCCAGGATCCACTCCCGATCGGACTCGGCGGCGGGGGCGGCCGCGGCGGGCGGCGGGACGGCAGTCAGGCGGTTGCGCACAACCCGTCCCACACCGCCGCCGCGCGGAAGGTTGCCAGGGGTTTCACCGCGGGCCGAAACCGGAAAAACACCGGGGCCGGGCACGCGGTGCGTGCCCGGCCCCGGTGGGGGTACCGATAGACCTAGACCGTGGTGGCGGTGCCACCCGCGGCGGTCAGCTTCTCGGTCGCCGACGCCGAGAACTTGTCGGCGGTGACGTCGAGCTTGACGCCGTTGAGGTCACCGTCGCCGAGGACCTTGACCAGCGAGCCCTTGCGGACCAGACCGGCCGCGATCAGGTCGGCGATGCCGACCGCGCCGCCGTCGGGGAACGCGGTGGCCACGTCGCCCACGTTGACGACCTGGTACTCCACCCGGAAGCGGTTCTTGAAGCCCTTGAGCTTCGGGAGCCGCATCTGGATGGGCATCTGGCCGCCCTCGAAGCGGGCGGGGACGTTCTTGCGGGCCTTCGTACCCTTGGTACCGCGACCCGCGGTCTTGCCCTTGGAGCCCTCACCGCGACCGACGCGGATCTTGTCGCTCTTCGCACCGGGAGCCGGGCGCAGGTGGTGGATCTTGATGGCCATCAGTCGACCTCCTCGACGGTGACGAGGTGGCGGACGGTGTGGATCAGGCCACGCACCTCGGGCGAGTCGTCGCGCACGGTGGTCTGGCGGATCTTCCGCAGACCGAGGGTGCGCAGCGACTCGCGGTGGTTGCGCTTGGTGCCGATCACGCTGCGGACCTGGGTGACCTTGAGCTTGGCCATGGTCTACACCCCCGTCCCAGCGGTGGCCGCGGCGGCACGGGCGCGGAGCATGCCCGCGGGAGCCACGTCCTCGAGCGGCAGGCCGCGGCGGGCCGCGACCTCCTCCGGGCGCTGCAGGCCGCGCAGGGCGGCCATGGTGGCGTGCACGATGTTGATCGCGTTGTCGCTGCCGAGCGACTTCGAGAGCACGTCGTGCACACCCGCGCACTCCAGCACCGCGCGGACCGGGCCACCGGCGATGACGCCGGTACCGGCGCTCGCCGGGCGGAGCAGGACGACGCCAGCCGCCTTCTCGCCCTGGATCGGGTGCGGGATGGTGCCGCCGATGCGCGGGACGCGGAAGAAGTTCTTCTTCGCCTCCTCGACGCCCTTCGCGATGGCGGCGGGCACCTCCTTGGCCTTGCCGTAGCCGACACCGACCATGCCGTCGCCGTCGCCGACGACCACCAGGGCGGTGAAGCTGAAGCGCCGACCGCCCTTGACGACCTTGGCGACGCGGTTGATCGCCACGACCTTCTCGATGTGCGGGGTCTTCTCGGCGGCCGCGCCGCCCCGACCGCCGCCGTCGCGCCGGTCCCGGCGGTCGCGCCGGTCGCCGCGGTCGTTACCGCCCTGACCGCCGCCCGGGCCGCCCTGGCCGCCGCCGAACTGCCGCGTACGTCCCGGCATCAGGCGTTCCTTCCCTTGGTGTAGCTCGTCATCAGAACTCCAGCCCGGCTTCGCGGGCCGAGTCGGCCAGCGAGGCGATCCGGCCGGTGTACTTGTTGCCGCCGCGGTCGAACACGACCTTGGCGATGCCCGCGTCCTTGGCCCGGGAGGCCAACAGGGCGCCGACCTTGGCCGCACGCGCCTTCTTGTCGCCCTCGACCCCGCGCACGTCCGCCTCGAGGCTGGACGCGCTGACCAGGGTGTGGCCCGCCAGGTCGTCGACGATCTGCGCGGTGATGTGCCGCGAGGACCGGTGCACGACCAGGCGCGGGCGCTCGGCGGTGCCGCTGACCTTCTTGCGGAGCCGGAAGTGCCTGCGGGCCTTGGCGACGCGGCGGACCGTGGAGATGTCCTTGCCCACCGGCTTGCGCTTGGTGACTGTCGCTTCGCTCATGATCACTTACCCGTCTTTCCGACCTTGCGGCGGATCTTCTCGCCCGCGTACCGCACGCCCTTGCCCTTGTACGGGTCGGGCTTGCGCAGCTTGCGGATGTTGGCCGCGACCTCGCCGACGCGCTGCTTGTCGATGCCGGAGACGGAGAACTTGGTGGGGCTCTCCACCGCGAAGGTGATGCCCTCCAGCGCGGCGACCTTCACCGGGTGGCTGTAGCCGAGGGCGAACTCGAGGTCCGAGCCCTTGGCCGTCACGCGGTAACCGACGCCGTGGATCTCCATCTTCTTCTCATAGCCCGCGGTCACACCGACGACGATGTTGTTGACCAGCGACCTGGTGAGACCGTGGAGCGCGCGGTTGCGGCGCTCGTCGTTGGGCCGGGTGACCTGGAGCGTGCCGTCCTCGGCGCGCTCGACGGTGATCGGCTCGGCGACAGTGAGCGAGAGGGTGCCCTTGGGCCCCTTCACGCTGACGCTCTGACCTTCAATGGTGACGTCCACTCCGGACGGCACGGGGATCGGAAGCCTTCCGATGCGCGACATGCTTGCTCCCCCTTACCAGACGTACGCGAGGACTTCGCCGCCCACGCCCTGCTTGCCGGCCTGGCGGTCGGTCAGCAGGCCACCGGACGTGGAGATGATCGCCACGCCGAGGCCGCCGAGGACCTTGGGCAGGTTGGTCGACTTCGCGTACACCCGAAGACCGGGCTTGGACACCCGGCGCAGACCGGCGATGCTGCGCTCGCGGTTCGGGCCGTACTTCAGCTCGACGACGAGGTTCTTGCCCTTCTCGCCGTCTTCGTCGCGGTAGCCCGCGATGTAGCCCTCACGCTTCAGGATCTCGGCGATGTTCGCCTTGAGCTTGCTGTGCGGCAGCACGACAGCGTCGTGGTACGCCGAGTTGGCGTTGCGCAGACGAGTCAAGAAGTCTGCGATCGGGTCGGTCATCGTCATGGTGACCTGTCAACCTTTCTCGCCGGGGTTCCCTCTCGGGCCTACGGCGAACTGGGGGTGGAGAAACTAGCTGTCCCGCTACTGGACCTCAGGGGCACCGTGGCGGCGGCCAACCCCGGAGTACGCACTCCGAGCCTGTCGCCGCCACGGCGACCACCCGTCAAAATGCCGGGGAGGCGGGCTAGCTTTACCAGCTGGACTTGCTCACGCCGGGCAGCTCGCCGCGGTGCGCCATCTGCCGGAGGCAGATCCGGCACAGGCCGAACTTGCGGAACACCGAGTGCGGTCGACCGCACCGGTTGCACCGGGTGTAGGCGCGGACCGCGAACTTGGGCTTGCGGGCGGCCTTGGAGACCAGAGCCTTCTTCGCCACGGAATCCCTCACTGCTCCTTGAACGGGAAGCCCAGGTGCTTGAGCAGCGCCCGGCCCTCGTCGTCGTTGGTCGCGGTGGTCACGATGGTGATGTCCATGCCGCGCTGCCGGTCGATGCTGTCGGGATCGATCTCGTGGAACATCGACTGCTCGTTGAGACCGAAGGTGTAGTTGCCGTTCCCGTCGAACTGCTTGCCCGACAGGCCGCGGAAGTCGCGGATACGGGGCAGCGCGATGGTCAGCAACCGGTCGAGGAACTCCCACATCCGGTCGCCGCGCAGGGTGACCCGGGCGCCGATCGGCATGCCCTCGCGGAGCTTGAACTGCGCGATGGACTTGCGGGCCTTGCGGACCTCGGGCTTCTGGCCGGTGATGGTCGCCAGGTCGCGGATCGCGCCCTCGATCATCTTGCCGTCGCGGGCCGCCTCGCCGACGCCCATGTTGACGACGACCTTGACCACGCCCGGGATCTGCATGACGTTCGCGTAGTCGAACTCGCCCTTGAGCGCGCCCTTGATCTCTTCGCGGTAGCGCGTCTTGAGCCGGGGGATGACCTTCTCAGTGGTAGTCATGATCAGATCTCCTTCCCGTTGCCCTTGCCGCGGGCCACGCGGACCTTGCGGCCGTCGTCGTTGAACTGGTAGCCGACCCGCACGGCCTTGCCGTCCGACACCAGCATGACGTTGCTGACGTGGATCGGGGCCTCCTGGGTCACGATGCCGCCGGACTGCGCACCGCGCTGGGTCTGCGAGACCCGGGTGTGCTTCTTGATCCGGTTGACACCCTCGACCAGGACCTTGTTCGTCGTCGGGTAGGCGTGGATGACCTTGCCCTTCGCGCCCTTGTCCTTGCCCGAGATGACGACGACCGTGTCGCCCTTCTTGATCTTCATGTCAGAGCACCTCCGGCGCCAGCGAGATGATCTTCATGAACTTCTTGTCGCGCAGCTCGCGGCCGACCGGGCCGAAGATGCGGGTACCGCGGGGCTCACCCTCGTTCTTGATGAGCACGGCGGCGTTCTCGTCGAAGCGGATGTAGGACCCGTCCGGACGGCGGCGCTCCTTGACGGTGCGGACGACGACGGCCTTGACCACGTCACCCTTCTTCACACCGGCACCCGGGATCGCGTCCTTGACGGTGGCGACGATGATGTCGCCGATGCCCGCGTAGCGGCGGCCGGAGCCACCGAGAACACGGATGCAGAGGATTTCCTTCGCACCGGTGTTGTCGGCGACCCGGAGCCGCGACTCCTGCTGGATCACTTGCTTACTCCCTGACCATTCTTGGCCTGCCAGATTGCCGACCTGACAGGCTCGGCCTTGCTAGCTGGAAAACGCTGGTTACTTGGCCTTCTCGAGGATCTCGACCAGCCGCCACCGCTTGGTGGCCGACAGCGGTCGGGTCTCCATCAGCAGGACGCGGTCACCGACGCCCGCGCTGTTCTCCTCGTCGTGCGCCTTCACCTTGGTGGTGGAGCGCAGGACCTTGGCGTAGCGCGGGTGCTTCTTGCGGTCCTCGAGCGCGACAACGATGGTCTTGTCCATCTTGTCCGAGACCACGAGGCCCTCGCGGACCTTGCGGGTGTTGCGCGCCTGGACCTCGTCAGTGGTCGCGGTCTGGTTCTCGCTCATGCGGCACCTTCATCGTTCGTCGCGTCCGGGGACTGCGAGAGGCCGAGCTCGCGCTCGCGCATCACGGTGTAGACCCGGGCGATGTCGTGCCGAACCGTGCGCAGCCTGCGGTTGTTGTCGAGCTGCCCGGTCGCCATCTGGAAGCGGAGGTTGAACAGCTCTTCCTTGGCCTCGCGCAGCCGCAGGACCAGTTCCTCGTCGGTCAGCTCGCGAAGGTCGGTGGCGGTGGTGCCAGCGGCCATCAGAAGTCACCACCCTCACGCGTGACGATCCGGCACTTCATCGGGAGCTTGTGGATCGCGCGGCGCAGCGCCTCGCGAGCGATCTGCTCGTTCGGGAACGACATCTCGAACATCACGCGCCCCGGCTTGACGTTGGCCACCCAGTACTCGGGCGAACCCTTACCGGAACCCATGCGGGTCTCGGCGGGCTTCTTGGTCAGCGGGCGGTCCGGGAAGATGTTGATCCAGACCTTGCCACCACGGCGGATGTGCCGGTTGATGGCGATACGAGCCGACTCGATCTGCCGGTTGGTCACGTAAGCGGGCTCGAGCGCCTGGATGCCGAACTCGCCGAAGGTGACCTTCGTGCCGCCCTTGGCCGCACCCGAGCGCTTCGGGTGGTGCTGCTTGCGGTGCTTGACCCTGCGCGGGATGAGCACTGGGATCAGCCCTCCCCGTTGGAAGCCTCCGCCGCGGGGGCGTCGGCCTTCGTCTGTGCCTCGGCGGCCGCGCGGCCCGCCTCGGTGCTGGTGGCGGTGGTGCCGGAGGCACCGGAACGGCGAGCGCGGTTCGGGCGCTCGCGGCGCGGCTCGCGACGGGTGTCCGGAGCGGCCGAGCGGGCCTCCTGCTCGCGGCGACCGCCGACGACCTCGCCCTTGTAGATCCACACCTTGACGCCGATGCGGCCGAAGGTGGTGCGGGCCTCGAAGAAGCCGTAGTCGATGTCCGCGCGCAGCGTGTGCAGCGGGACCCGGCCCTCGCGGTAGTGCTCGGAGCGGGACATCTCGGCACCGCCGAGACGGCCACCGCACTGCACCCGGATGCCCTTGACCTGCGGCGAGCGCATGGCCGACTGGATGGCCTTGCGCATCGCGCGGCGGAAGGACACGCGGTTGGACAGCTGCTCCGCGGTCACCTGGGCGACCAGCTGGGCGTCCGACTCGGGGTTCTTGACCTCGAGGATGTTGAGCTGCACCTGCTTCTTGGTGAGCTTCTCCAGCTCACCGCGGATGCGGTCCGCCTCGGCGCCGCGGCGGCCGATGACGATGCCCGGGCGAGCGGTGTGGATGTCGACGCGCACGCGGTCACGGGTGCGCTCGATCTCCACGCGGGAGATGCCCGCGCGCTCCATGCCCTTGGACAGCAGCTTGCGGATCTTCACGTCCTCGGCCACGTACTCCGCGTACTGCTTGTCGGCGTACCAGCGGGACCGCCAGTCGGTGGTGATCCCGAGCCGGAAGCCGTGCGGGTTGATCTTCTGCCCCATTAGCGGGCACCACCCTTCGTGCTCGTCTTGCGAGCCTTGGCGGCCTGCGGCTTCTGCACCGGCCGGGACTCGACCTCGACCGTGATGTGGCTCGTCCGCTTGCGGATCCGGTACGCCCGGCCCTGCGCGCGCGGCCGGAACCGCTTCAGCGTCGGGCCCTCGTCCACGTACGCCACGGACACCCACAGGGTGTCGGGGTCGAGGTTGAGGTTGTTCTCGGCGTTGGCGACGGCACTGGCCAGCACCTTCGCGACCGGCTCACTGGCAGCCTGCGGCGCGAACCGGAGCACGGCCAGGGCCTCGCTTGCGCTACGTCCCCTGATGAGCTCGACGACGCGGCGCACCTTCATCGGCGTGGCGCGAACGTAGCGAGCCCGAGCCACGGCGCGCGGGAACTCCGCGGCCTCGGCGTCGTTGCGGGCGTTCATCGCTGCTTCCCCTTGCTCTTCCTACTTGCTCTGGTGATCGAGCCGCCGACTAGCGGCGACGGGCCTTGCGGTCGTCCTTGACGTGGCCCTTGAACGTGCGGGTCGGGGCGAACTCGCCCAGCTTGTGACCCACCATGGCCTCGGAGACGAACACCGGGACGTGCTTGCGGCCGTCGTGCACCGCGATGGTGTGACCCAGCATGTCCGGGGTGATCGTGGACCGGCGGGACCAGGTCTTGATGACGGTCTTCTTACCCGAGTCGTTGAGCGCGTCCACCTTCTTGAGCAGGTGGTCGTCCACGAACGGGCCCTTCTTCAGGCTGCGTGGCATTGTCTTCTACCTCCCTGCTCAGCGCTTCTTGCCGGTACGGCGGCGGCGGACGATCAACTTGTCACTCGCCTTGCGGCGGCGGGTGCGGCCTTCGGGCTTACCGGCCGGGTTCACCGGGTGGCGACCACCGGAGGTCTTGCCCTCACCACCACCGTGCGGGTGGTCGACCGGGTTCATCGCGACACCGCGGACGGTCGGGCGCTTGCCCTTCCACCGCATGCGGCCCGCCTTGCCCCAGTTGATGTTGGAGTGCTCGGCGTTGCCGACCTCACCGACGGTGGCGCGGCAGCGCACGTCCACGTTGCGGATCTCGCCCGAGGGCATCCGCAGCTGGGCGTAGGGGCCGTCCTTCGCGACGAGCTGCACGCTGGCGCCCGCGGACCGGGCGATCTTGGCGCCGCCACCGGGGCGGAGCTCGATCGCGTGGATCACGGTACCGACGGGGATGTTGCGCAGCGGCAGGTTGTTGCCCGGCTTGATGTCGGCGCGGGGGCCGTTCTCAATCGGGTCGCCCTGCTGCAGCTTGTTCGGCGCGATGATGTAGCGCTTCTCGCCGTCGGCGTAGTGCAGCAGCGCGATGCGCGCGGTGCGGTTGGGGTCGTACTCGATGTGCGCGACCTTGGCCGGAACGCCGTCCTTGTCGTTGCGCCGGAAGTCGATCAGCCGGTACGCGCGCTTGTGACCGCCACCCTTGTGCCGGGTGGTGATCTTGCCGTGCGCGTTGCGGCCGCCGCGCCCGTGCAGCGGGCGGATCAGCGACTTCTCCGGCGTCGACCGGGTGATCTCGGCGAAGTCCGAGACACTGGCGCCGCGACGACCGGGGGTCGTCGGCTTGTACTTGCGGATACCCATGTCTGCTCAGTCCCTTACGCGGCCGGGCCGCCGAAGATCTCGATCGGCTTGCTCTCGGCGGACAGCGTCACGATTGCCCGCTTGGTGTCCTTGCGCTTGCCGTACCCGGTGCGGGTGCGCTTGCGCTTGCCGTTGCGGTTCAGCGTGTTGACGCTGACGACCTTGACGCCGAAAACCTTCTCCACGGCGATCTTGATCGCGGTCTTGTTGGCGCTCGGGTGCACCACGAAGGTGTACTTGTTCTCCTCGAGGAGCCCGTAGGACTTCTCGGAGATCACCGGCGCGAGAAGGATGTCGCGGGGGTCGGGGATCACTTGTCCTCCTCCGAAACCTCGGCCGAGCTCGCCTTGGCCTTGGCGACCTTCACCGGCCGGGACAGGAAGTCGTCCAGGGCGGCCTTGGTGAACACCACGTCGTCGTTGACCAGCACGTCGTAGGTGTTGAGCTGGTCGGGCGCGATCACGTGCACGTGCGGCAGGTTGCGCACCGACACCCAGGCGACGTCCTCGTCGCGGGTGAGCACCAGCAGCAGGCGCTTGGCCGCGGTGACCGACTCCAGCAGCTGGCGCGCGGTCTTGGTGGACGGGGTGTCGCCGTCGATCAGGGCGGTCACCACGTGCACCTGGCCCGCGCGGGCCCGGTCGGAGAGCGCACCGCGCAGCGCGGCGGCCTTCATCTTCTTGGGCGTCCGCTGCGAGTAGTCGCGCGGCTGCGGGCCGTGCACGACGCCACCGCCGACGAACTGCGGCGCGCGGGTCGAGCCCTGGCGGGCGCGGCCGGTGCCCTTCTGCCGGTACGGCTTCTTGCCGCCACCGGAGACCTCACCGCGGGTCTTGGTCGAGTGCGTGCCCTGGCGCGCGGCCGCGAGCTGGGCCACGACGACCTGGTGCATCAGCGGGACGTTGGCCTGCACGTCGAAGATCTCGGCGGGCAGGTCGACCGAACCGTCGGTCTTGCCACCGGGGGCCTTGATGTCAACGCTGGTCATCTCAGGCACCGCCCTTCGCAGCGGTCTTGAGGAACACCAGACCGCCCTTGGGGCCGGGGACGGCACCCTTGATCAGGATCAGGCCGGAGTCGGCGTCGACCCGGTGCACCTTCAGGTTCTGGGTGGTGACCCGGACGTTGCCCATGCGACCCGCCATGCGCAGGCCCTTGAACACGCGACCGGGGGTGGCGCAACCGCCGATGGAGCCCGGGGAGCGGTGCTTGCGCTGGGTGCCGTGCGAGGCGCCCAGACCCTTGAAGCCGTGCCGCTTCATGACACCCGCGGTGCCCTTGCCCTTGGTGGTGCCGGTCGCGTCCACGACCTGGCCCGCCTCGAACACCTCGGCGGTGATCTCCTGGCCGACCTCGTAGGTCTCGGCGTCGGAGGTGCGCAGCTCGGCGAGGAAGCGGCGCGGGGTGACACCGGCCTTGGCGAAGTGCCCGGACTCGGGCTTGTTCACCTTGCGCGGGTCGATGGCGCCGTAGGCGAGCTGCACGGCGACGTAGCCGTCGTTGTCGGCCTTGCGCACCTGCGTGACCACGTTGGGCCCCGCCTTGACGACGGTGACCGGAACGATCCGGTTGTTCTCGTCGAAGACCTGGGTCATCCCGAGCTTCGTGCCCAGGATTCCCTTCATCTGCCTGTCAGACATGACTGTGTTTCTCTCCGCCGCTCAGCGCCGCACTTACTGGATGTTGACGTCGACACTCGCCGGCAGGTCGATGCGCATGAGCGCGTCCACCGTCTTCGGCGTGGGGTCGAGGATGTCGATCAGACGCTTGTGCGTACGCATCTCGAAGTGCTCGCGCGAGTCCTTGTACTTGTGCGGCGAGCGGATGACGCAGTAGACGTTCTTCTCCGTGGGCAGCGGCACCGGCCCCACGACCCGCGCGCCAGTGCGCGTCACGGTCTCCACGATCTTGCGCGCGGACGCGTCGATCGCCTCGTGGTCGTAGGCCTTGAGCCGGATGCGGATCTTCTGTCCCGCCATGGTGGCTTGCCGTTCCTCTAGTTCGTTGCGATGTCGGCAGACCTATGTCAGGCCGGACCGCGCCGCTTCCCTGTTCACATGCTGCGATCCACCGGCTCCCGGTCCACGAGGTCGGGCGTGTCGCGCCGTACCCTCATGGCGGTCCCTTGGACGAAATCCTTGGGCTAGCCGCGCATCGTCTGTCTTGGAGGAACCCCCGCTAAGGAGTCCCAGCTCTCACGCGGAGGCGGCCGGGAAAAGAGCTTCACCGGCCGCCCCGCGACGAGCAACCCATAAAGGATGCCACACGCTCTCGTGGCGATCCAAATCGGGGGGTCGGACCCGTGGTCCGACCCCCCGATGGGAACTACTTGATGATCTTGACGACCCGGCCCGCGCCGACGGTGCGGCCACCCTCGCGGATCGCGAAGCGCAGACCCTCGTCCATCGCGATGGGCTGGATCAGCGCGACGGTCATGCCCGTGCTGTCGCCCGGCATGACCATCTCGGTGCCCTCGGGGAGGGTCACGACGCCGGTCACGTCGGTGGTGCGGAAGTAGAACTGCGGGCGGTAGTTGTTGAAGAACGGGGTGTGACGGCCGCCCTCGTCCTTGCTCAGGATGACGACCTGGGCCTCGAAGTCGGTGTGCGGGGTCGTGGTGCCCGGCTTCACGATGACCTGGCCGCGCTCGATGTCCTCGCGCTTGATGCCGCGGAGCAGGAGGCCGACGTTGTCGCCCGCCTGGCCCTGGTCGAGCAGCTTGCGGAACATCTCGACACCGGTGACGGTGGTCTTCTGCGCCTTCTCGCGGATGCCGACGATCTCGACCTCCTCGTTGACGTTGATGATGCCGCGCTCGATCCGGCCGGTCGCGACGGTGCCGCGGCCGGTGATCGTGAAGACATCCTCAACGGGCATGAGGAAGGGCTTGTCGGTCTCGCGCTCCGGCTCCGGGATGGCCTCGTCGACCGCGTCCATGAGCTCGATCAGGCGGGCGCCCCACTCGGCGTCGCCCTCGAGGGCCTTGAGCGCGGAGACGCGCACGACCGGCAGGTCGTCGCCCGGGAACTCCTGGGCGGAGAGCAGCTCGCGGACCTCGAGCTCGACGAGCTCCAGGATCTCCTCGTCGTCCACCATGTCGGCCTTGTTCAGGGCGACGACGATGTACGGCACGCCGACCTGGCGGGCGAGCAGCACGTGCTCACGCGTCTGCGGCATCGGGCCGTCGGTCGCGGCGACCACCAGGATGGCGCCGTCCATCTGCGCCGCACCGGTGATCATGTTCTTGACGTAGTCCGCGTGACCCGGGCAGTCGACGTGCGCGTAGTGGCGCTTCTCCGTCTGGTACTCGATGTGCGCGATGGAGATGGTGATGCCGCGCTGCTTCTCCTCCGGCGCCTTGTCGATCTCGTCGAACGGCGTGAAGGGGTTCAGGTCGGGGTACTTGTCGTGCAGGACCTTGGAGATGGCCGCGGTCAGCGTGGTCTTGCCATGGTCGATGTGACCAATGGTGCCGATGTTGACGTGCGGCTTGGTCCGCTCGAACTTGGCCTTCGCCACTGGACTGTCCTCCTGGACTGGATTTGCTTTTCTCCGCTACCCGAGTCGGACATTATCCGGCCTGCCCGGGAGCGGCTATCTGGGTCTGTGCGGGCAGCGGGGCCGGGTGGCCCCGCCTCACGCGGGTAGGGGACTACTCCCCCGTTGCCTTGGCGATGATCTCCTTCGAGACGTTCGCGGGAACCTCTGCGTAGGAGTCGAACACCATCGAGTAGTTGGCCCGACCCTGGGTCTTCGACCGCAGGTCGCCCACGTACCCGAACATCTCCGACAGCGGGACCAGCGCCTTGACGACGCGGGCACCGCTGCGCTCCTCCATGGCCTGGATCTGGCCGCGGCGGGAGTTCAGGTCGCCGATGACGTCGCCCATGTAGTCCTCGGGCGTGGTCACCTCGACCGCCATCAGCGGTTCCAGGATCACGGGGCTCGCCTTGCGGGCGGCCTCCTTGAGCGCCATGGAACCGGCGACCTTGAACGCCATCTCGGAGGAGTCGACCTCGTGGTAGGCACCGTCGAGCAGCGTCAGCTTCAACCCGACCAGCGGGTATCCGGCGAGCACACCGTACTGCATGGCGTCCTGCGCACCGGCGTCGACCGAGGGGATGTACTCCCTCGGGACGCGACCACCCGTGACCGCGTTGTCGAACTCGTAGAGCGCGCCGTCCGTGCTGGCCAGCGGCTCCAGCTTGATGACGACCTTCGCGAACTGGCCGGAGCCACCCGTCTGCTTCTTGTGGGTGTAGTCCAGCTTCTCGACCGTCTTGCGGATGGTCTCGCGGTAGGCCACCTGCGGCTTGCCGATGTTGGCCTCGACCTTGAACTCGCGGCGCATGCGGTCCACCAGGATGTCCAGGTGGAGCTCGCCCATGCCCGCGATGATGGTCTGGCCGGTCTCCTGGTCCAGGTTGACCTTGAAGGTGGGGTCCTCCTCGGCCAGCTTCTGGATCGCGGTGCCCAGCTTCTCCTGGTCGGCCTTGGTCTTGGGCTCGATGGCGACCTGGATGACCGGGTCCGGGAAGGTCATCGACTCCAGCACGATCGGGTTCGCCGGGTCGCACAGGGTCTCACCGGTGGTGGTGTCCTTGAGCCCGATGACCGCGTAGATGTGACCGGCGATGGCCTCGTCGACCGGGTTCTCCTTGTTGGCGTGCATCTGGAAGAGCTTCCCGATGCGCTCCTTGCGGTCCTTGGTCGAGTTGATGACCTGGGACCCGGAGGCGACCCGGCCCGAGTAGACCCGGACATAGGTCAGCTTGCCGAAGAACGGGTGGACCGCGATCTTGAAGGCCAGGCCGGAGAACGGCTCGTCCTTGCTCGGCGCGCGGGTCACCTTGGTCTCGCCGTCCTGCAGGGTGCCCTCGACCGGCGGCACGTCCAGCGGGGCGGGCAGGTAGTCGATCACGGCGTCGAGCATGGGCTGCACGCCCTTGTTCTTGAACGCCGAGCCGCAGAGCACCGGGTACGCCGAGCGGTCGTTCACGATCTTGCGGATGCCCGCCTTGATCTGCTCGACCGACAGCTCCTCGCCACCGAGGTAGAGCTCCATGAGCGCGTCGTCGGTCTCGGCGACGGCCTCGATGAGCGCCTCGCGGTACTCGGCGGCCTTCTCGGCCAGATCCGCGGGAATCTCCTCGACGGCGTAGTCCTCGCCCTTCTTGACCTCACCGCGCCAGGTCAGCGCCCGCATCTCCACCAGGTCGACGACACCGATGAAGTCGGACTCGCTGCCGATCGGCAGCTGCAGCGGCAGCGGTTTGGCGCCGAGGCGCTCCGAGATGGTGCGCACGGTGAAGTAGAAGTCGGCGCCGAGCTTGTCCATCTTGTTGACGAAGCAGATGCGCGGCACGTCGTACTTGGTGGCCTGGCGCCACACCTGCTCGGACTGGGGCTCGACGCCCTCCTTGCCGTCGAAGACGGCGACAGCACCGTCGAGCACCCGCAGCGACCGCTCCACCTCGACGGTGAAGTCGACGTGCCCGGGGGTGTCGATGATGTTGATCTGGTGGTCTTTCCAGAAGCAGGTGGTGGCGGCGGAGGTGATGGTGATCCCCCGCTCCTGCTCCTGCTCCATCCAGTCCATGACCGCGGCGCCGTCGTGCACCTCGCCGATCTTGTAGCTGATCCCGGTGTAGAAGAGGATCCGCTCGGTCGTCGTGGTCTTGCCCGCGTCGATGTGAGCCATGATCCCGATGTTGCGGACCTTGGCCAGGTCGGTCAGCACGTCGAGTGCCACGGGTTCTTCCCCTGTCCTTGAGCTACGGCGCCGCTGGGGTCCCGGCCGGGTCGGCCGGGACCCGTGCTCACCAGCGGTAGTGGGCGAAGGCCTTGTTGGACTCGGCCATCTTGTGGGTGTCCTCGCGGCGCTTGACGGAGGCGCCAAGGCCGTTCGAGGCGTCGAGGAGTTCGTTCATCAGCCGCTCGATCATGGTCTTCTCGCGGCGGGCCTGGGAGAAGGAGACGAGCCAGCGCAGCGCCAGGGTGGTGGAGCGACCCGGCTTGACCTCGATCGGCACCTGGTAGGTGGCGCCACCGACGCGGCGGCTCTTCACCTCGATGGTGGGCTTCACGTTGTCGAGCGCGCGCTTGAGCGTCACGACCGGGTCGGTGCCGGTCTTGTCGCGGGCACCCTCGAGGGCGCCGTAGACGATCCGCTCGGCGACGGAGCGCTTGCCGTCCTTGAGCACCTTGTTGATCAGCTGGGTGACCAGCGGCGAGCTGTACACCGGGTCGGAGATCAGCGGCCGCTTCGGGGCCGGTCCCTTACGGGGCATGTCAGCTCTTCTCCTTCTTCGCGCCGTAGTGGCTGCGGGCCTGCTTGCGGTTCTTCACGCCCTGCGTGTCCAGCGAGCCGCGGATGACCTTGTAGCGGACACCCGGGAGGTCCTTCACTCGACCACCGCGCACGAGCACCATCGAGTGCTCCTGCAGGTTGTGGCCCTCGCCAGGGATGTAGGCCGTGACCTCGATACCGCTGGTCAGCTTGACGCGAGCGACCTTGCGGAGCGCGGAGTTCGGCTTCTTCGGGGTGGTGGTGTACACGCGGGTGCACACGCCACGCCGCTGCGGGCTCCCCTTGAGAGCCGCAGTCTTCTGCTTGGCGACCTTGTCCTGGCGGCCCTTGCGGACCAGCTGCTGGATCGTGGGCATAGACCGGCTTTCTCTTTCACTCTCGACACCCGCGGGGCGCCGAAGGCTCTGTGTACTTGCGTTCCTGCTCTTCCGCCCGCCCCCCGAGGTCGGGCGTGTCGCCCGATCTCGCGGCACCCGCGCGGGGAAGAGAATCATCCCAACGGGGTTCGGGAGGAACTCCGGCGTGACTGGCAGGAGTCCACTCCGCGAAGGTCGGTTGAACGACCCCGCCGAAGCGAACCGCGCGGCACAGGCACACGGACCGACCCGACATGGGTCGGGCACGAGTAGCAAAGATACCGTGGCTGCGTCCCAGTGGTCAAAACGGGGGTACCCGACAACGGCCGGGCGAGCTCGACCCGAACGAGCGAAGGTCACCACCTCTTGGGGTGACACAGACCATCAACGCAGGTGGGACGCGGAAGATTCCCCGCGCGCCGCTCCCGCGCACCGCGCAGGCGGCCGACGAGCCCCGCGCGCAGGCGCGCCGGAGCGGGTGCGGATCCGCCGAGCGAGGCACAGCGGACGGGGCGCGGTCCCGCCGGTGAACGGACGTCGGACTACCGGGTCGGCGCGAAGATCGGGATCGTCCAGTAGTAGCTGGCCTCGAACGACTTGTCCGGGAAGCCACCGCTCTCCGGGACGGGTCCTTCGTCGGCGTAGCGGTACACGCCCGCGTTGGGCCTCGTGATGAAGGGGGCGCGGACGGTGGTCGCGGTGAAGTGGCGCGCGGTGACCGGGTAGCGGCCGTAGGGCGTGTAGTACGAGGCCACATAGGTCTGTCCGGGTCGGACGGGAACCGGTGTGTCGAAGGTGAACTCGTTGCTGAACCAGGTGGCGGGCCCGGCTTCCGCGAGCAGCTTGCCGTCGGCCGACCAGAGCCTACCGACGCGCTCGCCCCGGCCCTGGTCGTAGAAGTTGTAGCCCAGCACGCCGGTGATGTGGCCGGGCCGGTCCACGGCGAACCGGATGCCCAGTTCCACCGGCCGCGGGTCGTCGTCGATGCGCAGGTAGCGGGTGTCGCCGCGGTTCGGCTGCCAGAACTCGCAGCGCTCGCAGGCCAACTTCGGCAGCGGCCCGGTGCCCGCGTGCAGCGGCAGCGCGGTCTGCCAGACCTCGACCTCGTCCTCGGCCGTCGCGCGGGAGATGACCGAGCGGGCGCCGGGGGCGGTGAAGGCGTGCTCGATGCTCCACGGGCCCGTGCCCTGCGCGCGCAGCCAGGTCCGCCCGGCGTCGAAGGAGATGTCGACGGCGGTGACGCGCTTGGCGACCGGGCCGTCGTAGCTGGCCTCGCCCGCGAACAGGACCGGGACGCCGACCGGCAGGACGTCGTCGGCCAGCGGCAGCGCGATGGTGGACCGCACGACCCCCGTCGTCACGCTCGGGTCCGGTTTCCCCGTGTCGGGCGTGGACCGGGCGCTCGCGGCCACCACGGGGAACAGGAGCAGCCCGAGGAGCACCGCGGCCAGCTTGCGCGGCAAGGGGGCCTCCGCTTGGTTGGACCGGGTCAGCCGGTTGGCTCGAAGACCGGCGAGACCCAGTAGTTGGCGCCGTTGTAGGTCTGGTCGGGCCGTGCCCGCGCGGGGCCGTAGAGGCCGGGGGCGCCGTACGGGAACGGTTGGAAGTTGTCGTACCCGGCGATGATCGGCGGGTTGCCGACCGGGCCGGTGAAGTACGCGGGTGTGGCGAAGTAGGTGCCGGTCGGGGCCGTGTACGAGACGACGTAGTCGGTGTGCGAGTCGACGGGTACCGGCCGGGCGAAGTCGAGCCGGGGGAAGGCGCCGGTGTCGGACGTCTCGGCCAGCAGCCCGCGCGGCCCCCACAGGCGCGCGGTGGTGCCGGGTTCGAGCGGTGCCGCGTCGGCCAGCTTGACGCCCGTGACGGTGCCGGGGCGGTCGGTGAAGAACCGGAACCCGAGTTCGAGGGGCTCCCGCTCGGTGTAGAGACGGGAGCGGTCGGGGGCCGCGGGCGGGTTGAACGTGCAGGGGCAGGTCACGGCGGGCCGCGTGCCGTCGGTGATCCGCAGGTTGAGGGCGATGCTGGTGGTGCTGACCCAGTTGTCGGTGACCACGCGCGTCCACACCCGCAGCGAGCCGATCTGCCAGTCGGCTGGGGTGATCGTGTACTGCCACGAGGTCTCGCCCGCGCCCGCGATCACCACGAAGTGGTCGTTGTCGTGCAACGAGATCTCGGTGTACTTGACCCCGTCGGCGCCGACGCCGGTCGACTCACCGCGCAGGGTGACCGGTACCCCGGTCTGCACGAGTGTGTTGTCCGCCGGGGACAGGACGCGCGCGGCGGGCGACGCGGGTTCCGCGCTCGCCAGTCCGGGCAGGGCTAAACACAGGAGTAGGGCGACCGCTGCGATTCTACCGAGCACGGAGCCTCCCGACGCGACCGCCGAAACCGTTGGCCTGCAACGTATCGGAGGCCAATCGAGTCCGAACGCGGCCAGACGGGTGACACGCCGGGTCCGGCGCAGCGGGGTGGGCTGAGCGGGAGCGAACGGCCGTCGTGGGTCCACGGGATGAGTGGTCTGCACCGGGTGGCGCAGCCGATCGGCGGCGCGTCCCCCCGCCGCCGCGCCGAGCACGGCCAGGAACAGCAGCAGGTACAGGTTCCCGACCACGAACCGCAGCGGGCCGCCGGTCAGCGCCGCCGGACCGCTCCCGTCCGGCGGGTCGGCCAACGCCAGGACCCAGGGGAACGTGCCGACCAGCAGCGCGCCCGGCACCACCCAGATCCGTTCACGACGGCGGAAAACCCGGTCGACCACCACCGCGGTCAGCGGGACGACCCAAACCCAGTGGTGCCCCCACGACCAAGGCGACACCGCGGCACCCGCGAGCCCGACGACCGTGGCACCGAGCAGGCGCTCACCGCGGCGGGTGACCAGCGCCGCGACCAGCAGCGCCGCGGCGCCGAGGACGCAGGCGGTCACGGCCCACACCCAGGGCTCGAACCCCGCGCGCAGCAGCATCCCGCGCAGGGACTGGTTGTGCGGCGAGGTCAGGTCGGCGTAGATGCGGCCGGTGTCCGCGAACGCCCCTTTGAGCCAGTAGTTCGCGGAATCGGCCGGGCGGACGAGGAAGCCCGCCACGACCGTGCTCGTGGCGACCAGCGCGGCCACCGCCGCGTCCCGGAACCGGCGCACGGCCACCAGGTAGCCGACGAAGATCAGCGGGGTCAGCTTCAGGCCCGCGGCCAACCCGATGCCGATACCGCGCCCCCGGCCGGTGACGTCGACCAGGACCAGGGCGAGCAGGAGCAGGTTGATCTGCCCGACGTAGACGCTGGCGTGCACGGCCTCGGTCAGCAGCACGACGGCCGCGATCGGCAGCACGGCCCGGAGCCGCACCGCACGGCACGCGCGGTGGACGGCGAAGAGGAGCAGCGCGCCGTTGACCGCGACCACCAGGACCTTCGCCGCGGTGAGCGGGACCAGGGCCAGCGGTGTGAAGACGATCGCGGAGAAGGGCGGGTAGGTGAAGCGGAGGTCCTGCCAGACGGGGTTGCCGTAGAGGTCACCCCCGCGCAGCACCACCTCGCCACCGGCCCGGTAGACCGCCAGGTCCACGGCATCCGCGAAACCGGCCAGAACCACGACAACACAGACGAAAACGGCGGCGACGAGCCGCCCGAGTGTCCACAGCCAGTCGTACGGCCCAGCCCCGCTCCCGCGCCTACCGCCCCCAGCACATATTTCGGCCCGGCGAACGGGGATGGCCCCGGGAGCCGTGGGGCTCCCGGGGCCATCCCGGTGGAACGACCGCGGTGGGTCAGCGGTAGTCGCGGCCGAAGTCGTAGTCGTCCAGCGGAACCGCGGCACCGGTGCCGGTACCGAAGACATCCGGGGTGTAGTAGCCGTCGTCGTAGGACGGGATCGCGTACGCGGCGACCCGGGCCTCCTCGGTCGGCTGGACCTGGATGTTGCGGTACTTGTTGATGCCCGTACCGGCCGGGATCAACTTACCGATGATGACGTTCTCCTTGAGGCCCACCAGCTTGTCGCTGCGGCCGTTGATGGCCGCGTCGGTGAGCACCCGGGTCGTCTCCTGGAAGGAGGCGGCCGAGAGCCACGAGTCGGTGGCCAGCGACGCCTTGGTGATACCCATCAGCACCGGGCGACCGGAGGCGGGCTCGCCACCGGCGGCCACGACGCGGCGGTTCTCCGACTCGAACTCGGCCCGCTCGATGAGCGCGCCGGGCAGGAACTCGGCCGCACCGCTGTCGAGGATCGTGACCCGGCGCAGCATCTGCCGGACGATGACCTCGATGTGCTTGTCGTGGATCGACACACCCTGGGCCCGGTACACCTTCTGGACCTCGTCCACCAGGTGCAGCTGCGCCTCGCGGGGACCCATCACGCGCAGGACCTCGTGCGGGTCCCGGGTGCCCTCCAGGAGCTGCTGGCCGACCAGCACGTGGTCACCGTCGGACAGCGGGCCGTCCGGGGTGGCCGCGAGCCGCTGGCGCTTGGACAGCTTCTCGAAGATGATCTCCTCGCTGCCGTCGTCCGGGATCAGCGTGATCTTCCAGAACCGGTCGCCGTCCTCGATCCGGACGCGGCCGTCGACGTCGGCGATGGGCGCCTTGCCCTTGGGCACGCGGGCCTCGAAGAGCTCCTGGACACGCGGCAGACCCGTGGTGATGTCGTCGTTGACCACGCCACCCTGCTGGAAGGTGCGCATGGTCAGCTGCGTGCCGGGCTCACCGATGGACTGCGCGGCCACGATGCCGACGGCCTCGCCGATGTCGACCAGCTGGCCGGTCGCCATCGAGCGGCCGTAGCAGGTGGCGCAGACGCCGACCTGGGCCTCGCAGGTGAGCACGGAGCGCACCTTGACGTTGGTGACGCCCGCGTCGAGCAGCTTCTCGATCGCCGGGTCGCCCAGGTCGTCGGCCCGGTTGAGCAGGACCTCGCCGTTGGGCGCCTTGACCTCGTCGGCGACGCAGCGCGCGTAGACGCCGGTCTCGACGTACTGGGCGCGCTCGACCTTCTCGCCGAACTGCTCGCCGAGCTTCATCACGATGCCGCGCGTGGTGCCGCAGTCGACCTCGCGGACGATGACGTCCTGCGAGACGTCCACCAGACGACGGGTCAGGTAGCCCGAGTCGGCGGTGCGCAGCGCGGTGTCGGCCAGACCCTTGCGGGCACCGTGCGTGGCGATGAAGTACTCCAGCACCGACAGGCCCTCGCGGAAGTTGGCCTTGATCGGCCGCGGGATGAACTCGCCCCGCGGGTTGGTGACCAGGCCGTTCATGCCCGCGAGCTGGCGGATCTGGGTCATGTTGCCCGCCGCGCCGGACTTCACGATCGTCGGGATCGGGTTGTCGTCGGGGAAGTTCTCCTCCATGGCGCGCGCGACGTCCTCGGTCGCGTTCGACCACACCTTGACCAGCTCGTTGTTGCGCTCCGACGCGGAGAGCTGACCGCGCTGGTAGCGCTTCTCGACGGTGTCGGCCTTCTTCTCGTACTCGTCGAGGATGCCCTGCTTGGCGGGCGGCACGACGACGTCGGAGATGGCGATGGTGACGCCCGAGCGGGTGGCCCAGTAGAAGCCCGCGTCCTTGAGCTTGTCCAGCGTCCGCGCCACGGTGACCATCGGGTACCGCTCGGCGAGGTCGTTGACGATCGCGGCCTGCCGCTTCTTCGGCATCGGCTCGTTGATGAACGGGTAGTCCGGCGGCAGCAGCTCGTTGAACAGCACCCGGCCGAGGGTGGTCTCGGCCAGCCACGGCTGGCCCGGGGTCCACTCCTCCGGCTGCATCTCCGGGCTCGGGTACCGGTCCGAGATCCGGATCTTCACCGCGGACTGCAGGCCGATGACCTTGCGGTCGAAGGCCATGATCGCCTCGGCGGGCGAGGAGAACGCCAGGCCCTCACCCAGGCCGCCCGCCTTCGGGCGGGTCAGGTGGTAGAGGCCGGTGACCATGTCCAGACGCGGCATCGCCAGCGGGCGACCCGACGCCGGGGACAGGATGTTGTTCGACGACAGCATCAGGATCCGGGCCTCGGCCTGGGCCTCGGCCGACAGCGGCAGGTGCACCGCCATCTGGTCACCGTCGAAGTCGGCGTTGAACGCCTCGCAGACCAGCGGGTGCAGCTGGATCGCCTTGCCCTCGACCAGCTGCGGCTCGAAGGCCTGGATGCCGAGTCGGTGCAGGGTGGGCGCGCGGTTGAGCATCACCGGGTGCTCGGTGATGACCTCTTCCAGCACGTCCCACACGGCGGGGCGGGCGCGCTCGACCATGCGCTTGGCGGACTTGATGTTCTGCGCGTGGTTGAGGTCGACCAGCCGCTTCATCACGAACGGCTTGAACAGCTCGAGCGCCATCGCCTTGGGCAGGCCGCACTGGTGCAGCTTGAGCTGCGGGCCGACCACGATGACCGAACGGCCGGAGTAGTCGACGCGCTTGCCGAGCAGGTTCTGCCGGAACCGGCCCTGCTTGCCCTTGAGGAGGTCGGACAGCGACTTCAGCGGCCGGTTGCCCGGGCCGGTGACCGGACGGCCGCGGCGGCCGTTGTCGAACAGCGCGTCGACGGCCTCCTGCAGCATCCGCTTCTCGTTGTTGACGATGATCTCGGGCGCGCCGAGGTCGATCAGCCGCTTCAACCGGTTGTTGCGGTTGATCACGCGGCGGTACAGGTCGTTGAGGTCCGAGGTGGCGAAGCGGCCACCGTCGAGCTGGACCATCGGCCGCAGGTCCGGCGGGATCACCGGGACGCAGTCGAGGACCATGCCCATCGGCGAGTTCCGGGTGGCCTGGAACGCCGCGACGACCTTGAGCCGCTTGAGCGCGCGCAGCTTCTTCTGGCCCTTGCCGGAGCGGATGGTCTCCCGCAGGTTGTCCGCCTCGGCGTCGACGTCGAAGTCGCGGGCCAGGGTCTGGATGGCCTCGGCGCCCATCGAGCCGGTGAAGTAGTCGCCGTAGCGGTCGATCAGCTCGCGGTAGAGCAGTTCGTCGGCGATGAGCTGCTTGACGTCGAGCTTGGTGAAGGTGGACCAGATCTCGTCGAGGCGGTCCAGCTCGCGCTGGGCGCGGTCGCGGAGCTGGCGCATCTCCCGCTCGCCGCCCTCCTTGACCTTGCGGCGCACGTCGCTCTTGGCGCCTTCGGCCTCGAGCTGGGCCAGGTCGGCCTCGAGCTTCTGGGCGCGGCCCTCGATGTCGGCGTCGCGCTTGTTCTCCACCTGGCGGCGCTCGACGCTCATCTCCGACTCGAGCGTCGGGAGGTCGTTGTGGCGCAGCTCGGTGTTCACCGTGGTGATCACGTACGCGGCGAAGTAGATGATCTTCTCGAGGTCCTTGGGCGCCAGGTCCAGCAGGTAGCCCAGGCGGCTCGGCACGCCCTTGAAGTACCAGATGTGGGTGACCGGCGCGGCCAGCTCGATGTGGCCCATGCGCTCGCGGCGCACCTTGGCGCGGGTGACCTCGACGCCGCAGCGCTCACAGATGATGCCCTTGAAGCGCACGCGCTTGTACTTGCCGCAGTAGCACTCCCAGTCCCGGGTGGGACCGAAGATCTTCTCGCAGAACAGACCATCCTTTTCCGGCTTCAGGGTCCGGTAGTTGATGGTTTCGGGCTTCTTGACCTCGCCGAACGACCACTGGCGGATGTCATCGGCGGTGGCGAGGCCGATGCGGAGCTCATCAAAGAAGTTAACGTCCAGCACGCGGAGTTCCTTCTCCCCTTTGCTTACAGCTTGGTGATGGGGGATGGTGCCCGCGCGGTGACCGGAAACCGGTCACCGCGCGGGTGGCGAGATCAATTGACGACGTCGTCCACAGACGGGGATTCGTTGCGGGACAGGTTGATGCCCAGGTTGGCGGCGGCGCGCTCCAGGTCCTCGTCGTCCCCGTCGCGCATCTCGATGGCGGCGCCGTCGCTGGACAGCACCTCCACGTTCAGGCACAGCGACTGGAGCTCCTTGAGGAGCACCTTGAACGACTCGGGGATGCCCGGCTCGGGGATGTTCTCGCCCTTGACGATGGCCTCGTAGACCTTCACGCGGCCGACCACGTCGTCGGACTTGATCGTCAGCAGTTCCTGCAGCGTGTAGGCCGCGCCGTAGGCCTGCATCGCCCAGCACTCCATCTCACCGAAGCGCTGGCCACCGAACTGGGCCTTACCGCCGAGCGGCTGCTGGGTGATCATCGAGTACGGGCCGGTCGAGCGGGCGTGGATCTTGTCGTCGACCAGGTGCAGCAGCTTGAGGATGTACATGTAGCCGACCGAGACCGGGTACGGGTACGGCTCGCCGCTGCGGCCGTCGAACAGCGTCGCCTTGCCGTCCTCCTTGACCATGCGCTCGCCGTCCCGGTTGGGGCGGGTCGAGGCCAGCAGGCCGGACAGCTCGTTCTCCCGGACGCCGTCGAACACCGGGGTGGCGGTGTTCGTGTCGGGCTCCACGTCGTGCAGGTCCTCGGGGAGCATGCTCGCCCACTCCGGGTTGCCCTCGATCTGCCAGCCCTGCTTGGCGATCCACCCGAGGTGGGACTCCAGGATCTGGCCGATGTTCATCCGTCGGGGCACACCGTGGGTGTTCAGCACGACGTCGACGGGGGTGCCGTCGGCGAGGAACGGCATGTCCTCCACGGGGAGGATCTTGCCGATGACGCCCTTGTTGCCGTGGCGGCCCGCGAGCTTGTCGCCGTCCTGGATCTTGCGCTTCTGCGCCACGTAGACCCGGACCAGCTCGTTGACGCCGGGGGGCAGCTCGTCCTCGTCCTCGCGGGAGAACACCCGGATGCCGATGACCTTGCCGGTCTCGCCGTGCGGCACCTTCAGCGAGGTGTCGCGGACCTCGCGGGCCTTCTCGCCGAAGATCGCGCGCAGCAGCCGCTCCTCCGGGGTCAGCTCGGTCTCGCCCTTCGGGGTGACCTTGCCGACCAGGATGTCGCCCGCGCCGACCTCGGCGCCGATCCGGATGATGCCGCGCTCGTCCAGGTCCGCCAGGACCTCCTCGGAGACGTTCGGGATGTCCCGGGTGATCTCCTCGGCGCCGAGCTTGGTGTCCCGCGCGTCGATCTCGTGCTCGTCGATGTGGATCGAGGTGAGCACGTCGTCCTGCACGAGGCGCTGCGACAGGATGATCGCGTCCTCGTAGTTGTGGCCCTCCCACGGCATGATCGCCACGAGCAGGTTCTTGCCCAGGGCCATCTCGCCGTCTTCGGTGCACGGCCCGTCGGCGATGACCTGACCCGCCTCGACCCGGTCGCCCTCACCGACGATGGGCTTCTGGTTGATGCAGGTGCCCTGGTTGGAGCGGCGGAACTTGTGCATGCCGTAGGTCTGGCGGGTGCCGTCGTCGGCCATCACGGTGATGAAGTCCGCGGACAGCTCCTCGATCACACCGGCCTTGGCCGCGACGACCAGGTCGCCGCCGTCGACCGCGGCGCGCAGCTCCATGCCGGTGCCCACCAGCGGGGACTCGCTGCGCAGCAGCGGCACGGCCTGGCGCTGCATGTTCGCGCCCATGAGCGCGCGGTTGGCCGCGTCGTGCTCGAGGAACGGGATCATCGCGGTGGCGACCGAGACCATCTGCCGCGGCGAGACGTCCATGTAGTCCACGTCGAAGGGCTCGATGAACTCGACGTCCCCGCCCTTCTTGCGGACGAGCACGCGCTCCTCGGCGAAGTGGTTCTGGTCGTCGAGCGGCGCGTTGGCCTGCGCGATGACGTGCCGGTCCTCCTCGTCCGCGGTCAGGTAGTCGATCTGGTCGGTGACCTGGCCCTCGACGACCTTGCGGTACGGCGTCTCGATGAAGCCGAACGGGTTGACCCGCGCGTAGCTCGACAGCGAGCCGATCAGGCCGATGTTCGGGCCTTCCGGGGTCTCGATCGGGCACATGCGGCCGTAGTGGCTGTGGTGGACGTCGCGGACCTCCATGCCCGCGCGCTCGCGGGACAGACCGCCGGGACCCAGCGCCGAGAGGCGGCGCTTGTGGGTCAGACCGGCGACCGGGTTGGTCTGGTCCATGAACTGCGAGAGCTGCGAGGTGCCGAAGAACTCCTTGATCGCGGCCACCACGGG
This sequence comes from Actinokineospora auranticolor, assembly GCF_041897805.1. Lineage (GTDB taxonomy): Bacteria > Actinomycetota > Actinomycetes > Mycobacteriales > Pseudonocardiaceae > Actinokineospora > Actinokineospora auranticolor. Next base: position 7,871,511 of record NZ_CP154825.1, read on the forward strand.
CCGGATGTTGATCAGGGTCTGCGGGGTGATCGCCTCGACGTCCTGGGTGGTCATCCGCTCGCGGACGACGCGCTCCATGCGGGAGAGGCCGACCCGGATCTGGTTCTGGATCAGCTCGCCGACGGTGCGCAGGCGGCGGTTGCCGAAGTGGTCGATGTCGTCGACCTCGACCGGCACCTCGACGGCGTCCTCGCCCTTGCCCACGGTCATCGTGGTGTCACCGGCGTGCAGGCGCACCAGGTACTCGATGGTGGTGACGATGTCGTCCTCGGTGAGCACGCCGACGTCGGTGGGCAGCCGCAGGCCGAGCTTCTTGTTGACCTTGTAGCGGCCGACCTTGGCCAGGTCGTAGCGCTTGTCCTTGAAGAACAGGTTCTCCAGCAGGGTCTGCGCGGACTCCTTGGTCGGCGGCTCGCCCGGGCGCAGCTTGCGGTAGATGTCGAGCAGCGCCTCGTCGGTGCCCGCGGTGTGGTCCTTCTCGAGGGTCGCGATCAGCGTCTCGGAGAAGGAGAAGCGCTCGCGGATGGCCTCGGTGGTCCAGCCGAGCGCCTTGAGCAGCACGGTGACCGGCTGGCGGCGCTTGCGGTCGATGCGCACGCCGACGGTGTCGCGCTTGTCGACGTCGAACTCCAGCCACGCGCCGCGGCTCGGGATGACCTTGACGCTGAAGACGTCCTTGTCGGTGGTCTTGTCGATCGCGGTGTCGAAGTAGACGCCCGGGGAGCGCACCAGCTGCGAGACCACGACCCGCTCGGTGCCGTTGATGACGAACGTGCCCTTGTTCGTCATCACCGGGAAGTCGCCCATGAAGACGGTCTGGCTCTTGATCTCGCCGGTGGTGTTGTTGGTGAACTCCGCGGTGACGAACAGCGGCGCCGCGTAGGTCATGTCCTTGTCCTTGCACTCCTCGACCGAGGCCTTGACCTCGTCGAAGCGCGGGTCGGAGAAGGAGAGCGACATGGAACCGGAGAAGTCCTCGATCGGCGAGATCTCGTTGAGGACTTCCTCAAGGCCACCGACGGGGTTCTCGTCGCCTGCGTCGACGCGGCGCTGGAACCACGCCTCGGCGCCGGTGAACCACTCGAACGACTGGATCTGCAGGTCCAGCAGGTTGGGGGTGCCCAGGGGCTCGCGGATCTTCGCGAAGGAGACCCGGCGCGGGGCGCCCGGGATGCCCGAGTTCGAGGGGGTGGAGTTGGTCGCAGCAGTGGCCTTGGTCGCGCGGGAGACTGCCAAGATGCGTCCTTCCAGGACTATGAGCGGTTGACAGCCGCGTCGGCAAGACTTATAACGCGTCTGTCAAGGGTGCCGTGGTGCCCAACATCCTAGCTCTTGGCAAAGGGCGTGCGGAAAGTGGGCAGCGCAAAGGGGCAGTCTAGCCACTATAGAGGCGACTGTCGAGGCCCGCCGCTCAACTCGGTCCTCCCGCTCAGTACGTGCTGGGTAACAGCCTGACCCCGCCGGGTCCCGGAGTCAAGATGCCACGCGAAGCAGACCACTTTTGCAGCAGTGTTCGCGACCTCACCGATCAAGGCTTGACCAGGGGAAACACCGCTGCTAGCCGGGCGGCGGTCAGCAGGTGGCGGGGGCTTTGCCGTCGGCCAGGGGCTGGCCGAGGAAGTCCACGTCGGTGATCTTCCAGGCACCCCCGACGCGCTCCGCGCGGAGGCCGAACATGGCCGCGCTGCCGGTGGTGGCGCCGTCGGCGGCGTGCGTGGTCGTCTGGTCGATGAAGACCAGCGCGTCGACCCGGTCGCCGTCGAGCCGCTGGACGCCGAGGTTACGGACCTTGGTGGTCAGCACGATCTTCTTCTCAGGGGCGAGCTTGCGCAGCTCGCCGAGGATGCTGTCGTACTCGCAGACGGCCCTGCCGACCAGCGTGTCGCGCACGGCGTTGGCGCTGGCGTCGAGGTTCGCGTAGTCGTAGGACAGGGTGCGCTCGACGGCCACGGTGAGCTTGCCGATGACCTCGCTGGTCGCGGCCGTGTCCGTGATGGCCCGGTTCCCGCTGTCGACGCCCGCGGTGAGCGAGTCGGCCTCACCCTTGAACCACAGCGCCAGCCCGGCCAGGCCCAGGGCGAGCACCCCCAGCGCGATGGCGGTGTTGATCCCGCGCGATCGGGACCGCTCGGCGGTGGCCCCGTACCGCGGCGCGCGTCCGGCGCGCTCGGGGCCGGAGGTGTCCGGGTACGGCTCCGACCTGGCCCGGTGCTTCCCGCTCGGCCGCGGCGACGGCCGCCGCGCGGGCTCCTCGTCGACCGGTTCGACCTGGTCACCAAGGCCGTCGACGGGTTCCGCGCCGATCACGCCGTCGGTCGACACCATCTCTTCTTGCTCCGCGCGCGGTTCGACAGCCGCCGGTTCGAGGTCCGGTTCGACCGGTTCGTCCGCGCGGGGGAACGGCTGGGGAGCGGGCTCGGGGGTCGCGACGGTGTCCGGGGCTTCGGGAGCACCGGTCGGATCGGCGGCCTCGGGGGTGTTCGGGTTACCGGGGCCGGCGGGCCTGCGGATGCCCGCGACGCGGGGGCGGCGCGCGGGTGGACCGGCGGGGCGGCGGCGGGGCGGGGTCGGCACGGTGGGCTCCTCGACTCGGGGCTGGGCTCGGCGCTGGGTGGCGCGCGCCTCAGCCGGCCGGGACGTTCTGGACGGGGGCGAAGGAACTGAGCTTCCAGCCCTCGGGGGTGCGGTCGAGCCCGACCTGCAGGCGCATCTGCTTGCCCTCCCCCGGCTTGCCGTCGACCCCCACGTTCACCATCACCGCGGCGATCGCCACGGCCTTGCCCTCGCGTTCGCGCAGCTCGGTGACCGCGAACTTGAGGATGGTCCCGGTGGCCACCGTCTTGGCCTGGTCGAAGGCGGCGCGGGTGTCGGCGCGGCGGCGCACGACCTCGTCGCGCAGGGGGCCGGTGGTCACGCCCTCCCAGCGGTCGAGGCCCTCGTCGAGCCGGTTGTGGTCGATGCTGGTGAAGGTGACCAGCGCGGCGGCGCCGACCCGGGACACCTCGTCGCGCACGCCCGCCACCGCGAGGTCGTCGTCGTTGGCCGCGCGCAGCCAGCCGACGCCGAACCAGGTCGCGAGCCCGCCCGCGACCACCACGAGCACGAGCGCCGCCAGCACGAACGGGTTCGGCCCGCGCCTGCCGGACGGCCGCGCACCGGGGTCGGCGGCGGTGGTCTCGGGGTCGGCCGGTTCCTGGGTGTCGGTGGTGGTCATGACGCTCCAACCTGGTGGGAGGCAGCAGGTTACCCGAAGGTAGGTGACTGGTCAGCCGCCGAGGCCGAGCAGCTGCCCGAGGCTGCCGACCGGGTGCACGCCGGGTTCGGCGATGGCACCGGGGACGCTGCCGCGGGCGAGTTCGGCGAGTTCCTCGGCGGGTCGGTCGCGGTTGGCGGCCAACTCGTCGGGGGTCGGCTGGACGGGTTTGCCGCCGAAGGGCGCGTTCTGCGAGCCGCGCACGTTGATCGGGCTGCCGACCGGTTCGGCGCAGTAGGCGCGCGAGTTCTCCGCGGCCGGGGCGAGGTCGTCGCCGTCGCGGTGCTTGGTGCCCTCGTAGCCGCGGGTGCAGCTCGGCGGGTCGAACAGGTTGAGCGCGAGCCCGAGGTGGGCGGTGCCGTCGCCGGGGACGACGGTCTTGGGTCCGACGGCCACGACCGGGTAGGCGACCAGCGCCATCTCCAGCCCGTCGACGCGGGTGACGAGGATGTCGGACGTGGTCAGCAGGTTGGCGGTGAGGTAGCCCAGGCCCTGCCCGGACTCGCGGAGGAAGCCGACGACCGCGTCGGCGGTGCCGGGGGTCTCGGCGATCAGCCTGCGGATCCCCGGGTCGGCGGCGCGCAGTCGACCGGAGAGGTCGCGCAGGTCGGTGGCGAAGGAGCGGATGTTGCCCGCCTGCGCCGCCTGGGTGCCGAGCACGATGGCGCCGTCGTCGATGAGTTTGATGGTCTGCGGCAGGTTGTCGCGGGCGGCCTGGGTGAACTCCCCGGTGGTGTCGAGCAGCAGCCGCAGGTCGCCGCCGGTGCCCGCGAACGCCTTGTCGAGTTCGTCGACAACGGTGCGCAGGTCCTCGGTGGGCACCGAGTTGGCGAGGCTGTTGAGGTCGCGGATGACGGTGTCGGTGCCGACCGGGGTCTTGGTGCGGGCCACGGGGATGACCGCGCCCTCGGCGAGCGCGGTGCCGCCGTCGGCGCGGGGGCGCAGGTCCACGAACTGCTCGCCGACCGCCGACCGGTTGGCCACCACCGCGTCGAGGTCGGCGGGGATGGGCGGGGCGCCGGGTTCGATGTCGAGGTCGACCTCGATGCCGTCGTGGGTGAGCCGCAGTTGGCCGACCCGGCCGACGTTCACGCCGCGGTAGGTGACCTCGGCGTTGGTGAAGATGCCGCCGGAGTCGGCCAGTTCCATGGTGACGCGGTAGCCGTTGGCGCCGAAGACGCGGCCGAGGTCGGTGAACCGGAAGGCGGCGTAGACCACGGCCAGCACGGCGACGACGAAGAAGGCGACCAGCTGTAGTCGGACGGTCTTGGTGAGCATCAGGCACCGCCGCCGAGGAGGACGTCGAAGAGACCGCCGAGTCCGGACGCTTGACCGGTTTGCCCGGGTTGGACGGGATTTCCCGCTACGGGTTGGCCACCCCCGATGACCGGGATCGGCAGCGGCGGCGGGGCGTTGGTCGGCACACCCGGCGTCCCGTTGGTGGCGCCGCCGACGATCGGGACGTCCTGCAGCGGGTTCTGCCGGGTGCGGCTGAGGTTGTCGAGGACGCTTTGGAGGTTGAGGTCGACCTTGGCGTAGAGGTTGAAGTAGTCGCCCTTGACGCCCTTCGCGGCCTGGTCGGTGAAGGGGAAGGTGAACATCAGCTCCAGCGACCGGGGCAGGGTGTCCCCGGCCTCGCCCAGCTTCCGCAGGGTCGGGGTCAGCGCCTTGAGGTCGGCGACGAGGTCGGCCTGACTGCGGTTGACGGTGTCCACGGCGACGCCGGAGAGCGCGTCGAGGCTCTGCAGCATGGTGACCAACTGCCCGCGCTGCTCGGTGAGCACTTGGAGCCCCGGGCCGATGCCGTCGACGACACCGACGATCCGGTCCTTCTGGCCGTTGAGGGTCACCGCGAGCCGGTTGACGCCGTCGAGGGCGCGGGTGATGTCGGCCTTGCCCGCGTCGAGCGTGGTGACCATGCGGTTGACGTTGTCGAGCAGGGCGCGGATGTTCGTCTCGTTTCCCGCGGTCGCGGCGTTGAGTTCGCGGGTGATGTCCCGCAGCTGTTCGACGCCGCCGCCGTTGAGCAGCATCGACAGCGCGCCGAGGACCTCTTCGACCTCGGTGTTGCGGTTGGTGCGCTCCAGCGGGATCACGGCGCCGTCGACGAGCCTGCCGCCGGTGTCCTGCCCGGCCGGGGGCCGTGACAGCTCGACGAACTTCTCGCCGAGCAGGCTGGACTGGCGCAGCTTGGCGAAGGCGTTGGCGGGCAGGTCGACGTCGCCGTTGACCAGCAGCGTCACCTCCGCGTTCCAGCCGTCGGGGGTGAGCGCGATGTCCTCGACCCGGCCGACGGCGACCTCGTTGACCTTCACCCCGGACTGCGGGACGAGGTCGAGGACGTCGTGGAACCGGACCTTGACCCGGTAGGGGTGGTCACCGGTGTCGGCGCCGCCGGGCAGCGGGAGGTCGTAGATGCCGGTGAACCCGCAGCCGGACACCGCGAGCGCGGTGGCCGCCAGGAGCGCGGCGAGCCTCGTGCGCGCCATCACCGACCCCCTACCGCGTAGACGTCGCCGACGACCGGGAGCGGCAGGGACGGCAGCTTCCCGTCGCGCATGCCCTGGATGATCTGCGCCGGTGATTGCAGCGGCACCGCGCCCTGGACCACCGGGGCCAGCTTGTCGCAGAGGTCGGCGAGGGTGGTGGGCAGCGGTTTCGCGGTGCCCTGGCGGACCAGCTTGCAGACGGTCACGATCGGCGGCTGGGCCAGCTCGTTGAGGTTGGCCCGGGCGTCGAGGGTGCCGGAGGACGCGTTGTAGCTGTTCACCACGTTGCTCAGCGCCAGCGGGGCGACGTCGAGGGTCTCGGCGAGCGCGGCCCGCTGGTCGACGAGCACCTGGGTGATCCCGGCCAGTTTGTCCACATTGGACTTGATGGCGCCGCGGTTGTCGTTGATGAACGCCTTCACCGTGCCCAGCGCGACGCCGAGCTGGTCGACGGCGGCGGCCAGGTTCTCCTTCTCCCCGGAGAGGAACCGCGCGGCCTCGGCCAGCTCGGTGTTGAACCGGCGCACCTGCTCGTCGCTCGCGGCCAGGGTGCTGGTGAACCGCTGCAGCTCGGTGATGGTGCCGAACAGGTCGTCGGAGTTGCCCGAGAGCGTGCCGCTGAGCTGCCCGAGCTGGGTGATGGTGTCGTGCACGGCTTGGCCGTTGCCGTCGAGGTTGCGGGCCAGGGTGGTGATCAGGTCCGACAGCGCGCCGTCGGCGTTGGCGCCGTTGGGCCCGAGGGTCTCGCTGACCCGGGTCAGGCTGGCGTAGAGGTCGTCGACCTCCAGCGGGGTGGCGGTGCGCTCGCGCGGGATGACGGCGCCGGTCGCCATGACCGGTCCGCCGGTGTAGGCGGGGCCGAGCTGGACGTAGCGGTCGGACACCAGCGACGGCGCCACGATCACCGCGCTCGCGTCGGCCGGGATCTCGACGGTCCGGTCGACGAGCAACTCCACCTCGACGTGGTCGCCGCGCGGGGTGACCTTGTCGACGGTGCCGATCCGCACGCCCAGCACCCGCACGTCGTTGTCCTCGTACAGGCCGACGACCCCGGAGAACAGCGCGGTGTAGCGCTTCTGACCGGGGTCGCGCAGCAGCCACCACAGGCTGCCCGCGACGACCAGCCCCAGCACGGCGGCCAGCGCGACGACGCGGGCCGCGTCCCGGGCGCGCTTGGTGGCGAAGGTGCTCATTTCCCCTCCCCCAGGCAACCCGGCTGGTTGACCGGGCCGATCGACGGCGGCAGCAACCCGCAGATGTAGTTGTCGAACCAGCGCCCGGTGCCGATGGCGTTGTTGAACTGGCGCACGAAGGGGGCGAACTTCTGGATGCCCTGGGCCAGCGAGTCCTGGTTGCGCTGCAGCATCGTGGTGAGCTTGTCGAGGCTCTGGAGCACGGGCCCGAGCTGGGCGTTGTTGTCCGCCACCAGGCCCTGCAACTCGCTCGCCAGCTCGCGGGTGCCCGCGAGCAGCTTGGTGATGGCCTGCTTGCGGTTGTTCAGCTCGTCGAGCAGCAGGCTGCCGTCGGAGAGCAGCTTGACGACCTCGGCGTCGCGGTCGGCCAGGGTCTTGCTGATCTGCCGGGTGTTGTCGAGCAGCCGGGCCAACTCCTGGTCGCGGGACGAGATCGTGCGCGAGAGCGACTGGAGGCCGGTGAGCGCGCCGCGCACGTCGTCGGGGGTGTCGGCGAAGGTCTCGGAGATCACCTCGAAGCTGCGGGCGAGCTGCTCGGTGTCGACCTCGTTGACCGTGTCGGCCAGGCCGCGGAAGGCCTCCAGCACGTCGTAGGGGGCGGTGGTGCGGTCGCGCGGGATGCGGGTGCCGGGGTCCAGCGGCCGCTCGCCCGCCGGGTCGAGGGCGAGAAACTTCTGCCCCAGCAACGTCTTGATCTTGATCTCGGCCCGGGTGCGGTCGCCGACCCAGGCGTCGCGGACCTTGAAGCTGACCACCACCCGGTCGCGGTCGAGCGCCACGTCGGACACCTTGCCGACCTTGACGCCCGCGATCCGGACCTCGTCGTCCGGGCGGAGCCCGGCGGCCTCGCTGAACTCGGCGCTGTAGGTGGTGCCGCCGCCGATGATCGGCAGGTCGTCGGAGTACACGGCGGCGAGCAGCACCAGCGCGATGGTGAGCAGGCTGACCAGGCCGATGGGGACGGGGTTGCGGGAGCGGAAGGACCTCATCCGGAACACCTCGCCTGGGTCGCGGGCAGGACCGGGATCTCCAGCGGCGTGCTGACCAGACCGGGCACGCCGACCTCGCCGGAGGCCTCGCAGAGGTAGAAGTTGAACCAGGACCCGTAGCTGACGGTCCGGGTGAGCGCGGCGGTCTTCGTCGGCAGGAACTGGATGAAGTGCTCCACGACCTGCTCATTGTCGTTCAGGTTGTGCACCAACCCGCCAAGCGCCGCGATGTCCTGCTTGAGCGGTTCGCGGGTGTCCTGGAGCAGACCGGAGGTGGTGGTGGCCAGCCCGCCGAGCGCGTCGATGGCCTCGCCGATGGGTTCGCGGTCCTCGGCCAGCCCGCTGACCAACTGCTGGACCTGGGTGATCAGCTCGGACAGCTCGGCGCCGCGCGAGTTGACCGTGGTCAACACGCTGTTGAGGTTGGTGATGACCTCGCCGATGACCCGGTCCTTGTCGGCGAGCGTGCTGGTCAGCGACGCCGTGTGGGCCAGCAGCGTCTCGACGGTGCCGCCCTCCCCCTGGAGCACCTGGATGATCTCGTAGGAGAGCTTGTTGACGTCGTCCGGCGAGAGGGCCTGGAACAGCGGCTTGAAGCCGTTGAACAGGGCGGTCAGGTCGAGGGCGGGGCGGGTGCGGCCGATCGGGATGGTGCCGCCGGGTTCGAGCACGGCGTTGGGGTCGGCGCCGGTGCCCTGGCCGAGGGCGAGGTAGCGCTGGCCGACGAGGTTGCGGAACTTGATCTGCGCGGTGACCGACGCGGGCAGCTTGCGGCCCGCGTCGACGGAGAAGCTGACGTGCGCCTGGTTGCGGTCGGCCACCTCGACGTCCTCGACCTGCCCGACCCGCACACCGGCGATCCGCACGTCGTCGCCCGGCAGCAGGAGCGTGGCGTCGGTGAAGCGGGCACCGTAGGTCGCGGTCTCGCTGAGGTCGGCGTTGGTGATGCTCAGCGCCAGGATCCCGGTGGCGGCGACCGTGATCACCATGAACAGGGCCAGCTTGACCAGCGGCGCGGCGAGTCCCCTCATCGGAACCCCACCTCCGAGCCGCGGAAGACGGGGCCGAGCAGCAGCGTGCTCCAACTCGGCACCTGCTCCGGCGCGACACCCATGTCCGGCGCGATCAACTGGGCCACGAACGCGGCCTCCGCCGGGGAGTTGGCGATGCCGGTGTCCGCGCCCTGGGCGGCGTTGGGCGTGGTCTGACCGAGGTTCGCCGCGTTGGTCGGCGGCAGCAGGCCGTCCTGCACCGACCGCGCGGGCGGCGGGTTGGACGCGCCGTCGCGCAGCGGGCCGTCGGGCGGGGACTGCGGGAACGGCGAGGGGAACTGCTTGAAGTCGTAGCAGCGCGGGCCGCGGTCCTCGTCGTAGCGCGGCTCGTCCACCCCCGGCCGGTAGGGGCCGCGGTTGACGGTGATCTCGATGGTGGCGTGCAGGCCGGGCTTGTCGGTGCCCTTGCCGAAGGCCTGGTCCAGCGCGGTCACGTCCTCGGACATCAACTGCAGCAGGCACGGGTACTCCGGCGAGTACCGGGCCAGGGTCTCCAGCGTGGGGCGGGAGGTGTCGGCGAGCCGGATCAGGTTGTTCCGGTTGACCCGCAGGAACGCCTCCAGGTCGCGCGACGCGGTGGTGGTGCTCGCGTAGAGGAGGTCGAGGTTCGCGCGCTGGTCGGCGATGGTCCGCGAGGTGGCGGTCAGGTCGGTGAGGGCCTGCACGAGGTCGGGGGCCGCGTCGTTGTAGGTGTCGCTGACCTTGGCCAATGCGCGCAGGTCTTCCCGCAATTTCGGCAGGTGCGGGTTGAGCTCACCGACGAGTTCTCCGAGGTCGGCGAGGGTCTTGCCCAGTTGCTCGCCCCGACCGTCGAGGGCGGTGGAGATCGCGGAAAGCGTGCTCGACAACTTCTGCGGCTGCACGGCTTGCAGCACGAGCAGCAGGCTCTCGAGGGCGTCCTCGAGTTCGACGGCCGCGACGGAGGTGTCCTGGCGGATGCGGTCCCCGGCGCGCAACGGGGTCGGCGCGGCGTCCGCGGGGATCTGGAGGGCGACGTAGCGCTCGCCGAAGAGGGTCTTGGGCAGGAAGCGGGCGGAGACGTTGCCCGGGATGACGTCGATCTTCTCCGGGTCCAGCGCCAAGTCCAGCTCGGCGCCCCGCTGGGTGGGGGTGATGCCGCGGACCTCGCCGACGATGAGACCGCGCACCTTGACGTCGGAGTGGACGGCGAGCTGGTTGCCGACCTTGTCCGTGGTCAGGGTGACGGAGGCGACCGGGGTGAACGCCTTGTTGTAGAAGGCGATGCTGAGCCCCACCAGCCCGATCACCAGGGCGATGAAGAGGAGGCCGTAAAGCCTGCGGCGGATCGTCCTCATCCGGCGATCCGCACCGTCGTC